>ONFG01000045.1 GCA_900317025.1 uncultured Eubacteriales bacterium | reverse complement strand
CACCGGACTGTTTTGGGAATTCACCCCTAAAAGGGCTTGAACGATGCCTCCGGCGGCAAGCCTTTTTGAAAAAAGGCTTGGCGAAAAACTTTAATTAATGTTCTTTTTAAAGAAAGTTGATTTCCGTGGCGACACGCCGCCGTAAGTGTATAGTTTTAGTGGACAGCCCTCGGCGCGGAGACGGGCTATGCTTTACATAAAAGTAAAATCGGAACTGTGAGCGGCGCCCAAAATGCCCCGAGAAGTCAAGCCGAAGGCGCAGGCTGATTGGCAGGCATTTGAAGTGCCCTCCGGGGTGCGACACGCCGCCTGCACTTGCAAAAATGGCGGTTTTGGTGTATAATAAAGGTTGTACCTGTAAAATAAGGCAGCGCGGCTGCCTCGATCTTATATGAAGGTGTGGTTGTATCAATGAAAAAGAATTTTATCATCTCCCTCGTGCTGCTCGTGATCTGCTTCGGGCTTACGGTCACGGCGATCGTCTTCAATGTGCTTGAGGACGTTACGAAGACAACTTATATCGCAATGGCCGCTTCGGGCGTGGCGTTTTTGTCGTGCCTGTTCGGGCTTGGAAGCTGGAAGGAAAAGTAATGGGTAAGGTCAGAAGCGCTATCGAAAACACCGTCTCGATATCCCTGCTCAATAAGGGCTATGCGGGGCAGATCTTCGACGAGGTGCGCACCTCGGGAACGAAGGTCGTTATCAAGAACAATGTGCCGGAGTGCGTCCTCATGGCGCCCGACGAGTACCTGTCTCTGCTCGACGAGCTGAGCGAGATGAAGGCGGTCGCCGCGGCGGCTCTCAGGCTCGACGGCGTAAACCCGAAAAACCTCCTCACGCAGGAGGAGTTCGCGGCGAGAACGAACGCGCCGTCGCTCATCGAGCAGCTTTTGGTGGGGGTGGATTTTGAATGAAAGTAATGGTCCGCTATCTGAAGGAATTTGCCGCCGATATGAGCACGTTCTCGGAGCACGATAAGTCGCTTATCCGCGCGGCGATAATCAAGATCAAGGAGAACCCGTTCAAGAAATCCGAGGGCGGCGTCGGCAAGGCCGCTGCCGAGAGCGGCAACGAGAGCATTCTATCGGTCAAGATCGCAGCCGCCGATATCCGCGTCGTTTACAAGCTCATCAAGAGCAAGGACGGCGAGAGCGCGCTCGTGATCTTCGCCTCAGCCGTGAACGACGCAACGCCGAGATCACTTTGATTGGAGATGCAAATAAAATGAAAGAGCTGCGCCTTGCGGGCGTTATCAGAGAGTCGATCGTCGACGGCCCGGGGCTTCGCATGACGATCTTTACGCAGGGCTGCCCCCACAACTGCGAGGGCTGCCATAACCCGCAGACACATGACTTTAAGGGCGGCTACATCAGCCACCCCGAAAATATCCTGAAGGCGATCGACGAGGACCCGCTTCTTCGCGGAGTCACGTTTTCGGGCGGCGAGCCGTTCATGCAGCCTGAAGCGCTCGCTCAGCTTGCCGAAGAGATACACAAGCGCGGGCTTGACGTGCTGACATACACGGGCTTTACCTTCGAGCAGATAATCGACAGCGGCGACGACAGGAAGCTTGCGCTTTTAAAGCAGACCGATTACCTCGTCGACGGGAAATTTGTCCTTGCGCTGCGCTCGCTGGAGCTGCATTTCCGCGGCTCGTCAAACCAGAGGATAATTGATGTAAAGCGTTCGCTCGAAGAGGGAAGGGCAGTCGAGACCGACCTGTGACAGACCTTTTGGAAAAGGTTCGTCAGACCGCCAAAAAGCTCTGCCTGACGGCTGCTTTTTTAGTACTTTAAAGAAAAAAATTCCGAGATTTGGTAATTTTTTTAAAAAACCTCTTGACAAAAGCCTTTTTATAATGTAAAATGAATAATGCAGTTTGTGCAATTAACTCCTGCGTATTGTGCCTATCATGCGCATCGGTGAATGCACTTAACGAGCGGCCGCAAAGCGGCGTTCGGGTGCGATTTGCCGCCGGGGGTAACCCGGTACGTCTGAGAACAGTGCCGTTTTTCGCTGCGGCGCTTAGTGAGGAGGGAAATAAATGGCTGAAATCAGAATTAAAGATAACGAGTCTCTCGAAAGCGCGCTCAGAAGATTCAAGAAGCAGTGTGCAAGAGCCGGCGTTATCGCTGAGGTTCGCAAAAGGGAAGCTTACGAAAAGCCGTCGGTAAAGCGTAAGAAGAAGTCCGAGGCAGCTCGTAAGCGCAAGTATAAGTAATAGGCTTATACAACCATTGTCCGAAATCAAGGTGCGGGCGGTCACAAGACTGCTCGCGCCTTTTGTCTTTTCCAAACATCAAATTCATCAAAAGGAAGGCAGATAAAATGAGCAGAAGCATACTCTTTATCCTCGGCCCTAACCTCAACATGGTGGGGCAGAGGGAGAAAAACATCTACGGCGCAGAGACCGCCGAAACGATCAACGAGGACGTTCGCCGCTGGGCAGAGGAACTCGGCTTTGAGATCGAGATCTTCCAGTCGAACGGCGAGGGCGAGATCATCTCGAAGATCCATTCCGCCCTCGGCACGAAGGACGGCATCATCATCAACGCCGGCGCTTACACCCACTACAGCTACGCTATCCGCGACGCGATCGCCTGCGTGCCGAATATCCCGACAATCGAGGTGCATATGTCTAACGTGCACGCGAGAGACGAGTTCCGCCACAAAACGGTGATCGGCGCAGTTTGCAGGGGGCAGATCAGCGGCTTCGGAAAGTTCAGCTACAAGCTCGCGCTGCAGGCGCTCTCGAACATCTTTGAAAGCGAGGCGGCAGAAAATGAGTGAGACTGGCGAACTTGAACGCTTCCAGAAGTACATTAAGATGAAAAAGCTCTCGTCGAAGCTTTCGCCCTCCGGTCACGAGGCGGCGCTCGTCACGCACGAGACGAATATCCGCTACCTCACCGAATTCCCGAACAGCGAAGGCACGCTCTTCATCACGCGCGACAAGGCGTATCTGCTCGTCGACTTCCGCTACGGCGAGGCGGCGCAGCAGCAGGTGAGCAACGCTGAGGTCATCGTCTATGACAAGTATTACGACGCGATCATCGAGCTTATAGGCAAGTATGAAGTCCGCGACCTGCTTATCGAATCGGAATACATGACCGTTGCTGATATGCATATCCTCGAAAAGAGGATCGAAGACACGGGCTGCCGCGTCATGAGCAGCGACCGCCTCGACAAGCTGATCGCCCAGCAGCGCATCATCAAGTCGAAGGCGGAAATCGAGAAGATCCGCAAGGCGCAGCAGATCGCCGAGGAGTCGCTGACCGAGCTGCTCAACATGGTCAAGCCCGGTGTGAAGGAATCGCAGCTTGCGTTCGAGCTGGAGTACATCATGCGCAGGAAGGGCGCCTCGGGCATCTCGTTCGACCTTATTACGATCACGGGAACGAAGACTTCAATGCCCCACGGCGTTCCGGGCGACAACGAGGTAAGGGCGGGCGACTTCGTCACCTTCGACATCGGCGCGCTCTACGACGGCTACCACAGCGACATGACGAGGACATATGCCGTCGGGCAGGTGAGCGACGAGCAGCGCGAGGTCTACGATACGGTGCTGAAAGCGCAGCTCATGGGGCTTGCGAAGGTGAAGGCGGGCGTAAAGGCATACGAGGTCGACGCGACGGGTCACGGCGTAGGGCTTGACATCCACGAGCAGCCGTTCGTCTCGTCCAAGGGCGAGACGCTTTTAAGCGATGGCATGGTTATCACAGTCGAGCCGGGGATCTATCTCCCGGGCAAATTCGGCGTACGCATTGAAGACATGGTCGTCGTTACCAAAGACGGCCGCGACAACCTCGCCACGCTGCCGAAAGAGCTGATAATACTCTAATACAAAGGAGCCACTGAATAAATCACGTCCTGCGGACTGAGCACCAAACTTGTTTGCATCTTTCGGTCAAATTGAACTCAAAAGCCTTGAAATACGTCAGTATTACTGCGGCTTTTTTGTCCAATTTGCCACGAAATCCGACTGCGCAATTT
>ONFG01000043.1 GCA_900317025.1 uncultured Eubacteriales bacterium | reverse complement strand
TCATATTGCGCCGTCAGATTTTCAGGCAGATTGCACGAAACGACCGCAGGAATACTGGCGTATTTCAAGGGAGTTGAGTGCAATATGACGAAAAGATGCCGGCAAGATGAGTGCTCAGTTCGTAGAACGTGATTTATTCAGTGGCTCCTTAATTATTGATCTTCCATTTTACACCCTGCGGTGTGTCCTCGAGAACGACGTTCATCTCCTTGAGCGTGTCTCTGATCTTGTCGGCGGTCGCCCAGTCCTTAGCCTTGCGGGCAGCCGTTCTGTCGGCGATGAGCTTCTCGATAAGCTCCGCGTCAACGCCGCTGTCGGCTTTTTCACCTGTTTCAAGCGTTTCGTTGTAAACAAGTCCGAGAACGGAGGTAAGCTCCGTGAATATCTTGTCGGCAGCGGTAACAAGCTCCGCCGAAGGCTCGCCCGAAAGCGCAGTGTTGATGTCGCGGACGAGATCGAACAGCACGGAGATCGCGTTTGCGGTGTTGAGGTCGTCGTCCATCTCGTTGATAAAGCGCGCGCGGTGTGCGTCAAACTTTGCGAGAACGTCCTTTTCTCCATCTTTGAGGCTGCCGTTTGCGTGACCAATCAGGAAGCGGATATTGTCGCGGCAGGTGTAAAGACGCTTTAAAGCCGCCGTGCATTGCTCGATGATCTCGATGCTGTAGTTGATCGGGCTGCGGTAGTGCGACGAAAGCATGAGGTAGCGGATCGGCTCGTAGCCGTAGTTTGCGGCGACGTCTCTTGTCGTGAAGAAGTTGCCCTTTGACTTGGACATCTTCTGATTGTCGACGTTGATATATCCGTTGTGCATCCAGTAGTGAGCGAAGGGCGCGCCGTTGCAGCACTCGCTCTGGGCGATCTCGTTCTCGTGGTGGGGGAAGATGAGGTCCTGCCCGCCGCAGTGGATGTCGATAGTTTCGCCGAGGTAGCGGCGCGCCATAGCCGAGCACTCGATGTGCCAGCCGGGTCTGCCCTTGCTCCACGGGGAATCCCAGTACGGCTCGCCGGGCTTTGCTGCCTTCCATACGGCGAAATCCATCGGGTCTTCCTTTACCTCGCCGACCGAGATGCGCGCGCCCGCCTGAAGCTCGTCGAGCGGCTGATGGCTGAGCTTGCCGTACTCGTCAAACTTTTTTGCGCGGAAGTAAACGTCGCCGTTTTCGGCTCTGTAGGCGAAGCCCTTTTCAACGAGCGAAGAGACGATCGAGATTATCTCGTCGATGTTTTCCGTTGCGCGGGGGTGAACGCTGGCTTCTCTGACGTTAAGCCCCTTGGCGTCGATCTTATATTCCTTGATATATTTCTCGGCAACGGTGAGGTAGTCGCTGCCCTCTTCATTTGCGCGGTTGATGATCTTGTCGTCGATATCGGTGAAGTTCTGGACGAACGTTACCTTGTTGCCCCTGTATTCGAGGTAGCGGCGAAGCACGTCAAAAACGCAGATCGGGCGAGAGTTGCCGATGTGGATAAAGTTGTAGACGGTCGGACCGCAGGCGTAGATCTTGTATTCGCCCGGAGTGATCGGCACCATCTCTTCCTTTTGCCTTGTAAGTGTGTTATAGATCTTCATGATGTATGCTTTCCTTTCGGTGTGGATTTACGGTTTCAGTTCACTGAGCGCCGCTGTTCTGTTCGCTGTCTCATACACGGGCTTTGAAACGTTTGAGTTTGCCTCGTTTTGTATCCCTACTGTGTATTGCAGAACGCCGAGCGCGTCGGTGGAGTCGACGGAGCCGTCGCCGTTTATGTCGGCTGCCGCGATCTCGGAGGAGCCGAGCTTTTCAATCCCTACGCTCGCGCGCAGGATCGCGAGTGCGTCAGATGCGTCAACCGAGCCGTCACCGTTTACGTTTCCGTATGTGCCGGCTTCCTTCTTCGAGGCGATCTCAACGCGCGTGCAGCCGTAGAGATCGATGTCCTTCAACGCGCTGTCGTAAGCCTCGGTAACGGTTATCGTAAGCGGCAGCTCGTTAATGTCAACTGTGCTGTCGGCGTAGAAGGTGAAGGTGACGAGCGGGTCGCCGTAAACGAGAGCCTCGCCCTCCGGGTCGAGCATCACGCTCCATTCGGTGGAGCCGGAGTCGCTGACGATCGCGGTGTGACCCTTGTAAGGCTTCTCGGAGACGAATGCGATCTTCGCTTCGTCGTAGTTAAAGCTCAGGTGAACGCCCTCCAGGTCGGGCGTGTTTATCGAGACTGTCATCTCTATCGTATTGGTATCGACCGGCTCCGCGCCTGCCGATGCCGAGGGCAGCAGCATACAGACCGCCAGAGCCGCGGGAAGTATCCTTTTCATAATATATACTCCTTGCGTATTTTTTACATACTAACTTTATCATTTTTGCGCCCCTGTGTCAATAGCATTTCTCGCCTTAGCAGCGCATATAAATTGACAAAATGATCTTTGGGGGTAATGACGTGGCTGACACATTGGCTGAGAGAGTTATCGAGACGGCGCAGTATATAATAGAAACGAGATGCACCGTGAGGGAGGCGGCGAAGCACTTCGGCGTTTCAAAGTCGACCGTACATAAAGACGTCGCCTACAGGCTGCGCGAGATCGACAAGCCGCTCTATTCCGGGGTCGAAAAGGTGATGCAGTTCAATAAATCGCAGCGGCACATCAGAGGCGGCATGGCTACAAAAAGGAAATATGAGATCGCAAAATGCAACAAATCGTTATAAAATTCGATAAAAAATTACGCTCTTGTAGGAAACGGAAAACGTCCGGAAACTCCAATGGGAAAAGTGTACAATAATTTCGCGGGCTTTGGCGGACGTTTTAATTATCAATGAGAATAAAACGCCGCCGAGGCGCTTTTTATCTCTCCTGAAATTTCCTAATGTGAAAAATAAGCGAATAAAAACTTTGGAAAATATTCAATTGGAACAAAAATGACACAAATCGACGAGCGCGGCATCCAAAACATTACGGCTTACTTTGTTGGAAAGTACAAGAGATTTGCCGCCCGAAAATGGCTTAATAACTTGACTTTTCACACAGACTTCACATAGAAGGGTGCAAACTGCGAGGTTTTCGGACCTTTTTTTGTCGAAAACGGTGAATATACATCGATTACGAATATTTATTCATTTTTTGCATAAAAGAAACCTCTATTTACGCTTTGTTACTCATCGAGATTCTACATAATGCACATACAGCGGGGGTGGAAAAAGCGAACAAATGGTCGAAAAATGCGTTTGAACCGCGTTTTGACACCAAATATAGAATACACTATTGTGCAATTTCAACAAATAACACATATGTAATTTATTTGACGTGACGAATCCGATATAGTATAATACTTAATAGTGGTGCGAAGCTTATGATGATGGCTGTCTGTGACGCCTTCGGTCTTTGCCGGTCTATAGGGTTATTCCGGCGGAACGGATGGGGTTATCCGTTTTGGGCGAAGGGTCTCTTGCGGCGGACACGCTGCTGTCAGAGTAAAGCGGTCTCTTGGTCGGAGGCTGTTACAGCTTGATACCGATCGGAAAGCGCAGTGTTTGTTCGGCGCGGCTCCAATTGGTATGTATGTAAGGAGAACACTATTTTATGATAACATCGTACAAGAAAGCAAGACACGCTGCCCCGAGCGATAAGATGTCTTCGCTGAAGAAGTTCACAGCCGTAGCTGTTATCGGCCTTGCGGCGGCCGTATCCGTAATATCGGCGGCTTCCGACGGCAAGACAGCTTATATCAGCGACGGCGCGCAGACCTACACGGTCGCTGCCGATACCGACGATCTCAACGCCGTTCTTTCCGAAGCCGGCATCGTTCTTGAAAAGGGCGACGAGACGGTCGTGACGGAGCAGTCGGGCGATTCTATCAACATCGAGATCAAGCGCGCGTTTCCCGTAAGCGTAAAGGCGGACGGCGGTGCAAGGTTCCTTAATATCACGGGCGGCACGGCGGCGCAGGCCATTGAAAAGGCAGGCATCAAGATTTCGCCGAACGATTTTGTCACACCTTCGCTTGACACCGTTCTTTCCGAAAAGACGGACATCTCGATCGTCAGAGGCGTTAAGATCTACCTCGAAAAGGCAGGCGGCAGCAAGCTCGTTTACGTCCCGGAGGGTACGGTCAAGGAAGCTCTTGAAAAAGTCGGCTGCGTAATGTGCAGCGAGGGCAACAAGGGCATCAGCGAGAGCACAAAGGTCACAAGCGGCATGAAGATCTGCGTTGACGAGGTGCTTTACAGAACGACATATAAAACGGAAAAGATAGAGCCTGCCGTTATAGAAGAGGCTTGCAGCACACTTCCAGCCGGCGAAAAGACGGTGAAGCAGGAGGGCAAAGAGGGCAAGAGCGAGACGGCGTACAAAGAAAAGTACGTAAACGGCGAGCTTGTCGAGAAAAAAGAGGACAAGACCACGGTAGTTACAAAGCCGGTAAATAAGATCGTTCTCGTCGGAACGAAGGCGGCTGTAACGGAAGAGCCTAAGGAGATCGCGGAGGAAGAAAAAAGCGAGGAGGAAACAAGCTCCGTATTCGCGGATTTTGGTAAGACTTTGAAGCATGAAACGACAAGGTCGTTTGCAAGCGACGAGTCAAGCGACAGCGATTTCGGTACAGGCTCCGACAACGGCGGCGATAGCTTCTCTTACAAGAGGCTACCGGTACCGCGCCCCGGGTCGGCACGGTCGCTGTAAACCCCGCGGTGATCCCATACGGCACGCGCCTTTACATCTGCTCGGCAGACGGCAGCTATGTTTACGGCTACGCCGTCGCTGAAGATACGGGCGACGCCTGCATGGCGGGCGACATCGTCGCAGACCTCTACATGAACAGCGAGGCGGAGTGCGACAGCTTCGGCAGACAGGAGCTTAACATCTACGTTCTCGACTGATAATAAAAAAGATCAAGGGAGTGCCTTAGGGCGCTCCTTTTTTTGCGCAGAATGTCGCTTTTACCTGTTTCCTTTTTTCTCAGATTGTGTTATAATGTTAACAAGCGGCATAACGGGCAGATAGGAGACTCATACTAATTTCAAATTAAATGCTTTAATTTGAAATTCGCGTGCTGCGCACGCTGATGCCGCGCAAGGCGCGTCATCCCGTCTCATACAAACTCAAAC
>ONFG01000042.1 GCA_900317025.1 uncultured Eubacteriales bacterium | reverse complement strand
GACCTTGGCGACCGCAGCAGCACGCTGATAACGCTCTCGGAGCTGAAAAACAGAATGATCGCTCTTCGCGAGAGCGAGGAAGTTGATATATATAATCTGCTGTAAACCCTAATACAAAGAACAAAAAAGCCTTCCCCATTTCGGGAAAGGCTTTGCCCGCGGTCTTAGCGCAGGTATTCTTCTATCAGTCCGCTTACGGTGCTGACCGTGTTGTCGATGTACTCGCTCATGTCGGCGCCGGACGTCTCGCCGGAGGTGCCGTCGTCGTACTCGCTGCCGTCGTCATAGCCGCCTTCGTAGGGGTAGAAATTGCCGTCCTGGTCGTAGTAGCCGTTTTCGTCGTAATAGTAGCCGTCATCGTCATAGCTGTTGTAGCCGCCGTTATCCTCCTGAGAGGAGGTATTCATGCGGTCGTCGATGAAGCTGTTGATCCCGCTCGTTATGCCGCCGGCAATACCGCTCGTTACGCGGCTGACAAGCCCGTCGAATATGCCGCCGGACGAGATATCCTTGTCGGTATCGGTATCGACGTCTTCGTCGGAGGTGTCGAAGAGGGGGACGGACGAATCGGCGTCGGGCTTTGAGCTTGTCTTGTCGGAGTCGGAGACATTCCTGTCGGAGTCGCTTTGGGACGCCTCGGAAAGCCCGAAAAAGTCGTTGACCGCCTTCGGCATCGGGAACACGCCCGAGATGAAGAACCAGATCACAACGGCGACCACCGCGAGCGTGAGGAACACGAGCAGCCCTTTGAGGAAGCCGCTGCCGGAGTCGTCATCGCGGTAGCCGGTTTTCCTTGTGGGAACGCCAGGCTCGGGGCGCTTTCTGCCCTTGACGGCGGTAATATTGTCGAAGCCGTCGCCTACGAAGCCGTTGAGGAAATCCTCGGGGCTTTGGGTGCGCTTTTCGTAGTCGATCCTCAGCGCCTTGAACATCGCCTTTTCGGCGCCCGCGCTGATCGGCACACCGAGCTTTGAAACGGGCGTCAGCGTATCGCTCGTATTGCGCTTTACGGCGGTCGGGATCACGATTCCGGTGAGCATTTTGTACATCACCGCCGCCGCTGCGTAGACGTCCGTCCACGGGCCGATCTCCATATTTTTGTAGTACATCTCAAGGGCGCTGTAGCCGGGGCGCGGCTTTCCCGACTCGCGCTGCGTGTACATATTCTTGTTGAAGTCGGAGAGGTTGTAGTCGAGGAGATACGTCTTATTCTCGGAAACGACGATCACGTTCTCCGGGCAGATGTCGCCGTGGATTGTGCCGAGCCTGTTTAAGCGGCGCAGCCCCTGCAGAACGCTCGTGATTATTCCGGCGGTCGTATCGTAGGAAAGCTTGCCCTTCCTTGACAGCACCGAGCTTAAAGCCTCGCCGCCGACAAGCTCGGTCGCGGCGTAGGCGGTATTGTTCTGGCGGAAGCACTCGATCAGCGCCGGCACGCACTCGACATGGTTGTCGGAAAGCTTCGTGTTCTCGTCGATGAACGAGTCGCAGCCGATCGAGAACTTGACCTCCGCTTCCTCGGAGATCGGCTCGACATCGCGCCCGTTTGACGAGCGCGTAACGAGGTAGGAGGGCATATACTCCTTCACCACGACGTGCTGCTTCGTGTAATTGTCAAAGCACTCATAGGCGACGCCGAACGCGCCGAAGCCCATGACGTTTATAACGGAGTAGCGCTTGTTCAGGCGCTCGCCGCTCTTTATATAGAACGCGCCCGAGTGGCTCGAGGCGGCGTAGATATTCTTTTTCCCTGTGCTCTGCGGCTTCATTCTGCCCTTAGGCGCGGAAGACGAGCTTGAGATCTCGATGCGCTGGGGGCGGTCGAAGCGCCTTGTCACGATCGTCTTCGTTCTCGGCTTATAGCCGCAGTGGGGGCATTCCGCCTGACTGTCGTCATACGTTTTTCTGCAGTTGAGACATCTTTTCAAGCGTGATCCTCCCTTCCTCAGATCATATATATTATCATTCCGTATACTGCATCAGAACGACGGTCGTGTTGTCGAGCGCCGTTTTGTTCTTCTCCGCGGCCGCACGGGTGATCTCGCGGCTGCAGCGGTAGAGGTCTTCGTAATTTTTCTTGATTATATCCGTAAGCTCGTCATTTGAGAGCGTATCGGTAACGCCGTCGCTGCAAAGCACGAGCATATCGCCGTTTCTCATAAAATACGGCTTCGAGTTGATGTCGCGGTATGCGATGCCGCCCATGCCGAGGTAGCTTAAAAGCGTATTCTGGCGGGGGTCGAGCTGTGCCTGCTCGGCGGTTATCTTGCCGTTTTCGACGAGCTTGTCGAGGAACATTCTGTAATTGTGGCGGCTGGTGATCCTCTTGAGCGTGCCGTCCTGGAACATGAAGATGGTGCTGTCGCCGACGCTCGCCCAATAGAGCCGCCTGTTCTCGATGAAAGCCGCGACGAACGTCGTACCGGAGCCTTTGTCGCCGGGGAGATCCTCGAAGTGGCTGATCTCGTAGTCGATATAATCGAGCATCTCCGAGAGGAAGTGCGGGATATCGACCTGCTTTGTCGGCAGCTTCTTCACGCCGAGCTTCATCATCGAAACGGCGGTAAGACTCGCCCTGTCGCCGCAATCAAGCCCGCCCATACCGTCGCAGACGACGGCGAACGACCGGTTGAGCTTGAACGGCGAGATCTTCTTTGACTCGGTAACGTAGAAGCTGTCCTGCTGGTCGGGGCGGTTGCCTCGGATACTGCTCGAAGCGGTGATGATATACGGCTCCTTCTTCGAGAGCATCATATACGCGCCGTGGATGCTCGGTATCTCGCGCTCAACGACCGAGCCTTTCAGCTCGGTCATGCTGGTAAACCTTCTGTTGAAGCGGTCGGCGAGAGTCAGGCGCTTTTTCTTTTTTCTTTTTCTCTTTTTTGTCTTCGACTTAGGCTTCTGCCGCATCTTCTCTTCCGAGAAATCCGGCAATATCCTTCGTTTTCTGAACATATTCGTTCACCCTGTTAATTCTACCTCTCAATTGTAAACACGATACACTCAACCGGTAAAATTTTCGTTAATTTTCTTTTTTCAGTACGCACTCAAGGTTTGTGCGATGCTCTGCCTTTTACACCTGCGGCATACCTTAAATTATTCAAAGCTGTCGGTATGCAAATTCCGGTTTGCGGCGTACGCGGCGGTTTGTGCGCTGCTTTCACTCTTCCTTGCAGTAGGAGATCGTGTTGTCGTTCGTTTTGGAGTGATATAGCGCTTTATCGGCGCCGGCGAAAAGGTCGTCGAACGTTTTGCCGTTTTGCGGGGCGGCAGCGGCGCCGCAGCAGGACGTTATGAGAAGCTGGGTCGGCTTGTCGGAGAAGCGCGCAGCGCCCGATTTTTTAAGGCGCGCGTTAATCTCTTCGCGGCTGCATTTTCCGGAGATGTAAACAAGGAACTCGTCGCCGCCGAGCCTGCCCACAAGCTCCTTTGAAAACTCCTTCAGAAGCTTGGCGGCGTAGCGCTTGATGAGCGCGTCCCCGGCGACGTGACCGAACATATCGTTGACGGAGCGGAAGCTGTTGATGTCAAAGAGCAGCAGCGTCCCCTCGCCGCACTCGGCGATCGAGGACTCGACCTCCTCGGCGAAGGCTTTTTTCGAGAGCGCCCCGGTGAGGTGGTCGTATCTCAGCTCCTTTTCGAGCGTTTTGATGCGTTTATTGAGTTTTCTCCGTTCCCGGCGAAGCTTTGCCGAAAAATAGATCGTCAAAAAGCAGAACGTCACCGCAGCGACGGCGAGCGCCGCGAACTCGGCCTTTTCGATCGTCGTCATACCGACCCCCCCGAACATTTATACTCTGGTTTATTATACCACAAGCATACAGTTTTGTAAATACATTGACGCGCGGGAGATCGTGTGGTAAAATCAGATATGGAAATCTGAAGATCGGGAGGTGCGATGATGAAAAGAGCGGCTTTGCTGACGGACATTTCCGGGCTGGGGAACTGCTCGGGAAACGTGGGCGTTGCGGTGATGTCGGCGCTCGGAGTGGAGGTGTGCCTTGTGCCGACGGCGGTGCTTTCGGCGCAGACGGGCTTTAAGAATCACGCGCTGATCCCGTTGGGCGGCGGGCTTGACGAGCTGATCTCGTCGCTCGGGAGGATATCGCCGCGCTTCGACGTTCTGTCGATCGGCTTTCTCGCAAACGCGGCTCAGGCTGCCGCTGCGGAAAAGCTCGTCCGCTTGTGCGGCAGCGGCGCAAGGCTCGTAGTCGACCCGATCATGGGCGACGGCGGCAGGGCGCACCCGTTCTGCTCGGGCGAGTTTCGCGAAAGCGTGAAAAGGCTCGCCCTCTCAGCAGACGTCATCACGCCGAACCTCACGGAGCTTTGCCTGCTCTCCGGCGCAAGCTATGAAGAGCTTACGCGGCTGCCCGAGAACGAGATATTCGAGGCGATAAACGACCTTTGCCGTAGTATCAGCCTTGAAAAGCTGAAGACGGTCGTCGTTACGGGGATCGACTGCGGCGGCGATATCGCCAACCTAACCGCCGACGAAAACGGCTTTTCGGTCACGCGCGCGAAGCGCTTCGGCGGCAGCATGAGCGGCACGGGCGACATACTCGCCTCTGTTGTCGCGGCCGCTGCCGCAAAGGGCGGGGACATTCACGAAGCCGTCGGGAAAGCCGCTCAGTTTATCTCGTTCGTACTGGAAAACTCACTCGGAGAGATAGAGGACCGCAACTACGGCATACCCTACCAGCAATATCTGCACAGGCTCATCGTCTGACGCACGGCTAACGGCAAAACAGACAAAAAGAACCGCTCCCGGTCAGTACAAGACGGAAGCGGTTTTATTATGCCAATTTTTCGGATCACTCCGACTTCTTCTTGAGCAGGAGCATCACGGTGATAACGACTGCCGCAACGCCGAAAACTGCAAGTGCGATGTACGTTCTGCCGT
>ONFG01000040.1 GCA_900317025.1 uncultured Eubacteriales bacterium | reverse complement strand
GAGGTACGATATCCCTGCCGCAAATGTTATCAGGCATTACGACGTGAGCTGCAAGCTTTGCCCGAACGCAGTAGGTTGGCTGCACTCTACCGGCTCCGAGGAGACGTGGAGACGTTACAGACAGGATATTTCCGGCAATACAGCAACGACCACGACCGCCAAGACCGACAAACCCGTCAGCACGCCGATCTACCGTGTGCGCCGCTCGGCGGCAGACGCAAAGACCCAGATCGGCGCTTATGCCGTGCTTACAAACGCTAAAAAGCAGGCGGATGCGCACCCGGGCTACGGCGTTTATGATATGTCCGGCAAGCTGGTTTACGCGCCGTCTGCGAAAACAAAATCCACCGACGAGATCGCCCGTGAGGTTATCGCCGGGAAGTGGGGCAACGGTTCTGACCGCAAAAACCGCCTGACTGCTGCGGGGTATGATTACGCGGCGGTACAGACGGCGGTTAATAAGCTTTTGAGGTGATATTTATGGCGACAACAAAACAACTCAAAGATGTTTACACAGCTCTCGGCGGCAGCGAAGAGGCTATACAGGACCCGATGAGCGTTTCCGAGATTCTTCGTCTTATCTCCGTGCAGCTTGGCGGCGCCGGCGACTGTCGCAGCGTGAACGAAGCGCTCGCCGAGATAATAGTCAATCTTCCCTCGGGCGGCGACAATTCGGTTCTTGATTCGGTACTTGACCGAAGCATAGTTACATTACAAAACAATACAGTAACAACTTTTGGTTCCTTTGCATTTGCCAAGTGCATACGGCTCGAAACGGTCGACGCGGCGAGTGTTATCAAGATAGGGCAGGGCGCTTTTACTGGGTGTGCCGCGTTAAGCACACTGGTGCTTCGATCGGGCGATGTAGCGGAGCTCGGAACGCAAGCCTTCTCGGGAACTTGTATAGAAAGCGGTACAGGCTATATTTACGTCCCCGACGCCCTCGTCGATTCGTATAAAGCCGCCGAGAACTGGAGCACATACGCCGACCGGATCAAACCACTGTCCGAGTATACACCGGCGCAGACAGCGGATTTTTAATGACAACAGCATACGGAGGTGCATACAATGCAGGTTCGAGATAAACTCGGGATCTATCACGACAACGAGAGTGATATCCCCGACTACAATTCGATCTATTTGCGAAAGCTTGGGAAGAGCTACGACGATTCCGGAAGGACCATTAATGAGTATGGAGCTTCGGATGACGCTGATATCGAAAAGCTCCCTCTTTTGTCGTGCGGCAAAAAAGGGTCTGCCGCTCCCGGCTCCTCATGCCTTTTTCACAGCGGCAGGCTCTTTATTCTGGGCGTAAACGAATGGGACGAATACAGAGGTTAAACTATGGATAATATGGGGATATACTTGCTGGGACGAACGGGCAAGTCGGAAAACAGGGTCGGTGACACGGTCGGCATTATTGACGGGTTATACACGCCCGGAATCGCAGCCGCCGCAGAACCGGTCGAAGGAGAGTAATACAGATGTCATACAAGATATTTTACAGTACAAGTAAACGAGCGACCTCTTCGGCACAGAATCTGATGGACGATCTTGCCGAACAGTGGGACGGCTGGACGGACGTTACCGAAGAAGACGGAAACATTACAAAGCTTTGGTTTAGTGAAAACCTCTATCTGTCCCTCGAAAGCTCTTACTTGTATGTCAGACACGTTTCCACCGGTGCCAATACGTATTTCAACACGGGCGGTTCGGGTGGCGTGATAAGCGCATACGTGATTGTAGTCACCGACAAGGGCTTGATGTGGCATACCGCATCGACCGGCAGCGCTTATAGCTTTATAATCGCTAAAAACGGAGAAGACTATGGTCTGATATACAACCCCTCAGGTACATTAAGCTGGTATCTCTTTTCAGAGTCTATGCAGAATCAGTCTGTTTCTGCGCGCGGTCTGTCAGGCAGCACTTACAGCATGTTTGTGACCCAGCTGGTCGATGTGGTCCCCGAAGGCGACACGGCGCCTTTTGACGGAGCATATTTCGTTTTCCTGCGGCCGGCACAGTTTATGACAGGAAGATATTTAATAAACGGGAAAACATACTACATTAATGCTGCCTCACAGCTTGCTTTGCAGTATGAATAACAGACGAGAGGTGAAAACATGAACAACGCACTTCAAATGACTATAACTATCGTTTGTTCCGTTCTCGCTTCAAGCGGTTTCTGGGCTTATATTCAGAGAAAGAGCGACAAGAAAGACCTTCAGACTCAGATGCTCATCGGTCTCGGTCACGACAGGATAATCTACCTCGGTATGACTTATATCGAGCGGGGCTGGATCACTCAGGACGAATACGAAAACCTATATGATTATCTCTATAAGCCATACGAGGCAATGGGCGGCAACGGTTCGGCTAAACAAGTTATGGAGAACGTGAAACGTTTGGAGATACGAAGATCACCATATCCTTCAAGAAGGGAGACTGCCAATGAAAATCAGCAATAAAGCATACGACGCGCTTAAATGGGTCGCTCAGTATTTTCTGCCTGCACTCGGCACGTTATATTTTACGCTTTCCTCTATATGGGGTCTTCCGTATGGGGAACAGGTAGTGGGAACTGTTGCGGCACTCGATACCTTCCTCGGCGTTCTGCTGGGGCTGTCTTCGTCGCAATATTATAAACCGGATAAATAATAGCTTGTGCGCTCGGGGCAAACGCCTTCGGGCGCATTTTTTTTGCAACAAAAGAGGCTTTCCGTCATATAGATTAATGAACAGGGGTTGGTTATCATTAATATTACTGTGAATACTTTTTTCAAGGATACGGAGCATAAAAAAGAAAACGTCAACAAGGCTTTCGTAGAGATAGTTCGTGCGCATACTATTGACAGCCCTGCCGACACCGTGGTATCATATTCTAAAGATTTACCTTGTCATGACCCGGAAGACCAAAAGAAAAGAGGCAACGGATCATGAATAGAAAAAACAACGAGCTGACGGCGGGCGTTTATATTCGCCTGTCAAAGGAGGACAGAAACAAAACAAACCGAGACGACGACAGCGAAAGCATTGTGAATCAGCGAAGAATGCTGCTCGATTTTTGTCGGCGAAACAGGATAGACGTTTATGACATCTACAATGACGAGGATTTTTCCGGCTCAGACAGAGATCGTCCTGAGTTCAACAGAATGATAGACGATGCCCGCAGCAAAAAGATCAACATTATCGTATGCAAAACTCAATCGAGATTTGCGAGAGATATGGAGATCGTTGAAAAGTACATAAACGGGCTTTTTCCTCTCTGGGGCGTAAGATTCATCGGAGTAGTCGACAATACCGACAACACGAATACCAGGACTTTGAAGCAACGCCAGATAAGCTCCCTTGTGGACGAGTGGTATATCTCAGACCTCTCCGCAAACGTGAGAGCGACGCTCTCGAGCAAGCGCAAGGAAGGGCTGTGGGTCGGTGCTTTTGCGCCGTATGGCTATGTAAAAGACCCGAATAACAAAAACCGCCTCATCATAGACGAAGAGGCGGCAGAAGTGGTAAGGTACGTGTTTTCATTATATTTGTCGGGCATGGGCATCACTTCGATAACACGCCGGCTGAACGAAGAAGGCGTTCCGAATCCTGCTACTTACAAGCAGATGCATGGGCAGCCTTTTCAGAACGCGCACAAAGAGTGCAGTGATATTTGGCATACATACTCGGTGGGAAGAATGCTTTCCAATGAGGTGTATATCGGCAGCGTGGTTCAAGGCATGAACGAGAATGTTTCCTACAAGTCTACCAAGAAGCGGAAAAAAGATCGTTCGGAATGGGACGTCGTAGAGGGCGTTCACGAACCGATAGTGTCCCGTGATACATGGGATAACGTACAAAGACTGAGAGCGGGCAAACCGAAGTCTTTCAGTAAGTACGAAGCGCCGAATCTATTTTCCGGAAAGGTTAGATGTTACAAGTGCGGAGGAAGCATGAGGATATTTTACAGCCGCAAGAGACGGTACTATCGCTGTTCGACAAAGTTTATAGCCGCCGATCGGTGCGACGGAACTTATATTTCCGAAAATGTGCTTGATAAGCTCGTTCTCGACGAGATACGCAAGCTGTATCGCTTGTACGTAGACGACGAAAACGCCGCTAAGCAGATCAGCGCCGCGAAAGGTTTGGAAAGCAAGCTCAGAAAGCTGCACTCCCGGACTGAAAAAACACTGCGAGATATTGACCGGCTTGACAAAAGACTTCAGGCAATATATGTAGATAAACTCGACGGCGTTATTACACCCGAGGAGTTCTCGACGCTTAAGAACAAGTTCGGCGAAGACAAGAGTAATTCTCTTAAGCGGCTTGAGGAGTTATATTCCGAGACGGACGAGACCGAGCAGCAAATACGGAACAGCAGCAACCGAATGGAGACGATACGTAGGTTTAAAGACGTTAAGGAGCTTGACTTTGAGACCGTTCGGGTGTTGATAGACCATGTAGAGATAGGCGGGGACAGAGACAACCGGATCGTAAATATTCATTGGAAGGCTTTCTGCTCCGCCGCAAGATTCTCGTGCAGATCGGTCAGCACATCGCCCTTCGACTGGATATACGCCGCGGTAAACGGAGTGCCGGCAGCCGACGAGGGATATACTCCCGTCGTGTGGTCGACAAAGTACGCGTCCATTCCAGCCGCCTTTATCTCCTCCGGAGAAAGATTTCGCGTGAGCTGGTAAACCATCGCGCCTATCATCTCCAGGTGCGCAAGCTCCTCGGTGCCGATATCGGTGAGTATCGCCTTAAGCTCGGGGTACGGCATAGAGTACCTTTGGCTGAGGTAGCGCAAAGATGCTCCAAGCTCGCCGTCTGGTCCGCCGTACTGCGAAATGATTATTTTCGCCATTGCCGGGTTCGGGTTCTTTATCTTTATAGGGTATTGCAGCTTTTTTTCATAGACCCACATTTAGTCGCCCTCCTCGCATAAGTCCCATGGCCACGGGTTTTTGATCCACAGCATTCTTGTGTCGGGCGAGTCGCGGAAAACGATCGGTCCGTATTTCGCCTCGTATTCCGCTCTAAGCTGTCTGCTTTTGTGCTCGCTGTCGGATAAGCGGCGCTTTGCGGCTGTGTCGTTCGGGTGGGTGTCGAGGTAAAGGTTCAGCTCGACTATAGCAAAGTCGTATGCGGCGATTTGCTGCATGAGCTTCTGTCGTTGTGTCATCCTTTTGCCTCCTTGCCGCAGAGAAACGGCTTGTTGAGCACGGGGAAGAGCGTGCCGTTTTCTATCGCCGTGTCGGTGCTGTACTGCTTTCCCGGCTGCTGGTAAGGTACGTATGCCATCGCCGGGACTACGACCTCCGGAAGCGGCGTAGTCGTCTCGCCGGAAAGTCCCGCAAGCTCCATAAGGTCATCCAGTTTGTTCAAAGCTATCTCTCCTTTGTCCGGTAGATTTACCGGAGTTTCTTTTTCGCTTTTTACTTCCGTACTTCATAATATGACCGAATACGCTACGGTGTGACCGGCAATAAAACGGAGCCGCCCGCAGACCAATATCCGCAGCGGCTCCGCCGTTTGTTTACTATTGTCTTTAAATACTATCGCGGCTCATGCGGCGTTTCCGACCTTGCCGGCTGTCGCCATGCCGAGCGTGAAGCGAAGCACCTCGAGCGCGTCTGCAGAGGTGATCGTGCCGTCGCCGTCAACGTCGCCGCAAATGCCCGATGACGAGTCGCTGCCGCTTTTGATGAGTACATAGTTGATGTCGTTGTCGAGCGCGTAAAGCTCTGCGCTCGAGCCTTCATAGCAGTAGATCGTCAGCTCCTGCGTTGTAATAACAGGCATCGAAGAGTTGGTCGTGATCCGTGTAATGCTTGCGCTGGAAGTACGGCTGTAGTGGGATTCGTTGATGCCAGAGAAAAGATGGCTGGTCGAGCTATCGTAGTACGAAGAAGTCTCGTTTATTCCCTTCGGACCTCCCTTGAATGCGCCGGAGCCGATGCTCTTTACAGATTCGGGTATCGTGACCTTCGAGAGAGATTTGCAGTCGGAGAATGCGTATGAACCGATGCTCTCGACCGAGTTCGGGATCGTTACCTCGGCAAGCGAGTAGCAGTTGGCGAAGGCGTACCTGCCTATCTCTGTGAGAGAATACGGAAGCTCTATCGACTGGAGGAAGTAGCAGCCGCAGAATGCACTGTCGCCGATCTTCGTTACGCCCGAGGGAAGAGATATGTTTTTCAGTGACGTACACGATGAGAATGCGGCGGACTCTATCTCCGTAACGTTAGCAGGAAGCGTGATAGTTTCGATCGTGCCGCAGCCGCTGAACGCGGAGCTGCCGATCTTCGTTACTGAAGAGGGGATACTTATGCTCTTGAGCTTCTTGCATTCGGAGAACAGATTCGACTTTATTTCGTTGAGCGACGACGAAAGCTTGACGCTCTCAAGCGTCGTACAGCCCGTGAAGACGCTGCTGCCGAGGTAAGTTACCGAATCGGGGATAGTTACGCTCTTGAGCCTCTTGCATTCCATGAACGCATTGGAATAGATCTCCTTTACGGAATCCGGGATCGTAACGCTTGTGCGTCCGTCTGCAAGTCATGTAATATAAGGAATATATTTCGTCCGGATACCGCGTCAAAGTCGATCTCATACGATTCAATAAGCCCGTCGGCGACAGGCGTTCCGCAGGTTTTCTTTTATCGCCATCGTTGCGGCGCTTACGGTCGCCGAGGTAACGAAAGCCAACACAAAGCAGAGCGTTATCGCAAGCGATCTCATGTAGCCCTTGGAAAGCCTACCTTTCATAAATAACCATCTCCTAAAAAAATGCCTGCCGCGCGGCTGCGGCAAATATTATATAAATTATATCACACTACCACAAAATAGTTAACAATCCCCAGATATTATGACGATAATGTATAATTTAAAATGACCTATTTATGAGAACCATACGTTGGAACGAAAATATATTACACAAAAAAAGCAGAACGACCGCAAACCAAAAGCGATTTTTGCGAAAATTCGGAAATTAATGCTTGACAAAACGACCTGAGCATAGTATAATAAATAAGCGGTCACAAGAGAGGCGGCCGCAGACAAGTGAAATATGGTGGGTATAGCTTAGTTGGTTAAAGCGCTGGTTTGTGGCACCAGAGACCATCGGTTCGAATCCGATTATCCACCCTTTTTTGATCCATTAGCTCAGTTGGCAGAGCACTTGACTTTTAATCAAGGTGTCCGGAGTTCGAATCTCCGATGGGTCACCACGAGGCTGTTATAGAGCATATAACAGCTTGTTTTTTTATTGGGCCGTCGCCAAGCGGTAAGGCAACGGACTTTGACTCCGTCATCTCGTGGGTTCGAATCCCGCCGGCCCAGCTGCCCCGCATGAAACTATTGGTTTTATGCGGGGGCTTTTTTATGCTCAACGGGTTCTCCATACATGGCATTATTTATAAATAAGCAGGCGGTAATTTGTACAAAAATATATCGCACTTGAGTTTGATTATTATGCTTGTTTGTTATATAATAGAGGTGAGGTGAGAGCTATGAAAAAATATGTTATCGCACTCGACGAAGGCACGACCAGCGTCAGAGCGATATTGTTCGATAAAAATGCACGTATAGTGAGCATGGCGCAGCATGAGTTTTCGCAGATCTACCCTAAGCCCGGCTGGGTAGAGCATGACCCGATGGAGATCTACGCCGACCAGTACGCCGTTATGACGGAGTGCATCGCAAAAAGCGGCGTAGACCCGAACGAGATAGCCGCCATCGGCGTTACGAACCAGCGTGAAACCACGATTGTCTGGGAAAAGGCGACGGGCCGGCCGATCTGCAACGCGATAGTCTGGCAGTGCAGGCGCACCGCCGAGATGTGCGAAAAACTCATCGCCGAGGGCAAAGGCGACTATATCCGTGAAAAGACGGGTCTGCGCCCCGACGCTTATTTCAGCGGCACAAAGCTCAAATGGATACTTGACAATAACGAGGGCGCCAGAGAGCGCGCCGAAAAGGGTGAGCTGCTGTTCGGCACGATCGACACATGGCTTATCTGGAAGCTTACAAACGGAACCGTCCACGTTACCGACCGCACCAACGCATCGAGAACTATGCTCTGTGACTTGGAAAAGGGCGAGTGGGACGATACGCTGCTCGAGTGGCTCGATATCCCGAAATGTATGCTCCCCGAGATAAAAAGCAGCAGCGAGGTCTACGGCATGGTCGAGGTCATGGGCGCAGAGATACCGATCAGCGGTATTGCGGGCGACCAGCAGGCGGCGCTCTTCGGGCAGGGATGCTTTAAGGCGGGCGACGCCAAGAATACCTACGGCACCGGCTGCTTCCTGCTCGAGCACACAGGCGGCGAGATGGTCAGAAGCAAAAACGGGCTTATCACAACGGCGGCGGCGACCGAGGCGGGCGTGCCGGCGGAATACGCCCTTGAGGGCAGCGTGTTTGTCGGCGGCGCGGTCATACAGTGGCTCAGAGACCAGCTTGGGCTTATCCGAGAATTTCGCGACTGCGAGTATTTTGCCGGCAAGGTCAAGGACTGCGGCGGCGTTTACGTTGTCCCCGCGTTTGCGGGATTGGGCGCGCCCTATTGGGATATGCATGCAAGGGGCGTGATAACGGGGCTTACAAGAGGTACGTCCTTCGAGCACATTATCCGCGCTTCGCTCGAGTCTATCGCCTACCAGACGGAAGATCTGCTTGGCGCGATGGCTGCCGACAGCGGCAGTGCGATACGCTGCCTGCGTGTCGACGGCGGAGCTGCCGGGAATGATTTCCTTATGCAGTTTCAGGCGGACATCTCGGCGGCCGACGTTGTTCGCTGCGAGACGCGGGAGGCTACCGCAGCTGGCGCGGCGTTCCTCGCGGGGCTTGCCGTCGGCTTCTTCAAAGACAGGGAAGAGGTGCGCTCTCTTTGCAGAGAGGGCGGCAGATTTACCCCGAAAATGAGCGCGGACGAGCGCGAAAAAAGTCTCAATGGCTGGCACAGCGCCGTTTCTGCAGCGCGCGTCGGCGGATCGGACAGAGGTGAATGATATGAACGTTGAAAAGCTTACAAAAAAGGTCCCGTCGTCTGACGGCTCCCACACGCTCTCGGGCGTCGTTTACCGACCCGAGGGCGAGATAAAGGGTCTGTTCCACGTAGTTCACGGAATGCAGGAGTACATCGGGCGGTACGATAAATTCATGCGCGCGATGGCGCAGGAGGGCTACCTTGTCTTTGGCTACGACCACCTCGGTCACGGTAAAACGGTAAACAGCGACAGCGAGCTTGGTTTTATTGCCCACGAGGACGGCTGGCGGCTTCTTGTCGACGATGTGGATGTTTTCGCAGGTGCAGTCAGAAAGGAGTACGGCGACAACCTGCCTTTTATACTATTCGGTCACAGCATGGGGTCGTTCGTAGTACGCCTGGCGGCGCTTCGCTTCAACAATTACAACAAGCTGATCGTTATGGGTACCGGCGGACCTAACCCCGCGGCGGGCGCAGGCATCGCCTTGATGAAGATCATAAAAACGTTCAAGGGCGAGCGCCACGTTTCAAAAACGGCTCAGAAGCTCGCTTTCGGTTCGTACAACGACCGCTTCGAGGGCGAGACGGCGCATGACTGGCTCAGCGTCGACAGGGAGAACATCAAAAGGTATGAATCAGACAAATACTGCACCTTCCACTTCACGGTCTCCGCGATGGAGGATCTGCTGAAGCTTGTTAAAAACAGCAATTCGGCTAGGTGGTTCTCGGGGCTTGACAAGGAAAAGCCTGTGCTGCTCATTGCCGGAGGTGACGACCCGGTCGGAGACTACGGCAGGGGCGTTAGGACCGTTTACGATAAGCTAAAAAAAGAGGGTGCAAACGTCTCGCTAAAGCTCTATGACGGCTACCGCCACGAGATACTCAACGAGAAGTGTTTTCCCGAGGTCGTTCGGGAGATAAAAGCCTTTGTGTCTGAATAAGCTGTTGTTGCATTACGTACAAAATTTTGGTTTTTTTCTTATAAATACTTTACAGTATTGTCTTTCTGTGATAGAATAAAAAATGTCTTTGCTGAATTCAGCCCGCATGAGCGCGGCGCTCGGTCCCGCGATCCTACTCAGCCTTTTCTGGAAGCGCTTCAACTTCAAGGGCGCTATCGCAGGGATCGTGATCGGCTCGATAGTCGATATCTGCTGGATCATCTTCCTCTCCGACTTCGGCCTTTACGAGCTTTTCCCGGGCTTTGTATGTGGTCTTATCGGCGCGGTAGCTGTTACGCTCTGCACAAAGAAGCCCTCCGAAGAGGTCGAGCAGCTTTTCGACAAGGCTGTCAAGTATGAGGACTGATCCTTTTCATTAAGGAGACACTGATTAAAGCGAGTGCTCATATTGCGCCGTCAGATTTTCAGGCAGATTGCATGAAACGACCGCAGG
>ONFG01000002.1 GCA_900317025.1 uncultured Eubacteriales bacterium | reverse complement strand
AAGCGGCAAGGGGCCGTTCACAGGCTGCGAGAAGCTCAAAAAGGTAACTCTTGAAGACGGCATGACAACACTTGCCAAGGACCTTTTCTACGACTGCGACTTTATCGAAGAGATCATTGTCCCGGATACGGTAACAAGCGTTGGAAACCATGCTTTTGGCAGCTGCGGCAGCCTTAAAAAAGTCGTTCTGCCGGCTTCCGTTGAGAAAATTGGCAATGAAAGCTTTGAAAACTCCAAAAGAACCGTGATCTACTGCTACACCGACTCTGAAGCTCACAAGTACGCAGACAAAAAAGAACTTCCCTACGTGCTTCTTGACGGCGACACAAGCGTTATCGTAAACGGCGATAAGCTTCTCCCCGACGAGGATACCGACAGCGAGATCGAAAACACCGATACAGAGGACAAGCAGACAGACACAGAGACATCTGACGTTGAGAATTCCGACGTTGAGAATTCCGACGTTGAGAATTCTGATACCGACAGCTCTGATACAGATACGCCCGAAGAACCTGAAGGTACATGGGGCGACCTTGACGACGACGGCGCGATAACCTCTGGTGACGCACTGACTATACTCAGAGCCAGCCTTATGTACGACACGCTCACACCCGAGCAGGAGGCAGTTGCAGACGTAAACTCCGACGGTACGGTCGATGCACTCGACGCGCTCGCGGTGCTCAGAGCTTCCGTAGGCTTCATCGATTACGATATAATCGGTCAGAAGAAGTAACACTAGTTTCAGATTAATGCTCTAATACTAATTTCAAATTAAATGCTTTAATTTGAAATCCGCGTCTCATACAAACTAGATTAAAAAGCTTTTATTGAGTTTAGTATAAACATAATATAACAATGAAAGGGTATGCAAGCGCCTCGCCTGCATACCCTGTTTTTTGTCTTATTTCTTTGCCGAACGCTTGACGATCAGCTTATTTATGCGCTGCTCGCTAATGTCGAGAACCCGCAGCGTAAGCCCGCTTATCTCGACCGTCTGCCCCTTATCGGGGATAGACCCGAGGAATTCCGTCACCCAGCCGCCGACGGAATGGCTCGTCGTTTCGACCTCTTTTTCCGGTATTTTGAAAAGCTCGAGCAGGTCGTCAAGGTCCATGTCTCCGCTGACCTCGTAGCAGCCCTCGCCTATCCTGCGGCACTGCTGCTCGATCTCTTCGTCTTCGTCCCAGATCTCGCCGACAAGCTCCTCCAAGAGGTCTTCCATCGTCACGATGCCGAGCATACCGCCGTATTCGTCGGCGACTATCGCAATGTGCGTGCGCTTGCGCTTAAAGTCGGAAAGCAGCGCCGCAAGCTTCCTCGTCTTGTAAACGAAAAACGGCTCTGAAATGAGCGCCCTTACGTCGGGCTGCTCCCCTCTCGACATCGCCTCGAGGTAGTCTCTTGTGTGAAGGATGCCGATGATATTGTCAATGGCGTCTTCGTAGACCGGTATTCTCGAAAAGCGCTCCTCGACAACCGTTTTTCTGATCTCGTCCGGCTCGTCGCTGATGTTGATCGCCACAACATCAACTCTCGGGGTAAGTATCTCGAGGACGGTCTTTTCGTCGAATTCGAGCGCAGACTGCACCATCTCGCTCTCGGCTTCTTCAAGCACTCCCTCTTCTTCGATAGACTCGATTATGTATTTCAGCTCGTCTTCGGTGACGGTCGGAGTATCCTTTTCGCCGCCCGAGACCTTCATCGCCGCGTTGTTGAGCTTGATAAAAAGGAAAGACAGCGGGGTCAGCACGACCATCAGCGCGTAGATCACGCTTGAAAAGCGGACGATCAGCTTCTCGCTCTGCTCTTTCGCGTAGCACTTCGGCAACACCTCGCCGAAGGTCAGAATCACAAGCGTGAGAACGCCGGTACTGACGGCTGCGCCGTAGTCGCCCACAAGCTTTGTGCAGAGCACCGTTGCGATCGACGAAGCGCCTATATTGACGATGTTGTTGCCTATGAGCAGCGTCGTGATCGTCTTGTCGTACTCATCAAGCATTTTAAGCGCCTTAGTGCTGCCCTTTACATCTTTTTCCTCCATGTCCTGGAGTCTGGCGCGGCTGACGGAATTTGCCGCCGTCTCCATCGAGCTGAAAAATGCCGACAGCGCGACCAGCACGGCTATCGCCGCCGCCATTATTGCGTATTCCATATAGTTTTTTCCTTCCGGGGTCTTGTCGTTCCATGGCGCGGCTCAATGCGCCGCTTTATTCGATGATGTCTTCGAGATAGTACTCCTCGCTCTCGGAGGGCTTGGAGCTTTGGCCGATCTGCTCGCTGCGTGAAGACGCGCCGCCCTCGGGCAGCGAAGCCGTGTCGGAATAGATCGGCGTAAAGTAAGACGAGCGGCGTTCGGAGTTTGCAAGCGAAACGTCGAGCGTACCCTTGTCGTTTGCGGCAAGCGAGCCGTTGATAATCGCCTTCGCCGTTCTGAGCTTGTAGCCGACGTCTTCGGGCAGACCGAGCAGGATCGTTATCCTGTTGTCGTAATTCAGCTCGATATTTGCGGCGTTTGAGATGTCAATGCCGTAAATATTGCCGACGTCGTTTTCGTTTATGTTCTTAACTACCTCGTCGAGAATCTGCTTCGTAGAAGCTTTTTCAAACGTTATGTACTCGCCGGGCTGAGTGTGGTCGAGCTTGATGCCCTTAAGCAGGGGAATCTCGTTTTTCTGCTTCTCGTTTACCTCGAGAATGCGGCAGTTGCCGCTCACAACGGCGTAACCGCCGGAGAACTGCACCTGATAAGACGGGATCGCCGTTTCTATCGTGATTATCTGCGTTCCGGGAATCCGGAACGAGACGTCCGCCGCTTCGACGTACGGGAACGACTCGACGAGCTTCTTCTCGGCAGCCTTGCGCTTGGCAAGAAAAATGTTGTCGCTCATGGAAAGACCGCTCGCTTCGATTACCTGCTCGTCTGAGTACGGCAGCCCCTCCGCCTCAACTTTTATCTCGGTCGTTTTAAACATGACCGTAAGCGAAAGCACAACCGCCGCGATCACGATGATGAAAAACACCGAGATATAGCTTGCGATCATGCGAATATGGCGCTGCCTTCTTGTAAGCGGGCTTGCAGGCTTTATCTCGCCCTCGTCCTCGGGAGGCTCGGGGCGCTTTCTCTCGGGACGCACCTCAGGCTCGTTCGCAAAGTCGCCGTAGATACGGGAGTAGTAGTCATCTTCAAGTGAAAAACCCGAAAGCCCCGCAATAGATCCGATATCCTCCGGTTCGCTTTTTCGGTAGCCGCCCGTCGTGTCGAACGCCGCAAGCGGATCGTCGATCGAGGCGTTTCTGCGCTGCTCACGCTCGAGCTGCCTGCGCTGAGCCGCCGTAAGCTTCTTTCCCTTCGGCTGCCGATTCTCTTTATTCTGTTTTGATGTGTCTTTGCTTTTGGAGTTCATTTTTTCACATCATTTCCGAAATATCAAATTCTCTTAACGTCGGCGCCAAGCTCCGAGAGCGTTGCTTCTAGGCATTCATAGCCGCGGTCGAGATAGCGAAGCCCCTCGAGAGTCGTTCTGCCCTGTGCGCCGAGAGCCGCCGTTATGAGCGCCGCAGCGCCGCGAAGATCCATCGCCGCAACATCCGCTCCGTGAAGACAGCGCGCACCCTGCAAGACGGCGACCCTGCCCTCAACCTTTATATTAGCCCCCATTCTGAGCAAACCGCTCACATGGAGATACCTGTTTTCAAATATATTCTCGATAAAAAGCGTGGTGCCGCGGCTTTTCGCCGCCATCGCCATTACGGGCGCCTGAGCGTCGGTCGGAAAGCCGGGGTACGGCATCGTCCTGACGACCTTTGGCGCACAGAGGCGGTTAGGGGCGTCGAGCGTAACGCAGCCGCCCATGATATCGACATCGCAGCCGCACTCCTCTAGGATCGACAGCACCGCCCCGAGATGAGACGGTATCGCAGAGGTCAGCGTGACCCTGCCGCCCGTTGCGGCGCAACACGAAAGCAGCGTCGCCGCGGCAATCCTGTCGGGGATAACGGTATGGCAGCAGCCGCGAAGCGAGCTTTTGCCCTCGATAACGATGGTGCTGTCGCCCGCGCCGCTTATGTCGGCGCCGCACCCGTTGAGGAAATCGGCGAGGTCGCAGATCTCCGGCTCACGTGCGGCGTTAGTTATAATCGTAGTTCCTTCGGCGAGGCTTGCGCAGATCATCACGTTTTCCGTAGCGCCCACGCTTGGGAACGAGAGAGCGATCTTCGCTCCGTGAAGCCCCTCTGGCGCCGTGCAGCGAAAAACGCCGCAGTCGTCGCAGATCTCCGCGCCGAGAGCCTCCAGCGCTTTTAGGTGAAGGTCGATCGGGCGCGGACCTATCTCGCAGCCGCCGGGAAAGCACATACTCGCGCTGCCCGTTCGGGCGAGAAGCGCGCCGAGAAAGATTATCGATGAACGCATCTCCCGCATAAGGCTGTTTGGTATATAATTTTTTGTAAGCCCGGAGCTATCGCATACGAGCGTGCCGCCCGAGAAGCCGACGTCACAGCCGAGGTAGCGGAGAATGTTTATCGTTCCCCGAACGTCGGAAAGCTCCGGACAATTATGTATAACGCTTTCGCCCCTGCACAGGATAGCCGCCGCCAATATAGGCAGAGCGCTGTTTTTCGAGCCCTGCACGCGTGCGCTTCCCTTTAGTCGTTTAGTCCCGTTTATTACCAGCCGTGACAAGATTCAACGCCTCCCAATCGTGTCGTTCTTATCACATTATATGCAGAAAATGCGGGATAGTTACGGTGCAAAGGAGTATCGCGGCAGATTATTTTATTCTTCGCGGTGCTGCTTGTACACGTCCATGATTATGTTGTAGATGCGCTCGTTGGCGTCGATGATCGCCATCTTATGAGCGTTCTCGCTGTACTGCGCAAGGCGCTCGGGGTCACTTACGATCTTATCGATCTTCTGAGTAAGCAGTTCGCCCGTGAGGTCTTTTTCCTCGATAAGCTCGCCCGCCTGATGGTTTACAAGCGCCATCGCGTTGTGAAACTGATGGTTCTCGGCGACGTTCGGCGAGGGGATGAATACGGCTGGCTTGCCCTGAGCCTGTATTTCGCTGATCGTGATAGCGCCCGCTCTGCATACGACTACGTCGGCAGCCGCAAGGCAGGTGGGCATATTGTCAATATACTCCCTGATGTCAAGGTTGCTGCACTGCGAGATGTCGGTGCCTTTTTCCTTAACAAGATCGGGGAACCAATGACCGTACTGACCGTAGGCGTGAATGTGCTGGTAGCGGCCGTCCTTGCCGCTGCGTGCGATGATGTCGGCGCACGCTTCGTTTACCTTCTGCGCGCCGAGGCTTCCACCGAACGAAAGCACCACTGGGCGCTCGTCAAGACCGAGTTTCTTTCTCGAAGCCTCCTTCTCGGCCGAGATTATTTCCGTGCGAACGGGGTTGCCGGTCACATAGAACCTGCAGCCCTCTTTCATGTATTTCTGCGCGTCGGCGATAGCGAGCATAACAGCGTCCGCCTTCTTTGAAAGCATCTTGTTGGCAACGCCGGGGAACGCGTTCTGCTCATGAATGAGCACCGGCACGCCCTTTTCGAGCGCCGCCTTCATAACGGGGCCGGAAACGTAGCCGCCCGTACCGATGCACAGGTCGGGCTTGAATTCGCTGATGATCTTACGGCAAGCCTTTGTAGCTGTAACTGCTCTCGTGACGGTTTTTACGTTGTCGGCAATCGCCTTCGGGCTTTTGCCCCTGTTAAAGCCGCTTACGTGTATGCTTTTGAAGTTGAAGCCCGCCTTGGGAACGAGCCTCTCCTCCATTCCGCCCTTGTTGCCGACGTAAAGGATCTCGGCGTCGGGCTGCCTTTCTTTTAAATAACCGGCGATCGCAAGCGCAGGGTTGATGTGCCCCGCCGTTCCGCCGCCTGCAAATATAACTCTCATACTGCTGATGTCCTTTCGGGATATTGTAAAGACGATTCTTTATTTCTTCGCCATCGACGCGCTTCGGGAAATGTTCATGACTATACCCATCTGCGCCAGAAGCATTATAAGCGACGAGCCGCCGTAGCTGAAAAACGGCAGCGAGATACCGGTGTTGGGCAGCCAGTCGGTTATAACAAGGATATTGAGAACGACCTGAAGCCCGATCTGAGCCATAAGCCCCACGCCTAGCAGCGTGCCGAATTTATCGGTCGCGCGCAGGCAGATCGTAACGCCTCTCCAGACGAGAATACCGAAGATAACGAGGATAACAAACGCCCCGATAAAGCCAAGCTCCTCGCAGACGATCGCAAAAACAAAGTCGTTCTGCGGCTCGGGGAGATACATATATTTCTGGCGGGACTGACCGAGGCCTAAACCCCAAAGCCCGCCCGAACCGATGGCGTAGAGGGAGTTCCTCGTCTGCCAGGTGGTGTTCCACATATCGACGGTCGTGTATTCGAGAGCCTGACCCCAGCCGTCGAGACGCGCCATCGCATAGGTGAGCTTACCGGTGATCGCCATTATAAAGACGAGAAGTCCGCCGCCTGCGCCCGCAGCCGCAAAGTAGCGAAGCGGAACGCCCGCAAGCATCATCATGATTGCGATGATAAGACCGCAGATAACGATACCGGAGTAGTGAGGCTCCAAGTAAAGCAGGAAGCTCGTGACAACGAGCAGCACAAGCCCGGGCGCTACGCCGTACTTGAACGTTTTCATCTTGTCGTAGTAAAGCGAGCTCCAGTGCGCCATAAACAGGATAAGCGCGAACTTGCAGATCTCCGATACCTGAATGTTGATAGGGCCTATGTTGATCCAGCGGCGGGGGTCTTCCGAGCCCCAGTTCGCCGGGATAACGATAAGCATCAGAAGCCACGCCGCAAGCAGCATCGGCACCGCGAATTTGTGGTAATGATGGTAGTCGATAAACGAGACGGCGATCATTATCGCCACGCCGACGAGAGCAAACATTACCTGCCTTTTGATGTAGTAGTAGCTGCTGTCCTTGCTGAAATAAGCGACCGGAAAGCTCGCGGAAAACATCATAACGAGACCGATTATCAGCACGACGAGCACCAGCAGAAAAAACGGCATATCAAGCCCGTTTCCGATAGAGAGAAAACGGTAGGTTTTTCGCCTTCTGCGCCCGAGCTTTTCCTCGTCTATAGTGCTGACAGCCGCCGTGCCGCCGTCAAAGACAGCCTTCTTTGCTCCCTTGGCAGCAGCCTTGAGCTTTTCGGGGATATTGATCTCGGGGATCTTAAAAGCCATCGGACAAGCTCCTTTCATGTTGTATGTATGACCGATACGGGAAATGCCTTACGGCTCCAAAACGCCGAGCAGGTAGATGAACAGCGTGCCGATGCCCATGAGGAACGTCACGATGCTGAACACGATAACGATTTTGACCTCGTTCCAGCCGCTCATCTCGAAGTGGTGGTGGATCGGCGTCATTTTAAATATGCGCTTTCCGTGGGTGAGCTTGAAGTAGGTCACCTGCATGATGACGGAGAACATCTCAACGATGTATACAAGTCCCAGCGGAATGAGAAGTATCGGGACGTCGAGCGCAAAAGCAGCCGCGCAGACGGCGCCGCCGAGGAAGAGCGAGCCTGTGTCGCCCATAAATATCTTCGCCGGGTTGAAGTTCCAGATGAGAAAGCCAAGGCAGCCGCCGGCAAGCGCCGCGCAGAAGATGTTCATGCCCTCAAAGGCGCTCACGCCCGCCATGACCATCAGAAAAGCCGCAACGAACATCGTAACCGAGCCGTTCAAGCCGTCGATGCCGTCGGTAAGGTTTACGGCGTTGACTATCCCGACGATGAACACCGCCGAGATGAGGTAGTAGAAGATACCGAGGTCAACGAGACCGAAGAAGGGAATGATCGTCTTCGTGTCTTCGCCGAATATCCTCATTGCGATGAGGTAAAGAAAAGCCGTCGCAAACTGGAGGATAAGCTTCTGAACGGCCGTAAGACCGAGGTTGCGCTTTTTCTTGATCGATATAAAGTCATCGACAAAACCGATCGCGCCGTAAAGCAGTGCCATAACGAAGCCGCCGATCACCTTTGCCGCGCGCAGGTGATTGAGCAGGAAGTCGTCGGCAGCCATGATATAGCAGAAGCAGGTGATGAGAGTCGCGGCGAGTGTGCCTGCGATGAACATAACTCCGCCCATTGTGGGGGTGTTCTGCTTGCTTTTGTGCCACGAAGGGCCGATCTCCTTGATCGTCTGCCCGCACTTCACCTTTACAAGGAAGGGAATGAGCTTGCTGCCGATGAACGACGAAACCACAAACGAGATAAGAGCAGCTTCAAAAGACCATATTCCTGTTGTCATAAGTATCCCTCTTTTTTGTTATCCTTTATTCTTGCGGCAAGATCGTGCCGCCTTGTTTATCTTTACATTACCGTATCGTCGATATCGTCGTTGCCGAAGAAGACGGTAACGACCGTTCCGGGCGCTACAAGGCTGCCGGAGTCGATACTCTGAGCGTAAGCGTAAACGTTGTCCTGATCGACCGAGCCAGAGTAGCTGATATTGATATTGTACTCAGCGGAAAGCTCGTTGACCTCGGAGACGGAATAGCCCACGAAGTCCGGTACGGTGACGGTTTCCTTCGTGCTGTCGGTCGTCGTGTAGAGAACGACCCTGCCGCCTCTCGGTATCTGAGAGCCTGCCTCAGGCACCTGAGCGACAACGACGTCGCCGTCGCCGGAAACGAATGGCTTAAAGCCGTCGCCCTCCGCTTTTGCTTTCGCCTCGTCGACGGTGAGCGAGATGTATGTGTCGGCTGTCGTGCTGACGTATTTAAGCTCCTCGTCGGTGTACTGCGCCTCGATGCCGAGGTAGGGGCAGATTTCCGACATGATCGTCGCAAATACCGGCGCCGCGACCTGCGAGCCGTAATACGCGTCGCCTGTCGGCGTATCGAAGTAAACGAGGAGCGCTATCTGCGGGTTATCCGCCGGGGCGAAGCCGCAGTAAGAGGCGATGTAGTCGGTCACGTTCGCCTTTCGGCTCTGACCGATCTTCTCCGATGTACCCGTTTTTCCGGCGATGCGGTAGCCCGCAACGTAGCCGTTTTTGGCGGTACCCTCGGTCGCGTTCTTTTCGAGTATCTCAGCCATCTTATCGGCTGTATCCTGCGAGATTATCTGGCGCTTTATAGTCGGCTCGGTTGTCTCGACAACATTGCCGTCGGCGTCGACTATCTGCTTTACAAGGTACGGCTTTATAAGGCTGCCGCCGTTTGCGACCGCACTGACCGCCGTTACCATTTCGATCGGCGTTACGGTGATGCCCTGCCCGAACGAGCCGATAGCAAGGTCGGTCGGCCACATCGAGCCTTCCGGTTCGCCCTCGTGAACGAAGAAAAGACCCGTCGCCTCGCCGGGCAAGTCGATGCCCGTCTGCGAGTTGAAGCCGAAGGACTGGAAGTATTCCCAGAATTTTTCGTAGCCAAGCGAGTCGCCTATCTGCATGAACGCAGGGTTGCACGAGTTGCAGAGCGCCTCGGCAAAACTCTGCGAGCCGTGACCCGCCTCGTTGTGGCAGCGGATTGGTGCAACGCCTTCATAGGGAACGTAAGAGCCGGTGCAGAAATAGGTGCTTGAAAGCTTCGCCGCACCCTCTTCGAGAGCCGAGGAAGCCGTTATTACCTTAAATACCGAGCCGGGGTAGTAGCTGTCGCTTATCGCCTTGTTGCGCCACTGCTTTGCAAGAAGCTCGCTCTCCCTCTCCTGCTTCGCCGTACCCGAGAGGCGGTCAAGCTCCTTCAGCGCCGACTCGCTTGTTATTTCATAAGGTTTGTTCAGGTCGAAGCTGTTTTCGGTCGCCATGCCGAGTACCTCGCCGGTATTGACGTCGATGCAGATAGCGACGGCGCCCTCTTCTACCTTATAGTCGATTATGCCCTGCTTGAGGTTCTTCTCGAGGAAATGCTGGATCGTTTCATCGATCGTCAGCATAACGGCGCTGCCGTCGTGAGCCTCCTGCTTCTGCTCGTACTCAAAAGGCATTGCGGCGCCCCAGCCATCGTTTTCGCTTACAACTCTTCCGGGAACGCCGGTCAGGTATGAATCGTACTCATACTCGATGCCGGAAAGCCCCTGACCGTCAGAGCCGGTGAAGCCGATGACAGCGGCGGCAAAGTCGTTGTAGGGGTAGTAGCGCTTGTAGTCCTCTTCTAAGACGATAACGCTGCCGAGCTTCGGGTTCTCCTTCGAGATGCGCTCGATGAACTCGAGCACCTTGTTGCGCTCGTCGCTCTCGATCTGCCTTTTGACCGTCTGATAGTAGGAGTCGCTTTTCTTCGCAAGCTCCATTATGTCGTCGGCGTTCATGCCGAGTATCGACGCCAGTCCGTCGGAAACCTTGCGGCGGTCGCTGTCGTTTTCAAAGTAGATCGGCGCCAAAACGACCTTCCAGACGTTCGCCGAGCTTGCAAGCGTGTTGCCGTTGCGGTCGAGGATAGGCCCCCGCTTCGCCGAGACGGTCGTATCGCTCATCTGCTGATCGACGGCGAGATCGGAAAGCTCCTTGCCCTGCACGAGCTGCAGGTAAAAAAGCCTGGATATTACCGACCCGAAGCCGAGCATCAGAATGAGCGCCAGTAGTATTTTAGATCTTTTTCTGATGCTTGAGAGAACATTGTCACCCATCAGTAAACTCCTTTCGTTCTGACGTAATAAATCACAATAAAGAATAACGGCATGACCGCAAACGCTGCCGTATCTATATATAGTAAGGGGGTGGAACAGCGACCGCCCCACCCTCATCAAACTGCTGTTATGATAATGTATATACCCTCACATGAGAAATTATGCCGGTCAGTCGGCGCTCCATACCTCCATGAAGGCATCGTAAAGACGCTCGAAAACGCCCTTTTCACCGGCGTCCGCAACGACCGCCTTGTCGCCCTCAGAGAAGCTGATGAACTCCTTGCGGCTGCTGTCGGTCTTCGTCATGCCAAGCTCGTTCTTAGCGTACTCCTCAACGACCGACGGACCGAGCTTGTTCTCGACCGCCATCTGCACCTGAGTATAGGTGCTGGAAAGCTCCGTCAAAGTACTCTGCGCGCTCGTGATCTGATGGTTAAGCTCCGTAAGCTGCGCCTGACCGTGGATGATCGCCGCTACCGCGAAGATCACCATTACGGACACTGCTGCTGTACCCAGCGCCTCAAGCGGATTGAGGTTTGCCCATCTTCTCTGTCTGCGCTCTTTGTTAAGGTCGTAGACTATATTCTCTTGTGATTTGGCTTCATCAAGCTCCAGCTCTTCCGGTTCCTCAAAAAGAGAAAGATCATAAGCCGAATTCTCGTCGATGTATGCCATTGGATCACCTCATTCATACACACGGAAAAGGACCTGAGTTTTGTAAACAACAAACCCCTTGGATATATTATACTACAAAATCGTAACTTTTCCAAACATTATTTTATTACAACTTGGCCGAAATGTATGTTCGTTTTTATTGCATATTGCACAAACGGGATTACAAATCAAGCATTTTTGCATGATACCGGGCAAAAACCGCCGGTATCACTCATCAGCCGGAAGCTTGCGGCAAACGCGAAGCTTTGCGCTTCTGGCTCTGTTGTTCGCCTCCAGCTCCGCCTCACCCGGGATTATAGGCTTGCGGTTGACAAGCTCCGCCTTCGGCTTGTTGCCGCAGACGCAGACGGGGAAATCGGGAGGGCAGGTGCAGCCCGTACACCAATCTGCCATTTTGCGCTTGACAATCCTGTCTTCGAGCGAATGGAAGGTTATGACGGAAAGCCTGCCGTCGGCGTTGAGCACATCAAATGCGCCCTGAAGACCGTCTTCAAGAACGTCAAGCTCACGGTTTACGGCGATTCTTATCGCCTGAAACGTCTTTCTTGCGGGGTGCCCCTTCTGCCTTGCCTTGGCTGGATACGCCTCTTTGACGATATTGGCAAGTTCGAATGTCGTCTCGATGGGCTTCTCATCTCTTGCCCGGACGATACCACGGACGATATTCTTCGCGAACTTTTCCTCGCCGTAGAGCGAGAGAATCCGCACAAGCTCACCGGGAGCGGCACTGTTTACGATATCGTAGGCGCTCGTTCCGTCCTGACTCATACGCATATCGAGCGGGGCGTCGTAGTGGTAAGAAAAACCTCTCTGCGGGGCGTCGAGCTGCCACGACGAAACGCCGAGGTCAAGCAGCACGCCGTCGGCCTTAAAAACGCCGAGGTTCATCAAAACGCCCTTGATATTGCTGAAATTCGACCGCACGATCGTTACATTGTCGAAGCGCTCAAGGCGTTTTGTCGCCGCCTTGATAGCGTCGGGGTCCTGATCGATGCAGATGAGCCGCCCGGTGCCGCCAAGGCGCGACGCGATCTCAAAGGAATGACCGCCGCCGCCCGCCGTACCGTCGACGTAAACGCCGCCTGGTCTGACGTCAAGCCCGTCGACCGCCTCTTTAAGCATCACCGACGTATGAGCAAATTCAATTGTTCGGTTTTCGGTGTTTTCAATAGTATCCATATACACTCAGCCGCTTCCGCGGCACATCCTTCAAACAAGCTTTTGGGAAAGTACCCCTAATTATCTATATTATACCTCATTACGACAAAAAAAGCAACTATTAGTTCGCGGCAGGCGGCGGATCTCGGCTGCCGCCTCTGTCGGTGCTGTTGTCTTCGACACCGTCTGCCACCGGCAGGCCGCACCCTGCAGGAAGTTACGATTTTATACTAAACTCAATTAAAAAGCTTTTTATAGCTCCACAGACGCGTTTGAGTTTGTATAAGACGGGATGACCCGCTTTGCGCGGCATCAGCGTGCGCAGCACGCGCATTTCAAACTAAAGCATCTAATTTGAAATTAGTATTAAGGAAAAAGTGGGCAGACAAAGCATATGCGGGGCAGACTATCCACAAAAAGAAAAAGCGGAAGCAAACGCCTCCGCTTTGGTTTTGTGTTTTTATTCCGGTGTGTAGGTGACCTCGCCGGCTTCTTTCCTCGACTTTGCGTCGTTTGAAAGGAGTATCTTCAAGGTCGCGTAATCGGCAACTCCCGTTGCGCTAAGCCCGTTTGACGACTGGAACGAGCTTATAGCGTCTGCCGTATCCTGGTCGTAGGCTGTGTCCGCCTTGCCCTGCATATAACCGAGACTGATGAGCCTCTCCTCTATGTCCTTGATCGGCTCGTAGCTCTCGCCTATCGTGTAGTAAATGTCTACCTGCGGTTCAAACGGAGCGACGTATTCCGCCGCCTCTTCGACAACGTCGAATTCGTCCGGCCACGGCTGCGACTGCGCGTAGTTCTGGTGCGTCTTTGCGGCGATATAATCAGCCGTTTTGAGGCACGTTGTACCCTGCATCTCGAGATACTTCTTCGGAAGCACATACACTGCGTTCTTTGAAAGCGCACGAAGAGATTTCAAGTCTTTATTCGCGGTAAGCTTCTCGTAAACGCCATTGTCGCAGAAGATGCTGTCGGGGTTGCCCTTTAAAAGCGTGTCGATACCGACAATGCCGTCGTCGTCAGCTGCGGTAATGTTCGTAAGAGAGGCATAATCGAAGAGCTGATTCGCAAAATCGCCGCCGTAAGCAACGGTGCATTCGTCTTCGGTCACGTCGTAGATATAACAGGTCGTCGAAACGATGTTGTCGCTCGACGCGTTGCTCCTGACGGTCTCGAGTGAGCCTTTGAGGTCTTCAAAAACGCTCATCGCCTGCATCTTGCCGGTGTAGCCTCCCGCAAGCGAGGCGGCAACGTTTTTGTAAAGCTTTGAAAGCGCCTCGATGTCGTCGGCAGGCTTCATAACAAGTGCCGAGATGCCGAGCTTTTCGAGCTGCTCCGCCGTTTCCTCGGAGAATGTGGCGTCCGTTAGGATAAGGTCAACGCCCAGGTCTTCAAGCTCGTCAAGATCCGGCTCCTGAGCCGTTCCGACAGTCGGGAGTATCTCAAGCGCACCCTGGTCGCAGACTTCACCCCTTGCTACAAGCATTCCCTCGTAGCCGCACGCCAAAACAACGTCGGCAAGGTTCGAGCTAAGTACCGCAACGCTTTTCGGAGCCTCATTGAAGACGAGATTGCCCACCGTAACGGGGTAATCGAACTGATCCTCGTCGTTTTTTACGAGCATATTACACGAAGTCGCCGAAACAAGAATGCCGGCAGATAATACTACAGCGGCTAATTTTTTCATACGATCTCCTCCGAATTGATATCTGTCCGCAAAATGCGGGGTCATAATTATAGTTGTAGTCACACCAAATTATATTTTACATACATTTCGCGGCTATGTCAAACCCCTGCACCGAAAATTTATAGAAAATTAACAATACAGGCGGGCGGCGTGTCTTACCCCGTAGGGCAGTGTTTTTATATAATATAACATTGATCTTCGCAGCTATATTTTCCTGCTGAGATCATTCGCTCAGCTCGGCGTTTACACACTGCTCGATGTATGCGCGGATCTCCTCTACACCCTCGCCGGTCACAGCCGAGAATGGGAACTTCGGGACGTCTTCGTACCCTGCAAGCTCTGTTTCAAGCTCTTCCATGCGGCGAAGCTGCTGCGTCTTTTTGAGCTTGTCCTTCTTCGTGAGGACGATTATAAACGGCATACCGATCGAGTGAAGATATTCGATCATGTTCATGTCGTCCTTCGAGGGGGCATGGCGCATATCGACGATCTGGACGACGAGCGCAAAGCGCCTGTCCTGATTGAAGTAGCCCTCCATTAGCTTTGCCCAGCGATCCTTTTCCGCCTTCGACACCTTGGCGTAGCCGTAGCCGGGAAGGTCGACGAGGTGGAAGCTGTCGACCTTGAAGAAGTTGATTGTCGCCGTTTTGCCGGGCGTGGCGCTGACCCTTGCGAGCGCCTTGCGGTTCACAAGCTTATTGATGAGCGACGACTTGCCGACGTTGCTTCGTCCGGAAAAGATCACCTCGGGCAGCGTCGACGGCTTTAGCTGCGACGCTGCGCCGAAAGCAAATTCAAATTCGGCATTGTTGAAATTCATAGCTTCGCCCTCCTTCAGGCTTGTGCGCCGTTTTCCTGCTTATCGTCGGGCTTGGAGCCCTTTGAAGCCTTGGCAGCCTTCGTCTTTTTGGCGGGCGTCTTGGCGTAGGTCGAGTCGAGTGTAAACGCAATTTCGAGCACCTCGTCGATCGTCTCGACGGGGATAATGTTCACCTTTTCCTTTACGGCGTCCGAGATCTCGTAGATGTCCGTCTCGTTCTTCTTCGGGATAACGATCGTCTTTACGCCTGCCTTATAGGCGCCCATCGCCTTTTCCTTCAGACCGCCGATCGGCAGCACTCTGCCGCGAAGCGAGATCTCGCCCGTCATTGCGACAAAGCGATTTACGGGGCGGTCGGCTAACGCCGAGACGATAGCCGTCGTCATCGTGATGCCGGCGGACGGACCGTCCTTCGGGACTGCGCCGTCGAGGGCGTGAATATGAATATCATATTTTTTGTAGAAATCGGGGTCAATGCCGAGCTTTTCGGCTCTCGCGCGGACGCAGGTAACGGCGATCTTTGCCGACTCCTTCATGACGTCGCCGAGCGAACCGGTGATGATGATCTTGCCCGTGCCTGGAACGGCAGCAGCCTCGATCGGGAGCGTTGTACCGCCGACAGCCGTCCACGCAAGACCGTTTACGAGGCCTATCGTGTTTCTCTCGGGGAGGTCGTCGTCCTTGAACTTTCTCGGGCCGAGGTATTCCTCAAGGTTCTTAGAGTCGATCTTATAAACTACCGTTTCGTCGCCCTCTGCAACCTTCTTTGCAACCTTGCGCATTACGGAAGCGACCGTACGCTCGAGATTTCTCACGCCCGCCTCTGAGGTGTAGCCGTCGATCATGGCGTAGATCGCCGAAGATGCAAGCTTGCACTTCGACGCGGCAAGTCCGCAGTTTTTAAGCTGCTTCGGGATCAGGTGCTTTTTTGCGATGTGGAACTTCTCCTCTCGGTTGTAGCTGCCGATCTCGATGATCTCCATTCTGTCTTTAAGCGGGCCGGGGATCGCGCTGCGGTCATTCGCCGTCGTTATGAACATGACGTGCGAAAGGTCAAACGGCAGGTCGATGTAGTGATCTCTGAACGTGTTGTTCTGCTCGGGATCGAGCACCTCGAGAAGAGCGCTGGTCGGGTCTCCCTTATAGTCGGCGGCGAGCTTGTCGACCTCGTCGAGGATAATAAGCGGGTTGTTCGTACCCGCGGAATTTATAGCGGAAATTATGCGTCCGGGCATCGAGGCTATGTAAGTCCTCCTGTGACCTCTGATCTCGGCTTCGTCGCGAACGCCGCCCAGAGCGATACGCTCGACCTTGCGCCCGATAGCCGCGCCGATCGACTGCGCGATAGACGTCTTTCCGACGCCTGGCGGACCTACGAGGCAGAGTATCTGACCCTTTACGTCTGGAGAAAGCTTGCGCACTGCGAGATACTCGACGATGCGCTCCTTTACCTTGTCAAGACCGTAGTGGTGGCGGTCGAGCGCCTTTTCAACGTTCTTTATGTCGATCTTGTCCTTCGAGGCTTTGCTCCAGGGAAGCTCTAAGCACGTTTCAAGGTATGTTCTGAGAGTGAATGCCTCCTGCGACGAATCGGGGAGCTTTTTCAGGCGGCTGCACTCCTTGAGCAGCGGCTCCTTGATCTCCTTTGAGACCTTCATCGCCATTATCCTGCGCTTGAACTCCTCTGCCTCTTCTTCGACGTCTTCCTCGCCAAGCTCTTCACGGATAGCCCTGATCTGTTCGTGGAGGAAATACTCCTTCTGCCCCTCGTCCATGTGCTCATTTGCGCGCTCGATTATGCGCTGCTGAAGCTCGAGAATATATATGTCGCTTTGCAGCATTGCGATGAGCATATCGAGGCGCTTTTCGATGTCGAATTCCTCGAGCAGCTCCTGCTTTGCCTCAAAGTCGATGATCGAATTTGACGAGATAAAGTCGGTCGTTCTCTGGGGCGAATTCTCCGTCTTTACACGGTATTCGATGTCGCGAGGGATCTTCGGCGAGAGCTTCGCATAATCGGAAAAGATTGACTTAACAAGGCGCAGCATGGCGACCTCTTCGATCGTCGGGTCTTTCTCGACGAGGTCGTAACGAACGACGTCGCCGCGAAGGTGCTGCTTTTCCTTAGTGATATCGTAAGCCGCGGCGCGGGCAACGCCCTCGATAACGACCTTCAGGGAATGGTCTGCCTGACGGACCGTCTGCATGATCCTCGCGACGGTGCCTATATTGTAAACGTCATTCGGACCTGGATTTCCGATTATCGGGTTCTTCTGAGCCGTAACGAAGATCATTCTGTTGGAGTTCATCGCTTCGTTTACGGCGGCGATGCATATTCCCCGCCCAAGCTCAAGGTGGATCACGGAATTCGGGAAGATCACAAGCCCTCTGAGCGGGAGCACCGGAAGGTTGCCCGCCTCTTTTTCTGTATACCCGCCGATGTGCTGCATTTTCTTTATTTCCATATCATATCGGCTCCTTTCGATATATATACATAACGCACGCCCTTCGTCGGAAAGTTCGTCGGAGGGCGTGCCGGTTAATATTATTATATTGCGCTATTACGACGCAGAGTCTTTCTTTTCGTCGTCAAACGACTTTACACGCCTGGAGAGGTCACGCTCGATATCGGCGACATCGAGACCGTTTACGCAGTCTCCGTTTATGGTGATCTTCGTGATCGTCTCGTCGGAGGGCGACGTGAACATCAGCTCGCCGAGCACGCCTTCGAGAATCGCGCGCAGACCTCTTGCGCCCGTCTCCTGCTTGATCGCCTTCTGAGCGATCGCAGCAAGCGCGTCGTCGGTAAAGCGCAGCTTGATCTTATCCATCTCAAAGAGCTTTTTATACTGCGTGATGATCGAGTTCTTCGGCTCGGTGAGTATAGATACGAGCGACTCCTCGTCGAGCGGGTGAAGCGCTGCGATTACGGGAAGTCTGCCGACAAGCTCGGGGATAAGACCGAACTTTACAAGATCGTGAGATACGACCTCGCCCATCCAGTCGGACTTTCTGAACTCCTCTTTGCTGTGGATCTCGCCGCCGAAGCCGAGAGTAGAGGAGCCTCTGCGCTTCTCGACGACCTTCTCAAGCCCGTCGAACGCGCCGCCGCAGATGAAGAGGATATTCTTCGTGTTTATCTTGAGATACTCCGACTGCGGGTGCTTTCTGCCGCCGTGGGGCGGTACGTTTGCGACCGTTCCCTCGACAATCTTCAGAAGTGCCTGCTGAACTCCCTCGCCGCTAACGTCGCGGGTGATCGAGGGGTTCTCGGACTTTCTGCCAATCTTGTCGATCTCGTCGATATAGATGATTCCCTGCTCCGCCCTCTGGATGTCGTTGTCGGCAGCCTGGATAAGGCGAAGGAGAATGTTCTCAACGTCTTCGCCGACGTAGCCCGCCTCGGTGAGCGTTGTGGCATCGGCTATGGCAAACGGCACGTCGAGTGCCTTTGCAAGTGTTGAGGCAAGCAGCGTTTTGCCCACTCCCGTAGGACCGAGCAGGATAACGTTGCTCTTGTCGATCTCGCCGCTGTCCTTCGCGGTGAGGATCCTTTTATAGTGGTTGTATACCGCGACGCTGAGCGTCTTTTTCGCCTCGTCCTGCCCTACAACGTATTCGTCGAGGTACTTCTTCATCTCCTCGGGCTTGATGAGGTTGAGCTTAGGCTGGCTTTCCTTGCTCTTTTTGCTGAGCTTGCCGGGAAGGCTGCTCTTCTCGTCGTCAAGGATAGAACTGCAAAGCGTTACGCAGTTGTCGCAGATATAAACGTCGTTGCCGGCGATCATTCTCGAAACCTCGTCCTGCGACCTTCCGCAGAACGAGCACGTTATTCTCTTGTTGTTATTGCTTCTGCTCGGCATGATTTCGTTGATCTCCCTTTACGCCCGGCTTTGTGCCGGGATTATAGATTATCTGTGCTCGATGATCTTGTCGATAAGGCCGTATTTGAGAGCCTCGTCGGGGGTCATCCAGTTGTCGCGCTCGGTGTCTTTTACTACCGTTTCATATGGCTGACCCGTGCGCTCGGAGAGGATCGTGTTCAGCTTTTTCTTGGTCTGGAGGATGTGCTTTGCGGCGATCTCAATCTCGGTCGCCTGACCCTTTGCGCCGCCTAAGGGCTGATGGATCATGATCTCGCTGTTGGGAAGCGAGATGCGCTTGCCCTTTGCGCCTGCCGCAAGCAGGAACGCGCCCATCGAAGCCGCCATGCCCATACAGATCGTGGAAACGTCGCACTTGATGTACTGCATCGTGTCGTAGATCGACATACCTGCCGTAACGGAGCCGCCCGGGCTGTTGATGTAAAGGCTGATGTCCTTGTCGGGGTCCTGACCCTCAAGGAAAAGAAGCTGTGCAACGACAACGCTTGCCGACGCGTCGTTCACCTCGTCGGTGAGCATAACGATCCTGTCGTTTAAAAGGCGGGAATAGATGTCGTAAGATCTCTCGCCTCTGCTGGTCTGTTCTACTACATAAGGTACCAGTGCCATACTAATTCATATCCTTTCTGTCTTAAGAAGACGATGCCGCTGCGTACGCTTCGTCTTCCGCCCTGTATTTTCCATTGTCGGAAGATTTTATTTAATTATACACACGGGCTGCCGAAAACAAGAAATTTTCGGCAGTCCCTTATTATCGGTTATTCAGATCACTTTACCTGAGCGTTTTCCTTAACGAGCTTCATTGCCTTGTCTACGGCAACGTCCCTCTTGATGTCCTCCTCGGGAATGATCGACTTTACCTTCTCGACGTCGAGCTTATACATCTCTGCGAGCTTGCCGTACTCCTCGTCGAGTTCCTCAGCTGAAGCCTCGATATTTTCAAGCTCTGCGATCTTCTCGAGCGCAAGTCTTACCTTGACCTGCTTCTCTGCTTCTTCGGCATACTGCTCACGGAGAGTGTCCTCCGTCATGCCTGTGTACTGCATATAGAGGTTCATGTCCAGACCCTGCTGACGAAGTCGCATCTCCATCTCCTTCATCATGTCGGTGATGCGGTTGTCATACATTGCCTGCGGGATCTCGCCCTCGACCTTCTCTGCGAGTGCGTCTGCAAGCTTGTTGGAGATATCGGTCTCTCTTGCCTTCTCGAGATCCTCTGCAAGATTCTTGGAGATCTCTTCTCTGTACTGCTCTACCGTCTCGCTCTCTGTGCTTACGTCCTTAACGAACTCGTCGTCAAGCTCGGGAAGGATCCTTGCCTTGATCTCATGGAGTTTTACCTTGAACTCTGCAGGCTGACCTGCAAGCTCGGGAACCTGATACTCCTCGGGGAACGTTACGTTTACGGAGAATTCGTCGCCGGTGTTGTGACCGATGATCTGATCCTCGAAGCCGGGAATAAAGCTGCCACTGCCGATAACGAGACTGTACATCTCGCCCTTGCCGCCCTCGAAGGGTTCGCCGTCTTTGAAGCCTTCGAAGTCGATAACTGCCGTATCACCGTCAGCTACCGCTCTGTCTGTAACAGTCTCGATGCTGCCTGCTCTCCTGCGTGCGTTCTCGATCTGCTCGTCGATCTTCTCATCTGTTACCTCTGCGGAAACAGCCTCGACCTCGATGCCCTTGTAGCCGTCGATCGTTACCTCGGGGTATGTTGTGAGCTTTACCTTGAAGGTGAAGCCGTCTTCGGAAACCTCAACGACGTCAAGCTCTACTCTGTCTGGAACGGTACGGAGCTTTGCCTCGTCTGCGGCATCCTGAACTGCCTGAGGATAGACCTCCTTCATTGCGTCCTCGTAGAAGACCTCTTTGCCGTACATCTTCTCAACAACAGAGCGGGGAGCCTTGCCCTTGCGAAAGCCCGGGATAGAGATGCTCTTGGCCTGCTGCCTGTAAACCTTATTGATGGCGTTCTTAAAGGTCTCGCCGTCGACTTCGATCTCAAGCTCTACTTTGTTTGTTTCTACTTTATTAACGTTTTTGAGATTCATTGTTTTTCTTCCTCCTGCGTGGTATACCGCCGTTTCGCTTGAAATCGGCGCACTTATAAAAACTGTAACTCTGTAATTGTATCATAAAAGTAAGAATAAATCTACACTTTTTATGAAATTTCTGTAAAATTATTTGGCTGCGCAACGGGTATCGGGCGAAACTGCGTGTAATCACAGGCGATCAGGCTGAAATCTATGCCCTTGTAAAGCCCCGTAGTCGCCAGACTGTGGTTTTTTCTGCCGTGAAGATGACCGTAGAAGCAGCGCTTGATACCGCATTCAACAAGCACATTCATCATCTCGGGGCATTCCCTGCCGGCGTAAACGGGCGGATAGTGCAGAAACGCCACCGGCTCGCCGCCGAGCTTTTTTGCAGCGTCGATCGACGCTCTTAGCCTGCCCGCCTCGCGCGCGATCACCTTTTCGTCGTGGGCGCCGTGGGCGTCGTAAAACCAGCCCCTCGTGCCGCAGACGGAAACATCGCCGACCCTGTACGCATTATTATATAGTATGGAAACGCTCGTTATGCCGTTGTCGGAAAAGAATCGCTCCATCTTTGTTTTCGTTTCCCACCAGTAATCGTGGTTGCCCTTTAAAACGAACTTGCGCCCGGGCAGGGCTTCGATGAAGCGAAAGTCGGGCAGAGCCTCGGAAAGATCCATCCCCCACGAGATGTCGCCCGCAAGGACGACGGTGTCCTCGTCGGTGATCGTACTTCTCCAGTTTTGCTCGAGCCTCGTTACGTAATCGGTCCAACCGCTGAAAATGTCCATCGGCTTATCCACGCCAAAGGAAAGGTGCGGGTCGCCCAGAACGTAAAGCGGCATTATTTCACACCGAGCGTCGAGAGAACGAAGTCCGCCATCTCTTCCTTTGCGCAAACGGTGTCAAAGCGAGTCTGCTTGCTTTTAAGAGCCGCAAGCGGAGCGGGCACCTCGGTGCTCGTCTTCTTCGAGAGAAGGTCTACCATCTCAAACTCGTCGCCGGGAAGCTCCTCGCCGGACGCTACAGCCTCGAGTACAGCCTTGCTGAACTTGTAGGGGCTTGCGGTGGAGTCGATGATGGTCGGGGTCTTGTCACCCGTCTTCTCGGCGTAATCTTTATAAACGCTTACAGCAACTGCCGTATGGGTGTCGCAGAGGTAGCCGTACTTGTTGAAGAACTCGCCGATGATCTCCTGAGTCTTCTCGTCGCTGCAGAATCCGCCCGTAAAGATGCTCTCGATCTTCGCCTTCGACTGCTCGTCGATCGTGTAAGCGCCGGTCGTTTTGAGAGCCGTCATCCACTCCTTGACGAGAGCGTCGTCACCGTCGGTGATATGATAGAGGAAGCGCTCGAGGTTCGAGGATACGAGGATATCCATCGACGGAGAGATCGTAGCGTAGAAGCTGCGGTTCTTGTCGTATGTGCCTGTTTCGATGAAGTCTGTAAGAACGTTGTTGGAGTTCGACGCACAGATGAACTTATTCACCGGAAGACCCATTCTGAACGCATAGTAAGAAGCGAGGATATTGCCGAAGTTGCCCGTGGGAACTGCGACGTTGATCTTGTCGCCGACCTTGATCTTACCCGCGTTTACCATATCGGCGTAAGCAGAGAAGTAGTAAACGATCTGCGGGAGAAGTCTGCCCCAGTTGATCGAGTTTGCGCTTGAGAAAAGGTAGCCGTTGTCGTTCAGAGTTTTAACAAGCTTGCTGTCGGTAAAGATGCGCTTAACGCCCGTCTGAGCGTCGTCGAAGTTGCCCTTGATGGCGCAGACTGCTACGTTGCCGCCCTCCTGCGTAGTCATCTGACGCTTCTGCATGGGGCTTACGCCGTCTACCGGGTAGAACACCATGATCTTTGTGCCGTCAACGTCCTTGAAGCCCTCGAGAGCCGCCTTGCCGGTGTCGCCGGACGTTGCAACGAGGATGACCGCCTCTTTGTCGGTCGTCTTCTTGAGAGACTTTGTGAGAAGGTGCGGAAGTATCTGGAGAGCCATATCCTTAAATGCGGACGTCGGACCGTGCCACAGCTCGAGGATGTTCATGTCGATATCGCCGAACTTCTCGTAGGATATCGGAGCGGGGTTCTCGCCGCCGAACTTCTCCTTTGTATACGCCTTGTCTACGCACTCTGCGATCTCCTCGGCGGTGAAGTCGTCGAGGTAGTCTGCGAGTATCTTCTTCGCTCTGCCCCTGTAATCAAGCCTTGTGAAAGCCTCAATGTCGGAGAAGCTGTACTGCGGGATCTCCATGGGGACGAAAAGTCCGCCGTCTGTCGAGATACCCTGTGCGATCGCCTGCGAAGCAGAAACGACAATGCCTTTGTCTGTGGTACTGTTATATTTCATGTCTGACAATCCCTTCATAACCTATTTATCGCGCAAAAGTCCGAGTATGCGCCGATACACATAATGTATTTTACACTATAATTGGGCAATTGTCAAAGGTTTACGAGAAATAATATCAAGTTTTTATAGAAACGAAGCCGGAAGCGCTCTGCTCCCGGCTGATCTGTTACCTGTTGTCTACCCTCTCGGGATACATATCGTGATGTGAAAGGCGGTCGAATGCCACCTGCTCCCACTTTGTGCCGGGCATTCCGTAGTTGCAGTACGGGTCGATCGAAAGCCCGCCTCTCGGCAGGAACTTTCCCCACACCTCGATGTACTTCGGCTGCATGAGCTCTATGAGATCCTTCATGATGATATTAATGCAGTCCTCGTGGAAGTCGCCGTGATTGCGGAAGCTGAAAAGGTAGAGCTTGAGCGACTTGCTCTCGACCATGCGATCACCCGGAACGTAGCTTATGTATACCGTTGCGAAGTCGGGCTGACCGGTGATCGGGCAAAGACTCGTAAACTCCGGGCAGTTGAATTTTACGAAGTAATCGTTGTCGGGGTGCTTGTTCGGGAAAGACTCCAGCAGCCCGGGATCATAATCGAAGCCGTAGGTGGTTTTGTGACCGAGTGATCTGACGCTGCCCAGCTCATTTTCATTTCTCATTTGTCCTGCTCCTCCAATATTCTGTAGCGGGATCCTCGACCCCGTTCAGCTCGAACGCACGTGCACGGTCGCGGCACGTTCCGCATTTGCCGCACGGCTTGTCGCCGCCCTCGTAGCAGCTCCACGTAAGCTCGTAGGGTGCGCCGAGCGAAAGCCCAAGCTTTACGACGTCAGCCTTCGTAAGGCTGACAAACGGCGCTTCCACCGAAAGCTGACCGCCGCTGCCGAGGTTTATCGCACGGCTCATCGCCTCGTTGAACTCCTCCGAGCAGTCGGGGTAGGCACTGCCTGCGGCGTCGTCGCTGTGAGCGCCGTAGTAGATCACCGAGCAGCCGTTTGAAAGAGCCACGCTTGCCGCCGCCGACAGGAAAAGCCCATTGCGAAACGGCACGTAGGTCGAGACGGGCTTGCCGTCCGTCTCCTTCAATTGCTCGGCGTATCCCGTTTTCGGTATCTCCTTTTCGGAGCCTTCGAGAAGCGAACAGTCGGAGCCTGCGAAGATAGCTCTCATATCAAGCTCTCTGAGCGCAAGCCCGTAGTGCTGAGCTATGAGTCTTGCCCTTTCAAGCTCCTTTGTGTGCTTCTGCCCGTAGTAAACGGAGAGCGGCACGACGTTCTCCGAGCCGTATTTATCGACGGCAAGCGCTAAGCATGTAGTCGAGTCTACGCCGCCGCTCAAAAGTACAAGTGCTTTCATCCTATTGCCCTCCCGTCAGTCAAGAAGCCGCCCGAGCTTCTCGTTTGTGCGAAACTCTCCGAGCAGCGTTTTCGTTTCAGTCCTTGCGGAGGGGTTGCGTATGCCCCTCGCCGTCATGCAGGAGTGGCTGCCGACGATCTTTACGCCGACGCTCTCCGTTCCCGCTGCCTCGGCAATTATCTCGGCGATATCGCTGCCGAGCTTTTCCTGCAGCTGAAGCCGCTTTGCCGCCATGTCGCAGATACGGGCGATCTTTGAAAGCCCCAGCACACGTCCGTTCGGAACGTAGGCGACGTTTACCGTCATGTCGTACATCAGCGCCATGTGGTGCTCACAATAGCTGAACACGGTTATGTCTTTAACGACGATGTACGGCTGCGACGAGTAGGTCATGTCAAACGTCTTGCCGAACATCTCGGCGATCTCGTGGTTGGAGTATCTGATCCCCTCGAACACTTCCTCATACATATTAGCCACACGGCGGGGCGTTTCACGAAGCCCCTCACGGTCGGGATCTTCGCCGATAGCCTCAAGCAGACCTCGGATGTGGTATTCGATCTTTTCCTTATCCATATTTATACCCCTCTCTTTTCGGGTTCCCAGATATATTTGTGAAGCTGGAGCTGAACTCTTACGCCGTTTAAAGAATGATCCTTCATAAATTCGACGATCTCTGCCGCCGTTATGCTGCCGAAAACGGGGCTTAAATATACTTTGCATTTTCCGACAAGCGCATAACGCTCGATAATTTCAAGAGCACGACCGAGGTCATCCCTGCTGCCGGCGACGAATTTTACCGTATCGTTTTCATTTATATATGCATAGTTATCGAGGCACATCTTCGCCTCCATGCCGCTTGAGGGCAGCTTGTAGTCGAGCGTAAATGACGGACGATATGGCTTTGAAGCAAGCTCCTCGATAGACACGCTGCCGTTAGTTTCTATCTCGACATTGTGACCCTTTTTTATAAGCGCCTTGCAAAGCGGCGCAAGGTCGTGAAGCATCGGCTCGCCGCCCGTTATCGTCACGTTCGCTGTGCCATCGGCGAAGTCGCAGATCTCGTTCTCGGTCATCATAACGGCGGCAGCAGACTGCGTGTTTGCCCACATAGTGTCGCAGTAGCCGCAGTGCAGGTTGCAGCCGCGAAGCCGCACGAAAACGGCAAGCTCCCCGGCACGCGCGCCCTCGCCGTTGATGCTTAAAAATTTTTCCGCAACGGGATATATCATAACATCATTCCTCCAAATAAGAAGCGCAGTTGTCGGGCGTTTCATAGACCGTAACGCGTCTGACCGGAAGCCCCTGTGCCCTTAGCTGCCCGAAGAATGCAAAGGCAAAGTTTTCGGCGGTCGGGCGGTAATCAAGCTCAATGAGCTTAAATCCCTCCTCGAAAAGCGCTTCGAGAGTTTTCGCTCTGAGCGAGCCTTTCTCGTAAAGAAGCGCGTGGTCGTAACTGTCGGCAAGGCTGCGAACGGCTTTTTTAAGGTCGCCGAAGTCGATAACCATGCCGCGCTTTTCGCCGCTGTCTGCAAGGCTGTCGGCGCAGACGCTCACCTTTATCGTCCAGCGGTGGCCGTGGATATTGGCACACTTACCGTTATAGTCCGAAAGGAAATGGGCGCTGTCAAACGCCGCCGAAGTCTCAAGCTGATACATTGATATCACTCCAATAAAAAAGGGCGGCACAATGCCGCACCGCTCGATCATAAAATCAGAAGCCCTGGTTTTGTTTAACGACAGGATGGTGCAAACGAACTGTCGGAAAGGCTTCACAGCGCCTTTCAACTATACATTATAGCACCTGAGTCACATTCTGTCAAGAGGCGGCAGGGCAAGCGACTGCAGTCAGTTCCGGCGGCGTGTCCCCGCGACAGTTCCGGCGGCGCGTCGCCGCTGACAGTTCCGGCGGCGCGTCGCCGCTGACAGTTTCGATTTTACCTTTTCGTAACGCTTAGCTTATCTCCGCGCCAAAGGCTGTTTACTGAATTATACACTTAGGCGAGTCGGCGTGTCGTACCCGTATAGCACTTCAAAATCCGTCCGATCAATTTGCTGCAAAAAATTATCGCCAAACCCTTGACTCTTACGCAGCGTCATAGTTTATACTAATAGAGCAGACGCAAAAGGAGGTATTTAGACATGATGACAGTAAAAGAGGTAAGCAAGCTTACGGGGGTTAGCGTGAGGGCGCTCCGGTATTACGATAAGCTTGGGCTTCTCGTTCCGGCAACACGAACCGAATCCGGCTATCGGTTGTATGACGACGCGTCGCTCGAACGGCTGCAGCAGGTGCTTCTGTTCCGGGAGCTGGAATTCCCGCTCAAAGACATAGCCGCCATACTTGACAGCCCCTGCTTCGACCGCAAACGAGCGCTCGAGCAGCAGATAACGCTGCTCACAATGAAAAAAGAACACATCGAAAATCTTATCACCCTGGCTCAGGGGATAAAGCTGAGAGGAGTAAATTACATGGATTTCAAAGCATTTGACGCAAAAAAGATCGACGAATACACAAAGCAGGCAAAGGAGACATGGGGCGGCTCGCCTTTGTGGACGGAATTTGAGGAAAAGGCAAAGAGCCGCACAAAGAAGGACGACGAAGATCTCGCCGCACAGTGCATGGATATTTTTACAGGCTTCGGCAGTCTTAAAGACCTCCCGCCCGACGACCCCAAGGTCACAGCGCAGGTGAAAACGCTGCAAAGCTTCATCACCGCCAATTTCTACAAGTGTACAGACAAGATACTTCTTTCGCTCGGGAAAATGTACGCGGGCGGCGGCGAGTTCACAGAGAATATCGACAATGCCGGCGGCGAGGGTACGGCGAATTTTACGCTTCGCGCCATCGAGTGCGCCGTAAACGGCAAATAAGCGTTTTTCCAAGCAGCGCCGTAAAAAAGGTTACACGATTTTAAATAATTTTTAAAGGTTTTCACTAAAGTGTTGACATCCGTGCCGTTTTTGGTTATTATATATTTAACAGAATTTTATTTTGTCTATCTTGACGGAGGTGTTTGATATATGAAAAACGAAAGAACTAACGGTACGCTCGGCATTATCATTGCGATCGTGACCTGTGCTGCTGCAATTTCCGCTGCCGTAACGGCATTCCTGCTCGTGAACGAAAAGAAGAAGAGAGACGAAGAGGAGCTTGAGCGCTACCTCGACTGCTCTATTCAGTGATCACACAGATGAACTTCAAAGGCAGCTTATCTCTTCTTTTGAGATAGGCTGTTTTTTCACGGCTGCGCTTTGTGCAGATCGCGCGGACTGCGGCCGGCAGAAAGGAGCTGTTATGGAAGGTATAATCGAAGCGATCTATTCGTTTGACCATTCGGCGCTGCTGTTTATTCAGGAGAACCTTCGCTTTGAAGCGCTCACTCCGCTGATGAAGGGCGTGTCGATCTCGGTGAACCTCGGAGCGCTGTGGGTGATTTTAAGCGGCGTTATGCTGTGCTTCAAAAAAACGAGAATGATCGGCGCGTTGGCGCTGACCTCGCTGCTTTTGGCGCTTCTTTGCAACAACGTTATAATAAAGAATCTCGTCGGGCGCACCCGCCCCTACGACCTATACGCCGACCTGATCCCCCTTATAAAGAAGCCGCACGACGCGTCGTTCGCTTCGGGTCACACGACGGCTTCGTTTGCGGCGGCGGTAACGTACATACGATTTTTCAGCAAGCCGATCTCGGCGATCATTCTCTGCTACGCTGCGCTTGTCGGGATATCGAGGCTATACCTCGGCGTTCATTACCCGACCGACGTTATCTGCGGCTGCCTTATCGGGATATCGAGTGCTTTGCTCGTCTATTCTGTATATTCAAAGAAATTCGACCTCGCCCGGTACAGGATGAGGTAAGAAAAAACCGCCAAAACGGCGGTTTTCTTTTTGTTGATATTGATAAAAATCAGATTTGCTCCATAACGGAAACGTCATGCTTTACTCTGTCGCGCTCTTCGGCGCGCTTGCCGTTGTTCCAGTGGTCGAGCGTACCTACGAGGTAGCCCGTGATCCTTCTGATGCGCTCGAAATTCTTCGGCTCATAGTAATATTTAAGATCGACGTAGTCGCCGTCGAGGTTGATGTCAAGCCGGGTGATCTTTTGGTCGGAGTGCTTGCCGATCACGTAGTTCATGTATGCATTTTTTTCTTCCTCGGAAATTGTTCCGCCGTTGACGTTTACGATCATTTTGATCTCCTCCTTGATAAATTAACGTTTAAGTTTCCTTATCTATATTATACCACCGACTTTTTAAAATTGCAAGGTAAAAATAAGAATTATTATTAATTTTATTTGAATTATTTGAATTCTAATATTCCGGTTGCATTTCGGTTTGGTCTGTACATACGCTATAAAATGACACAGTGGAAATATACAAATTGACGTATGTCAAAATGTAATAATTCGACAATTATAATTCTTTTAAGTAATTATAAAGTTTTTAATTGCGATTATAATATATGAATACGGACTGTGCTGCGCAGACTGACAGAACCTGTACGGCACGTCCATGCAATTTGAAAGGACTTTTGCTTATGGCAGGTAAAAGGAAGAAGGAAATCACCGAAAGCTACGATATCCTCGGCAGCTACGACACCGAGCCTATGCCGGCGTCAAGGCCTTCGCCCCGTAAAAATAAGAAAAAAAAGCGGATCATCATCCGCAACACTATCCTTATCACACTCGCTGTCATCATGGCGCTGACCGGTTCGGGATTTATTTACTATTACAAGACGATAGATTCCCTCAACTACAGCGACACCGGCGACTTTGACGAAGACGAGAACTACGCAGCCGGCGCGCGCAAGGAAAACAAAAACAGCAACATCAACCTCGGCGACGGCTCTGTCAATATGCTGATGGAAGACGGCAAACTGCTCAACGACCCGATGGTGCTCAACGTTATGCTTTTCGGCGCCGACAAAAACGACGGCACGAGCCAGCGAAGCGATACGATGATAATGCTCTCGGTCGACAACCGCCACAAGAAGCTGAAGCTGACTTCTTTCATGCGCGACCTCTGGGTCTATATCCCGGACTACGGCTACAGTAAACTGAACCACTCCTACGCCTACGGCGGACCAAAGCTCGCTATCGCGACTATAGAGCAGAATTTCGGCGTTAACATCGACCGCTACGCGATCGTCGACTTCAAGAGCTTCCGCTCGATCATCGACATTCTCGGCGGCATCGACCTCGAGCTTACCGCCGAAGAGATCGACTACATCAACTGGCAGTGCTGGCAGAACAACCAGGTCGAGACCAGAAACGAGATTCAGGCTGACCCCGGCATCGTCCATCTCAACGGACGTCAGGCTCTCTGGTATGCCCGCGATCGAGGTGACGAGGAAATGGGCTTCTCCGGCAGCGACTTTGACAGAACTCAGCGCCAGAGAACGCTCCTCAAAACGCTTGCAAACGACATGAAGTCTGCGTCGCTCACCGACATCATCAGCATAGTCGATCAGATCGGCCCGCTGATAACGACCAACCTCAAAAAGAACGAGATCACAACGCTTGTTGCGAATTCGATGACCTACCTCTCATACGATATGATCGAATACAGACTTCCCTCCGACGGCAACTACGACGCCGGCTGGCACTACGGAATGTCTACGCTCGACATCGTGGATATGGATACAGAACGCAAGCAGCTCGCAATCTTCATCTATGAGGAGCTTGTGACCGACGCTATGGAAGGCTACATGACATACGAAATGGATTGACAGAACACATAAAGCTTGCCCCGTCCGGGAAATCCCGGGCGGGGCGTTTTTCTGTTAAATCTAGAACCGAAGATTACGGTCATACTTTGCGTTTTAACTGTGCCGGCAGATCACGATGATATGCCCAAAGCCTAAGAGACCGCCGAAGACGATTTGCCTATCGGCGTATCAGCGGAAGCCATACCTATGGTATACCGCAAGATGGAGAGGCTATCGTTTGCCGTAACGGTGTTGTCAAAGTCGACGTCCGCAGCGCTTATCTGGGATCTGTTTAGTACGGTCAATCCGACCGTGTGGCGAAGCGTCATTAACGCGTCGTCTGCCGCGACAACTCCGTCGTCGTTTACGTCTCCGAGGATCATTTTTGATTTTTCGTTGTCCTTATAGGTATCGCCGCAGATACGGCAGGTGTGGAGTGTATATCCGGGGTTTGAGCCGCTGCCGGGGACGTAGGTGTCTTCATAATCGTGGTCGCACTCGATATCGAAGTTCAGGTCGATCGAGTCGGTGTAATTCCCGATACCGGTTATCGTTGCCGTTGCCATGCCCGGCTGGGTGTTGTTCTTGTAAGTCACCGTGTAATCGGTGGTGCTTGAAAGGATCACATTGCTGAAGATCACTATCGGCTGGGGAGTCAGCGGCTGACCGGTGCATTTCTGGGTATCTATCGCTCTGAAGATGATCGTACCGTCGCGCATTGACCTCGGAAGAATGTCGAACTGGAACCTTGCTGTTCCCTTATACTTGCCGATACCGGTCATAGAGATAGTCGCGGTACCGATCCTGTCGTTATTCGTATAGGTTATGATGTAGTCGACATTTTCGATCAGCGCTATACCGTCGGCAGAAGCCGAGGGCTTCGGCTCATACGGCGCAAGAAGCGGCGAGTACGTTACGGAATTGAGGATCTGCGGCTCGTCGTTAGCAATGGAGATACGTCCGTCGTTCGTGTCGTTCTCGACCTCGATGTCGGTCATCTCTATGGTTACGTCCTTCGGAGCGTCCGTGTCGGCGTCCGAAACGCCGTTCGTTATATGGAAGGTGATCTTGCCCATTCCGGAGTACTCTCCCGCTCCGGTTATTAGGATATATCCCGTTCCGACCGATGTATTATTAAGGTAGGTTATGGTATAATCCGTTCCCTCGACGAGCGTTTTTCCGCCGTGGGTTATCGTAACGGTCGGCGTTATCGGTTCGCCCTTGTAAGGGAAATTCATTCCGCTGATCGTTGCGGAGCACTCAGAGATCTTTATACCGGGGAGCTTGTCGACATAGTTGTCTTTATAGCTAAAGCCGCACACCTCGCAGGTATGGAGGTCGTAGCCCTCGGTACTCGTTGTGGGCGCGACCGTAACGGCGCCGCCGAATGTATGAGGGAGCGACGGTATCTCGATATCGACCGTCTGCTTGCAAACAGTGCAGTAGCCCTGCTTTATGCCCGGTTCGGCGCAGGTCGCCTCTTTTACGACAGCGGGCGGCTTTTCAAACTGGTGGTCGCAGTGAATGTGGAACGGTATCTCGATCGTCCCGGTGTAGTTTCCCGTACCCCTTACCACTATCTTTCCCGTTCCGGGCACTACATTATCATAGTATGAATATGTGTAATCGGTCTCCTCGGTCATAAGGATAAACGAACAGGTAAGCTCGGGGATCGGCGTTATGGAGAATCCTGTATAATCGTACTCCGGTATCTCCATATACGCGATCTCCGGGTCTGTGATCGGCTTCGGGACGATACTGAAGTAGACCATCTCCTCTCCCCAGAAATCACCCATACCGGTAAGCGTCACGCTCGCGCTCCCTACGCTGGTGTTATTCTCATAAGAAAGAGAATAATCAACATTTTCTACCAGCTCTTTGTCGCCAAAAATAACTTTCGGCTTAGGCTCATAAACGGTCTTTACCGGAGAATAGACCTGCGGCTCGATATCTTCTATGGTCACATATCTCATATATGTCCATACCCACACACGGCACTGATCGCTCTTGTTGCCGCTCGTTACGGTGATGATGGTCTCGCCGAGATCGACCGCTGTAACGACGCCCTCGTTGTTGACCTTTGCCACAGACTCATTGGAGGAAGACCACTGCACGTCGGTATTACTAACGGAGTTGCCCAATCCATCTTTAACGGTTACGCCAAGCTTCTTTGTTCCGTTCTTATCTTTGTCGATACCTATATCGGTTGTCGGGAGCGAACCGTCCTCCGACGCCGTAACATACTCCATTATCACTTCAGAGGTGGTGTATACATATATGTATTGACTTGCTGTCTGACCGGAGGCTGTTTTGACTGTAATGTACGCTTCGCCGTTGGCGATCGCTCTGACATTGCCGTTCTGATCGACCTGAGCGACCGCGGGATCGCTCGATTCCCAGCTTACTACACTGTCGGAGTGCTGGAAAGGATAATTGCCGTCTATAGTAAGCTTCGCTCTCATCATTGTGAAAGAGCCTACGTTCATCGACTTTGTGCTCGGTATAGTTGTCTCCATATCGGGCTTGCAGAAATTGATGTAGTCGCAGGCTCTGAGGACCTGAACGTAAAACGTCTTTGCAACAGAGTGATCCGTCGAGGAAAAAGCCTTGACAGTCGCCGTTCCGGGCGAGCTGCCGTGAAGGGTGATCCCCTCGCCGGACTGCGAAACGACCGTCAGGCAATCGTTGCTGTTCGTGACCTCCCACTCGATCGTATCATCGGGAGTCGAGCCGTCGAGAGATGTCAGGTTCGACTTTATATTTATCTCCTGCCCTGTATACAGGTCGACAGTCACGCCGTTATAAACAGAATACGTGCTCTCGTCCTTTTCGTATTCGAGAGACAGACCGTCCGATTCAATCCTCGGGTCGACCTTAATGCTGATAGTTTCAGACACCCCCGTAGCGTAAGCCGTGGCGGTGACCATAACGGTACCCTCGGAAAGCCCCGTCAGAAGCGCCGTCTGCACGCTGCTCTGTTCGCTGCTCGGTTGAACGCTTAACTTTGCTACGTTGTTGTCACTCAAAGACCAAACGATGTCGTCGCTCGCGTCGGAGGGGGTCATCACCGCCCGAAGCTCGATCGGCACGCTTACCCTCGTTTCGGCGGGCGTCGGCGCGATCGTGATCCCTGTGGGGCGCCTGATGACCTTAACGTTCTGTTCGGCGTAAATGCTGTTATTCTCGGCGTAAAGCGTTATTACCGCACTGCCCTTGCCGACCCCCTTCAACAGACCGTCGGGTGAGATCTGAACGACGGTCTCGTCGCTCGACGTCCATGTCAGTTTGTCTGTTGTGGAAGAGTAGCCGCTGCCCGTATAGGAAGGCGTTACCTCGGCAAGCGTCTGATACGTCTCCCCCACTCCGATCACCGACGGAACGTCTTTAAATGTGATCTTGGCCGCCGGGTTTACCTTGACTATTTTAACATGGATATATTTCGGTATAGTCTGTACCGTTCGCTCGGTCAAGGAGCCGTTTTCTTCGACCTTCTTCGTGCCGTAGCTGTAAAGTCTCTGCGACGACGAGGTGCCGGCAAATCGTGCCTCGATAGTTACCTCGCCCTCGCGGAGAGCGTTAAACACGCCGTCTTCGGTGACGGTCGCCTTTGTAGTGGGCGAGGCTGTACCTTGACCGGAATAGCTGCCCTCGTAGACGTTCCAGATGACCTTGTCGGTCGATTCACTCGGCAGAACATTTGCCGTAAGCTTGTAGGAATGTTCGGTCACGGCGGTGACGCTATCGCTGTTGTCGATCGAGAGATCGTTGAGGGTGAGCGGCTCGGAGCTGCCGTTCCAGAAGACCTCCATGTCGGACGCGGGAGCGAGCACAGTACACTTCACCGTCTTGTCTACTCTGTTGGACATATCGGTATTAGTGAAGGAGATCGTAGTCGTACCGGGCTTTCTGGGCGATCTCAGAGAATCGCTGCCGTCGTAGCCGTAAAGGCGGAGCGTTTTGCTCGACGTCACTCCGTCGGGCGTAATGTCCTCGACTCTTGCGCTGCCTGTGGAGTTGCTCAGCGCGTAGGTTATCGAATCGCCCGAAACATTGGTGCTGCCGTAGGCATCGGCAAGGCTCACCGTGATCGTAGCGGAGCACTGCCCGCCGGCGATATCGCTGTTGTCAAGGAAGATCTCCGGCTCGGAGGATATATCTTTGCCGGTCGCGTCATTACGAACGATTATCTGAGTGACGGCCGCTGCCGACGGCTCGTACAATTCAGCGGCGAGCGCCGTAGCAGAAGGCAGAGCAAGCAGCAGAACAGCCGCCAATAATAACGAAACAGCTTTCGCTGCCGGCTTAAAATGCTTCATATGATCGAACCCCTTTAGTAACAATGCAAGAATATATTAACAAAAATTTAGTGAATATATATAATGAAATAATTGTACAAACTGACATATTATTATGGGATAATTTTATCACCATTTCACCATTTTGTCAATATCATATTTCACTTCACAAGCACCGGACGGGTATGCGGGTCTCGGCTGCCGCCTCGGTCGGTGCTTTTGTCTTCGACAACGTCTGCCACCGGCAGACCGCACCCCGCAGGAAGTTCGCGTTTCTACCATATCTTTACCACAGACTCCGTCCCGCACGGGTTGTCGCGCCCGGCACGTCTACTTGGTTGGCTGCACAGCCTTTCGATGAAGCGTGGGAACAAAATGCCCACGAGCAAGGAACCGGTCAGTGCGCGCACGTCAGCGGACACACTCCGCCGACTGCCGCGTTGACAAAAAAGGCGGTGTGTTGTATAATGGAAGAACCGTTAAGGAACCGTGCATATAAAAAGAAAGGAACGTGTCATAATGGATAACAAAACAGGAAACGTCATGATAATGGATCACCCGCTCATCAAGCATAAGATCTCGTTGCTCAGAGATAAGAATACGGGTACGGGCGAGTTTCGGAGCCTCGTTGAAGAGATCGCGATGCTGATGGCGTTTGAGTCGCTTCGCAGCCTTCCCACGGAAGAGATCGAGATCGAGACGCCGATCGAGAAGTGCATGGCGCCCGTCATCTCCGGCAAAAAGCTCGCCGTAGTTCCGATCCTGCGCGCAGGTCTCGGTATGGTAGACGGCATACTCAAGCTCGTGCCTTCGGCAAAGGTCGGTCACATCGGTCTGTGCCGCAACGAAGAAACGCATCTTCCGCAGGAGTATTACTGCAAGCTGCCTCAGATGATCGAGCAGCGCGAAGTTATCGTGCTTGACCCGATGCTCGCTACGGGCGGTTCGGCTGCCGCCGCCATTGATATGATAAAGGCAAAGGGCGGCAAAAGCATCAAGTTCATGTGCATCATCGCAGCCCCGGAGGGTCTAGAAGTGCTTTCAAAGGCTCACCCCGATATCGGGATCTACTGCGGCAACCTCGACCGTTGCCTCAACGAGAACGCATACATATGCCCGGGTCTCGGAGACGCAGGCGACAGGATCTTCGGCACGAAGTGATCCACTGTCTCTGCTCTTTGAATATTAGATAAACCGGAGCAGACGCTCCCGAAAGAAAGAGGTTTTTACAATGGATCATTCGGCATTTGCTTTTAAAAAGCTGATCTGCGTTATTCTCGCAGCTTCGGCACTGACCACGGCTTCGACTGTCACCGCTTTTGCGGACGAAACGGAGAACGAGGTTGCCGTTATTACTGCTGAAACGGCGGATACCGCCGATTCCGGCGACGAAGCCGCCACGGACGATTCGCCCAAGCCGGGCGACGTTGACGGCGACGGCGTAGTTACGAGCAACGACGCGCTGCTCATCCTTCGCCACTCGATCGAGCTTGAAAAGCTCGACGAAAGCGTACTCCATCTTGCCGACATGGACGGCGACGGCTACGTCACCTCAGCCGACGCTCTCGCGGCACTCAAGGAGTACATTGGCGAACCGGATCCGGTCGTCGTTATCCCTTCGCAGTACCTTGCAAACTGCGGCGAAAGGATAGACCTGCACCCGACGCTCTCGCCCGCGATCGGTCTCGATAAAGTGCAGTTTACTTACGAGATCTTTGAAAACAGCATCTCGACCGACGGGCTGACCGACGAAGACGGCGACCCGTACAACGTTCTTGAATTCACCAACACAGGCTTGATAAAGGCGTTCCACCCCGGCACGGCAGTTATAAAAGTAAAGGCTTCCAACGGAGCATCGGCAAAATGCACCGTTACCGTTGAGAACAACTTGCTCAAAAAGACGATTCGTTCCGGCGGACATTCCCTCACGGTATACACCCACATGATGACGAATAACGACTGCTACAATATGACGAAGGACTTCGAGCAGTTTGACGGCGTTGTCGTTCACTCGACGGCTACTCCCGGCGTTATGGCGGACGCGTGGTACTCCTCGTGGAACAGACCGAACACGGACGCAGCCGTTCACTCCTTCCTCGACAACAACTGCGCTTACAATTACCTGCCACTCGATCAGACGGCCTGGCACGCAGGCCAGCCCGCCAACAGAACGTTCCTCGACTTCGAGATCTGCGAGCCGGGCGGCTTCTATTACGACAACTACACCGGCGCCATGGTAGGATACAGCGCATACGCCAATCAGGAATACTTTAACGCCATCTGGGCCAATGCCACGCTCTACACAGCCTACCTTTGCAGCCTGCACGGTCTGAATGCAGACAATGTTATCAGCCACGCCGAGGCCGGAAGAGCCGGTATCGGCACGAACCACGGCGACCCCGACCACTGGTTCGTTTACCACGGCGTAGATATGGACGACTTCCGCAAGGACGTCGCAAGGATACTCGCCCAGGGGATCACCGTTTCGGAAGATTCGCTCGCTTAAAGCATCATTGATAATAAACCGGATCGCAGTACGCTTGCGGTCCGGCTTTTTTATTGTGAAAGGACGCCGCCCGAAGATACGGCAGCGCCCTTTCACGTTTTGTATAGAATTGAGGAGGTTGTTAAATCTCGGGCGACGCGGCGGAGTCTCTGCCGAAGCCTCCCATGCCGCCTCTCATGCCGCCCATGTTTCCGCCGGGCATACCGCCCTGTTCGCCGTCTGCCTGACCGCCCATCTGACCGCGCATTCCGCCGCCCATACCGCCTTGCATTCCGCCCACGCTGCCGCCGTTGGAGTAGGATACGGAAGTCATCTCGATCGTGTAGCTCCGGCTTCCGACCGTGAGCGTATATGTGCCGTTTTCTTTAATCTCGGGCGTACTGATAACAACAGAATTGAACGTCTTCTCCGCCTTGTACGTCATGAGGACGTTTCCGGATGAGTCTTTGAGCGTTATCGTCTCGCCCGCGGAGTGAGTTTCCGACATATTGTAAAGGATCGACGCCTGAGTGGAGCTTGTGCCGAACGACTCCGCCATGCCGGAGCTGCCGACCGCTATGATGCTGCCGCCGCTGATCGCCGCGCCGCTTCCGGAATCAAGCGCACCGTTGCCGGAGTTCGTCGGGCCGTCTACCGTTATATTGCCGCCCTCGACCTTCAGCGTGCCGTTGGAATCAAGACCGTCGCCGTCAGCGTTGACATGAACGGTGCCGCCTGATATGAGAAGGAAGACATCGCTGCTTGCCGCGTCGCCGCCCATCATGCCGCCGCCCGCGCCCGGCATTCCGCCCTCGGAAACTCCGTCAGTGGCGTTCATGCCGTCGTCGCTTGACGTAACGTCGACCGTGCCGTCTTTTATTGTGATGCTCTTTCCCTCAATGCCCTCGTAGCTGCCGGTGATCGTCAGCTCGCCGCCGGAGATCACAACGTTCTCTTCCGCGTGAATACCGTCGTCTCCAGAGGTAAGGGTGAGCTTGCCGCCCTCTATGGTCACGCTGCCGTCGGAGTGAACGGCGTCGTCGGCGCTGTCTGCAGTGAATTCGCCGCCCTTGACGATGATATCGCCACCTGCTTTGAGTCCCTTCGTGCTTGTGGAGTCGTCATCGGCCGAATCGGATGCTGCCGTGCCTTCGTTCCCGCCGAACATACCGCCGAACATTCCTCTGCCGCCAAATTCCTCGGTGTGCTCCTTGGTTGAAGCGGAGCTGCCGCCTCCCGCCTGTGCGGTAACCTTTGCGCCGGTATTTATAAGCGAGGTGTCCGCCTGGATCGCGTCGCCTCCGGAGGTGATCGTGACAGTGCCGCTCTCAAGGTAAACGTAGCCCTTCAACGCGTCTTCCGTATTCGAGGACTTGATGCCGTCGCCGCCGCTTGTTATGCTTATTGCCGCGTTTGCAATGCGCACGCTGTCTTTTCCGGCAATGGCGCTGTCGACGGAGGTCACGCCAAGCGTTCCCCCGGTTATTTTAAGGTCGTCCTTTGAAACTATGGCGTGGCTCATGCTGCCCGTGACGGTAAGCTCGCCGCCGCCGTTTATCACGAGGTCGGACTTACTGAAGATCGCCGCGTCAACGTTGCTTTCCTCGGAGTCGGAGGCGTATGTCTTGCCGTCGGCAACAGTATTCTTCGTACCCTTAGCCGTGGTGATGAACACCTTGTCGGCGCTCTTTACATAGATCGCCGAATAGCTGCTGCTCGTTATGGAGCAGCCGTTAAGGACGAGCTGCACCTTGTCGCTGTCGCCCGCTTCAACGACGATCCTGCCGTCTTTGATCGTTCCGGAAAGGATATACACGCCCTCCGTCGTAATCGTCAGCACGTTATCCTTTACCACAACGCCCTCGCCCTCTGCCTTAAAGGTCGAATCGAAGCAGGTAATCTTTACCGCCTTCGATTCGTCGTAATCACCGGAAAGGTCGCGCTCAGTGAAGAACTCCGTGTTTGCAAGGTCGATCACGCTGCCGGAGCTTTCCTCAGCCACGCCGTCGGTAAGGGAATTATCGTCGGTCGCCTTCTCCGAAAGTGACGAGAGATCGTTCCCAGGAGCGAGCTTCTCCGAAACGCTTGCCGAAGGCTCCTCGCTCTGTGTGCCGGAAACAGCGTCTGCCGCGGAGCAAGCCGTAAACATTGCTGCGGCTATCATAGCCGCAAGTATCATTGCGATCGTCTTTTTACTATTCATCGTTATACCTCCTGCGGGGCGTCCCCGGTGTTTCTTTCTTGATATTAATGATACCCGATTTACTTAAATTTTACTTAAACATCTGCTTAAACTTTACTTAAAAATCCGTCACGATATGATAAATGAAACCTTTCTCGCCTCGCCCTTCTCCCTTGATCTTAGCCATTCTGCAAGATGTGTAAAATATTTATGAACAGTGTAATTAAACTATTGATTCTGCCCATGATTTGTAATAAAATGGTAATGTAAAATAGAGCGCAGTGTTGTCTTTTGCGGCAGACCGCAGGCAGCACCTTCAAGGAGGTTATTTATATGAGCAATATTCTGGTAGCATATTTTTCTGCGTCGGGCGTAACGGAGGGCGTAGCAAAGAAGCTTAGCGAAGCCACCGAAGGCGACCTTTTCGAGATACTCCCCGTGATCCCGTATACCTCGGCCGACCTCGACTGGAAAAACCCGAACAGCAGATCGAGCCTTGAAATGAAGGACGCAGACTCCCGCCCACAGATCGCCGGCAGAGTTGAAGACATCACGAAGTACGACGCCGTTTTTGTCGGCTTCCCGATCTGGTGGTACGTTGCCCCGACTATTATTAACACCTTCCTAGAGGAATATGATCTTGCCGACAAAAAGGTGATCCCGTTTGCGACCTCCGGCTCGAGCGGCATGGGAAAAACTAATGAGAAGCTCGCTCCCTCCTGCCCCGACGCGATTCTTCTGGAGGGCAAGCGCTTTGCCTCAGACGTCGGCGCTGACGAGCTGAAAAAATGGGCAGAAAGCATTCTCTGATACTCTCCCTGCGCGCACACGTCCGAGCGCCATAAGCTTTATACACACAACAAAAGCGACCGAAGGTCTTCCCTCCGGTCGCTGCTTTTGTTTGTTATTGATCATTCACCGTCTGCGCACCGTCTGCGGCGTCTGCTGCGCCACCTGCGTCAGCCGCGGGCGCTGCTGCGTCACCGCCATCTGCTGCCGGTGCGGGCGTTATGCCGCCGTCTGCCGGTGCCGGGGTGATGTCGCCGCCTGTCGCATCGCCGCCGTCCGCGGGTGCGGGGGTCACATCACCGGCGCCTGTACCGGTGCCGTCGTTATCATAGGAATCGTCGTAATCCTCTTCTTCGTCGTTGTCGTAGTAGTCTTGGCCGTAGAGGTTTACGTTATTGTTGTGCTCGTAATACTGCTCGTATTCACCCGTTGCGGAGTTCGTAGCCTGAACGCTCACGGTGTTCTGAGCGTCGTTGGCGTGGATCTCGCCCCACGTCTGGTAAGGCTCGTTGTAGCCGCCGTGATACGTACAGTACTCGGGGAGATTGCTCTTGTTGTAGTAGCCGTAGTATCCGCCGCCGCAGCCCGTATTGGCAAGAAGTCCGGTGTAGGGACAGTAGTGGCAGACGATAAGGTCGTCGGGGAAGGTGTAATCCTTATGCTCCTTGCCAGTGAGATACTGCTCCATGAGTATCTTCCAGAGCTTCGTCGCTACCGTTGCGTCGGGAACCGTTCTCGGCGTATCGTAGCCGACCCAGATAGACGCCGCAGCGTACGGCGAGCAGCCACAGAACCAGGAGTCGTTGTCGGCGTCGGTCGTACCGGTCTTACCGATGATGTCCCAGCCGTTTATCCTCGTCTCGCCGGCGTTAGTCGAGTGAGACGTCTGAATGTTGAAGTTGAGCAGGCGGTTCATGATTGCCGCCGTCTCTTCGGTAAGAGCCTGGATCGGATCCTGCTCCCTGTTGTCGAAGATGATGTTGTCCTCGGCATCGGTAACGTAATAATATGTGTAGGGCTTGTACGCCTTTCCGCCGTTGCCGAGCAGCGTATATGCCTTCGCCATTTCGCGTACGGTAACACCGCCGTTGAAACCACCGATCGCAAGACCTGCGGTGTTCTGCGAGTCGATCTCGTAGTTAAGGTGCGACCAGCCGAGCTTGTTAGTTACGTAGTCGTAGGCGTAGCGTACGCCATCATTGCCGTTGGGGTCTACAAGATTTACAAGAACCTGAGCCGGCGGACAGTTCGAGGACATCTCAAGAGCCGTCGGGAGAAGCATATCTCCGTAGAACGACATATACCAGTTATTAGGACCTGCCGCGCCCGTATCCTGGAACCAGCCGTCGAGCGGCACGTCGTGAACGAGCGAGGAATACGTAAGGTTGCCGTTATTGATGGCGAGCGGGTAAGCCGTTACGCCCTTGATGGTAGAACCCGGCTGGAGCGCAGAATCAACCGCTCTGTTCCACTCGAGGTTTACTTCCTTTTCTTTATTGGAGCCGACGATCGAGATTATCCTGCCGTCGAAATCCATCATGCAGAAGCCGCACTGAAGCTCGGGGTCCGCAAGACCTGCGTTTGCCTTGAAGTAATTTTTGATCGTGTTCTCCGCCTGGGTCTGAACGTCGATATCCATTGCGCAGTAGACCTTCAGGCCCTCCGTGTAGATCTTATTGGACGCAGCCTCCTCGCTGATGTCGAGGTACTCCGCAAGGTCGCTCTTGAGATCGGAGAAGAGCGTGTCAATGTACCAGTTCTGGATCTCCTCGATATCGAGTTGCTCTGCTTCTTCGTCGATAAAGTCGTTGGGATCGACAAACTCCATTGTGGCGGATTCCGCCATAGCCGCGTCGTACTCCTCCTTCGTTATCTTCCCCTGAACATACATCTGATTGAGAACCGTCTCGCGGCGTTCCTTGTTGTACTCAGGGAATACGAGAGGGTTGTATTTGCTCGGGTTCTGGGTAATGCCAACGATAGCGGCGCACTGCGCGAGCGTAAGATCCTTTACGTCTTTATTGAAGTAGGCTGTAGCCGCAGCCTGGATACCGTTGTTGTTGCCGCCGAAGTTTACGGTGTTGAGGTAAGCCTCGAGTATCTCGTCCTTCGTGAATTCACGCTCAACGTTGAGCGCGCGGAAGATCTCTTTGAGCTTACGGGTGATGGAAACGTCGTTGTCGCCCGAAATGTTCTTGATAAGCTGCTGGGTGAGCGTCGAACCACCGAACTGACCGCTGCCCGTAGACAGGCGAAAGATAGCGCCGCCGGTACGGTACCAGTCGACACCGTGGTGCTCGTAGAAACGCTTATCCTCGATCGCTACGATCGCTTTCTTCATGTTGTCGGGGATATCGTCAAAAGGCACCATCACGCGGTTCTCTGACGTATAAAGCTGCATATACTGCTGAGCGTTTCCGTTTTTATCGTAGGTATAGATGTAGCTCGTCTCGTTGAGCTTTGCGCTGTGCAGGTCGATGCCCGTAGGTTCGCGCGCGATGCTCGCAACGTAGATGACCATTGAGATACCGATTATGATGCCTGCGACAACAAGCACCATAAGAAGCGTGAGGATTATCCTCCAGACGAAGAGGAACGAGCCTTTGACCGCCGTTCCTGCCGCTCCGGCTATCTCTCTGCCGGCGCTTTCCTTGACGTCGCTGTTGTCGGTGTAATCGGAGTAATCGGAAATATCGGTTTTTCTCACTCTCTGAGACCTCCTTAATGCGGGCGCAGCCCGTAAGTTTCAGTCGATTTTTCATATACCGATGCTATTATAGCTTATTATAACATTTTCTATGAAAAAAATAAATATACTAATCTCTCAAAAATTGGCAGATTTAAAAATCTAATTGTGCAATTTCACATAATTTCCGCGGATAATGGCGGCATATTGACGAAAGATAATCGTAAAAGATCATGCGTTGAAAAGCGTTTTACGATATCTGACAATGGGGGAAATATTATGAAAAAGCTTATCCTTGCCGCCGCTGCCGTCGCCGTCTGCGTTGCAATAGGCGCGCTGATCGGTGCTGCCCACGAAGAGCCTGTGCCGGGCGACTGCAACAGGACGTACGTTTTCCGCGACGAGGGCGGCTTTGTCGCCTGCTTCGAGCTTGGCGAAAGCGAGCCGTTTCTCGTGACCGACATCGAGGTGAAAGACCTTACGCCACTCGACCGCGTGATGCTGCGCTCCGGCGTCGAGGTTTACGGGGCTAGGGCTATGAGCCGCACGCTTGAGGACTATTGCAGCTAAAAGTCACTTCGAGCAGTAGATGTTAGTCTCCCAAGCGGGAACGTACTTGTGGTGGCGAATATAGATCTTGTAATCGGGATCAAGCTCGTGAATAAGCAAAGGCAGAGTGAAGATGTCGCCCGCACGGTGGTACGCCGACACGGCAAGCTTCGGCGCACAGCGCTCAATAAGCCTGCGGCAGCCAAGAAGCGTTTCACGCTCTGCGCCCTCGACGTCCATTTTGACGTATGTGGCGCTCATAACGACGCTGTCAACGGCTCTCGCCTCGACCTCATAGCCGTCGTCGTCGATACACGACATTCTGCCTCCGTTACCGCAGAACGTGAGCGTCGTGTTCTCGTTCCACGAGGCGTAGGGGCAGACCTTCAGCCCGTCGAGCGAGGCGTACTTGTACTCAAGCTTCGCCCTGTTCTTTCTGTCAGGCTCAAAGGCGGTTATTTTTGAGTATCGCCCGCCCGTCTGAGCGAGAAATTCGGTTATCGTGTCGCCGTCGTATGCGCCCAGGTCGACGTAGCGCTCGTTATAGGAAAGGCGAATAATATTCTCGAAGACCTCTTCCCTGCCGGTCTCGCATCGGCGCAAAAGGAAGTAATCTCCCGTAAGCTTTGCGTTTATTATATCGGCAAAGACCTGCTTAGACTTCTCGTCGGCAAGCAGCGAGTACGCCTTGTTTACGCTGTCGAGGTTTGCCTCGAAGAAATCATAGTCAAATACTGTGCTGCCGAAAAGCGGCACATCGGGAACGAGCAGCGTGTGCTCGTGCGCCATACGGTCGATGCGCTCCATAAGGTCGTCGCGGAAGACGGCAAAGGCAAGCAGGATAACGAAATCGCCGTAAAGCTCGCAGATCTCGGAGTATTTCTTGACCCGTATGCCGTGAAAGCTGTGACCTCTTACAAACTCGTCGCTTGCGTATATGTCGGTTATTCTGATGTTGTGGCGCTCGCAAAGATCGAATATCTTGTCGGCACCGTTGCCCATGCCGTACACGACGATCGGGCGCTTTTCGGCTCTGAGCCGCTCGACAAGAGACTGCTCTCTGCTTACAAACAAGCTCATAAACTCACCCCCTGTGGAAATGAAAACTTATAATTCAAAAACGAATAATACAGGAAAGCCTTCGTCTTTGTATTATTAAAGGCAATTGCTAAATTGTCTTTTATTATCAAGTTTAAAGCTCTGCATTATTCAGCAAAGCGTTACAGATTCACGCATTTTCGATTTTACAATACAAATTTTAATATTTAATGAAAAATGTTTAAAATATTCAAAACAAAGAGCGGACACTCCGAAGAATGTCCGCTGTATTGTAGTTAAGCTATCGCATGCATTTATAACTCAACGTTTAAGCTGTGGTCTGAATAATCAGATCTCAACCTCGATGTACTCAGGTGTGATCGTATCGAGACCGATAGTGGATCTCAGTACGAGGAGTGCGTCGTCGGAATAAATGCCGTCGCCGTTTACATCTGCCTGAGCCTGCTGGATCTTATTGAACACTTCCATTTTGAGAGAGTTTCTGAGGATAAGAAGTGCGTCGTAGCTTGTGATCATACCGTCGCCGTCAACGTCGCCGTTGAGTACTCTAACCTTCTGGGGCTGATCCGGTGTGTCAGGTGTGTCAGGTGTGTCGTCTGTCTCAACCGGAGTCGGCTCGTCCTTAGTCTCGGGCTGCGGCTCGTCCTTAGTCTCGGGCTGCGGCTCGTCCTCAGTCTCGGGCTCATCCGAGCTTTCATCCGAAGTATCCGGTGTGTCAAGTGTGTCCGGTGTATCCGGTGTATCCGGTGTATCCGGTGTGTCAGGTGTATCCTGTGTAGCCTTCTTCTCTGTGAGAACGATTGTTACCTCAGCAATGAGGTCGCCGTCAGCATTGTAAACCCTGATAGTTACGCTGCCTGCTTCTACAGGAACGTCCGGAGTATCCGGTGTGTCTGTTGTAGCCTTAGCTTCATCAGCTGTGTCAGCTGTCTCTGTAGAGAGTGTGAAAGCCTTGTTGTCGTTGAGCTCAACTTTCTTGTCGTTAACTGTTACTGTAACAGTATCGTCTGTAGCGATAGTAACGACTGCACCGCTCTCGTACGTGTTGCCTTCTACTGCAAGCTCGCCGTTAACGTAGATGATCTTGTTATCAGCTACTGCGGAAACAGAAAGCAGGGAAGCAACCATAAACACAGCAAGAACCAGGCTTACGATACGCTTGTACGAAGTTTTCTTGTTCATCATATTTTCCTCCTTGTGTTTTTTCTTGTCCCCCTCACTTGCAGTTCAAGGCACAAGCATTCTGTAAAAAAACAAATTCATAACAAAATGCATGCTACTTTTTGTTATGTGGATATTTTACCACAGTTTAAAAATTAATGCAATAGAATAATCTTCCAAAGAAATTCTTTCGGCGCTTCTTATAAAGTTTAGTATCAAAATATGTATTTTTTGGAAATTTTTGAACTCACTATTAACAATTGTAACAAAATATGATATTTCCTATCCCATTATTTGAGAATATTAAACATACTCTTTCAAGCGTGAAAGTGTGCCTCATCGGGTCTGTATAGAAATTTTTGTGAATTTTTTGTGAAAGTTGCCACAATAAAAAGCCCTTCATATACCCCACAACCGCTTCTTTTTTATGATAATATCGAAAAACCACGCTTTTGGGGCAAATAACAGAGAGCGGCCGTCGCCTGACAGCCGCTCTTTTCATATATAGTAGAAACGTTATTTTGCGATGATCGAAGTGCCGGTCATCTCTGCGGGCTGTGGGATACCCATGATCTCGAGCATCGTCGGAGCGATGTCTGCTAGGCAGCCGCCCTCTCGAAGCTTGCAGGGGTAGCCTACAACGCTGAACGGAACAGGGTTGGTCGTGTGAGCCGTGAAGGGTGTGCCGTCCTCGGCAATCATCTTGTCGGCATTGCCGTGGTCTGCCGTGATAACGGATACGCCGCCCTTCGCTTTGATAGCGTCGGTGACCTTGCCTACGCACTCGTCGACCGCTTCAACAGCCTTTACAGCCGCCTCAAATACGCCGGTGTGACCTACCATGTCGCAGTTTGCGAAGTTGAGGATTATCATGTCGTACTTGTCGCTCTCGATAGCGGCTACGCACTTTTCAGTTACCTCATAAGCGCTCATCTCGGGCTTGAGGTCGTATGTTGCGACCTTCGGGGAGTTTACAAGGATCCTGTCTTCGCCGTCGTAAACGTCTTCGATACCGCCGTTGAAGAAGAACGTTACGTGAGCGTACTTCTCCGTTTCGGCGATACGAAGCTGCTGCTTGCCAAGGCTCGACATATACTGACCGAGCGTGTTGTTAAGCTCTTCGGGCTTGAATGCGATCTCGACGTTCGGCATAGTCTCGTCGTACTGCGCAAAGCATACGAAGTTAAGCGGGAAGAAGCCGTTTCTGCGCTCGAAGCCCGTGAAGTCGGGGTCAACGAACGTTCTTGTGATCTGGCGCGCTCTGTCGGGGCGGAAGTTGAAGAAGATGAAGCTGTCATTTTGTTTTACTGTTCCTTCCTTGTCAACTACTACCGGAACTACGAACTCGTCAGTCACGCCGTCTGCGTAGGAGTTCTCGACTGCCTTTACGGGGTCAGAACATTCAACGCCCTCGCCGTAGACCATAGCGGCGTAGCCCTTTTCGACTCTGTTCCAGTTGGAATCACGATCCATCGTGTAGTAGCGGCCTGCGATCGTAGCGATCTTGCCGACGCCGATCTCCTTCGTCTTCTCAACAAGCTCCGCCATATATTCTGCGGCGCTTGACGGCGGAACGTCACGTCCGTCGAGCAGGCAGTGGATATATACCTTATCAAGACCGTTCTTCTTTGCAAGCTCGAGAAGACCGTAAAGGTGGGTGTTGTGGCTGTGAACGCCGCCCGGCGAGAGAAGACCCATCAGGTGAAGCGCCGAGCCGTTCTTCTTGCAGTTCTCAACTGCGCCCATAAGAGCCTCGTTGGAGAAGAAGTCGCCGTCTTTTATTGACTTTGTGATCCTTGTGAGCATCTGATAGACGATCCTGCCGGCGCCCATGTTGGTGTGACCGACCTCGCTGTTGCCCATCTGACCGTCCGGAAGACCAACGTCCATGCCCGAAGCGCCGATCTGCGTTGTCGGGTTCTCCGAGAAGAGCCTGTCGAGGTTAGGCTTCTTTGCCGCCATGATGGCGTTGCCATACTCCTCGCCGATGCCGTAGCCGTCCATGATGATTAAAATTACAGGTTTTTTCATAAATATGACCTCGTTTATCAAACGCTTGCTGCCTTAACGATAGCTGCGAACTTCTCTGCTACGAGAGACGCACCGCCGATGAGACCGCCATCTACGTCTTCCTTGGAAAGAAGCTCTGCGGCGTTAGCATCGTTCATCGAGCCGCCGTACTGGATCGTTACGCCGTCTGCAACCTCCTTGCTGTAGAGCTTTGCGAGAGTCTCTCTGATGAATGCGCAAACCTCCTCAGCCTGATCCGCCGTTGCTGTCTTGCCAGTGCCGATAGCCCATACAGGCTCGTAAGCGATAACGACGTTCTTCATGTCCTCTGCGGTTACGTCGAAGAAATCAAGCTTGATCTGGCGTGCGATAACTTCCTCTGTGATATTGCACTCGCGCTCCCAGAGAAGCTCGCCTACGCATACGATCGGCTTAAGACCTGCCTTGAGAACAGCCTTTGTTCTCTTGTTTACTGTCTCGTCTGTCTCGCCGAAGTACTGGCGGCGCTCGCTGTGACCGAGTACAACGTACTCAACGCCGACTTCCTTGAGCATACCTGTGGAGATCTCGCCTGTGAAAGCGCCCTTCTCCTCCCAGTGTGCGTTCTCAGCGCCGATCTTGATGTTTGTACCCTTAACAGCCTCAACAGCCGTTGTGATGTCAACGTAAGGTACGCAAGCGACTACTTCGCAGTCTGCGTCCTTTACGAGAGGAGCGATCTCATTAAGCAGAGCCTTAGCCTCGCTCGGAGTCTTGTTCATTTTCCAGTTGCCGGCAATAACTGCCTTACGGAGTGCTTTGTTCATTGTTATACATCCTTTCTGAATTATACAACGGCAAGGCGAAGCCGTAGACCCCGCCCTGCTTTCATATATTTTACAAAATTACTTATCGGCGATAACTGCGATGCCCGGGAGGACCTTGCCCTCGAGGTACTCGAGCGAAGCGCCGCCGCCTGTGGAGATGTGGCTCATCTTGTCAGCGAAGCCGAGCGAGATAACTGCCGCTGCGCTGTCGCCACCGCCGATGATCGTTGTAGCGTCTGTCTCAGCGAGAGACTGAGCTACTGCGATAGTACCCTTAGCGAGGATCGGGTTCTCGAATACGCCCATAGGACCGTTCCAAACGACCGTCTTTGCGCTCTTTACAGCCTCTGCATACATTGCAGCCGTCTTCTCGCCGATGTCAAGCCCCATCTTCTCAGCGGGGATAGCGTCAATTGCTACGTTCTCAACAGCGATCTCGCCGTCGATCGGGTTCGGGAACTCTGCCGCAACGACTGTGTCGACCGGGAGAAGGAGCTTTTTGCCGAGCTGCTCGGCCTTTGCGATCATTTCCTTGCAGTAGTCGAGCTTCTCGTCGTCAACGAGCGACTTGCCGACCTCGTAGCCCTGAGCCTTGAGGAATGTGTAAGACATACCGCCGCCGATGATGAGCGTGTCGCACTTCTCGAGGAGGTTGGAGATAACCTTGAGTTTGTCTGCTACCTTAGCGCCGCCGAGGATAGCAACGAACGGTCTCTCGGGATCCTCAACTGCGTTGCCGAGGTAGTTGATCTCCTTCTGCATGAGGTAGCCGACTGCCGTGTCCTTGATGTGGTCTGTAACGCCTGCTGTGGAGCAGTGCGCTCTGTGAGCGGAGCCGAAAGCGTCCATTACATAAACGTCAGCGAGGGAAGCAAGCTCCTCGGAGAACGGCTCGAGGTTCTTTGTCTCTTCCTTTCTGAAGCGTGTGTTCTGGAGAAGAACAACGTCGCCGTCGTTCATAGCCGCAACTGCTGCCTTTGCCTTCTCGCCTACAACGTTGTCGTCGTCAGCGAAAACTACGTCCTTGCCGAGAAGCTCGGAGAGGCGGGCTGCAACGGGAGCGAGCGAGAACTTGTCTTCGGGGCCGTTCTTCGGCTTGCCGAGGTGGGAGCAAAGAATGACCTTGCCGCCGTTTTCGATAAGCTTCTTGATCGTGGGAAGGGCAGCCGTAATACGGTTGTCGTTCGTTATAACGCCGTCTTTCAGCGGCACGTTAAAGTCGCAGCGAACAAGAACTCTCTTGCCTGCAACGTCGATGTCATCAACTGTTCTTTTGTTTAAAGCACTCATTTTTAAGACTCCTTAAATAGTATTTCCGCCGGCACGGGACTTAAAGCCCGGAAACCGTCTCGGTCATTTCTATTATATCCTATTTTCACCTGTTTTTCAATACAATTTTTGGAAGATACAATATTTTAATATTTAGAACGGGCGAAATCCGGCAGATAAAAAAGCACGGAAAGCGAAAAACTAAAAAACGAACGATCCGCCGGAATAAAGCGGATCGTTCGTTATCAAACAAATAATTCAAGCCCCCGAAGCCAAGGCTCCGGGGACGTTCTGGTGGGAACTATAGGGCTCGAACCTATGACCCTCTGCTTGTAAGGCAGATGCTCTCCCAGCTGAGCTAAGCTCCCATGTCTCTTGAAGACAAGAGTTATTATAGCAGAATCCCGCCGAATTGTCAAGAGTTTTTTCAAGGATTTTCATAAAATAATCCATCTGATAATATGTATAAGGTAAACTGGTTATCTCAAGAGGTGTTTTGGTATGGGGTTTATCGGACTTTTGACGGCGGCGCTGGGGCTTTCGGCCGACGCCTTCACCGTTGCGGTCTGCAAGGGCATGGGGCTTCGGCGATTCAGTGCGCGGTATGCGCTGACGGTCGCAGCTTTTTTCGGCGGCTTTCAGGGGCTAATGCCGCTTGCGGGCTGGCTTCTGGGAAACACTCTCCGGCTTTACATCGCGCGCTTCGACCACTGGATCGCTTTTTTCCTGCTCTGTGCCGTCGGCACGAAAATGGTCTTTGACGGGCTTTTCGGTGAAGAAGAGATATCTCTCGGCTCGCGCCTTAGCTACACAGAGCTTGCGGCTCTTGGCGCCGCTACGAGCATTGATGCCCTCGCTGTCGGCGTAACGCTGGCTTTTTTGCAGGTAAACATACTTACCGCGGCAGCGCTCATCGGCTCGGTAACGTTCCTCGTGTCATTTCTCGGGGTCACGGCGGGCTGCCGGCTCGGCGCGCGCTTCGACAGCCGCATTTCTGTTATGGGCGGGATCGTTCTTATCCTGCTGGGCGTAAAGCTGCTTTTCAGCGGATAACAAAACGCAGCCCATTTTTTATTTATCATTTGTTTTATTTACTATTGAAAAATGTAAATTTTTAGTTAACAAATCTTCATATCGTCCGGTATATTCCTGATCGAAAATACCTGAGTATAGCTCGGAATTATATTTTATACACATATGTCCGATCTTATTTTAACGGTAATCTGATCGTTTTTAATAAAATATGTTTTATGTCCGGTCGGTATATGCACATCAGGAATAATACTGCCCCTCTGAATTCTATCAAAAAAATATTTATGTGTTCTAAGGATTATTTCACAGTATCATTGACATTTCATAGAATTTATAGTATAATCACATTAGCATCTTAGCGATATCTTTGTCGGATCCAGAGTGTTTCGACACATTCGATAGCCCCTTTCGCTTTGAGGGCTATGAGCCGAGTGCCTGCGGCAATTGTTCCATCCGACGATTTTCGGGCTAGGATCCGGCTTTATGGATATATACTGATTTGTGGAGAAGGAAAAAATTATGGGTATTTCAGAAAATCTAAAAAAGGGCACCTCGGAGCTGTTGATCCTCTATCTTCTCAAGAGCCAGGATATGTACGGCTACCAGATCGCACACGAACTCAAAACAAGGAGCGACGATGAGTTTGTCATGCCTGAGGGTTCACTTTACCCCACCCTTTACCGCCTGATCGAAAAAGGCGTGGTCTCTGACAGAATGGAGATCGTTGGCAAGAGGCTTCGTAAGTACTACCACCTCGAGCCGAAGGGCGTTGAGTATCTTAACTCCATAACCGAGGAATACAAGCGTATCAACGAGGGTATTCGCAAGGTTCTGGACGGGTTGCAGGCACAAGATACCGAGAAGTGATAAACTCGACAAAGAAAATGTACGACCAACAAAGGACCAACGGCCGGTGAGCGCAAAGCTTCATCGGTCGTTTCTCTTTTGCACCTGATACTGAACTCAATTAAAAGGCTTTAAAGCTTTTTATAGCGCAGCAGGCGCGTTTGAGTTTGTATGAGACGTGATGACGCGCTTTGCGCGGCATCAGCGTGCGCAGCACGCGCTTTTTAAAATAAAGCATTTAATTTGAAATTAGTAGGAAACAGCAAACAGCCGCCGGGAGCGACCCGACGGCTTTTCTTTTATTGATCTGCTTTGATCTCTTCGAGGAATTCCCTGATCCTTTTGAGAGCCTCTTTGATATGGGCCACAGAGTAGGAATAGGATACTCTGACGAAGCCTTCGCCGCTTTCGCCGAACGCGTTGCCCGGAACGACAGCCACGCTCTTCGAGAAAAGAAGCTTCTCGGCGAACTCCTCGGAGGAAAGCCCCGTCGACTTTATGCACGGGAAAACGTAGAACGCGCCGAGCGGTTCAAAGCACGTAAGCCCCATGTCGTTGAACGCTTTGACGATGAGCCTGCGGCGCATATCGTACTGTTCGCGCATTTGCTCGATGTCGGCGTCGCCGTTTTTGAGCGCCTCGATAGCGGCGTACTGCGACGTTGTGGGCGAGCTCATGATGCCATACTGGTGCAGCTTCGTCATCTCAGCGATAATCTTTGCCGGGCCGAGAGCGTAGCCCAGGCGCCAGCCTGTCATGGCGTACGTTTTGGAGAAGCCGCTGACAACGATGGTGCGCTCCTTCATACCCTTGATCGACGCGAACGAAACGGGCTTTGCGCCGCCGTAGGAAAGCTCGGCGTAGATCTCGTCGGAAAGCACCATAAGGTCGTGACGCTCGATGACCTCGGCGATCGCCTCATAGTCTTCCTTGCTCATAGAAGCACCTGTCGGGTTGTTCGGGTACGGAAGGATGAGCAGTTTCGACTTCGCGGTGATTTTCTCCTCAAGCTCCGCGGGCGTGAGGCGGAAGTCGTTCTCCGCCTTAGTTTCGATGATAACGGGCGTGCCATCGGCCATAGCCGAAAGCGGCTCATAGCACACAAACGACGGCTCGGGGATAAGCACCTCGTCACCCTCTTCGAGGATAACGCGGAGCGCTGCGTCGATCGCCTCGGAGCCGCCGACCGTTACGAGAACGTCGGTATCGGCATTGTAGGAAACGCCGAAGCGGCGGCCGAAGTATGTACAGATCTCCTCGCGAAGAGCGGTGAAGCCCCTGTTCGGTGAGTACCACGTCTTGCCAAGCTCGAGCGACCTTATGCCTGCCTGACGGATATGCCACGGCGTTTTGAAATCTGGCTCTCCGACGCTCAGCGAGATAACATTCTCCATTTCGCTTGCGATATCGAAGAACTTTCTGATGCCGGAAGGCTTTGTGTTCTTTATTTTGCTGTTAATAAAACGATCGTAATCCATTATACCATACATTCCCTTTCGTCTTTGTCTTCGCTGAGGTTGTGCATATCGGTCATGTTCGACTTGTATTTTGTAAGGATAAAGTGAGTGTCGGCAGAGAGCACGGAGTCGAGCGGAGAAAGACGCCTTGCAACGAACATTGCGATATCCTGGATCGTATCGCCCTTTACGAAGACGGCAAGATCGTAATCGCCCGCCATGAGATAAACGCCCTCGACCTCTTCAAACGCCATAATCCTCTCGGCGACCTCGTCGAAGCCTTTATCCTTCTTTGGAGCAACGCGAAGCTCGATGAGCGCTCTCGCCTCGGCTCCGGGGACCTTCTCCCAGTTTATCAGCGCGTTGTAGCCTCTGATAACGCCGGCGTCTTCAAACTGCTTTATCTGCTCCGCGATCTCCTCTGCGGAGCTTCCGAGCATAGCTGCAAGCTCGTCGTTGGTGTACATACAGTTCTCCTGCAAAAGTTCGAGTAAACGGTTTTTCATGGTATATCTCTCCTTATAAATAAAATACATCTTTATTCTGCTGCGCCGGGGCTTTGCCCTTCTGGCAGCTTTTTGTTTTCAATGGTCGAGAATCTGCAAACGGCGTACTCCCCGCCCTCGTAGCGGACCATGCATACGGAGGCGTAGCCGAGGACCAGCCAGAAGAATTCGACCATAAACGTGACGTCGTAGACCATTGTGCGTTCAAAGAACGCGTAAACGCAGTAGGCGGCGATAAACGAAGCGAGGCACGGGAAAATGTCGCTCCTTATCGTTGGCTTCACGGCGAAAAGGTCGCCCGCCATACGCTTGCCCAGACATATGGCAAAGCCCATGAACAGCACGAACCCCACAAGCCCCGAACAGACAAAGACAGTAAGGTAGCCGTTGTGGAAGTCGCTGTACTTCATCTTGTTGTCGTTGTAGCGGTTGCCGTACTTTGTAATTTCACCCTTTCCCACGCCGAAAATCGGGTGATGCTTTATGACGTTTATACCCTGGTGAAAGAGCTTGATCCTGCCGCTGTCGAGATTCTTGTTTTCGTGCTCGAAGGTGATCCTGTTCAGCTCGTCGTCTTCGTCTTCAAAGACGTTTACAGACTCCTCGGGAGCGCTCATCGTCTGAGTTGCGCCCGTCTGAACGAAGTAGCGAACGCCGAAAACGCCGATCGCCACCGCCACCAGCAGTGCCGCAAGCCCGAAGCCCTTTTTGACTGCGCTGCCGAGCTTTATGTCCTTTCCGCCGAACAGCCTGTAACAGACGTAGATCACGATGTAGCACACGATGATGAGCATCGTGGCGTTGGAATCCGTTAGGAAGATCACGGCAAGATTCAGCCCCGCCGACAAGAAGATCAGTGTGCGCCTGCGCTTGGTAAGCGGCTTTCCCGAGGTCTTCTCGAAGAAATCGCCCTGCCAGAGGATATGACAGCAGAACATCGCGCAGAACGACGTGAACGCCATGAGGTTCGGGTTGAAATAAACGCCCGTGAAGCGGTTCTCATAAACGACGAGGTAGCCGAAATAGTAAGAAACGCTGCGCCCCACGCTGTAGAGCGAGATAAGGCTCAGAACATTCAGTACATTTGAAAGCCAGAGCATTATAGTGCAAAGCACGTAGATCTCTTTGTAAACGTGCTTTCTGCTCTCTTCCGTCGTGGCTTCGGAGTGAAGACCATAATAAAGGAAGAAGATTATCGGCATATTGAGCACCATTCCGACGCTTTCCCACAAGCCGCGGTCGTACTCCTGGATAATGATCGTGAGTATATTCGTTCCGATAAAGGCGAGCAGCCAGCCGTAGTAATTAACTTGTTTTATATTAAAGGTATATACGTATTTCCTGACGAAAATACCGATGCCCCAGAAAAAGATGAACACGGCACAAACTATCGCAGGAACACTGATATAACCTATCTGACAGAGTATCAAGTCAATGACAAACGCAATGCGGAATGCAGACGTGCTGTCCCGCAGGCTTGCCAAGCGACCTTTGCTTTGCTCCACCCTATCACCGCCAATCCGTAACGCCGCTTTCGCAGCTCGTTGAAAGCTTTTTGCCCTGTTTACAGGAAGACCTTGACTACCGTCAGGATCATTATATATAGATCGTAAAATACGCTGAATCTCTCAATGTATTCGAGGTTATACTTCATCTTTGCGGGAAGTATCTCCTCGATATACGCCTTTTCAACGTCGTCCGCCTTTTCGAGGATCTCCTCTTCGTTGCGGTATTTGATGCTCGTCATCGAGGTTATGCCCGCGGGCATGAGAAGCGTTGCGTACATCTCGGGAGTGTATTCCTTTACGTAGCGCTCGACCTCGGGGCGTGTGCCTACAAAGCTCATGTCGCCCGTGATAACGTTGAACAGTTGCGGCAACTCGTCGAGCCGCACCTTGCGCAGAACATGACCGACCTTTGTGATGCGGCTGTCGGTACCTGACGTTACCTGCGCGTTTTGGGAATTGTCATTTACATACATCGTCCGGAACTTGAATATCCGAAACACCCTGCCGCCCGTCGTGACTCTTCTCTGACGAAAGAACACGGGTCCTTCCGAGTCCGCCTTGACGCATACGGCTATTATGCCCATCGGGATCAGCAAAATGACCGTGAGCAGCAATGCAAACACTATATCGAGGAGCCTTTTGAAAAAGAGGCTCGCTTTTTTATGTTCGAGGATATCGAAATATTTTTTGACCTGCTGCGCCTGCATTTCGGGCGGCAGCGAGGAAAATTGCGGTAAAAGCATAAATAACTCCGTTTTGTGAAAGTATCCGCGGCCTCAAAGTGCCGTTTTGCATTACAAGATCTGCGAAATTATTCGCAGCCGTTGATTTACAATATAAAAAAAGGTTAGGAGGTCTTGAAAATGCTTGTGAAAACAGTTTTTGACAGCGGCGAGCTAACGGCGCTGCTTTCCGGCGACATCGACAGCCACACCGCACGAATGATGCGGCAGGTCATCGACGGCGACATCGAGCGTTACCGCCCGGAGAGCCTTGCTCTCGACTTTCGCCGGGTAAAATTTATGGACAGCTCCGGCATCGGGCTTATCATGGGGCGCTGCCGCCTCATGCAGCTTTGCGGCGGGAGCGTGCGGCTGGAAAACGTGCCGCAAACTCTCGAGCGGCTGATCGCTCTTTCGGGCGTTCGTGCGCTGACCGATGAACGGAGGTAAAATTCTATGGATATTATAAACGAAATGACGCTCACCTTTTCGAGCAAAAGCATGAATGAAAACTTCGCAAGAGCGGCGGTAAGCGCTTTTGTCCTCCCGCTCGACCCGACGATAACGGAGCTTGCCGACATCAAGACGGCGGTCTCCGAGGCCGTTACAAATTCGGTGATCCACGGCTACGAGTACGGCGAAGGAACGATAACGCTAAGCGCCAAGCTGTGCTCCAACGGGAAAGTCATCATAAAGATACGCGACAAAGGAAAGGGCATTGAGGACGTAAAGCAGGCTATGGAGCCGCTTTTCTCGACTGTCGGAGGGGAGCGCGCTGGGCTGGGCTTTGCCGTAATGCAAAGTTTTATGGACAGCCTCAAGGTCACCTCGAAAGCAGGTTCCGGTACGACCGTAACGATGGAGAAGTACATCATCAGGCGAAGCAAGGCGGCGCAGAGCGATGAGAACGACTGACGCGCCGACGGCTGCCGACAAAAACCTCGGGCTCGTCCATGCCGCCGCAAACCGCTTCAAGGGGCGCGGCATAGAGTATGACGAGCTTTTCTCGGCGGGGTGCTTAGGGCTCGTCAAGGCGTGCGACCGCTTTGACGAGAGCCGAGGGCTTTGCTTTTCGACCTACGCCGTGCCGCTCATCCTCGGCGAGATAAAGAGCCTTTTTCGCAGGGGCGGCGCCTTGAAGGTAAGCCGCAGCTTAAAGGAGCTCTCTCTCAAGGTCGGCAGAGCGAGAGACAAGTACATAGCACGCTTCGGCTGCGAGCCGACGGTAACGGAGCTGTCAAAGCTTGCCGGGGTGAGCGAGGAGCAGACGGTCGAGGCTCTCTGCGCCTGCCGCCGCCCGCTTTCGCTGACCGCCCCGATCGACGAGGACGACACCTCTTCCCTCTCGGATATACCGGTCGATTCCGGCGAGGAACGCCTTGCCGAAAGGCTGAGCCTGCGCCAGGAGCTGGAGCGGCTGCCGGAAAACGACCGCCGCCTTATCGAGCTGCGCTACTTCCGATCGCTCACCCAAAGCCAGACCGCGAAATTTCTCGGAACGTCGCAAGTCCAGATCTGCCGCAGAGAGAAGAAGATACTGTCGCTGCTGCGGGAAAGACTGAGCTGAAAACTAAAAATTTCTGACTTAAAAGAATAATTGCGGAAAGCTTCGCTTTTATTAAAGCATTGCCGCAACGATGCCGAATGCCTGCGAGAGCGCTTCGTCGATCTTCGACGCATCCTTAGCGCCTGCCATTGCCATCTCAGGCTTGCCGCCGCCGTTGCCGCCTGTGAGCTGAGCTACAGCCTTTGCGACTGCGCCTGCCTTTACGCCTGCCTTAACGGCTTCCTTCGAGCAGGCTACGGCGAACGTACCCTTGCCGCCGCTCTTGCCCGCAAGCACTACGACGCTTGCTGCGTACTTGCTTGTGATCTTGTCGCATACGCCTCTGAGAAGGTCTGCGTTTGCATCTTCGAGAGCGCCCGTGAATACGCTGACGCCCTTCTCGACCTTTTCGGAAGCGGTGATCCTGTCGACCATGCCGGAGGCGAGCTTGTTTTCAAGCTCCTCGATCTTGCGGTCCTTCTCTCTGATCGTTTCCATCGTCTTCTCAGCGCCCTTTGCAAGCTCCCACGGATTCGGTGTCTTGAGTGTCTGGGCTGCCTCATGGATTATAGCGACAACACTGTCGAGATAGTCGAGCACGCCCATACCTGTGACCGCCTCGATACGTCTTACACCTGCCGCTGCGGAAGCCTCAGAGCGGATATGGAACAGACCGAGCTTCGAGGTATTGTTTACGTGAGTACCGCCGCAGAACTCTACGGAGAAGTCGCTTGCCTTGACAACTCTTACGATATCGCCGTACTTCTCGCCGAAGAGCGCCATTGCTCCGAGCTTCCTCGCCTCTTCGATCGGCATCTCCGTGCTTGTGACCTCGATAGCCTCGAGTATCTTCTCGTTTACGAGCTTCTCAACGCTTTTAAGCTCCTCGGGAGTCATTGCGGAGAAGTGGGTGAAGTCAAAGCGGAGCTTGTCGTCCGTTACGAGCTGACCCGCCTGCTGAACGTGCGTTCCGAGCACCTCACGAAGCGCCGCCTGGAGAAGGTGAGCCGCCGTGTGGTTTCTCATGATGCTCTCTCTGCGTGCGGCGTGTACCTCTGCCTTGACGGCAGCGCCGGTGCTTGCCATGCCCTTTATGATCTTCGCCTCATGAAAGATGATTCCGTTGTTGTTTTTCTTTGTGTTTACGATCTCGGCTGTGAAGTCACCGCAGGAGATAACGCCGGTATCGCCTACCTGTCCGCCGCTCTCTGCGTAGAAGGGCGTTCTGTCGAGAATGAGTACGACCTCGTCACCCTCGTAGGCGGCATCTGCTCTCTGCTTGTCCTTTACTACGGCGCACACCTTAGCGTCGCTTGCAAGCTCGGTGTAGCCCGTGAACTGCGTTGCAGCTACGTCGGAAAGGTCAGTCGAATCGCTTACCCATGCGTCTGCGCCTGCGTTCTTGCGGGCTGCTCTTGCGCGCTTCTTCTGTTCTGTGAGAAGCTCACGGAATTTATCCTCGTCTACCGAGAAGCCGCTGTCGGCTGCGATCTCCTTTGTGAGGTCTATGGGGAAGCCGAACGTATCGGAAAGCTTGAATGCGTCTTCGCCGGAGATGACCTTCTCGTCTGCGCTGTCCATGATATTTTTAAGAAGGTTCATGCCCTGCTCAACGGTCTTGTTGAAGTTCTCCTCCTCGACCTTGATAAGCTTTGTGATGAACTCCTCCTTCTCGCGAAGCTCGGGGTAAGCGCCCTCGTTTTCCTTGATAACGGTGGAGCATACTTTATAAAGGAAAGGCTCGTTTACGCCGAGGATCCTGCCGTGGCGTGCGGCACGTCTGAGAAGACGTCTGAGAACGTAGCCTCTGCCCTCGTTTGACGGCATAACGCCGTCGCTTATCATGAACGTTGTGGAACGGATATGGTCGGTGATAACACGGAGCGAAATATCTTTCTTCTCGTCCTCGCCGTACTTGACGCCGGTGATCTCGCTGATGTGCTTCATGATATTCTGCACCGTATCAACGAGGAATAGGTTATCAACACCCTGCATTACGCAGGCAAGTCTTTCAAGACCCATGCCCGTGTCGATATTCGGGTGATCGAGCGGAGTGTAAGTACCCTTGCCGTCGGAGTCAAACTGCGTGAACACGAGGTTCCACACCTCGACGTAGCGGTCGCAGTCGCATCCAACGCCGCAGGTGGGCTTGCCGCAGCCCTTCTCTTCGCCGCGGTCAAAGTAGATCTCGGAGCAGGGGCCGCAGGGACCTGAGCCGTGCTCCCAGAAATTGTCTTCCTTGCCGAGCTTGACCATGTGAGACGGGTCAACGCCGCGGCGTTCGGTCCAGATCTTCATCGCCTCGTCGTCGTTTTCGTAAACGGAGACGTAGAGCTTATCCTTCGGCATTTTCAGGACCTCGGTAAAGAACTCCCACGCCCAAGTGGTAGCCTCCTCCTTAAAGTAATCTCCGAAGGAGAAATTGCCGAGCATTTCAAAATATGTGCCGTGGCGCGCGGTTATGCCGACGCGCTCGATATCGGGCGTTCTGATGCACTTCTGGCACGTTGTAACACGCTTTCTCGGCGGCGTTACCTCGCCCGTGAAATACTTTTTCATCGGCGCCATACCGGAGTTGATGAGCAAAAGGCTTGTGTCGTCCTTCGGCGGCACGAGCGGGAAGCTTTTAAGCCTTAAATGACCTTTCGATTCAAAAAAGCTCAAATACTTTTCTCTGAGTTCGTTGAGTCCTGTCCATTCCATGATGATCGTTTCTCCTTAAAAAAATAGTATGATACAACAAAAGTCCCGGAAAAGCCGAAAAGCTTCTCCGGGACGATAATATACACTACCGTGGTACCACCCTGATTATATGCCTGCGCATATCACTCTTTACACCGTTAACGCCGGAATACGCCGCGCTTTCACACAGAGGCTCCGAGTTAGCCGCCGACCGATATCGCGGAAGCTTACACCGCCCGCTTCCTCTCTGCGCCGAATCTCGACCGATCCTTCTCTTCACAGCCTGATATAAGTGTATTATATTACGGTTTGAAGGGAATGTCAATAGATCAATTGATTGAAAAATGCAAGGGTGGAAGGCGGGTTTTTTGTTAGATTTCTATTTTCCCCGCTCGGATCTTCGTATTTTACGGATTAAAGCCGTATTTTCAAAGTGCAGCCCCCGACGCGGAGATCACCTCACCCTAACGATAAAGCAAAAGCGGAATCGTGAACGTCAACACGCCGCCCAACCGCAAGATTTTTCTTGTAAACCGAAGGGGAATGTGTTATTATAGATATGTTGGAAGAAAACAGCACAGAGCCTTCCCCTGATGCAAACAAAGGAGGTAATCCCCGAATGGGTTTATTTGACAAATTCTCAAAGAAAAAGGCGGACGACGCCGAGGAAAAAGAGACCAAAGCCGTGACCGAGACCGAAGAGAAGGAAGCCGCTGCCGAGGAAAACATTGAAGCCGCCGCTCCCGCGGAGGAGAAGCAGCCCGAGCCGGAAAATGAGCTTGAGACGGCAGACGAAAAGCCTGCCGGGAACGAAGGCGGTATGCCCGCTAAGACGTACCCCACGCCGGAGTCGAAGCGCACGCGCTTCACGCTCGTGGTCGAGAATGTATTCACCGTTGACGAAAACGAGAGCATCGCGGTGGTCGGCAATCTGCACGGACGCATCAATAAGGGCGACAAGTTCTATCTTATTCACCCGAAGTTCCCGGCGGGCATCGTCGCATCGGCAGAAACGCTCGTTGTAGACAAGGAAACGCCCGACTTCGCAGAGAACTGCCGCGTCGCCATAAAGATGACCGATATCAAAGACCCGGCGGAGATCCCGAAATTCTCCGTTGTCTCGAACGTTGCTCCGCAGGTGCGCCCCGATCCGAGCAAGCCTCTTGAAAACCCCTTCCTTGTAGGTCTTACATGCGAATACAACCGCCTCGTCAAGGATAACGAATTCACATACACGTTCATGGCGGGTCTGCTGACGTCCCGCTACATCACACCCGCAGACATGGAGCTTGAAGCGCCCGACGCCGAGGGCAAGACAACCGTCAAGAACTCGAAGATCTCGTTCAAGCTTCTTCGCAACCCGAACGACCCGAACACGCTCGCTCTGCCGATCTTCACCGATATGGCGGCGCTTCGCCTGTGGAAAGGCGCTCTCGATGGCACACCCGAGGGCGAGAAGCCGAAAACGCTGCTCATGCCGTTTGAACGCTGCGCCGAGATCGGTCTTCGCAACAGCGGCGTTGTCGTGAACCCGTTCGGTCCTGCGCCGGTTCTCGTTTCTACAACGAATATCCAGAACACGCTCAACCTCGGCAAGCAGGCGATCGCCAAGCACAAGGAGCTTGAAGAGCAGCAAGGCAAAAAGTAATATATTAAATTCATAATTATGACCCGTTCCGGAAGCCGAAAGCCGGAGCGGGTCGTTTCATTTTGTATTGCGGCTAATACCGTGACCGTTCGTCAGAGCTGCGCACCGAGCCACGTCAGGATATCCTCGGTGACGGTGTCGCGGCAGACGTCGTGGAGAAGCTCGTGGCGCACGCCTCCGTAGAGCTTAAAGGTCGCTTTGCCGGGGGCGGCGGCTTCGATGCGCTTGTAGACCTCGAGCGCGCCCTTGCCGAAATTGCCGAGCGGGTCGTTCTCGCCGGAGATTATCAGCGCCGGGAGATCGCTTCGGTAGCTTTCAAACCATTCGTCGCGGTTGCACTGCGTACACAGGCGCACAACGTCGTTCATCGCCTTAATCGAAAAGGTGAAGTTGAAAAGATCATCCTGCTCATGCGCCGTTATCACGTTGGGGTCGGTCGAAAGCCAGGAGTAGTCGCGGTTCTCGTTCTTGAACTCGTAGTTGTAAACGTCGTAAAAGAGGCGCTGCGCCGATTCGGAACGGTGGTCGCCGCCCTGGAGCCGGCTTTTTACGTCGGTAACGACAATGCCGAGCGGCGCTGCTTTCTGCGGTCCGGACGTTCCGGCGAGGATAAGCCCGTCCGCCGTTTCGGGGTAAAGCTCGCTCATTATGCGCGCGGTGAAGCTACCCATACTGTGACCGAAAAGAAAATGCTTCACACCCGCATAGTCCGGAAGGAACTCGCCAGCATATGCCTTTGCGTCTTCAACGAGAAGATCGCCGCCGTTTTCCTCGGCGAAAAAGCCGAGTCCCGAAACGCCGCCCGCCGTTTTGCCGTGACCGAGCTGATCGTGAATGAAGGCGGCATAGCCGTTTTGCGCAAGAGCCGTCATGAATTCGTCGTAAAGCTCGATGTGCTCGCACATTCCGTGAACGATCTGAAAGGTAGCCTTCACCGTTCCGACAGGCACGTATATCACGCCGTTTAACGTATGCACGCTGTCGGCACTTTTGATCGAATGAGACAGTTTAACGAATCTCACGGCAAAGCCTCCTTGTTATCATCGGGTATTTCCTCGGCAGGCTCACGACATACGTTACCGCCGCCAGGACAAACGGCACCTTAATCCACGATATGTCTTCGTTATGCAAAGCCACGAGCGTGACCGCAAGTGTCATCAGTGTAAGGATAATTCTTGAAAGTCTGAACATGGTCTGCTTTTCCTCTCGGAACAGTAGCTATGGCAATACCGCACATAACGCTAAACGGCTTTGTGCGGTGCTGCATTGATCTTATTATTTCTTCTTTTTGAAGCCGTCTTTGAGAGAAACGCTCTTGTTGAAGACGAGCTTTTCGGGCGTGCTGTCTTTGTCGGTGCAGAAGTAGCCGATGCGCATGAACTGGAAGTGCGTCTGCTTGCTTTCCTTCATGCCGCTTTCAGCCTTGCAGCCCGTGAGGATCTTCAGCGACTCGGGGTTGATGAAGTCCATAAAGTCCTTGTCGCCCGTGTCAGGCTCGGGGTCGGTGAAGAGGTTTTCATACATTCTTACCTCGGCGTCAACGCAGTTGTTTGCGTCTACCCAGTGGATAGTTCCCTTTATGCGCCTGCCGTCGGGCGTGTCGCCTCCTCTTGTGGCGGGGTCGTACTCGGCGTAGACCTCGAGAAGCTCGCCGTTGTCATCACGCTTGCAGCCGGTGCATTTCACGATATACGCCGTTTTAAGGCGAACCTCATTGCCCGGGAACATTCTGAAATAGCCCTTGACCGGCTCGTCCATGTAGTCGGTGCGCTCGATGTAGCACTCACGGGAGAACGTGATCGTTCTTGTGCCGTCTTCGGGGCGGTTGGGGTTGTTTTCGATTTCGAAGCTCTCCGACTTGCCCTCGGGATAGTTAGTGATAACGAGCTTTACCGGGTCGAGAACCGCCATCGTGCGCTCGGCGCTATCGTTGAGGTCTTCACGCAGGCAGTGCTCGAGGAATGCGTAATCTACGGTCGAGTTCGTCTTTGAAACGCCGATCCTCTCGCAGAAATTGCGGATTGAGGCAGGCGTGTAGCCCCTGCGGCGCAGACCGCAGAGCGTAGGCATTCTCGGGTCGTCCCAGCCTGCGACGATGTTATCCTCTACGAGCTTGCGAAGCTTGCGCTTGCTCATCACGGTGTTGGTGATGCCAAGGCGTGAGAACTCGATCTGTCGGGGCTTAGACGGAAGCGTCACGTTGTCTCTTACCCAGTCGTAGAGCGGTCTGTGCGCCTCGAATTCGAGCGTGCAAAGGCTGTGGGTAACGCACTCGAGAGCGTCCTCGATCGGGTGAGCAAAGTCGTACATCGGGTAGATGCACCAGTCGTTGCCCGTGCGGTGGTGGGTGATCCTGTTGATCCTGTAGATGACCGGGTCGCGCATATTGAAGTTGCCCGAGGTAAGGTCGATCTTTGCTCGAAGCGTCATCTTGCCGTCTTCAAATTCGCCGGCTCTCATGCGCTTAAAAAGGTCGAGGCTTTCCTCGATGGGGCGGTCTCTGTACGGGCTTTTAGCCGGAGTGGACAGATCGCCGCGATACTCTCTCATCTGCTCGGGCGTAAGCTCGCAGACGTAGGCAAGCCCTTTTTCGATAAGCTCGATTGCGCACTCGTACATCTTCTCGAAGTACTGCGAAGCGAAGAAGAAGCGGTCGCCCCAGTCGAAGCCGAGCCACTTGATGTCTTCCTTGATGGCGTCGACGTACTCCTCGTCTTCCTTTGTGGGGTTGGTGTCGTCCATGCGCAGGTTGCACATTCCGCCGTACTTTTCGGCTGTGCCGAAGTCGATGCAGATCGCCTTTGCGTGGCCGATGTGAAGGTAGCCGTTCGGCTCGGGCGGGAAGCGTGTGTGAACGGTCATGCCCGCATAGTCGCCGCCGGGCTTCAAGTCTTCGTCTATAAAATCATGAATAAAATTAGCGTTTGAGATCTCTTCTGCCATTTTTCTTTATCCTCTCGTGTTTTGTATCTTCTAACGGCTTATCTTCCTGCGTTCGGCACATTGGATTTCGCCTCGTGCCTGCATCTCGCAGGTCGGAAGCTTTTGTTTTTCGCTTCGCATTTATTGTGGGGCACCGCCCCACACCTCGTCCTCTTTTTTTGAAAATAAGAGGCGCAAAAAGCTTTGTTATGTGTTCCGTGCGGAGCAGATTTGATTTCCGCAGTATCTTATGCGCCAAGCTTTTCAAGCCCTTTTTCGAGCCTTGCAAGCGATTCATCCCTGCCAAGGATCTCGAGTATCTCGATGGCGCCGCCGGGCGTTACCTTCTTGCCTGCCGCTGCGATGCGCACGGGCCACATCACCGTGCCGTTTTTGACCTCGAGCTTAACTGCGAGGTTTATCAGCGCATCGTGGATAGCGTCGTGCTCCCAGCTCGGGAGAGCCTTCAGTTCCTCGTAAGCGGCTTTTAGCATAACGGGCGCATTCTCGGCGTTCGTCTTGCTCTTCTTGTTTATGAACATCTCGTTGTCGTACTCGGGGAGCGCTGCGAAGAAGTCGATCGCCTCGGGTATCTGCGTGAGCTTCGTTGTGCGCTTCTGGAGGATCGACGCAATTTTAAGAGTGTCGAGCGGCTTGTCTCCGATAGCCTCCTTGATAAACGGCAGCGCCGTCTGCTCAAACTGCTCGGGAGTCATCGCCTTGATGTACTCGCCGTTAAACCATTCAAGCTTTGCGTAATCGAAAACGGCGGGAGACTTGCTGATACCGTTGATCGAGAACTCCTTTTCAAGCTCGGAGAGCGTAAACATCTCATTGTTGTCCTTCGGACACCAGCCGAGAAGCGCAATATAATTGATAATCGCCTGCGGCAGGTAGCCCTCGTTTATGAGGTCGTCGAAGCCCGTTGAGCCGTGGCGCTTCGAGAGCTTCGAGACGTTGCCGTCGGCGTCCTTGCCCATGATGAGCGGCAGGTGAACGTAGGTTGGGATCTCCCAGCCGAACGCCTCGTAGAGCAGATTGTATTTCGGTGTTGAAGAAAGGTACTCGTTGCCTCTCACAACGTGGGTGATGCCCATGAGGTGGTCGTCAATGACGTTAGCAAAGTTATACGTCGGGTAGCCGTCGGTCTTGATGAGAATCTGATCCTGAAGCTCGTCGTTGGGAGCGGTGATCTCACCGAAAACGGCGTCGGTAAAAGTCGTCGAGCCTTCGAGCGGCATTTTCTGGCGGATAACGTACGGCGTACCCTCTGCAAGCAGTCGGTCGATCTCCTCCTTGGGAAGGTTACGGCAATGCCTGTCGTAGCCGCCGTTTGCGAATTCCTCCGTATTTTTGAGCGAATCAAGGCGCTCCTTCGTGCAGAAGCAGCGGTAAGCGCCTCCGCTTTCGATAAGCTTCTCGGCAAACGGGCGGTAGAGGTCTTTGCGCTCGCTCTGAACGTAGGGGCCGTAATCGCCGCCTACATCGGGGCCTTCGTCGTGCTTCAGGCCTGCCGTCTTGAGCGTTCTGTAGATAACGTCGACGGCGCCCTCGACGTAGCGCTCCTGGTCGGTGTCTTCGATTCTGAGGACGAAGTCGCCGCCCTGTGATTTTGCGATAAGGTACTCATAAAGCGCCGTTCTGAGGTTGCCTACGTGCATAAATCCCGTCGGGCTGGGCGCATAGCGAGTTCTGACTTTATTCATATTGTAACATCTCCCCGTAAAATATCATATTCTTTGATATTATAACACAAATCTAAAGAAATTCCAATAGGTAATTGGAAATAAAGAGAGGGCGTGATTATGCACGCAGTACGCATTGTCAGCAGACACTGCGCCCCATATAAAAAGACCGCCCCTTGCATAGCGCAAAAGGCGGGTTGTTTACAGATCGAAGCTGTCAAGTTCGAGTTCGGAGTACTCATCGAAGTCATCGTCCTTGATGGTATTGTTTTTAACGGCGCGCTTTACACGGCGGATCTCCTTCTTCGCAGCGGCGCTCGGGTGTGCCGCCTTCCACGGGATACCGTAAACAAAACCGCAGAGCGTTCCCGCTCCGTAAGTCAGATGCAGCGCGGGGAACATCAGAAAGAGCAGCGGCTTCGTCTTATTGAAGCCCTCGTAATTCAGCGCGCTGATCGTTATTATGCCGTCAAAGAGGAGGTATACGGCGAGCAGCAGCTCCAAAAGCTGAGCGTGACCCGAGATCGCCGAGACGATCGTTATTATCAGCGCGAGCAGCAGGAAAAACGGCGCGAAATGGAGCAGTGACAGGCAGCCCGGGCTTACAAACGTCGTCAGCCCTATCCAGTAGCCGTTTGAGAACTTCTGACGAAGCATCGCCTTGAACGACTCCCTCATGTACTGGTTAGAAGAAATACTCGGGCAGCAGGCAAATTTATAGCCGCGCTTGCGCATTCTGTAATGCAGCTCGTTGTCCTCCGTTCTGCCGAGGAACTCGTTAAAGCCGCCAACCTTCTCGAAGACCTCGCGCTTGTATGCGGCGTGGAAGAGAGACGAGAGGTAGCGCTTCTCGTTCTGCTTGCGGCGGTAGCCCATTATCGAGCTGCCGAAAAGACACTCCTCGGCGGCAAGCAGCGTGTTGTTCCAGTCGTTTTTATGGCGCGTTATGCAGGGGCGTCCCCCGCCGACGATGTCCTCGCCGTTTTCGATCTCGGCTACGCACTGCTCGACGTAGTCTTCGGGGATACGTGCGTGAGCGTCGATCCTGATGATGATATCGCCCATCGCATTACAAAGTGCCGTGTTCCAGCCGTGCGCCTGGTTCGACTTGCTCTGAGTGCGTATGCACACCCTCATAAAGTCGCGGTTCATTCGTTCAAATGTGGAAAGCTGCGCCGACGTTGTGTCAGTCGATCCGTTGTCGACGAAGATGATCTCCGTCAGCTTATGAGGATATGTCTGCATCGAGATGTCTTCAAGCAAGCCCCCGATAAGCTCCTCCTCATTGTATGCGATCACGCAAAGTGAAACTGTCATGATGTTCTCCCCGCCATAATTATCTATATACCGTCAGTGATCCGACCTTCGGTCGGATCGTCTGTTCTCTCCGGCTTCTTTTCGGGTGTGAGCTTGTTTTCGCCCGGGTTTTCAACATTTTCCGCCGGAGCTGTGGATAACTGCGCCTCGTCTGCCGGGGCGGAAGCCTCTTCCTTTTCAAGCGTTACCGCATTTGCCTGAACCGGCGGAAGATGAGTTTCCGGCGCCGCTGCCGATGAAGCCGTGAGTGGCTCGGGCTGCGCCTTCTCGCGCTCAAGATAGTCGGAGATAAGGTACTTCGCGGAAACGAAGTACGCGCACGTCATGTAAGGGTAGACGTAAAGCAGCGGTACTACGAAATAAGTAAGCAGCAGCCACGGGATAAACGAGAGAGTGAGCTTTATAAGCTTGCCCGTTCCCGTTTTTGCGATCCGAGCGCCCGTCTGCGCCGCCGTCACGCCGTCATAATCGTAATACGAGAAGAGCGCCACCGAAAAAGCGAAGCGGTGGAACAGCAGGAACGCCGCGATAAGACCGATGACCGCAAGGACGATCGCAGCGCCCATAATTGCGTCGCTGTCAACACCAACAAACGCGACTACAAGTGCCGCCACCTCGCAGGCAACTGTTATCCCGAGACACTTGACCAGAAGCCCCGCCATGAACGCAACGGCGTTTTTATAGCGCTGCCTGCTGTCGAAAAACCAAAACAGGTCGGCAGCGTCGATCTCTTCGCCGTGAGCCGCCTTTGAGAAGACCCTGGCAAAGCCAGTATAAAGTGGGGAAAGCAGGATGAGGACGGCAACGGAGGCTGCATTGAGGACGACGAACAGCGCCGCCTTGACCGGCTCCTTTGAAAAGAGGTCGGAAACCTCTGTCTCCCCTAAAACGGCATAAGCCGAAGCCGCGATCAGCGCTGTGATGATCGGTATAAAAATTACCAAAAAGAGCGAAAGCAGCGCCTGAACCCACTTTTCGGAGAGGGCTTTTTTCGCTTCCGCTTTTATCATCTTCTCTGCATTCATGGTTTGTCACTCCTCTTGCATTTTATATTTGTGAACGTCAGCCGCCGTAGGTCATCATTCCGTTCATCGCCTCAAGGCAGATCCTGAAATGGCGGAAGAAGTTCTCTTCGTCGATCGACTCGTCGCTGTTATGGATCCTGGAGTCGTCGCCCGGGAAGACGGGTCCGAACGCCACGCCCTTGCCTCCGAGCGTTCTTGCGTAGGTACCGCCGCCCGTCGTGTAAAGCAAAGGCTCTTCGCCCGTCACATTTTTATAAGCGTCCTTGAGAACGCGGACGATCGGCGTATTCTCGTCGAGGGAGAGTGGCTTTTCGCCGTCGATAAGGCGAACGCTCAGCCCCTCTCTTGCCGCGACCTTTTTAATCTGGTAAAGCACTACCTCTTCAAGGAACGATACGGGATAGCGAATATCGAGGATAGCCTTCGCCTCGCGCTCCGTGATATGTACGCGGCTGAGCGTGACGGTAAGGCTTCCCGAGACGGCGTCGCGCATTTTGATGCCCATCGAAAGACCGTTCGTCTCCCTGCCGATGCAGTAGTTGATAAATGTGCAAAGGTCGCCGACCGATTCCTTTCCCATGACGGCGCAGATTATCCCCGCGAGCATCGACGCCGCGTTTTCACCCTTTTCAGGCTCGCATGCGTGAGCCGCCTTGCCGTGAGCAGTGACTTTAAGGCCGTCGATCGTGAAGCGAAGGTCAAACGCGCCCTTCCCTGCCGCGTCGGCAAGGCGCTGAAGGTTGTGCTCCTCGTAGTCGCTGCAGTCGAGGATAGCGTAAGCCGTATCGGGAACGACGTTGTTCGCCGAGCCTGCCTCAAACTGCATGAGCGAGGTGTTGTTCGCCTTCTCGGAGGAGATCTCAATGTGCATTATGCCCTTTTCCGCGCGGCAGATGCCATATTCGCTGTCGGGCGTAAAGCCGAGATCCGGCAGTGGCTCTGCGTCAAAGTACGTCTCCATGTCCTTCATGCCGATCTCCTCGGACGTGCCGAAGATAACGCGGACTCGGTTGCCCTTTACGCCGCTCTCCTTTAGCGCGCGCAGGCAGTAAAGTGCCGCAAGCGCCGCGCCCTTGTCGTCGGCGACGCCTCTGCCGTACATCCTGCCGTTTTTCCTCGTGAGCGCAAACGGTTCGCACGACCAGTCGGCAGCGTTGGCGGGTACAACGTCAAGGTGCGTGAGCACGCCGCAAAGCGTTTCGCCCTCGCCGTACTCCGCGTGACCGGCGATCCCGCCGATGTTCTTCGTCTTGAGCCCGAAGCTCTCCGCCTTTTTTAACATCCATGAAAGCGCTTGCGTCGGCACCTCGCTGCCCTCGGCAGAGACGGACCTTATACGCAAAAGCTCGTCGAGATCCTTTAAAAACTCTTCTCTGTAGCTGTTTATCAATTCATCAAAATTTGACATTATCCATTAACTCCGTTTCCATGATGAATTTTTCGTTTCGCCGAGCCTTGCTTATTCGTCCTTATCCGAAGCTTTTTCTTCGGGAGCGCTCTCGTTTTCCGGAGCTTCCTGAACTTCGGGCGCTTCCTGTGTCTTTGGCTCAACGCTGTCGTTTTTCATATTATTCCCGACATCGGTTTTTGTGCTCTTCCGCTTTTTCATCGGGCGGCTGCCGAGCGTCAGATTCTTGTATTTGTCGCCAAGCTCCTCGCTCGAACCGATAGCGGCTACCCTGTAGCTCTTTTTGAGCTTAAGGCGGGGCTTGAGCTTGTTCTGCTTTTTCGAGATGATGATATAAACGGCGAAAAGAGCGATGCACACAGCCGTCACGGCCGCTCCCTCGTAAAGTCCGGGCGTTCTGTAAGAGAAGCTGATCTTGCTCGTCTTTCCTGCCGGGACTCTGACCGCCATAAAGCCGATGTTCACCTGCTCGATCTGCGCGGGCGCGCCGTTGACCTCCGCACTCCAGCCGTTTTCAAATGGGATGCTGAAGAACACGAGCTTGTCGCCCTCGCCCTCGGGAACGGTGATCTCTGCCTCAAACGAATCGACGCCGTATTCAAACGAGCTGCACGTATGTCCCTGCAGCGTCTTGCAGTCTTCGTTATAGTGCGCGACGTCGAAATCCTCCACGTTCATCTCGAGGAAGTGGTGCATATTCTCGCCGTACATCTCCACCTGATCGTCGGTAAGCACCATTGCCTTCAGCAGCAGCAGGTGGCGCACGGATTCGTCGCAGTCGTAGTATTCGTCTTCGGTAACATAGCTGTCATACCAGAAGCCGTAAGGGATATAATTCTTGTTTTCGTAGATCTTGTAGCCGTTCTGCGTATCAAGATACTTGTAGCCCGGCATTCTCGTCTTGCCGTCTTCCTTCTCGAACTCATCGTCGTCGTCCGCCTGATCGAACAGGTACTTGACGGAGAGAAGGCTCCTAAGCCCATAATACTTCGTCTCGGGGCGCGAGCCTACGTCTCTTGTAACGCCGACCGACGGGTAGAACGTATAGATCGAGCCGGGAACGACGCTCTGGAACGCCTGTATATTCGGGATCTGCCAGAACATTCCGACGTTGTCCATCGTCTCGTAAAAATCGGAGCGGCAGTTTTCAAGCTCCTTGCGGTCGAGCGTGATATCGTCGCCGTTGTTGAGCACATAAGGGATGACGAAATTGTCGATGTCGTAGCTGTGAGACTTTCCAAGCCCAATTAGATATCCGGAATAAAGCACCGAAACTATGCCGACGCAGGCGGTCGCCTTGATAAAAAAGTCCTTCCTGTTCTTTGAAAGCGAGCGCACGAGAAGCGTAACGCAGGCAAGCGACATCATCGAGATGGCAACATAGACCCAGAAGCGGTCGGAATACTCCTCCAGTCCGATCGTTTCGAGAAGCGTAAGGTCGTCGCCCGTATCGCCGTTCGGAAGGAGCCCGATGCACAGCGCGATAAATACGGTGATAACGGTGGTGAGCGTTATCGCGGGCTGCCACTTCGTCTTGGAGTTCTCAATCGCCATTATCGTCGCGAGCGACATCATCAGCGTGAGCATATAGAACCAGCGGGCGTAGTAGCTCATGTTGAACATCTGGAAGATCGCGTTGAGTATCGGAACCATCGTGCAGACAAGCAAGAACGGCAGCAATCTTTTGAGCCAGCTCTTGCTCTTGCTCTGCAAAAACGCGATAACGCCGGTCATGCCGAACAGCGGCAGCCACGCCGCGATCGACGCCCACTTCGAGTTTGAATCGGGCGTGAAGTTCGGGCGCGCCGGGATATCCGGCGGGAAGAAGAACGACGAGAAAATGTGCAGGTAGCGCTGCTCGTTGTAATAGACGAGCGCGTCGTAGCCCTGAGGCGCGTCGCTGACTCTCGGGTTCTGTATCACGAACAGCACCGTCGGCAGCAGCAAAACTGCCGTCCCCGCAAAGCCGATGATTACCTCGAAGGCAAGCGGGAAGAAGTCTCTGCCGGAAAGTTTGTAGCTCCCGGTAAACATTCTAAGGAACCAGTAGATGATGACGAACGCCACCATGCCAACAAAGAAGTAGTAATTCACAAGGCAGCTTGCAAAAACGGCAAGCGCCACGACGCCGCGCCGCTTCGTATCCATATATTCGTCGATCGCGGCAAGCAGCAGCGGAAAAACGACGATCGCCTCGTGGAAGTGGTTAAAAAACACATTATACACCGAGAAGCCCGAAAAAGCGTAAAGCAGTCCGCCGATAACGGCGAGATCCTTATTCCGGACGTAGCGGCGCATATAGATGTAGCCTGTGAGCGACGCCGAAGCAAATTTCAGAATGAGCAGCGGTCCCATGAGGTACGGCACCATCTTGCTCGGGAACGGCAGCGTTATCCAGAAGTACGGGCTGCCGAGAATGTAGAACGTGTAAGAGCCTACAAGGCTGGAGCCGAGGTCGGTCGTGTTGGACCACTGCAGCTTACCCGCTCTGATCGCGTCGTGTATCATCTGATAAAAAGGCACCTGCTGAACGTTAAAATCACCGTAATACAGAAAATAGCCGTGACCGACTACTATATACGGGATAAAAAACGCAGCAGAGAAAAATAATCCGAGCAAAAACGCCTTATACCAGTAATGCTCGGTCTTGCTGTTGATCCTGTTCCCCATTTCACACAGCCTCCCGGGTTTTATAAAAATTCATACAATGTTTATTATATCATATATCGAAAGCAAATTCACTACATTTATTTAAAATTTACATTTTTGTAATGGTTTTGACGCACAAAAATCCGCCCGCCGAAAAAGGCAGACGGATAATGTATCGTTATCTGAATGCGGCGGATCAGCGGCCGCCGAAGAAACCGTAATCATCGTCGTCATTTTGTGATGAACCGCCGTAGAAACCGCCCTGCGAGCCGCTGAGCAGACTGTCGTCAAACGGGCTTGAAGGCTGCGAGGCGCCGCCGTAAAGACCGTTGTCGAACGGACCCGAAGACTGCCGGCTGCTTTGGGAGCCGCCGAAAAAGCCTGACTGACCGGGAGCCGCACTGCCGCCGCCGAAGAAGCCGTCCTCGTCGGCGTCGTCGTAAGAGGTTCTCGTGGTGAAGTCTTCGCCGCCCTGCGACTGAAACGCGGGATTGTAGCCGCCCGTTCCAGGGGAGCTTTCGCCGAGCATACCGTCGGAGTCATCGTTCTTTCTGGGCGTCGTTCCGAAGGAAGCGTCGGAGTCGCCGAACATCTTGTCGGAGCCGTCGTCGTTTTTGTTGCCCGACTTTTTCTCCTGTTCGAGTCGGAACGCCATTCGCCTGTCTTCGATATCCTCAAGCTGCGCGTTCTTGTTTATCGCCTGGATAGTCAGGAAAATGCTGCCGATCGCGAGCGCAAAGAAGATCAAAGAAACGGCGAAACGGATAGTGTATGTCTTTACGGGGATCGTGAGGTCGAGCGTGTACTCCGAAAGTTTAAGATCGCCGTAGCCGGTCGGCGCACGCAGCGCGGTGGCTGTTTCTTCCTCGTCGTCGCTCATATCTCTGAGTACACCTGTGATCTCAAAGCCCGAAGCCGAATCGCCCGAAGCGGAGCTTCTGTAAATATCGTTGAGACTGCTGTAAATATCGGAGCCATTGACCGCCTTTACAAGCAGGAGCGTGTCGACCTTGTTCTTGTTGCTGATCTCCTTGCCGCTGACCGGTACAAGGTAATAATAGCTGCCGTTCGACAGCGCGCCGCCGCTCTCGGACGTCCCCTCCGACGCGCCGAGAATGAAGTATATCGAGCCGCCGACAGGGCGGTTGCTGCGGTAATCGCTGTATGCTGCGGTATTGATATCCATCGTACCGCCGCCGAACATCCTGTTCGACATTACCGGCAGCGCCGGGAGCACGATCACAAGACCAATAACGATGCAAAGCACCGCAGCCGCTACCTTGGGAATGACCATAGCCTTTTTCATAAAGAAACGTACACCTCTTTCGATACGGCAAAGCGTTTCACCGAATCACATTATTGAAGTAATTTTACCATATTTTCCGGAGGTAGTCAATAAATATCGGTAAAGCGGGCATATTTTTTCGATATAAATAAGCGGCAGACTTTTCGCCCGCCGCTTTGGATACCTGTCGTTGAGCCGTAGTTTATTCCGCTTTGGGACTGGTAGCCGCCGAACGAAGAACCGTAGTTCACCGAGCCGCTCTGAGAGCGGAACGTGCTGCCGCTTGTGCCGTAGGTCGCCGAACCGCTCTGAGAGCGGAACGTGCTGCCGCTTGTGCCGTAGCCCGCCGAGCCGCTCTGAGGCTGGAATGTGCTGCCGCTTGTGCCGTAGCCCGCCGAACCGCTCTGAGACTGGAATGTGCTGCCGTTTGTGCCGTAGCCCGCCGAGCCGCTCTGAGACTGGAATGTGCTGCCGTTTGTGCCGTAGCCCGCCGAACCGCTCTGAGAGCGGAACGTGCTGCCGCCTGTGCCGTAGCCCGCCGAACCGCTCTGAGAGCGGAACGTGCTGCCGCTTGTGCCGTAGCCCGCCGAGCCGCTCTGAGACTGGAATGTGCTGCCGTTTGTGCCGTAGCCCGCCG
>ONFG01000039.1 GCA_900317025.1 uncultured Eubacteriales bacterium | reverse complement strand
CTTGGTGCGAGTGACGGGACTTGAACCCGTACGTCATTCAACACACGCCCCTCAAACGTGCCTGTCTGCCAATTCCAGCACACTCGCATTTTCACTAAGTGACCCGGACGAGAATCGAACTCGTGTTACCGCCGTGAAAGGGCGGTGTCTTAACCGCTTGACCACCGGGCCGTTGGTAGCGATAGGTGGACTCGAACCGCCGACCTTTCGGGTATGAACCGAACGCTCTAGCCAACTAAGCTATATCGCCATTTATGTCCCAACTCAGTGAACAATCAATATTATATCTCAAATGCGGCATAATGTCAATACCTTTTTGAAACCTTTTTGAAAATTTTTTCTGTTCCTGCCCCATGCGTCAGCTTTTCACCGAGAGCGGATCCATTCTTCCGTCGAGGGCGAGAGTACATTCATCGCCGCCGATAATACGCCCGTTCAACACGATAAGGTCGAGGCGCAGCCCGGTCGGTTCGTCGGTGTAGGTGTAGCGCGTACAGGAAGCGCCCCTGTAGAGCGAGAGGTCGCCGCCCATGGCAGCCTGAAGCTCGTTGTAGCGCTCGTAAACGTCGCCGAATTCGATGGGGATGGTGATCTGCGACTGCTCCTCGCTTTCGGCGATCGGCGAGTAGCCGAGGCTTTGCAAAAACGCTGTACGCTCCTGCTGCGTTTGCGCTGTGTTGTCAATTCCGAGAAAGGTCTTCGGCGGCTCGGCTATGTGAAACGTGCTGCCGATCATCAGTGAGAAGATGCACAAAAGAAGAAACAGAGCGAAGAGCGTGAGCGTTACGTTTTTTCTGACCGTCGAGGTAAAGTCCATTCTGTACATAAAAAGCCCCCTTGCTTTTGCAGCGGTATCGATACATATATATTGAAGGGGGCTTTGAAATATGCATTTAGTTTAATCGGGGATTTCCACCGGCTTGCCGATACGCTCGTCGCTGCTTAGACCCACGCTGAACCGCAGAAGCTCAAGGGCATCGGCAGAGGTGATAAAGCCGTCACTGTCGATGTCGGCGTCGTCTCTTTTTTCTTCGAGACCTACGCTCATGCGCAAAACGACAAGCGCGTCACTTGAGGTGACCTCACCATCGCCGTCGAGGTCACCGAAGTAGTCTGGCTTAAAAGGGTCGTACCCTCAAAGCAGCCGCCGGAGCTGTACTCCATTTCGTTCAATTCGGAATTTTTTTCAAATTGAACGTATTCCAAATTTCTTTTGTCTTTGAAGGTTCGTGCAGACAATCTCTTTACAGTTTTAGGAATTATGATTTTAGTAAAAGACGAATCAGTATTAAAATGCATACTTATCACTTCAACATTGTAGTCATGATCATCGTATGCAACGGTACCGGGAACTTTCAAAACATGGGTAGCGCCATACTCCGGATCGGAGATAGAGTACTCTTCTTCGTAAAAATCGACGATCGACGCATAGTTATCAAAAATCTCGAATTTAAATCCCTGATCAATTGTGTAGACAGATCCGCTTGCAACTGCATAAACAGCTGTTTCCGACGGCTCATGTTCTGTTTCTGCGGCATTTGCGCTCATGAAAAAAATATTCTGTGAAGACAACAATGTAACAGCAGAAAGAAAAATCGGCAGCATTTTAGATTTTTTTATTGATAATTCCTCCTCGGCAATAGTAAAAAAGGCGCAGTCAAATGAACTGCGCCGAAAAATACACAGCTCACTTGTCGCCAAACAAATCTTCCATTGCCATCGTTGCGTAAAAGGCACGTGAAAAGAGCGCGTATTTTTACCGAGATAAAAATACACGTGTCAAAGACGCAACGAAACGTTATTCGGATTTGTTTGGCAACTTTATTCTAACACATTTCCCCCTTTTTACAACCTAAACCGCAGTACAAAACGAATTTTTTTCTTTGCTTGTTAATTGTCCGGGTATGTGATATAATTGTATATATAATTTGTAAAACTGGAGATGTGAGTAAATATGAAATTAGGTATAGTCGGTCTGCCGAATGTCGGCAAGAGTACGCTTTTTAATGCTATCACAAACGCGGGCGCGCAGAGCGCCAATTATCCGTTCTGCACGATCGAGCCGAACGTGGGCGTTGTTGCGGTCCCCGATAAGAGGCTCGATAAGCTTGCCGAGATGTACGACCCGGATAAGTATACCCCGGCGACGATCGAGTTTGTCGACATTGCAGGTCTTGTAAAGGGCGCTTCAAAGGGTGAGGGTCTGGGAAACAAGTTCCTCTCGAATATCAGAGAATGCGACGCCATCGTTCACGTTGTGCGCTGCTTTGAAAACGACGATATTATCCATGTTGAGGGCAGCATCGACCCTCAGCGCGATATCGACACGATAAACCTTGAGCTGATCCTCTCAGACATCGAGATCCTCGACCGCAGGATCGACAAAACGATGAAGCTGCTAAAGGCTGACAAGAAATATCAGGCGGATCTCGACTTCTTCAACCGCGTGAAGGCTGCGCTTGAGGACGGCAAGGCTGCCCGCAGTGTGGAATGCTCGGAGGACGAGGCGGCGCTGCTTTCCGAGGTCGCGCTGCTCACGAATAAGCCGATCATCTACGCCGCAAATATGAGCGAGGACGATTTCGCAAACGGCATCGACAGCAACGAGGGCTTCAACGCCGTGAAGGCGATCGCTCAGAGCGAGGGCGCAGGCGTGCTGCCGATCTGCGCTCAGATAGAGGCGGATATCGTCGAGATGGACAAGGAGGAGAAGGAGCTGTTCCTTTCAGACATGGGTCTGGAGGAATCAGGTCTTGACAGGCTTATCAGAGAATGCTATTCGCTGCTCGGCCTTATCTCGTATCTCACGGCAGGCAAGCCGGAGGTGCGCGCATGGACTATCAAGAACGGCACAAAGGCTCCGCAGGCAGCGGGCAAGATACACTCCGACTTCGAGAGAGGATTTATCCGCGCAGAGGTCATCGCGTTCGACGACCTCATGGCGTGCGGCTCGATGACGGCTGCAAAGGAGAAGGGGCTTGTGCGCTCCGAGGGCAAGGAGTATGTGATGAAGGACGGCGACATAGTTCTGTTCCGCTTTAATGTCTGATCAATAAATCGGAGGGAAGACCATGCTTATGCGCCTTGATAAATTCCTGACCTCGCAAAACGTCTGCTCGAGGCGCGAAGCCTCAAAGCTCGTGCGGGAAAAGCGTATTTTAATAAACGGCAAGCCCGCTGCAAAAAGCGACATAAAAGTAGACCCCGAATGCGATATGATAGAGGTCGACGGCGCATCCGTGGCTTACCGGAAATTCATTTACATAATGCTCAACAAGCCGGCAGGAGTGCTGAGTGCGTCGACCGACAAAAATGCGCCGACCGTTATTGATCTGCTGCCGGACGAGCTTTGCCGCCGCGGGCTTTTTCCCGCAGGCCGGCTCGACAAGGACACGACGGGTCTGCTCATCATCACCGATGACGGCGATTTCGCCCACAGGATGCTCGCACCGAAAAGCGGCGTTTACAAGCTTTACAATGCGCTGCTGGACAAGCCGCTTTCCGACGAAGGCAAGGCTTCGCTTGAAGCCGGGATCACGCTTTCCGACGGCACAAGCTTCCGCCCGGCAAGGGTGAGCTTTAAGAGTGAGGAAGACCGTTCGGACGTTCTGATAAGGATCACCGAGGGCAAGTTTCACGAGGTGAAAAGAATGTTTGCCTACTGCGGCTGCGAGGTTAAAAAACTCAGGCGTTTAGCCGTTGGAGAGCTGTTTTTGGACGAAGATCTTGCCGAAGGAGAAGCGCGTTTAATTTCTGACACAGAATTAAAAAAGGTGTTTAGTGGTCAGAATAACTAAAAATGAATATATAATTTCTATTTTTGGAGATATTACATAAAGTATTTAATAAATCTTTAGTGAAAAAATTAATGGTAAAATCGGCGGAAATCTGTTATATTAATATATGTAAAACTGAAAGTTGGTTTGCCTCTCGTTTTGGGGCAATATATAGGAGGTTATTATTTTATGTCAAACGTTTCGTTACAGCACATTTACAAGATCTACGACGGCGGCGTAGTTGCTGTTACTGACTTCAACCTTGAGATTGCTGACAAGGAGTTTATCATCCTTGTTGGACCTTCCGGCTGCGGTAAGTCAACAACTCTTCGTATGATCGCCGGCCTTGAGGATATCAGTAAGGGCGAGCTTTACATCGGCGACGTTCTCGCGAACGACGTTGCTCCGAAGGACAGAGATATCGCAATGGTATTCCAGAACTACGCTCTTTATCCTCATATGTCTGTTTATGATAACATGGCATTCGGTCTTAAGCTCAGAAAGACTCCCCCCGAGGAGATGAAGAGAAGAGTTGAAGAGGCTGCAAGAATCCTTGGCATCGACCATCTTCTCGATCGTAAGCCGAAGGCTCTCTCCGGTGGTCAGAGACAGCGTGTTGCTTTGGGTCGTGCTATCGTTCGTGATCCTAAGGTATTCCTCCTTGACGAGCCGCTTTCCAACCTCGACGCAAAGCTTCGTGCTCAGATGAGAACGGAGATCTCGAAGCTCCACAAGAGACTCGGTACAACGTTCATTTACGTAACGCACGATCAGACAGAGGCTATGACGATGGGTACTCGTATCGTTGTTATGAAGGACGGCTTCATTCAGCAGGTTGATACCCCGCAGCACCTCTATGATCTTCCTTGTAATGAATTCGTTGCAGGCTTCATCGGCTCGCCGCAGATGAACTTTGCAGACGGTAAGGTCGTTCTCAGAGACGACGGCAACTACTACCTCGACTTCGTTCAGTATTCCCTCCTTCTTCCTCCGGAGAAGAACCTCGACTACCAGCTTGAGGATTATGTAGATACAGACGTTACATTCGGTATCCGCCCCGAGCACATCTATGACGATCCCGAGTTCATCGCTAACCATCCGGAAGGCGTTCTCGATGCAGTTGTAGAAGTAACCGAGCTTATGGGCGCCGAGATCTACCTCTACGTTTCCGTTGAGGGTATCCCGCTTACGGCAAGAGTTCAGCCGACGTCTACGGCTCAGCCCGGCGACGTTATTCAGATCGCTCTCGACGTCAGCAAGATCCACCTCTTCGACAAGGAAACAGAGCAGACGATCACAAACTGATTTACAAATATTATGCCGCCGGTTTTCCGGCGGCTTTTTGTTTGACTTGCAGAGGCAGCTTTAAAATACGGTCGGTGTGGATAGACTATGTTTAGCTTTGGAAATTGATCCCTAAAAGTACTTGAACAATGCCTCCGGCGGCAAGCCTTTTTAAAAAAGGCTTGGCGAAAAACTTTAATTAATATTCTTGGAAAGAATGTTGATTTCCGTGAAAAATACAAGTTATCTCTTGTATTGATCGTTAGTTTGTGGTATTATTATAATGTATCGGACTAAGAATTTTGTGTAACAACACATAAGGAATAATTTTACAAAACAAGGAGAATTGTTATGGCACTTTTTAACAAGAAATACTGCGACATTTGCGGCGGCTCGATGGGCATTATTATTGACAACAAAGCGGCTGACGGCAACTTCTGCCATGCCTGCGCAGGCAAGCTTTCGCCGTATTTCCACAACGCAAGGAACTCGACGCTCCGGCAGATCAGTGAGCAGCTCGCTTACAGAGAGCAGAACAAGCAGCAGCTCACGCTTTTTAACCCGTCAAAAACGCTCGGCTTTAAAACAAAGGTTTACCTTGACCCGGGTCACAACTGCTTCGTTGTAAGCAAGAGCAGCAACTACAGAAACGAAAATCCTGACATTATCAATCTGTCTATGGTAACAGGCGCTAAAAGCGAGACGAAGGAGCATAAGAAAGAGCTTTACATGAAGGATTCGCAGGGGCATAATCAGTCCTACAATCCCAGACGCTACGAGTACAGCTACGAGATATTTGTTACCATCAATGTTAATTCGCCCTACTTTAGCGAGATCAAGTTTGAGGTAACAGACAACCCGATCGCAAACAAAGGCTCCAATGAGTTTATGAGATATCAGAACGAGGCGGATCTCATTGTTGCCGCAGTTACGGGCAGACAGGCTCCCGTTCAGACGGGCGTTGTAGGCGGGGTAGCAAACGCAGTCGGCGGCATCGGTCAGGCAGTTGCAGGCGTAGCTGGCATTGCAGGTCTTGCAGGCATCGCGGGCACGCTCCTCGGCAATCAGAATAATCAGCAGGCTCAGATGCAGCAGAACATGATGAACAACCAGGCTTATGCTCAGCAGAACATGATGAACAATCAGGCTTACGCTCAGCAGGGCATGATGAATAACAACCAGGGCTTTGCACAGCAGGGCTTTGGCAACAATCAGGGCTAGCACAGCAGGGTTTTGGCGGTCAGTGGGTATGCCAGAACTGCGGTACCGCAAACACCGGCGCATTCTGCCAGGGGTGCGGCACACAGAAGCCGTTCTGATAAGCGGAATAACCGCCGCCGGATCGGCATAATATTGCAGCAGCGACCTGTCCGCAGGAAAGGAACTTGCGGGCAGGTCATATTTAAGGAGTGCAGCGTATGAAAGAATTCACATTAGGCGAGATCGCCAAGGCGTGCGGCGGCAAATTTATCGGTGACAGATCGAGGATTCTCGACACGATCTCAAGCGTCGTTATCGACAGTCGCAAGGTAACTGAGGGTTCGCTGTTTGTTGCGATAAAGGGCGAGCGCACCGACGGTCATCTCTACATAGAAAAGGCGTACGATATGGGCGCCGTCTGCGCCGTGAGCGAGCAGGTCGTAGATTATGACGAGCCGTATATCCTTGTTGATTCGAGCGAACAGGCGATAAAGGACATCGCCGAGGCGTACAGGGCGAAGTTCCCGACGATAGAGGTCGTCGGCATCACCGGGAGCGTCGGCAAAACGAGCACGAAAGAGATGATCTCCGCCGTGCTTGCGAAGAAGTACACCGTTCACAAGACACAGGGCAATTTCAACAACGAGCTTGGTGTGCCGCTTACGCTTCTTGCGATGCCCGAGGATACAGAGGTCGCCGTTGTCGAGATGGGCATCAACCATTTCGGAGAAATGACGAGGCTTTCAAAGATGGTTCGCCCGACTGTCTGCGTGCTGACGAACATCGGCTGCTGCCACCTTGAAAACCTCATAGACCGCGACGGCGTTTTGAAGGCAAAAACGGAGATGTTCACCTACATGGCGGACGACGCCGAGATTATCGTAAACGGCGACGATGACAAGCTTGCAACGGTCGAAAACGCAAGCTTTCGATTTGGTATTGATAAGTCGAACGACTTCTTTGCCGAGGATCTCGAAAATAACGGCGAAAACAGCATAAGCTTCACTCTTTGCCACGACGGCAAAAAATATCCGGCGACCGTCCCGGCGCTCGGCAGCCACATGGCGGTCAACGCACTAGCCGCAGCGGCAGTAGGAACGGCTCTCAACATGGATATGGACGAGATAGTCGAGGGCTTCAAGGATTATGCTCCGGTCGGCGGACGTACAAGACTTATCGAAACGGAGCTTGTAAAGGTGATCGACGACTGTTACAATGCAAACCCGAACTCTGTAAAGGCTGCGCTCGACACGCTCAAAACGATGAAGGCAAAGCGTAGAATCGCCGTTTTGGGCGACATGAAGGAGCTTGGCGAAAATGAAAAGGCTCTTCACCGTGAGGTCGGCGAATATGCCGCAAAGAGCGGCGCAGACGTTCTTATTACGGTCGGTGAGCTTGCAAAGGAGCTTTCCGACGGCGCGCAGGGTATCGAGAAGTACCATTACGATACTGTTGCCGACGCCCTTGAAGAGATAGATACGATTCTTCACAAGGACGACGTTGTGCTAGTCAAAGCGTCGCACTCAATGCAGTTTGAAAAGATCGTAAGCTTTCTTGAAGAAATGTAACAGTGCATAAAAACGTGGGAGGCGCAGCGCCTGCCCGCAGATGATACAGGAGGAAATCAAAATGAAAGACGAAACAAAATGCCTGCACTCGGGATATCATCCGAAAAATTCCGAGCCGAGAGTCATGCCGATCGTTCAGAGCACGACATACGTTTACGATTCGACCGCAGAGGTCGCTTCCGTATTTGACGAGCCGACAAAATCGCTTATCTACTCCCGCTTTGCAAACCCGACCGTTATGGCGGTAGAGCAGAAGATCGCAGAGCTTGAAGGCGGTGTCGGCGCAATGTGTACGTCGAGCGGTCAGGCAGCGAACCTGCTTGCTATTCTCAACATCTGCAAGGCGGGCGACAGCTTCATCAGCGCGACCGAGATCTACGGCGGCACTGTGAACCTCTTCTGGTTTACGCTCAAAAAGCTCGGCATCGAGTGCATCGCAGTTTCGACAGACGCCGACGAGGAGACGATCGAGAAGGCGTTCAAGCCGAATACGAAGGCTGTTTTCGGCGAGACTCTCGCAAACCCGGCGCTTACTGTTTTTGATATCGAGAAGTTTGCGAAGATCGCACACAAGCACAACGTTCCGCTTATCATGGATAACACGTTTGCAACGCCTGTACTCTGCAAGCCGTTTGAGTTCGGCTGCGATATCGTAACTCACTCCACTACGAAGTACATGGACGGTCACGCTGTTCAGGGCGGCGGCGTTATCGTCGACAGCGGCAACTTCGACTGGACAAAGGGCAACTTCCCCGAGCTTACAGAGCCGGACGAGTCATACCACGGCATCGTTTACACAGAGGTCTACGGCAAGGCGGCTTATATCATCAAGGCGAGAATGCAGCTCATGCGCGACTTCGGCTGCTACCCTGCGGCTCACTCCGCATTCCTGCTCAATCTCGGTTTGGAAACGCTTGCTGTCCGCATGAAGCAGTACTGCGAGAATGCGCTCACGGTCGCGAAGTATCTCGAAGCAAACGACAAGGTAGAGAGTGTTGCTTACCCCGGTCTTGAGAGCGACAAGTACCATGAGCTTGCAAAGAAGTACCTCAAGGGCTGCAGCGGCGTTATCTCGTTCGTCATCAAGGGCGGCAGAGAGACGGCTATGAAGTTCATGGATTCGCTTGAGCTTGCGTCGAACGAGGTACACGTAGCGGATATCCGCACCTGTGTACTTCACCCGGCAAGCGAAACTCACCGCCAGCTCACCGACGAGCAGCTTGCGGCAGCCGGCATCAACGGCGGCATGGTCCGCCTTTCGGTAGGTCTTGAAAATATCGACGATATCCTTGCCGATCTCGACAAGGGTTTTGCGGCGGTAGACTGATACTCATGAACAATGAAACACAGGCAAGCCCGTATAGAGGGGCGCATAAGCAAAAGCGCCCCTCATGGGGAAGTCCGATCATATACATTGCTGCGATCGTGCTGGTACTCTTCATGCTGCGGCTGCAAAAACCGGCGCAGGAGCAGCTCGGGATCTCGTCGGTCATGGCGATAATCCTTATGTGGGCGATGATGGTCATATTCTATCTCGTCGGTATTATGTTTCACAGCGTGGGCAGGCTCGTGATGGGCTTGCTTTCGGGTTATAAAATACTGCTGTTCAGCGCAGGGCCGTTTGCGTTTGTTCGTGAAAACGGGCGGCTTGTAAGGAAAAGCCTTCCCTCTCAGTTCTGGCTCGGGCAGTGCCTTATGGCGCCGAAACAGGAAGAGCGCCCCGAAGATGTACACTGCTTTTGGTACTATTTCGGCGGTGCATTTTTTGATATTCTTCTGCTTGTGGTCTCGGGTGCAGTTATTGTTTTATCCCACAACCCGGTTGTGAGATGGGGTATGTCGGCGCTCACCATAGCGGCGGGAACACTTGTAATGATATACCTTATCCCCAACGACAGCGGCGTTCCCAATGACGGAATGACGCTGCTGAGAGTGATAAAAGACCCGAAGGCACGTCGTGCCGAAAACAGTATTCTGATGCTTACCGGCATGGAGTACGACGGTACAAGGGCGGCCGATATTCCGCAGGAACTTTTTGAGGGCGCAGATGAAAACGGTGTTTCTCCGCTTTGCAATCTGGCTTTTATAAAGGCCTCCTGCTTAGAAGCGAAGGGCGATTACGCAGCGG
>ONFG01000038.1 GCA_900317025.1 uncultured Eubacteriales bacterium | reverse complement strand
TGTAACAGGTATCGAGATGTTCAGAAAGACTCTTGATTACGCTGAGGCAGGCGACAACGTAGGCGTACTTCTCCGTGGTGTTCAGAGAACAGAGATCGAAAGAGGCCAGGTTCTTGCTAAGCCCGGCACGATCCACCCCCACACAAAGTTCCGCGGTCAGGTTTACGTTCTTACTAAGGACGAGGGCGGCCGTCACACACCGTTCTTCAACAACTACCGTCCGCAGTTCTACTTCAGAACAACAGACGTTACGGGCGTTATCAGCCTTCCCGAGGGCACAGAGATGTGCATGCCCGGCGATAACGTAGAGATGGACGTTGAGCTTATCACTCCTATCGCTATCGAGGTAGGTCTCCGTTTCGCTATCCGTGAGGGTGGCCGTACGGTAGGTTCCGGCGCAGTTATCGCTATCAACGAGTAATTTCTGCGTTGAGCTAACTTAAATAAAACATTCGCTCCCCATTCGCAAAGCCGAGTGGGGAGCTTTTCTTAGTCTGATGAATAATTGAGGAAAAGCTGCTTTTACACCACGTTTATTGTACATGATGCACTATCACTCACACTTTTGACTTCGCGTCTTTATTAAATCTTACAGTATACAAAAAAAATCCCTCACCCTATTGACAATGGCCGCATACAGTGGTAAAATAAACCTATCAAATAGATATGTATTTAGTGATTTGAAAATCAAAGCCAAAAAGGAGATAATCATTATGAAGGTTTACAAGACAGTGCTCGATCTCGTCGGCAAGACGCCGCTCGTGGAGCTTTCCAACATCGAAAAGAACAATTCCCTCGAGGCGACCGTGCTTGCAAAGGTCGAGTTCTTCAATCCCGCGGGCAGCGTTAAAGACAGGATCGCCAAGGCGATGCTCGATGACGCAGAGGCTAAGGGCGTTATCAAAGAGGGCGCCGTTATTATCGAGCCGACCAGCGGCAACACGGGTATCGGTCTCGCTGCGGCAGCCGCTGCAAGGGGCTACAAGGTCATTCTCACAATGCCCGAGACGATGAGCGTTGAGCGCCGCAACCTGCTCAAGGCTTACGGCGCGCAGGTCGTTCTTACCGACGGCTCCAAGGGCATGACGGGCGCTATCGCAAAGGCTGAAGAGCTTGCTAAGGAGACACCCAACAGCTTTATCCCCGGTCAGTTCGTCAACCCTGCCAACCCGCAGGCGCACATCAACACGACAGGCCCCGAGATCTGGGAAGACACCGAGGGTAAGGTTGACATCTTCGTTGCAGGCGTAGGTACGGGCGGTACGCTCACGGGCGTAGGCAAGTTCCTCAAATCGAAAAATCCCGACGTCAAGGTCGTAGCGGTCGAGCCGGCAACGTCCCCCGTACTTTCTCAGGGCAAGGCGGGTCCGCATAAGATCCAGGGCATCGGCGCAGGCTTCGTTCCCGATACGCTTGATACCTCCGTTTACGACGAGATTATCACCATCGAAAACGAAGAGGCGTTCGAGGCAGGTCGTGAGTCCGCTCACACGGAGGGGCTTCTCGTCGGAATTTCTTCCGGCGCAGCCATTGCAGCCGCAAAGAAGCTCGCTTTGCGCCCGGAGAACAAGGGCAAGGTGATCGTGGCTCTCCTCCCCGACACGGGCGAGAGATACCTCTCCACGGCAATGTTCGCCGACTGATCGCTAATACGGCTTTCCATTACACATTTTCCATAGCTGAGAGCGTACCCTGCGTGCGCTCTCATTTTTTGCGCCGCCGCCGCATATCATTAGACAGCGGCACACAGCCGCGTCCGCAAAAAAATTCCGGGCAGGTGTAATAAATGGGAACAAACGACAGACACGACGATACACGCTCACCCGCGCGCAGCCCGATCGGGCGGATACTAAGATCTTCGGCGTGCAGCGACGTTATACCCGCGGAGCTTGGCGACACACCGATCATCTTCATGACGGGCAGCCGGGAAATGACCGTCGACGGCTTTCACGGGATAATCGACTACACAGAAAACGAGCTGACGTTCGGCGCCGGCGCGGGAACGATCACCGTGACGGGCTTCGACCTCGCTATCCGCTACATGAGCCTGCACACGATTGTTGTCGGCGGCGACATAAAGAACGTTGAATTCGGGAAACGGAGCTGACGTTATGATATTATTGATGCGCTTTCTTTCGGGCTTCGTCACGTTTCGCATCTCAGGCAGCCGCCCCGGCGCGTTCGTAAACGAGCTTATCCGCCGCGGCTTCAACGTCTGGGGCATCACGGCGCGCGGCGGTGAGATCGTCTGCTGCGTTCGCCTGTCCGACTACCGCAGCGTTCAGCGCCTTTGCCGCGGGCGTTCTCAGCGCGTGCATATAGTCCGCCGAACCGGGCTGCCGTTCATCGTTTTACGCAACAGGCGGCGATCGGGGCTTGCTCTCGGCGCGGTTTTGTTTCTCGTCATATTCAGGCTGCTGTCGCTGTTCATCTGGACGATCGACCTATGCGAATTCGACACGATCAGCAGGACCGCGGCGCTGGATATCCTTGAACGAGTTGGTATGTACGAGGGCGTGCGCGCCGACTTCGAGAGCCTGAAGCGAATGCAGACGACGGCGATGCTCGAATTCGGAAATCTTTCGTGGATAACTATCAACGCCGACGGCAGCTTCGGCGAGGTCAACGCGACCGAAAAGCTTGAACCCGAGACGAACGACACCGCCCCCCGCAACATGAAGGCGAGCGCAGACGGTCAGGTCGTCAGAGCCGACGCATACGCGGGCGCGCCGTGCGTGGGGGAGGGCGACGCCGTGGTCAAGGGCAGCCTGCTGATAAGCGGCTTCGTCGAAACGGAGCTTGGCGGCGTTCACCTTGAGCGCGCCGACGGCGTTGTCATTGCGAAAACGCACTACACCGAGACTCTTACCCAGCCGAAAACGTACCGCAAGGCGTCGCCCGAGCAGAATTGCGCGAGGCGTTACTCCGCAAAGCTTTTCGGTGTTACTCTTCCGCTGACCCTGCACGACGCTCCGCCGGAGTACCTCTCGTTCAAAACGGAAACGGCAGCCGAGTTTTACGGCAGCCGTGCAAGCGCCTCGCTCATCGAGGAGCGCCTTTACGCATACGCGGTCACAGAACACACGCTCACCAAAGATGAGGCGCTTACCCTTCTTCACGACAAGGCAGCGCTTCGCGAGCTTCTGCGCTACAGCGGCAAAACGATCGCCGCCCGCCGCGAAAAGCTCACCGAGACCGCCGACGCTTACACCCTTACGCTCGAATACGACTGCGAAGAAAACATAGCCGCTCCCTCGCCGATAAACGCAGACGAGTTCACGATAAGGCAGAGGGAAGAGGAAAGCGCTCCGCTGAATGAATGATCGCACACGCTAAAGCCCACCTCATGGGTGCGAGGTGGGCTTTATTGTATATTTTCAGAACCCTGCCCCCGGCGCGGAGACCGGCTGTCCTTAACGATAAACTAAAATCGGAACTGCCTGCGCCCGCTTGGGCGCGCCGCCCCCTAAGTGTATAATTATAATGGGCAGCTTTCGGCGCGGAGACCGGCTGTCCTTAACGATAAACTAAAATCGGAACTGCCTGCGCCCGCTTGGGCGCGCCGCCCCCTAATTGTACAATTATAATGGGCAGCTTTCGGCGCGGAGACCGGCTGTCCTTAACGATAAACTAAAATCGGAACTGTCAGCGGCGACACGCCGCCGGCGGTTGATTTCTTTTTTGAAATATGATAGAATAAATATAATTTGGTTTTTATCCACCGCGTCAAACGACGCCATATTTCAGAAAGGAATGAAGTCACCATGAAATCACCAACCAAAAGCTTCAAAAAGCTTGCCGCCCTCGCGCTTGCGTTCTCGCTGGGCGCGTCTTCGCTCTTAACGGCGTATGCCGACGGCGACGCAGGCGAGACTGCCGACGGAAAAAGCGCAGCCGATTATTCGTATAAGATCAGAGCGCTGCTCGGCCCCTTCAACGAGTACTTCTTTGTCGAAACGGATAACCCCGACCCGTTCTCGTTTCGCTTCGCGGACAAGTCGTCAAAGTATGCTCCCGTCAGCGAGAATGACGGAGAGGAGGTCGTCGGAGACGGCACCGTTGTCCTCGCTTACGATACGTGGGAGGATCAGGTCAAGCTCTTTGCCGACGTAAAGTATGACGACCCCGAGACAGGGCGCGTCAGCGGCGGGTATATCTTCCAAAGCTTTAACACCGACGGCGGCGAGATCGTTCTCCAGGAGAAAGAACCGAGCAGCGATCCCTCCCGCTACTGGGATTATTCCTGGGAGGATACCCCCGTAACGCTCGTGCTGCCGCCGCTCGTTGACGACGTCGATTATCTCATCAATACATACGCCGACAAAGACAGCTTCTTCGATAACATGGACGCCGTTCAGGCGGGCTTTTCGTCGATCTGCCTCTACAGCGGCTCGAATATCAGAGGAACGCTCGAAAAAACGAGCGATTACTGGAAGCTCTCCGTCGCGGGCCATAAGGATCAGAGCTTCTACATTTTCAGCCCGTATTCCCGCAGGGATTCACGCTCGCTTTTCGCGACGGCGATCTACCCCTTCCGCTACGACTCACTCGGCTTCCCAAGCGTGATGGGGAGAGTTTCGCAGCGGCTTGACAGCGAGTCAGACTATAAATGGGACAGCGATACGCACTACCTTATAAACGTCACCTACAATGGCGAAACGCGTTCCTACGGCGGCGCGGGAGTAGGCGAGGGTCAGGGCGTGAGCGAGGACAAGATCATCGAATACTTCACATTCGGCGAAGACGGAAAAAAGTTCACGCTTTCCGGCTCGAAGCAGCTTCTCCAGGAATACGCCTCAATCAAGATGAGCGACGATATCCCCCGTGAAGACTCTCTGACATGGAAACAGATCTACGACGAGTGCGGCAGCGGTATGTGGGCAAGGATCGGCGGCGGTTTCGCGTATTTCTACCAAAACGGCAACGGCGACAACTTCAGCGACGACGAGTGGGGCGTGGGCTACAGCCTCTATTGGGGCGGCGACCTCGGCTATGCCTGCGATACATGGGTAGACGGAAGGTACGTCGACGAGTGGCGGACGTTCGAGAAGGGCGCAAAGCTCGAAGACCACCCGACCAGTAGTATTATACTGGACGATTTTGAGGTACCGCTGATAACGTGTGACTATTCGTATAATTACGATCCGGAGACGGAAAGCTATGTACGCGAGTACTCCGAGCCGGAAATAAAGCTCGAAAAAAGAAAGGTCAGATTCTATTACAATTCCGAAAAAGAGGTCTGGACGCCCTCTTTAGATGCGTTTAAAAAAGAAGACGGAAGTTCCTACGACTACAACACCTACTACAACGATTACTACGCCGATTACTCCTCTATTGCCGAGATGGTTGAGCAGGGCGTTCTCGACGCAAAGTATCTCGACATGATATCGCTCACGTTCGACGAGGTCAAGGCGATGGGCGTTGACCGCAACACCGACATATACCCCGACGAGGGCCGCCGCTACGACGGCAATTGCGTTCCCGGCACGGTCGGAACGAAGCTCAGCTATGAACTTGACGGCTGGGAGTGGGACGGCTTGGACAAAGCAACGGCAACGTTCAAATCATTAAACGAGGGCGAGCCGGACGAGACGTTCACCGTCGGTGCGGTCCTCGACGGCCGCGAAGAGCCGACGTGCGAAGACGACGGAAAGGTCATATACAGGGCGCAGGTCGAGTTTGACGGCGTCGTTTACAACGGCTATGAGTACGACACGCTGCCGAAGCTCGGTCATGATTATAAAGTGGAAAAGTGGGACTGGAACGGCTACGATTCCGTCAAAGTGAGGCTCGTCTGCCAAAACGACCCGACCCATGTGATCGAAGACGAGGTCTACGCATACGCCGCGTCCCAGACCGACCCGACGTGCGAAGAGGACGGCGAGATAATCCACGTCGCCCAATACTATTTCTGGGAAGGTGACAGGTACCTCACCGACACGAGGTGTGAGCCGCTGCCGAAGGTTGGGCATAAGTATCAGCCGTACAACTGGATATGGAACGACGACGGTACTGCCGAGGCGGAGCTTTACTGCGCAAACGACTACAACCACATGAAGACCGTCCCGGCGACGGTAACGAAAGCGGCAACGGACGACGGCAACACGCTTCTGACCGCGTCGATCGTCATTGACGGCGTGACCTACACCGACCGGAAGACGGTCAAGGGGATTCTCCCCGACCCTGCGCCCGACACCGACACCGACACCTCCGCCCCCGGCGGCGACCCGGCAAAGCCCGACACGGATTCCGCCTCTGACAAGCCCGAAACGGACACATCGGAAGACCGCCCCGGAACAGACCCTTCGTCGCCCGACAAACCTGCCCCCGATTCAGATCCCGACAGCGACACCGACGGCTCCGACCCGTCCGACGCCCCGGTTGACGGCGACGTTTACGGCGACGTCGATTTCGACGGCTTCATCACCTCGACCGACGCTCTGATGATACTGCGCGCAAGCATCGGCACCGACACGCTCTCCGCGCGCCAGTTCGCCGTCGCCGACATCGACGCCGGAGGCGTGATAATGGCAGACGACGCCCTCGCCGTTCTGCGCTACAGCATAGGTCTTATCGACGAAGGCAGCAGAGTCGGAAGCAAGGCCTCAGCGAAGTAAATGACAACTGCGGTTTGGGCATTAATGCGGTATGATCTAAAGCCTTCCCCGCGCCCGCGAGGTAAATAAGAACTCAAAACTTCGCCCTTCATGCATTAAGGTAAAGCCCCGCAAGAACCCACT
>ONFG01000037.1 GCA_900317025.1 uncultured Eubacteriales bacterium | reverse complement strand
TCAAAGATAGGGTCCTCCATATAGCCGTCGACGAGCGTTTTGTCAAAATCCCAGACAACTGCGATGATAGATGACATGATAACACCTCCCGTGTTTTTTGTTAATCCTATTATAAGATAACCCTTCCGCAAAGTCAAGGCGCGGGCAGGCAGTTCCGATTTTAGTTTATCGTTAAGGTCAGCCGGTCTCTGCGCCGAGGGCTGCCCACTAAGATTATACACTTAGAAGCAGGCAAGCGGGTCTCGGCTGCCGCCTCGGTCTGTACTGTTGTCTTCGGCAGCGTCTGCCACTGGCAGACCGCACCCTGCAGACAGTATGCGATTTTAGTTTGTCGTATTCTTCGCCTGTTCTCCGCGCGGATCGGCGTATCCAATACGCCTTACTTTTCTGCCTGCCGATATTTAAATTTACGCGCTTGCGATTCTTTTTATCATGCCCGATCTCCGCACGAAGGCTGCATCGGAGCTTTGAATTTAAAGCGGCGGAGCGTGCAATACTTAGTGATTTTAATACTTATACTATTCTATCTTGTAAATTATTGACATCGGATATTTGCCCGTGATATAATTTTTTCAATACACATTTATAATAAGAAACGGAGTGAAATGAATGATAAAAAAGCTTCTCGCCTCGGTCAGGGAGTTCAAGCTTCCGTCGTTCCTTGCGCCGCTGTTCGTCGTCGGCGAGGTCGTGATCGAGGTCATCGTTCCGCTTTTGATGGCGGATCTTATCGACTTCGGCATAATGGAAACGAACCTGCCGTATATCTACAAAACAGGTGTGCTGATCGTCGTATTGTGTCTGGCGTCGCTGGCGCTCGGCGCGCTTGCAGGAAAGTACGCTGCTAAGGCTGCGGCGGGCTTCGCGAAGAACCTGCGGCAGGATCTGTATTACAGCGTGCAGAAGTTCTCTTTTTCAAACATTGACAAGTTTTCTACGTCGAGCCTTGTAACGAGGCTAACGACCGACGTTACAAACGTTCAGAACGCCTACATGATGATCGTACGCACCGCGTTCCGCAGCCCGGCGATGATAATTTTCAGCATGGTGATGGCGTTTCGCATCAACGCAAAGGTCGCGCTCGTCTTTCTATGCATGATACCCGTGCTGGCGGCGGGCTTCCTGTTTATCTTCTCGAAGGCTCACCCGATCTTTCAGAAGGTTTTCAAAACGTACGACAAGCTCAACAACATTGTCGGCGAGAATCTCCACGGCATAAGGGTTGTGAAATCGTTCGTGCGTGAAGACCATGAGGACGAAAAGTTCAAGAAGGTCTCCGGCGATATGTACGGTCTCTTCGTCAAGGCGGAAAAGCTCGTCATCATAAATATGCCGCTCATGCAGGCGGTTATCTACGCCTCCATGCTCATCATGTCGTGGATATCGGCAAAGTTTATAGTTGCGTCGCACAATATGCCGGAGCTTGGCATGACAACGGGTCAGTTTACAAGTATGTTTACATACCTCATGCAGATGATGATGAATCTCATGATGCTCTCGATGATATTCATGATGATCGTTATTTCCCGCTCCTCCGTTGAGAGAATTATTGAAGTGCTCGACGAAACTCCCGACCTTGCAAACGGGGAAGACCCTGTCATGACTGTAAAGGACGGCTCGGTCAAGTTCGAGGGCGTGTCGTTCAGCTACAACGGCAGCGACAAATACTGCCTTTCCGACGTCAACCTCGACATCAAGTCGGGAGAAACGATCGGTGTTATCGGCGGTACAGGTTCCAGCAAATCGACGATCGTGCAGCTTATCCCGAGACTTTATGACGCTACGAAGGGAAGAGTTCTCGTGGGCGGCATAGACGTTCGCGATTACGACATTGAAACGCTCAGAAACGAGGTAGCAATGGTTCTGCAGAAGAACGTTCTCTTCTCCGGCACGATAAAGGAAAACCTGCGCTGGGGTGACGAAAATGCTACCGACGAAGACATCAAGCGCGTTTGCCGTCTAGCTCAGGCGGACTCCTTCATCGAGCAGTTCCCCGATAAATACGATACATACATCGAGCAGGGCGGCACTAATGTTTCCGGCGGGCAGAAGCAGCGTCTCTGCATCGCCCGCGCGCTGCTCAAAAAGCCGAAGATCCTCATCCTCGATGACTCCACTTCCGCCGTTGATACAAAGACCGATTCGCTTATCCGTAAGGCTTTTGCCGAGGAGATACCTGATACGACAAAGTTCATCATTGCTCAGAGGATATCCTCTGTCGAAGACGCCGACCGCATTATCGTTCTCGACGGCGGCAGGGTAAACGCATTCGGCACGCACGAGGAACTTCTGAAAACCAACGCGATCTACAGAGAGGTCTACACCTCGCAGGCGAAGGGAGGCGACGACGATGAGTAAAAAGAAAAGATCAAAGAAGGAAGCGGCTAAAAAGACGCAGCCCGCAAAGAATCCCGAGCAGTCAAAAGCCACCGAAGTAAAGGTGAAAGCTCCCGAAGCAAATTCGAAAAAGCCCGAAACAAAGGCGAAGGGGGAGAAGTCCGAGGGCGGAATGCCCCACGCGATGCCCAAGGTCGACAAGAGTACGATAAAACGCCTTATGGCGTATATCCTCGACAACTACAAGGGCAGGTTTATCCTCGTTGTTTTCTGCATTATACTCAGCGCGGTCGTAAACGTTATCGGGTCTATGTTCCTGAAGGTTCTTATAGATTCCTACATTATCCCGCTTGCGAACCAGTCGCTTACAGACCCCGAGGGGCTTGATTTCACGCCGCTGCTTCGTGCCATTCTCACAATGGGCGGGATCTACCTTTTCGGTATCCTCGCGGGCTACGCTTACAACAGGATAATGCTCATTATTTCGCAGGGCGTGCTCAAAAAAGTGCGTGACGATATGTTTGAGCATATGCAGACGCTCCCGATACGATACTTCGATACCCACACCCACGGCGATATAATGAGCTACTACACGAACGATACCGATACTCTCCGCCAGATGATCTCGCAGAGTATACCGAACATGATAAACTCGATAATCACGATCGTGGCTGTGTTTGCCGCAATGGTGTACACAAGCCCGTATCTTACCGTCGTTGTGCTGCTCTTTATCGTCTTGCAGTTCATCGTTGTAAAGCAGGTCGGCGGCAGAAGCGGAAAGTACTTCATCTCGCAGCAGATTTCTCTCGGTAAGGTCAACGGCTATATCGAAGAGATGATAACGGGTCAGAAGGTCGTAAAGGTCTTCTGCCACGAGGAAAAAGCGCAGGAAGACTTTGACAAGCTCAACGAAGAGCTTTATTCTGCCTCCTACAACGCCAACCAGTTCGCGAATATGCTTATGCCGATCATGGCGAACATAGGCAACCTACAGTATGCGGTGCTGGCTATCGTCGGCGCGGTTATCAGCGTTGCCACGGGCGGCGCGCTCACGATCGGCTCGATCGTCTCGTTCCTCCAGCTTTCAAAAAGCTTCTCGATGCCGATAGGTCAGGTGTCGCAGCAGCTCAACTCCGTTATCATGGCGCTTGCGGGCGCACAGCGTATCTTCGGGCTTATGGACGAGGAGAGCGAGACGGACGACGGCTACGTAACTCTCGTAAACGCCAAGCGCGGCGACGACGGCAAGCTTACCGAGTGCGGCGAGCGCACAGGCCTTTGGGCGTGGAAGCATCCCCATGAGGATGGGACAGTCACATACACAGAGCTTCGCGGCGACGTTCGCTTAAACGACGTAGACTTCGGCTACAACCCCGACCACATCGTGCTCCACAACGTGGGTATCTATGCGGAGCCTGGTCAGAAGGTCGCCTTTGTCGGCGCGACGGGCGCAGGCAAAACGACGATCACGAATCTGATTAACCGCTTCTACGACATCGCCGACGGAAAGATCCGCTACGACGGCATCAACATAAACAAGATCAAAAAGTCCGATCTTCGCCGTTCGCTCGGCGTAGTTCTCCAGGACACGAACCTTTTTACCGGCACGATCATGGACAATATCCGCTACGGCAAGCTTGACGCTTCCGACGAGGAGTGCATCGAAGCAGCGAAGCTCGCAAACGCCCACAGCTTCATCTCCCGTCTGCCCGACGGCTACAACACGATGATCGACGGCACGGGCGGCAGCCTTTCGCAGGGTCAGCGGCAGCTTCTTTCGATAGCAAGAGCCGCGGTCGCAGATCCGCCCGTAATGATCCTCGACGAGGCAACGTCTTCGATCGACACAAGAACGGAGGCGCTCGTCTCAAAGGGCATGGATTCTCTGATGAAGGGCAGAACGGTCTTCGTCATAGCCCACCGCCTCTCGACCGTCCGCAACTCCGACGTCATCATGGTTCTGGAGCTTGGGCGTATCATCGAGCGAGGCAGCCACAGCGAGCTTATCGCCAAAAAGGGCAAGTACTACCAGCTCTACACCGGAGCGTTCGAGCTTGAATAACAGCATAATAAAAGCGAAAGGGCGGCGCTCATACCCGACTTGGAGTATGAGCGCCGCCTTTTGTTTTGTCAGCTTATCTTATTTCTCTTTCCCTTTCGATAACAAAGGCTGTTTGCTTACCTTTCGAGAGCCTCCATAATGCTCTCATACGAGATGCCGCAGGCGTCGGTGTCAAAGGGGTGATCTTCGCTGTACGTGCCTTGCGGGAGGCTTACAAGCGTCGTGACGCTGCCGCCTTCGTCGAGCAGGAATAGGTACGTCTCGCCGACCGCCAGATCGTCCATATTGAAGACGAGCGGGATCGTGCTGCCGCAGATCTCCTCCTGCGCCTGAGCGTCAGCCGTATTGCTGCCGCCGTATACTCTGAACTCCAACAGATTTTCTGCGTCGTCGCCCTGAGAAATGTCAAAGTCCTTCAAGCCCTTCGTTACATTTACTCTGTAAACCGTTATGATGTCGCCTGCCTTGGCGTTGGGAGCTTCCTCCTGAGGGGAGTCAAACATTTCAATGTTGTCCTTGAGATACGCCGTTTTTGCTGTCATTCTTTCAAAGCCGATATCTTCTATCCGCGCGATAACGATGCTGTCGGCAGCGTTTACAAGCTCCTCTGCCGAGGTGTAAGTTCTGCCGACGTAGTCGACTCCTTGAAAGGTCGTCTGAGGTGCTTCGGGAGAATCGGGTATTTCCCTGTCTTGATCGTGATTCTGCGGTATGTCGGTATCTGCTTCCGGGAGAAAAGCGTTTGTATCGGTGTCGTTTTCCGCTGCCGAACGTGTGCTGCTGTTGTGTTTATCAGGTGTACTCGATACAGTGCTGCTCGAAGGAGTGGAGCTTACGGTTCGCGAGCTTGATGGTTTAGAGCTTGTTACCCGTGAGCTTATTGTTCCGGAACTCGTCGCTCTGGAGCTTGTGGTTTTCGAGCTTGTTGTACGTGAGCTTGTGGTCTTGGAGCTTGAAGGCTTTGAGCCTGAGGTGCGAGAGTTTTCTTCGGCGGAAGAACGCTCCTCACCGCCGCCGGAAGAGCTGCTGCCTGCCGACGGCGCCCTTGCAGATGATGCCGACGACGGGCTTTTGCTTGAGTTTGATGAAGTGCGGCGGCTTTCGGCTTTGTGAGAGGTGTCTTTCTCGCTGCCCGACTTTTTGCTGCCTGATTTGCCGGACGGCGACGATGAAGCTGAGCTTACCGATGAAGACGAGCTTTCCCCGGTCTCGTCTCTCGGCGTCTTGCGGCTTGTGTCTGCCTCCTTTGCGGCGCTCGATGTTATCTTGGAACTTTGCTGCTGCGCTGTCGGAACGCCGCCCGAAAAAGCGCCGTTCCCGAGAAACGCCAGAAATGTTATGATAGCCGCCGCGCCGAGCGTTGAAGCAGCAGCGGCGATCCTTTTGCGTCTGCGCGCCCGCTCTTGAAGTACGATCCTGCTCTTTGCAAACACGGAGGCGGCGACTTCTTTATTATTCTTCATATGTAAAGCCTTCCTTCCGCATCTCAGATCTGAGCGACTGCTTCGCCCTGTACAGCAGGTTTTCTACCTGCCTGTTCGTTTTTTTCATTATCCTTGCCGTTTCTGTGTTGCTGAAGCCCTCAAAGAACGAGAGGTAGAGCACCTGCTTGTAGTCCGGCGTAAGCTTATCCATGCATCGGTGCACGAGCAGCTTTTCCTCGCTGCGAAAATGCTCATAGAGCAGATCCTCCTCTTCTCCCGGCTCATATTCAAGCTCTTCGATGGAGGTGATCCTGCGTCTTTTTGCCTTTCGCAGGTAGTCGCGCGCAACGTTTCCCGCGATGGCAAAAAGCCACGTCTTGAAGGAGCTTTTTGCCCGAAAAGCCGGCTTATCCACGACCAGCTTTACAAAAACGTCCTCCATGAGGTCCTCGGCGGTCGGGATATTCCCGCAAAAGCTCACCAAGTAGAGTATAAGGCTGTCCTTATACTCTGATATAATGTCTTCTATCCCTTTATCGTCGCCCTCGAGAAAGCGGCGATACGCGGCAGCACCGTTATCCATGTTCAACAAAGCCTCCGTGAGAAAGCGCCTCTGCAGCAGCGCTTTCATCTATTAGACGTCTCTCGGCGTGATTTCTCTCACCGGTCTAAAAAACTTTTTCAAAAATATAATAGCGCATTGCGCAGAGTAAATCAAGAAATTTTAACAAATTGCAAAGAATTGCAATTTTGTAGTTCTATTTAACCAACATATGTTGACTTGACCTTTGAAATGTGGTAAAATATTCTAAAGGTTTTTTGACCTGAGACTGCGCCGTGTTTAAAAAGTTAATGATATATACTGATAAAACGGGCGGCTTTTTACCGCAGCTTTACCGATCTTACCTCCAAACGAACGGCAGTCTGATAAAAACTATGAAAGAGAGGCGGTTTTGATGTTTAAACATTTCAAAAAGTCAATGTCTGCGATCCTTGCGGCGTGTCTTATTTCGGCAAGTGTTGCAGTATCGGCGCCGGCAGGTTACGCAAAGCTCGTTTGATTATATCGGGCAGGTCGGTAATATCGACTCAGAAACGGTAAGTAAGATTGCAAAGAAGATTTATGACTCGCTGCGGGCGGGGGAGACCAGTATAGAAATAATGTCGGTTTACCCTAATATGAACTATCAAATAGATAATGCTGCGGTCGGTTATATTTTCTTTGAGGTCGCACAAAACTGGGACGCAGGTCTGCTTGTCAACAAGAGCGGATATTCATATAGCTATTCGAGCAATGGAAACGTAATAACGGCTGTTTATCTAAAGCCTAACTATTTTGTAGAAGCGGCAGATTATAACTCAACCTTCAACACATACTCCGAGAAGCTTGAAGAGGTCATTGCTATGGTCGACGACGGTTGGGAGGACTGGGAAAAGGCGCTCTACGTTCACGACTACATCGCCGTTCACTTTGACTACAATCACGGC
>ONFG01000019.1 GCA_900317025.1 uncultured Eubacteriales bacterium | reverse complement strand
TGATGGTGTAAAATAAAACTTGACACAATCCAGACAACAAAAGTATAGTACAAGTATTATTGACAATTTCACATCCTGAAACGCTGCCGCAATGCGCGGCGTTTTGCACTTCGTTTATTCGATAAATACGAATAAGTCTGTTGACGGACGCTGGAAAAGAAATCTATATAAGCTTTTAGAAGCTGTGCCAACTTTTGGTATCGGCTTCGTTTGTTTTTTAATAGCCCCACTATAAGGTTTGTTTGTCCCTCAAATCATATATATATTATCATGAAAAATATGTATGATAAGCATTATGGAACCGGCAAAATGCCTTTTTGAGGAAAATTCTACGATAACGCCCGTGAGACAACCGAAAATGTAAGTGCTTTTAACAAATTTTAACCTGTTTTTGAAATAAAATTAACAAAGCTATTGTAAAACTTTAAGAAATACTATATAATGTATATACAATAGAGACGACCGCTGCGATCTCTGTTGTGTGGATCTGCCGGCTTGCGCTGTGTCAGAAGCGACGGACATGGCAGATCGTATTTTTGAAGAAAGGAAGGAAAAATTAATGCATTTTTCAACCAAAGAATTGATCCGCGGAAGATCGGTCCGCAGCTTGTCTGTAGTCCTTGCCGTTTTGATGCTGATCTCGACGCTCTTTGTGGGAAGTGCCGTTAATCTCGAGGCGGACGCCGAGTCGAAGTACGATAGCTGTATCTTCTTTGACTTTGCGGCAGGCGGACAGGAAGGATTACAGTGGATCCAGAATGGCGCACGCCCGGCAGTTTGGTGGTGGAGTGAAGACTCCGCAAAGCCCCAGACCGGCAAATTCGCTTATCTCGACGCTTACAGCTTTGAGATAACGCATGACCCTTATGACGGTCACGACATCGCGACAAAGGCGATCTACGTCCTTTATATCCCCGAGGGACAGGTATGCACGCACTTCCAGGTGCTTCGCATGACGAAACACTCCTCGTGGACGGAAGAGAACGTATTCCCGACTAGCGATGTGCTCACTCAGACTGGCAACATTGCGGTGCAGAGCGGCAAGATCTTCTATGTAAACTGCAACAGCGACAACACGCTCGAGACTTCCGGCTGGTATGACAACGACCTCGGCGATCCGACGAGCAGCCCGGTTTACGGCAACACCAACATGATAGCCGAGTATGTCGGAAAAGACAGCACCACGAAGGGCAATGTGGAGATCTATCCCGTAGACGCGACGTTCTACGACTATCTGACAGACTACGAGCTTGTTTACGGCTGGCGTAGTCAGCTCAAGGAGGAGCATACCTCGAGGACCTACCGCAACAGGATTCCCTACAAGAGCTTCAACAGCTACATTTCCGATTTGGCGGGAACGCCTGCAAACAACTGGAATTACCCGCTCTACTTCGGTAACTTTACGTCTCACTGGAGCGCGTATGACCAGACTCAGTACACCTTCGGAGACACGACGTATAAGAATTACTCCGAGAGCTTCGATAACTTCCCTTATGGTACGCTCATGGACATCAATATGCTCGGAGCGTCGATCCCTGCGGGCAACTCGACTGACGACAACGGCAATCCGTTTACCTTCAGGAACTCGCACCTCAGAAGTGAAGCTTGGACCAGCTCTTACACAACGATGGAGGGGCTTAACAACTTCAGCGTCTTCGTCAACAACTCCGAGGCTATCAAGTCAAAGCTCGACAACACCGACAATAACGCTTATGCCGGCAGCATACAGGGCCTCGTTGAGGATTCCCTCGATGGAACCGGCTCGCCGAGAAACGGCAAGCTTGTGATGAAGGGCGGCATGACATCTCCGTATTTCAGCGGCGCCAACGATTACACAAATACTGTAACTACGCAGTTCCCGATGAGAGTCGTCAACGCGACCGTACCCGGAACGACTTATAAGTACACCAAGTATGAGTTCGACTCGATGGGCAAAGCCGGCGACAATGTAGACCCCGATATTGCTTACTTTACATATGAGAACGGCCAAGCCACTCAGATGCACTACACGAACGACCGCAGTAAGCAGATCATTGACGCATATCTTACACTTGGCAACAACAAGGCGGGCGACCACAGAGGCTTCTTCCCGTTTGACAATACGATAGACGGCAACGGCATCGGCAGAGACTACGGCTTCGGCATGAGACTCGATATCGACTTCAACCTCACCGAGGACGGCAACATTTACGCCACAAAATCCGACGGAACCTACGTTAAAACGAACGAGCCTATGGAGTTTACCTTTGAGGGCGATGACGACGTATGGGTATTCGTCGACGGCAAGCTTGCGCTCGACCTCGGCGGCGACCACGGAAACGCAAAGGGAAGCATCAACTTCAACATTGATAGGCTTTCCTCGACGGTCGATACCGGCGCGGGAGTTCTCAAGGAAAACCCCACAGAGGGGCAGTCGGAGTTTGGCAGCGTTGTGGCACAGGCGACACAGGATCTTAAATCAAAGATCTTCCTCGCAGACGACGACTATACAACGCCATCCGGCAGTCAGACGAAACAGTTCAATACAAAGAAGCAGCATACGCTCACGGTGTTCTACATGGAAAGAGGTCTCGTTGAGAGCAACCTGCATCTCGGCTTCTCCGTAAGCCCGACTATCCCCGAACCGGACAACTTCCTTACGGTCGAGAAGACGCTCGATCTTTCCGGCGTTGCCAGCTCCGTTAAGACCCGAGTAGAGAACAGCTTCGTTTCCTCCAATACCGAAAAGTTCGATTTTGCGATCACGGGCGATAAAGGCAGCTCTATCTCCGATACGATCAACGGTGGAGTTTCCAAAAAGTATACCAATAAGCTCGTTGACGGCGAAAAGGTGACCATCGCCGAGACCGTCACGTCGGCTTATAAATACGACACGAAATATACCGTCACAGACAACTTTGTAAAGAACGACTCCACCGCTGACACGGGAGTGATCGTTAATAACAGAGCTGCGGCAGACGCAGGCGAAAACGGCGGCGGTTCCGTTTCATTCGATTTCAACACAAGCAGCACAGAAAACGATAAGTATAACGATTTCACCGTCTCCGTTACGAACGTGATAAAGGTCGGCGAGGTCACTATAAAGAAAAACGTCACAAATTCCGAAAGCGACAGCTCCGTCTTTGATTTTGACTATTTCGTCAAGCTCCCCGGCGAGACGTCTTATCCGTCGAAGAAGGACGGTACAGTCTCCGTTACGGCAAACTCCTATTACGGCGAAAAGCTGACCGGTCTTCCGGTAGGATCATCCGTCAAGTTCGTTGAGAAGATGACGGACGATCAGAAGAAAATTTACACGGCTCAGAAGGATTCCGTTGAGGTAACGGTCGGCGGTGCTGTAGAATTCAACAACACGATCAATTCCGACACGGCAGTCGTCAATGCGAAGAAGCTTCTCGACGGTGCTCCCTCGAGCGTCAAGTTCGATTTCGCTCTTACAAAGGTCGTAAACGGCGAGAAGACGGACGATAAAAAGACGGCTAAGAACTCTGACAACGGCGCGGTCTCCTTCGTGCTCGACGGTCTCATGCTCACAGGCACGTATGATTACATGCTTGAAGAGACGAGCAAGACCGACGGCGACTATACCTGCGACAGTACGCGCTACTGGGTAACGGTTGACGCGGCTTCCTCTCCGATCAGTGTCAAGTATTACACGGTCAACGAGAAGGAAGTGACATCGAGCGGCAGAACATATACAGTTCTTTCCGCGGGCAACGAGGTCGACCCGGCCGATGTTGTATTCAAAAACACATCAAATCAGAAGTTTGGCGACGTAACAGTCGTTAAGTCCGGCGAAGACGGAAAGCTTCTCGAAAACGTTTCCTTCGCGCTCGTAAAAGCAGTTCAGACAGACGACGGCTGGATCCCTGCCTCGGCTGAAACGCCCATGACCGAAGTTACCGGAGCGGACGGCAAGGCTGTGTTCAGTCAGATTCCCGTCGGCGATTACGTTGTATATGAGACTAAGTCGGCAGAGGGCTACGAGCTTCTCGGCGAGTATGTCCATGTCAAGGTCAGGGAAAATGACAACGCTCAGATCGACATCACCAACCCCAAGTCGAGGAAAATGCCCAAGACGGGCGGCGTCGGCGTGGCAATAATTATCCTGATCGGCGCTGCACTCATCGCGCTCGGCATCTATATCCTCAGACCGACAAAGAAGGAAGGCTCCGAAACAGCGAGAAGATCGTGATCTCTCGGAACGTTTTCATTAATTAAAAGACTAATACCATGAAAGTAGGATAGTATTATGAAAGGAAAAAGATTTTTTAGCGTGTTGCTGGCTGTCATGCTTGTGATGTCATGCTTTGCGATCAGTGCGAGCGCTGCCGACGACGTCGTCTACAACGCCGAAAAACCGCTGACGCTCAACATACATCTCTACGCAGGCACTCCCAACACGGCTCAGGCCGGCACAGAGGGTGCAACGGGCAAGGTTGATGTAGAGGGCAAGAGCGACGCTCTTGAAACTCCGGTATCGGGCGCTGTCTTCACCGTTTCGATGGGAACGGGCGACGACGCTTTCACGACCGACATCACGACCGACGAGGCCGGTCTTGCTTCGGTCACAAACCTCAAAAAGGGCAGATACACCGTTGAACAGAAGACTCTCGGTGCCAACCAGACTTCCGCTGTCTCGAAGTTCGAGGTCGACCTCCCGATGACCAACCCGACGGACGACGGTCTTCTCTACACGGTAGACGTTTATCCGAAGGTCCCCGTATTCCAAACCACCCCGACTATCACAAAGAAGGTCTCCGATAAGGACGCCGACTACCGCATGGAGGCTTCGATCCTCTCTTACGACAAGAAGCTCGCTTACTGGAGAATCACGGTAAATCTTCCCGAGAACATCGAGAACTACAAGTCTCTTGTCGTTACCGATATCCTCGACAAGAGGCTCATCAATCCCTCTGCGGTGACCGCTGTCAATAATGCGGAAGGCGACGACAAGGCTTTTGCAGACGGCGATTACTCCGGCAGCTTCGACGCAAACGGCAAGCTCGTTCTTACGTTTGCCGAGTCCGGTATCAAGAAGCTCGTTGCAAAGACGACTGTCGACATTAAGTACACGACCGAGATCGACCTTGCTAACCCCGACTCCATCGCTCAGAGGATCGGCAACCACGTTGTTCTCCAGTACACAAACTCGGCTGACGTTTCCGGCTACACCGACAATACGCCTGACACTAACGACGACAATGTCGATCCCGACAAGCTCCCCGATACAGATACGGATACTCCCGACACCGATACCGACGCAGAGCCCAAGCCGACCTGGCCGATCAACCCCGGCGATAAGGACGGCACGGACGACCCCTACGTTTGGACAGGCGCTCTTGACTTTACTAAGATCAAAAAGGGCGACGCCGAGACGAAGCTCAACGCCGAGTTCCAGCTTTGTAATGCGGCTGATGACAAGCCCATCGGCGCAGTTATCAAGTCTACAGACGGCAAATACTCCATTAAGGGTCTCGCAGTTGGTAAGTATTACCTGCTCGAGACAAAGGCTCCCGAGGGCTATGAGCTTATCGGCGCGAAGATCCCGTTTGAGATCAAGGGCTTTGACGACGCTCTCGTGAAGTTCACTCCGAGTGCTGCAGCGACGATCGCCGAGGCGACCGAAGCTAACTTCTCTCTCGAAAACGTTAACTACATCGTTGATATCCCCTCGACAGAGCTTCCGCTCACAGGCGGAACGGGCGCCGGAATGTACGCTCTTATCGGCACGGCGCTTGCGATTATCGGCGGCGTATACTTTTTCAGATCAAAAAAGGTCGGCTCTCGCTGATCCTACGCACCAGTGCAGAACCAAGCTTCTGCACAATGTATAAAGAAAAGGACAATGTCTATGAAAATGAAAAGATTTCTCGGTGTCCTCCTCGCGGCAGTGATCGTACTGGGCTCGTTTGCCCTCACAGCGTCCGCACAGGTAAAGGACACGACAAAGGACGTTACCCTTACGATTTATGCCTTGGAAACCGAGAACGGCAGCGACGTTACCGTTGATTCGTCCGTAACGGGCGAGAAGCTTACGATCACCGACAAGAAGCCCATCGCAGGCGTCGGCTTTGCCCTTTACAGGGTAGACGACGACGAGACCCTGACAGAGCTTCCCGACGCTGAACCCAGCTTTACATCGGCTCTTACAGACGAAAGCGGCGCAGTTACCGTGACCGTTCCCGCGCAGGCGCAGGGGCGTTATCTCGTTGTTGAAAACGAGAAGCCCGCAGATGCAGCCGGCACGACCGTTCCCTTCCTTGTAGATCTTCCTATGACCGACCCGGCAGGAACCGGCTTTATGTACGAGGTTTACGCGTACCCGAAGCAGGAGATCAACCACGCCGAGGAGCCGGACAGTGAGGTAGACGACACCGACGAGGAGATCGAAAAGGAGCTTCCGAACCCGAAGATCACGAAGAAGGTCTCGGAAGACAACGGCAAGACATGGGGCGAAGAGGGCAACATAGCTTCTATTATCGGCCACAGAGCATATTGGAAGGTCTCCGTACTGGTACCCTCCAGCATCGACATGATGAGTGTTTTCTCTGTAGGCGACATTCTCGACAACAGGCTTATCCCTCCGGACAAGTCCGAGGTCAAGGCAAGCGTCGGCGGCAAAGAGCTTGCGGCGTCTTCCTATACAGCTGACGTTTCCAAGCAGACGATCACCGTGGACTTCAAGCCTGCTGATCTCGCTTCTTATAAAGATAAGTGGATCGACATCATCTTCCCGACATACATCGACCTCGAGGCTGATAAGTCGGTCGGTGAGCTGATCCCCAACTCCGCAACGCTTACTTTTACGAAGCTCAAGGGCGCGCCTGACGCTGACGGCTCCGACACCGACGTTGACACTGATTCCGACGGTGAACCTGTCAAGATCCCGGTAACGACGATCGAATCGCCCGTTGTAGTCGTATGGACGGCTCAGATAAAGGGCTTCAAGCACGACAGCGACAAGAAGGCGCTTTCCGGCGCTGAATTCACGCTTTACTCCGACAAAGACTGTAAGGATAAGCTTGCGCAGTCCGTCTCCGACAAGGACGGCATCTTCCGTTTTATCGGTCTGCGTGACGGCACCTATTACATCAAGGAAACAAAAACGCCAGACGGCTACCAGGAGAACGCAAACGTTCTCGAGGTTAAAGTCAAGATGAAGGACAACAAGACGACCGAGATCGATGTTCTCAACGTCAAGAAGACGAACCTTCCTGTAACGGGCGGCGCCGGAATAATCGGCATTTCCGCGATCGGTCTTGCGGTAGCGCTTATCGGCGGCGCGATGATCGTACTTGCCTTCAAGGCTCGCAGAAAAGCGAACGCAGCGGCATAAATCATAAGAACAATAAAGGGCGATCCTCGCGGGTCGCCCTTTTTTCACCCTGCAAAAAAAGGACGATCCAACGGACCGTCCTTTTTGTCGGATCACTCGATTTCTACGGAGAAATCGGAGTAGGTATCTTTAAGACCCTTGTTGTTGACGAGCACCTGAGTCGTTTTGCCGTCCATCGAAACAGCTGCGAGAGATGGGCATTGACCGCTCAGACCGAGGTCGTCGGTGTCTTTCCTGACCTTAAATGTGACCTTATATGTCGGCTTTTTCTCGCCAGTGTAGTCGTCGCTGAAACCAAGTGCGGCGATGTGAGCGATCTTTACCATTCCGGCTTCCTTCTCGTTGACCATTTTTAGGTCACTGGTCGTCTGCTCCGATGAGGAGACGTACTCGAGCGCCGACGCGTCGTAAGAGAGCCAGTAGTCGTATGCGCCGATCTTGGCGGGCTGACCGTTCATCGCAATGTGACCGAACTTTACGTAAACTGCGACAGTATCGCCTGCGTGATACTTGACGGAGCTGCTGTCGGCCTTGCTTTCCTCTGCGGGAGCAGTGCTTTCGGCGGGCTTTGTGTTGGCCTTTTCTGCTGCCTGCGAGCTTTCTGCCTTAGCGCTTTCGGCTTTGGAAGCTGCTGCCGACTCAGCCTTGGAGCTTTCCTTTGAAGAGGCTTTGCTTGAAGTGTCCTTGCTCGAAGTCTCTTTTCCGGATGTGCTCTCGCTTGAAGAAGCCTCGCTCCCGGCGGAGTCCGTCGTCTGAACAATCGACGATGTTTCCCCGATCGACGAGGTGTCTGTGTCCTTATTGCCGCAGCCCGCGGCGATCATACAGAGGCACAGTGCGGCGGCAGCCACGGCTGCGGCGCGCTTGGAAAATAGATGAAACATTTTAATTTTCTTCCTTTCTTTGTCAAAATAGCGGTCGCCCGCATCTTATTAAATAGATTTTACCACGTAATCCCCGCTCTGTCAACTCGGCAACCTGCCGCCGCTACTATTTTCAGCGGGGGTGAATATAATGTTTGTAGGGCGCGGTTTTGCCCGTATTTTATCTTAGGCGGTGGTAATATGTTTGAAGCTATCATCTCGTTTCTGAGCAATTTTGCACTTGTCGCGGTCCTCCACGTCGTCGGGGCGGGGTCGTTTCCGAAGCCTCTGTCGGCGAAGGAAGAGGCGCGATGCCTTGAGCTGATGAAAAACGGCGATAAAAGCGCCCGCAGCAGACTCATCGAGCATAATCTGCGGCTTGTCGCACATATCGTCAAAAAGTATTATAACGCGCCCTGTGACAGCGACGACCTCGTTTCCATCGGCACGATCGGATTGATAAAAGCGATCGACAGCTATGATATCTCAAAAAGCACGAAGCTTTCGAGCTACGCCTCGCGCTGTATTGAAAACGAGATACTTATGTACTTTCGCAGCCGCAAAAAAAACGCCTTCGACATCTCCCTCGACGATACCATCGACACCGACAAAGACGGCAACGCGCTTACCCTAATCGACATACTTGCCGACGAAACGGATATCGCCGAGCAGACGTTCCTGAAAATAGGATCCGAAAAGGCGGCGCAGTACCTTGAAAAGCTGCCCGAGCGCGAGCGCGATATAATAACGCTTCGCTACGGGTTGAACGGCGCCGACCCTCTCACACAGAAGGATATCGCTGCAAGGCTCGGTATCTCGCGGTCTTATGTCTCCCGCATCGAAAAGCGCGCGGTCGGGCTTTTGTCGGAAATGTTTGAAGGGGGGCAGGCTTAATCTTTGAACGCAAATATTGTGGTTAAAAAAATGTAATTTTTCGGTAAATCGAATCTATTGCTTTATGTGGCTGTATGTGGTAAAATAATATGAAGACTTGTCGGCAATTGCCGATAAAGAAAAATAAAGCCACCAAAGAAAACGAGGAGCTTTTATGAGTAATAAAAACACAAAGGGCCGTTCAAAGGAAGAGAAAGAGGCGTTTATCGCCAGAATGAGAGAGGCTCGCGAGCAGTGCTTCGCGATACTTTTCGAGATGACATTTTCCGATGACAGCTATCATGATATTCTCGACAACGCCGTTGAATCGCGTCTTATCGTAGCCGACGAATTCACCGTCAAGGTGCTTGAGTATTTCTCAAACAATCGTGAAAAAGTAGACGACGTGATACGCGCCAACATCAAGGGCTGGACGTTCGAGCGCCTTTCGCGTGTGCCGCTGAGCGTCATGCGCCTTGCGATAAGCGAGATGAGCTGCTGCAAAACGCCCGAGAGCGTCGCTATCAACGAGGCTGTCGAGCTTACGAAGAAGTACGCGGCACCGAAAGAAGCGTCGTTCGTAAACGCCGTTCTCGGCGCAGCCGTTCGTGTAAAAGAAGAGAAGAGCAGCGATGAGCAGTAAATACGTACTCGGTATAGATACGAGCAATTATACGACCTCGGCGGCGCTCTGCGCGCTCGACAGCGGCGAGGTCGTACACCGCCGGAAGCTTCTTCCCGTTGAAAAGGGCGGGAGAGGGCTTCGCCAAAGCGACGCCGTCTTCCATCACACGGCTCAGCTCCACGCGGTCATCGCGGATATGTACAGCGCGCTTGGCTTTACGCCGGAGCTTGCCGCAGTGGGCGTTTCCGCGCGCCCGAGAGACGTTGAAGGCTCCTATATGCCTTGCTTTACGGTCGGCGTCAATACGGCGCGCTCGATAGCCTCCGTGCTGGGCGTGCCGGTATTTGAGTTTTCTCATCAGGCGGGTCACATCGCCGCCGCCGTTCATTCGTCGGGCTGCGAAAGCCTCTATAATGAAAAGTTTATCGCGTTCCACGTCTCCGGTGGTACGACCGAGGCAGTCATCGCCGAGCCGGACCCCGAGCTTGTTTTTAAGGCGAAGATCGTGGGCGAGACGCTCGACCTTCACGCCGGGCAGGCAGTCGACCGTGTCGGCGTGAAAATGGGGCTGACGTTTCCCTGCGGAGCGCAGCTTGAAAAGCTTGCGCTTTCGTGCGAGAAGAAGGTATCGGTAAAGCCGTGTGTGAAGGGTACGAACTGCTGCCTTTCCGGCATTGAGAATATCTGCGCGAAAATGGCGGAGAATAATATCGACAGAGCCGAGATCGCTCTCACCTGTCTTATGTTCATAGAAAAAACGCTCGAGAAAATGTGCGGGAACATACTCAACGAATACGGCAGCCTGCCCGTTATATTTGCCGGCGGCGTGATGTCGGATACGATCATTCGCGATGCGCTCGCAAAGCGTTTTGACTGCCTGTTCGCCTCGGCCGAGCTTTCGAGCGACAACGCCTGCGGCACGGCTGTAATGGCAGCGCGCCGTCTGAAGGGGATGAAAACATGAATGCCAATGTCTTGACAGTATCTCAGGTCAACACATACATAAAGCATCTTGTCGACGGCGACCGCAACCTGAAAAGCATTTTCGTCAGCGGTGAGATATCCAACTTCAAAAGCAACTACTCCTCCGGGCATTTCTACTTTTCCCTGAAGGACAGTGCTTCGTCGATACGCGCCGTAATGTTCTCGAGCAGCGCGTCCAGGGTCCGCTTCAGGCCGGAAGATGGCATGAAGGTCATCGTGGCCGGGCGCGTCTCGGTCTACGAGGTAAGCGGTCAGTATCAGCTTTACGTTGAGAGTATGCAGCCCGACGGCATGGGCGCGCTTGCTCTCGCTTATGAGCAGCTTAAAAACAAGCTTGCGGCACAGGGGCTTTTTGACGAGCGTCACAAGCGCCCGCTCCCGCCGCTGCCATGCAGGATCGGCGTTGTTACCTCGCCGACGGGCGCCGTTATCGAAGACATAAAAAACGTCGTGGCGCGCCGCTGCCCGCTTGCCGAGGTGGTGCTTTACCCTTCGGCCGTTCAGGGCGACGCCGCTTCGGAGCAGCTAACGCGCGGTATCCGCTACTTTTCCGGCGAGCGTAATGTCGACGTAATCATAATCGGCAGGGGAGGCGGCTCCTTTGAGGACCTCAACTGCTTTAACAATGAAAACCTGATCTGGGCGATCTATGATTCGCCCATTCCGATAATCTCCGCCGTCGGCCACGAGACGGACGTTACGCTCTGCGACTTTGCCGCAGATCTTCGCGCGCCCACGCCTTCGGCAGCGGCGGAGCTTGCGGTACCGGATAAAGAGGAGCTTAGAAAGAGCGTTGATTCCGCGTTTGACAGGATCAAGTCCCTTACCGGCGACCGCCTCTATACGGCTTACCAGGACGTCGACCGGTTGAAGGATTCCATTGCTGCGCTCCGCCCCGAAAAATATATAGAAAACGAAAGGCTGACGGTCGAGCTTCTTTCAAACCGCATAACGTCCGCCGCCGAGAATAAGCTCGAGCTTGAAAGGATTAAAACGGATTCTCTCGCGAACGCCGTCAACGCGCTTAGCCCGATCAGGCTGCTGCAAAAGGGCTACTCCGTCGCAAGCAAAAAGGGTAAATGCGTTGCCTCGGTCGAAAAGCTCAGCCCCGGCGACAAGCTCAGTGTTCGCTTTGCCGACGGCACGGCGGAATGCTCCGTTATAAAGACAGAAAAACATGGAGGCTGAAATCATGAATGAATATAAAACGTACTCCGACGCAAAGAAGCGTCTCGAAGAGATCGCAAAGTCTCTAGAGAGCAGTGACATAACGCTTGAAAAGTCGATGGAGCTTTATGAGGAGGGCGCGGCGCTCGTCGGTCTCTGTTACGAAAAGCTCGACTCCGCGAAGCTCAAATTCACCACGATAACAGCCGAAAGCCGGGAGACTAAGGATGAATAATAAATACCTGCCCATCATCGAGGAGAAGCTGAGAGAGCTACTTCCAAACGAGAGCTGCCGCGAGGCTGCCGTTATAAAGGCGATGAGCTACAGCCTGCTTGCCGGCGGAAAGAGAGTGCGCCCGACGCTGGTGCTCGCGTTCTGCGAGGCTCTGGGCGGCGAGGTCGAAGCAGCGCTGCCATATGCGTGTGCGATCGAGATGATACACACTTACTCTCTTATCCACGACGACCTGCCCTGCATGGACAACGACGACTTGAGACGAGGTAAGCCCTCGAATCATAAGGTCTTCGGCGAGGACATAGCCCTGCTTGCGGGCGATGCTCTCCAGTCGCTTGCCTTTGACGTGATGCTCAGACCCGAAAGTCTTGAAAAGGCGGGTATGAACGGCGCGTCGGCAGCCGCCGTGCTGGCATACGCGTGCGGACCGACGGGCATGGTAGGCGGTCAGGTCATCGACCTGGAGACCGAGGGCAAAGACCCCGACCTCGACACCATAAAGGAAATGTACGCCAAAAAGACCGGCGCGCTCCTGAGCGCCGCGTGCGTGATGGGAGCCGTGCTTGCGGGCGCAGACGAAGGAGTTATCGCGTCAGTCAGAACGTATGCCGAAAAGATAGGGCTTGCGTTCCAGATCGTCGACGATATCCTCGATATCGAATCCGACACCGAAACGCTCGGAAAGCCCGTCGGCAGCGACGCCGAAAATGAAAAGGTGAACTACGTGACCAAAGTTGGCGTAAACGAGGGCAGAGCGCTCGCTTTTAAGCTTACAAAGCAGGCGGTCGAGGCTCTTGCAGGTATCCCCGCCGATACGTCTTACCTTGAAGACCTCGCGCTCTCACTTTCACACCGTTTAAACTAACAGCTTGTCCTGCGCTGCAGTTCGGAAGGAATGAATAGTTTTGGACAAACCTCGGTATAAATACCTCGATAAAATCGACTCGCCCGCCGATCTGAAAAAGCTCTCGATCGAGGAGCTTTACGTTCTGTGTGACGAGATACGGGATATGCTGATAAAAACGATCTCTAAAAACGGCGGTCATCTTTCGCCGAACCTCGGTACAGTCGAGCTGACCGTCGCGATGCACTATGTCTATGACCTCCCGAAGGACTCTATAGTCTGGGACGTAGGTCATCAGTCTTATACTCACAAAATACTCACCGGTCGGCGCGACAAGATGTCGACCATACGAAAGAAAGACGGTCTTTCGGGCTTCCCAAAGCGCAGCGAAAGCAAGTACGACGCCTTCAATGTGGGTCACAGCTCGACATCTATCTCGGCGGCGTACGGTATCTCGCGCGCAAAGGCGCTCAAAGGCGACAGCTCCCGTACCATAGCCGTTATCGGCGACGGCGCTCTCACGGGCGGTCTTGCTTACGAGGGGCTTAACAACGCCGGCAGAAGCCCGAAGAACTTCACGATAATCCTCAATGACAACAAGATGTCGATCTCGAAGAACGTCGGCTCGATGGCGAAGTACCTTACTCAGATAAGGATCCGCCCCGGCTATATCAAGACGAAAAAGGTCGTCGAGAAGATCCTTTTGCACACGCCGCTTGTCGGCACTCCGATAAGAAAGCTGCTGCTTCACTCGAAGTCGAAGCTCAGAACGTCAGTCTACCGCAATACGATCTTTGAAGACCTCGGCTTTGTTTACTACGGCCCCGTCGACGGTCACGACCTGCGCAAGCTTATCCATGCGCTCAACGCCTCGAAAAATGTAACGCAGGGCGTGCTTATCCACGTCATTACGACGAAGGGCAAGGGCTACAGCTACGCCGAAAACGACCCGAAGTCGTACCACGGAGTCGGCAGCTTCGATATCGACACGGGCGAGCCGCTTTCGTCCAAAAAGGGCTATTCCGCCCGCTTCGGCGAGATTATGTGTTCGCTTGCCGAAAAGGACGAAAAGATCTGCGCCATCACCGCCGCTATGAAGTCCGGCACGGGGCTTGGCTCCTTTTCAAGGAAGTACAAGGAGCGCTTTTTTGACGTCGGCATCGCCGAGGGTCATGCCGTAACGTTCGCCGCAGGAATGGCGGCGCAGGGTATGATACCCGTCTTCGCCGTGTATTCGTCTTTTTTGCAGCGCAGCTACGACGAGCTTATCCACGACGCCGCGGCGCAGAAGCTCCACATCGTACTCGGCGTTGACAGAGCCGGCATCGTCGGAGAAGACGGCGAGACGCACCAGGGCGTTTTCGATGTCGCGATGCTTTACCCGATACCTTGCGCGACCGTTTATTCGCCCTGCTATTTCGACGAGCTGAAGGCAGACCTCGACCGCGCCATCTACCACGACGACGGCATTGCGGCAGTTCGCTACCCGAGAGGCGGCGAACCGCCCCGACCTGAGGGCTTCCGCCCCGGCGCGCTCTTCACGACTTACGGCAGCGGCGAAGACGCCGTCTTGATAACGTACGGCAGGCTTTTCGCCCATGCCGCGCAGGCACTCTCAGTTCTGAAAGACAAGGGCGTCGATATAACCGTATTAAAGCTTGAACGTATTCGCCCGATTCCCGAGGAAGCCGTTGAAACGGCGGCAGCCTTCAAAAGGGTCTACTTCTTTGAAGAGGGCATGGAGCACGGCGGAGTCGGCGAATCGTTCTTCATGGCGCTGAGGGATCAGGGCTTTACCGGAAGCTACGAGCTTACCGGTATCAAAGATAAATTTGTCGCGCAGGCGACCGTAGAGCAAACTCTGGAAGAACTCGGCATCGACTGCACCGGCATGGTAAATAAACTAACATGGAATTAATGGGGTGATCTTTTGCCGATCAGAAAGCGATTGGATGTTCTGCTCTTTGAAAAAGGCTTTGCAGAGAGCCGCGAAAAGGCGAAGGCGATCATAATGTCGGGCATCGTTTACGCCGACAACCAGAAGGCAGACAAGGCAGGCTCGACCTACCCCGAGGACGTAAACCTCGAGGTGCGCGGAAATACGCTGAAATACGTCAGCCGCGGAGGCTTGAAACTCGAAAAGGCGGTCGAGGCATTTTCACTCGACTTAAACGGCGCCGTTGCAATGGATATCGGCGCGTCGACCGGCGGCTTTACCGACTGTATGCTCCAGAACGGCGCAAGAAAGGTCTTCTCAATAGACGTCGGCTACGGTCAGCTTGCGTGGAAGCTTCGTCAGGACGAGCGCGTAGTGAACCTCGAGCGCACGAATTTCCGCTATGTAACGAACGAGCAGATCACCGAAACGGTCGACTTTTTCAGCGTCGACGTCTCGTTCATCTCACTGAAAAAGATCCTCCCCGTAGCAAGGCAGTTCATCAAAGACGGCGGCACTGCGGTCTGTCTTATTAAGCCGCAGTTTGAAGCGGGCAGAGAGAACGTCGGGAAAAACGGCGTAGTTCGCGATCCGAAGGTACACGCCGCCGTTATAAACGATATAATTGAATTTGTTAGCCAAAACGGCTATTCCGTTCTCGGTCTTGACTATTCTCCGGTGAAAGGTCCCGAGGGCAATATCGAATACCTTCTGTATATCCAAAAGAGCGCCGAACCCACGCTTGCTGAAGGGCTCGCCCCTGAAGCGCTCGTAAAGCTCTCTCACGAGAAACTCGACACAAAATAAATTACCGGCAGGTACATTATATGAAAACTGCGATAATCCCATACAAGGGGAAGAAGCTTGCAACGGAATACGCGTGCAGGATCATCGAACGCCTTACGGAGTACGGCTGCACCTTCACGATCCCGTATGCGTTTCACGATACGATAAAAAGCGACAAAGCGGAATACGTCAAAACGGAGTTTGAAGCCGTAGAAAACGCCGATATGGCGATCTCGATAGGAGGCGACGGAACGATAATCCATACCGCTAAGGACGCCGCCGTGCTGGGAAAGCCCGTGCTCGGCGTCAACTGTGGCAGAGTCGGCTTCGTTGCGGGGCTGGAGCCTTCGGAGCTTTCACTGCTCTCGAAGCTTTTTGACGGCAGCTACACCGTGGACGAGCGTATGCTGCTCGAGATAACTGTCATACGCGACGGCGTATCGCACAAGGCGTATGCGCTCAACGACGTCACCGTGACGAACGGCGCCGTGTCGCGAATGATCGACCTGGACGTTCACCTCAACGGCGAATTTATTACGGAATACCGCGCCGACGGCGTGATCCTTTCCACACCGACCGGCTCGACGGCGTATTCGCTGTCTGCGGGCGGCCCTGTGATCGAGCCGCATATGAAGTGTATCCTGCTTACCCCGATCTGCCCTCATTCGCTGTTTTCGCGCTCCGTGCTTTTCTCCGACGACTCCGAGGTCGCTATCTACCGGGGCCGCGACAGCCGCGAAAACCCCGTCGTAACGGTCGACGGCAGGCTTTCCGAGACGATCGGCGAAAACGACAGCATAGTCGTTTCAAGGGCTGATATCAGCGCAAGATTCATTAAACTCAATAGCAAGAATTTTTACCGTATACTCGACGAAAAGCTTAACGAAAGGATGGGCTGAGATGAAAAGAGGCAGGCAGGAAAGGCTCGTAAAGCTGATACAAAGCAAGGAGATCTCGACGCAGGACGAGCTGATCGAAGAGCTGCGCGCGTGCGGCTACAATGTGACCCAGGCCACCGTTTCGAGAGATATAAAGGAGCTTCAGCTCGTAAAGGTCATGTCAAAAAGCGGCAAATACTGCTACGCTTTGTCGGCCGCAAAAGATAACGACGCGTCAAAAAGGCTTCGTTCCTTATTGACTACTGCGGTGATAGATATTGACTTTGCCGGAAATCTTGTTATAATAAAGACAGAGGCGGGCATGGCTCAGGCGCTTTGCGCCGCGATTGATTCGGCTCAGTACAGCGAGATCGTCGGCTCGATAGCGGGCGACGACACTATCTTTCTCGCTGCGAAGACGCAGGAGCTTGCAGTCGGAACAGTGGCTGCTCTCAAAAGAATGACGGTGCTGTGATGCGGACCGAATAAAAAGCAGGGTGAAAAAATGCTTTCAAATATTTACATAGAAAACGTTGCCGTCATCGAAAAGGCGAGCATAGACTTCGATGAAGCGTTCAATATACTGACGGGCGAGACCGGCGCGGGTAAATCTATCATCATCGACTCGATAAACGCGATCATGGGCCAGCGAATGTCAAGGGAGCTTATCCGCTCGGGCGCAAAGCAGGCGTTTATAAGCGCCACGTTTACCGACGTATCGAAGACAGCCGAAGAAAAGCTTTCGTCCCTCGGCTACGAGTGCGAAGACGGCGACTACATCCTCCAGCGGACTATCACGTCCGCCGGCAAAAACACGTGCAGGATAAACGGCCGCCCGGCGCCCTTGTCGGCGCTGCGCGAGGTCAGTATCTATCTCATAAATATCTACGGTCAGAACGAGGGCTACGACTTCATGACCGCTGACAGCCACATCAAATACATCGACGCCGTAGGCTGCTACCCGGAGCTTATCGAAGACTACAAGACAAAGTTTGCCGTCTACTCCGACTTGAAGCGCCGTCTCGGCGCGCTTACCGACAACATTCAGGACAGGGAGCGCAGGATCGACCTCCTCAAATACCAGATCGACGAGATCGAGTCGGCAGAGCCGGAGCCGGGCGAGCTTGAACAGCTTGAAGCAAGGCGCAGGCTTTTGAACAACGGCGAACGAATAAAAAACGGCGTCGGAAGATCTTATGCCGCGCTTACCGGCGACGAGGAAGAAGGAATACTTTCCCGCCTTTCTGAGATCTGCGGGGAGCTTGAAGACCTCTCTTCTCTGCACCCGGACCTCGAACCGATCGCCGAACGAATGCAGTCGTCCTATGAGGAGCTTAACGACTGCCACTACGAGCTGAGAAGCGTCTACGACGACCTCGAGTTTGACCCCGAAGAGATCGAGCAGGTCGAGGAGCGCTTTGAGCTGCTGCGTTCGCTTTCGCGCAAATACGGCGACACGATCGAAGAGATACTCGAGTTCTGCGAGAACTCCCGCAGGGAGCTGGAGGAGCTGCTTTCCTACGATATAAACAAAGAACGGCTGGAGGCCGAGTATACTCAGGCGAAGGCCGAGCTTGAAGAGTCGGCGCAAAGGCTTACCGACGCCCGCAAAAAGGCGGCGAACGATTTTTCCGAGGCTGTTATGAACGAGATGCGCTACCTTGATATGCCTAACGTCGTGATGACGCCGAGCCTTACGAAGTGCGCATATACAGAAAACGGCTGTGATCTGCTCGAACTGCTCATATCCGCCAACCCCGGCGAAGAGCCGAAGCCCGTTTCAAAGATAGCCTCGGGCGGCGAGCTTTCTAGAATGATGCTTGCCGTAAAGTCGATCATCGCCGAGAAGGACGAGATCGACACGCTTATCTTCGACGAGGTCGACACCGGCATCAGCGGTTCGGCAGCTTCAAAGGTCGGCAAGAAGCTCAGAAGCCTGTCCCGTTCACACCAAGTCATTTGTATCACGCATCAGGCGCAGATAGCCGCCCTTGCTGATATTCATCTGTATATAAGTAAAAGCGTTTCTGAGGGGCGTACCTACACCAACGTCAAGCGCCTTGATTTTGAACAGCGCAAATACGAGCTGTCGCGGATCATCGACGGCAGCGAACCTTCGGAGCTTTCCCTGAAGCACGCCGAAGAGATGCTCAACGCAAAGTAAAGGAGAAAATGTATGATGAAAATACCGTTCTCACCGCCCGATATAGGTCAAACTGAGATCGACGCAGTAGTTCAAACGATGAGGTCTTCGTGGATTACTACCGGTCCCAGGACCGAAGAGCTTTCAAAGAGGATCGCCGATCTGTGCCATACGGAGTATTCCGTTTGCATGAACTCCGCCACGGCGTGCCATGAGATGGCGCTGCGGCTTCTCGGAGTCGGCGAAGGCGACGAGGTGATCGCGCCCGCGTATACATACTCGGCGTCGGCAAGCGTTATCGAGCACGTCGGCGCAAAGCCCGTCATCGTCGATGTCGAAAAAGGCAGCTACCATATCGACTACGATGCCATAGAGGCTGCGATAACGCCGAAGACGAAGGCGATCGTCCCCGTCGATCTCGGAGGCATGCTGTGCGATTACGACAGGATTTACTCGATCGTCGAGAGCAAGAAAAGCCTTTTTGAGCCTAAAAACGATATCCAGTCCGCGATGGGCAGGATCGCCGTCACGGCAGACGGCGCACACTCGCTGCTGGCGCGCCGCGCCGACGGCAGGTGCTCGGGAGAGCTTGGAGACTTTACCAGCTTCTCGTTCCACGCAGTAAAGAATTTCACGACCGCCGAGGGAGGCGCTCTTACGTGGCGCCCGATAGACGGCATCGACGGAGCGTGGATGAAGAAGAAGCTCATGCTCCTTGCCTGCCACGGTCAGGACAGAGACTTCAAGCCCGAGGGCGAGAAGCCTTTCTGGGAGTACGACATCGAGTTTCTCGGCTACAAGCACAACATGACCGATATCCTCGCTTCGGTAGGTCTTGCGCAGCTTGACCGCGCCGACGAGATCATGACGAAGCGCCGCCATATCTTCAAGCGCTACAATGACGCGCTTACGTCTCTTCCGGGAATGGATATCGCCGATCATTTTGCACCGAACGGCTCAAGCTGCCACCTCTACATGGTCAACTTCAAGGATCGTGACGAGAGCTTCCGCAACGAGTTCATGGACAGGATGCTCGAGCAGGGTGTCACCACGAACGTCCACTACAAGCCGCTGCCTATGCACACGGCTTACAAAAAGCTCGGCTTTGACATTAAAGACTATCCCAACGCCTACGAGATGTTCAAGGGCGAGGTAACGCTTCCGTCTTATTCGCTTATGACGGACGAGCAGATCGACTACGTAATCGACTGCTTCAAAAAGGTATATTCTGCGATGAATTGATCCGCAGTCTATAAATACAAGGGAGTCATATTTTTAATTCGATCGGGGGATCATTTATGGATTATGAGATAATTGCACTTGACGTTGACGGTACGCTGACCAACTCCAAAAAGGAGATCACCGACCGCACGCGCAGCGCTCTTATCGAGGCGCAGAGGCAGGGCAAGCGAGTTGTTGTAGCCTCGGGCAGACATCAGTTTGGTTTAAAGGCGATCGCCGAGGAGCTTATGCTTGATAAATTCGGCGGCTACGTCATGGCTTTTAATGGCGGCAGAGTCATCAACGCCGCAACGGGCGAAGTGATGTGTACTAAGTATTTCCCAAGAGAGTGCATAAAGCCCGTGTGTGACGCGCTGAAGGATACCGATCTTACGGTCATGACGTACGAGGGCGATACGATCGTCATGAATGACAAGGTAAACGACTACACCTACGTCGAGGCGAAGATCCTCGGCATGAGCTTCAAGCAGGTCGACAATTTCGCCGATTACGTCACCTTCGATGTAAACAAGCTCCTTATCGCGGGCGAGCCGTCGCTGATCGACGAGTACCGCGATATCCTTACTGAGAGATACAAGGGCTATTTTGACGTTTTCAAAAGCTGCCCGTTCTTTCTCGAGGTTATGCCCTTTGGCGTAAACAAGGGCGCGTCGCTTGCGCCGCTGCTTAAAAAGCTCTCGCTCGACCGCACGCAGCTCATCGCCTGCGGTGACAGCTACAACGACATGACGATGATCGGTTACGCAGGGCTTGGCGTGTGCATGGAAAACGGCGAGAACGACGTCAAAAAGATCGCGGACCTTGTAACAGCTTCAAACGACAACGACGGTGTGGCAAAGGTCGTCGAAGACTATATGCTTCACCGCAAAGCCGAGATCGCGTGATCCCGGAGATAAAACAAGGGGCGTTTCCGGTGGAGCGCCCTTGCCTTTTTTGGAGTTCAATATGAAAAAGATAATAGCATTTTTTACCGCGTGCGTCTTGCTTATCGCGCCGCTTGCCGCTTACGCCGAGACGACCCTCAGCCCCGAGAAAGAGGCGATGAACGGCATTCTGGAATGGCAGAGCGAGAACGTCGGCAGCGTTTCACTCCATGTGGGCGAGAACGCCTGCGACTGGCTCGCGTTTTCCGCGGGGCGCTCGGGAAAGCCCGACGAAAGCTACGCGAAGGCGGCTCTCGTGTATTACTCGTCTAACAGTGACCGCCTCACCGTACCCGACCTTGAGCGGCTCTCTCTTGCGGTATCAGCAAACGGCGGCGATATAGTCGGGAGCGGTATACTTAAAGCTCTTACCGACAATTTCACGAACGGCGAGCTTTCCGAAAAGCTCATCAATCAGCTTATCTTTGCGCTTATCGTCCTCGACAGCGGGCTTTATGAGCTGCCCGAGGGCGCCGACCTTTCAAGGCAGGCGCTTGTCGATGAGATACTTTCCAGGCAGCTCGACAGCGGCGCGCTTTGGATGATGAACGAGACTGTGCCCGAAACGGACGTCACAGCGATGGCGGTAACGGCGCTTTCGCCGTATGTGACCGGAAGCGGCGAGGTAAGAGCCGCCGTTTCGCGTATGACCGATTTTCTCTCGGCAAACGTGACCGACGACGCCACCGTCAAAAACTGGGGCGCGCCCTCCTGCGAGACGACAGCACAGACGATAGTCGCGCTTTGCTCGCTCGGCATTGACCCGACGGCTGACGAGCGGTTTGTCAAAAACGGCAAAACGCTTCTCGACGGGCTGCTTTCCTACCGCAGGGACGACGGCGGCTTCGCGCACAACGAGTCCGGCTCCGGCAGCGACGCTTACGCCACCGCCCAGAGCTTTTACGCGCTTTCCGCTTACCTGCGCTGTAAAACCGGCAGCCGTGCGCTTTATGACCTTCGCTCCGAGCACTCCGACGAGTTCTTTACCGAGGTGACGTCTCTCTCAATCGGGATCTACTCGCTTGATACGAGCGACGAAGCGGCGGCAAAGCGTATCCTTGACAAGTACGCGGCGTTCGCTCCCGGCGACAGAAGGTATATTTCGGGCTTTGAAAAGCTGTATTCGGCGTTCCCTGAGGGCTTTGACGGCACGTTCTTCTCGCCCGACGAGATCGCTTCAAACGAGGGGGCTGCCCTCGGCGACGATCTGTTTGAGCCGATCGGCGCATCGTCTCAGTCACTCACAGCGGCGGATGAAAACGTGAGCCGGCTTGAAGCTTCGTCGCAGACCTCTTCACAGGGAGGGCGCGGCATAGGCGTGAGGGAGACAGCTTTTTTAATCTCCGTCGCCGTGGTTGCAGCTGCCGTTATCGTTTTGAACCACACGGTCATGAAAAGAACGAAGAACAGGAAATGATCGCATGAAACGTATACTTTTTGCGGCGGCTGCCCTTCTTGCGGCAGCGGCGCTCGTCTTCGCGCTGAATTATGAGTCGGTCGAGGAGCACTACTCTTCCGGCTGTTCCGATGCTCAAACAGGCACCGTCACGCTTCTTGTGAGCTGCGAAGAGATAGCGAACGACAGCGGGGTCGGTCAAGTGCTCAAAGCAAATGACCTTGTACCAGACGACGGGCTGATAATCCCCGAGACCGAGGTGGCGATCTCAGACGGAGACACGGCGTTTGACGTCCTCTCAAACGCGCTTAATGAGCGCAGGATACATTTTGACTATTCCGCCATATCCGACCGCTCCGTCTACGTCAAGGGGATTAACAACATATATGAATACGACTGCGGCGACCTTTCCGGCTGGATGTACAGTGTAAACGGCGATTTCCCGACCGTTTCAAGCTCGGAATACACGCTTCACGACGGCGACTCACTGCGCTGGCTCTACACCTGCGACCTTGGGCGCGACGTTGGCGACAATTACTACGCCGCGCAGGGGGAGAAGCACGAATGAACAACGAATCTGCCTTTTCGCATCTGCACCCGCTGACACTGATGCTGTGGTTTTCGTTCATACTCTGCGCAACGGTGCTGACGACGAACCCCGCCATCGCTCTGCTGTCGCTTTTTGCGGCGTCTCTTCACCGCGCGCTGACGGTCGGCGTAAAGCCGCGGCAGGTCGCGCTCATGGCTGTTTTTATGCTAGCCGTAACGCTTTTGAACCCGCTGTTCTCCCACCATGGGGTAACGGTGCTGTTTTTTCTCGGCGGTCTTCCGATAACGCGCGAGGCTCTGCTTTTCGGCGCGTTCATGTCGGTGCTATGTGCGGCGGCGGTCCTGTGGTGCTCGTCGCTTTCGCTCTGCATGACCTCCGACAAGGTGATATACCTCTTCGGCAGACCCTTCCCAAAGCTTGCGGTCCTGCTGTCGCTTACGCTGAGGCTTATCCCTCTATTCCTCTCGGAATATAAGCGAATGATGGAGGTAAGAAAAGCCTGCGGGCTTTACGACTCGTCATCACTTTTCGGGCGCGCCCGCTCGTCGCTTACTGTCTTTTCGGCTCTCGTGACGATGATACTCGAAGACTCCGTCGACACCGCCGACTCCATGCGTTCGCGCGGCGTCGAGCTAAAAGGCAGGACGGCGTATTCCGAGTACCGCTTTCGCCGGGGCGATCTTCTGACTGCGGCGGTAACTGCGGCGGCGCTTGTCTTCGTGGTCCTGTCCGGTGCAGGCGGGTATCTCGGCTTTTCTTTTTACCCTTCCGTAACGGAGCTACCGCTAAACTCCGCCGCGGTCGCGTCTTATATATTCTTCGGGGCGGCGGCGCTCGTCCCGTCAATAACGGAGGTGAGCCTTTGGAGGCGGTTAAATTTGACGGCGTGTGCTTCAGATATCCCGACAGCGAAAAATACGCTTTAGATAACGTTACCTTTACCGTGAACGAGGGCGAGCTTGTGCTGCTGTGCGGCCGATCAGGCAGCGGCAAGACAACGCTGCTGCGGCTTTTGAAGCGAAGACTTGCGCCGTTTGGAGAGCTTTCCGGCAGCATACTCATTGGCGGCAAAAAAGCAGAGGAGCTTACGGAGCGCACAGCCGTCAGCGAAGTCGGCTGCGTTGCCCAGAACGTCGAGGCTCAGCTCGTTGCCGAGACCGTCTGGCGGGAGCTTGCATTCGGGCTTGAAAGCCTTGGCTCCTCCCGCTCCGAGATACGCCGCAAAACAGCCGAGATATCGCTTTACTACGGCATCGAGGATCTTTACCGCCGCAGGATATCGTCGCTCTCCGGCGGCGAGAAGCAGCTTGTCAATCTTGCCGCGGCGACCGTTTGTGAGCCTTCGCTGCTTCTGCTCGATGAGCCGACCTCTCAGCTCGACCCGATCGCCTCAAAGTCTCTCATCTCGCAGGTGATGCGCCTGAACCGTGAGCTTGGCGTGACCGTCGTCATATGTGAGCATCGAAGCGACGAGATATTCCCTTACGTCGACAGGGTGCTCTGCCTTGAAAACGGCAGGCTCATCGCTGATGCCCCGCCAAAAGAAGCAGCCGGCAAATCTTGTTTTTTCATCGGCGCTATGCCTGCGGCGGCGCGTGTATTCCATACTCTCGGCGGCAGCGGCGTCTGCCCGATAACTACGGCTCAGTGCCGCAGCTTCCTTTCGGATAACTACGTCTTCTCTAATCTTCCCGCGGCGACCGTCAATAAGAACAGCCCTGCCAAGCCCGCGATAAAGCTTGACGACGTTTTCTTCCGCTATTCAAAGGACTCGCCGGACGTGCTCTCGGGCTTGTCGCTCTCCGTTTACAAGGGCGAGGTGCTGAGCATCCTCGGCGGCAACGGAGCGGGGAAATCGACGCTTTTGAAGGTTATATCCGGAGTGTATAAGCCATACAGCGGCAAGCTGCTGCTTTCGGGAAAGAACGCCACAAAGCGCGGAGATATCAGAACGGCGCTCCTGCCGCAGTCGCCGCGTGAGCTTTTCGTGACCCCGACCGTCAGAGACGATCTCATCGAAGCCGCAAAAGCTGCGGGAGCCTTCCCGTCGGGCGGAGACGTTACCGATGAGATCGAAGCTGTCAGTAAAAAGCTTGGAATCGCTCACCTTCTCGACCGTCACCCTTACGACCTGAGCGGCGGCGAGCAGCAGAAGGCGGCGATAGCAAAGCTGCTCCTTTTAAAGCCCGACGTCATGCTGCTTGACGAGCCGACAAAGGGCATGGATCTCGAAGCTAAGCAGACGTCAGCGAAGCTTGTAAACAAGCTAAAGACCATAGGCGTTACCGTCGTGATCGTTACCCACGACGCACAGACGGCGGCTCTTTGCTCCGACCGCTGCGCGCTTCTGTTTGACGGCGCGATCGCCTGCACCGATACGCCCGGGCAGTTTTTCTCGGGGCTTTCATACTTCACGACGCCCGAGGCGCATATCGCCCGGGGGCTTATCCCCGGCGCCGTAACGACGGAGGCCATTGCCGCCTCGTGCCGGAAAAAGTAATAACTACAGTTTGGAGGAATCGCAAAATGACGAAAAAGAAGCTTCTGACGGAGCTTTTTACGGTACTGATAGTTATCCCGCTGCTCGTTGGGGTCGGCTCGTTCGTTTTTTATGACCGCCGATATATGCTTGTTTCGGCGGCAATCGCCGTGGTGTCGTGCCTGCTGTTTTTTCTCGCTTTTGAGGGGCGCGAGGGCGGCACGAAACGCCTTGTTATCCTTTCCGCGATGACGGCGCTTTCCGTCGTCGGGCGTTTCATTTTCGCGCCGATTCCGTTTTTTAAGCCGGTAACGGCGATCGTCGTTATCTGCGGGATCCATCTGGGCTGCGAGGCGGGCTTTTTATGCGGCTCGCTATCGGCTTTTTTGTCGAATTTCCTGTTCATGCAAGGTCCGTGGACGCCGTTTCAGATGTTCATCTGGGGCATGATCGGCTTTGCGGCGGGGCTTTTGTCGAAGCCTCTTCAAAAGAGCCGCGCGTTTCTGATCCTTTTCGGCGTGCTCTCCGGCGTAGTTTACTCCGCATTCATGGATATCTGGACGACCGTCTGGTTTGATGGCACCTTCATTACCTCCCGCTATCTCGCGGCGCTTGCGGCAGCGCTCCCCGTGACGGCGATCTATGCCGTATCCAATGTTGCTTTTCTGCTCGTTCTTTCAAGACCTGTCGGCGAAAAGCTCGAACGCATCAGAAAAAAATACGGGTTATGAACATTATTTAATAGAAAATGTTACTAATTTTGGAACATTTGAAGTTATTTTATCAAAAAAATTTACAATGATGTGGTCAAAGTTTCTAATTTATCCGTTTAATTGTTCGTGAAAAATTAGTATAATTATGGTGGGAGTTGATAATTAATGACACACGCAGTAACCTCTATGAACACGAAAAGGGCGCTTGCACGCTCGCTGCGAAATGCCATGGAGAAAAAACCTTTTTCAAAGATTACCGTAACCGAGATCATCACGGACTGCGGTGTAAACAGAAAGACCTTCTACTACCATTTCCAGGATATCTACGCACTTTTGAAATGGATGGTGCAGCAGGACGCAGTCGAGGTTGTAAAGCACTATGACCCGATATCCGACTTTGACGAGACGATCGCCTTCGTGATGAACTACGTTGAAGAAAACAACCACCTTATAACGTGCGCTTACGATTCGATCGGTCACGACGTTGTGAAGTCGTTCTTCTATTCTGACTTTATCGCCCTCATGGATCAGTTTATCGAAGCGAAGGAAAAGAATCTCAATATGCGTCTTGACGAGAAGTACAGATCCTTTCTTACCAATTTTTACACCGAGGCGCTGTCCGGGATGCTGATGGACTGGATCCGCGACAGAGAGACCCTCGACAAGGAAACTGTCATCGAGCACATCTCAAAGACGCTTACCACCTCGCTCACGAGCATAATCAGAGCATACGGTTTTACGGCTTGACGGTTTGTATACCCACTTACTTACCCTCACCGCTCACTATCACCGCAAAGTAAAAATACAAATCGCCGACTGCGCCGTTGCGTTGTCGGTTTTTCTTTTTGGCGCTTCATCGTTTTATCATTTTAAATCAACGCGCCGAAAAAGTGAAGAGGGGTACAAAAAAACATCCGGAGCATTTGCTTCGGATGCGTTTTTGTTATAATATTTGAAATGCGCGTGCTGCGCACGCTGATGCCGCGCAAAGCGCGTCATCCCGTCTCATACAAACTCAAACGCGCCTGCGGCGCTATAAAAAGCTTTTAAGCTTTTTAATTGAGTTTATAGTAGACGACATAGATAATTACTCTTTGAGAGATGCTTCCGAAGGGGCGTGGGGGCGACCGGAAAGCCCCCACAAAAGGTTTTGAGAATTTAATGGGAAAACGTTAATGTCGTTGACTATAGTATAATTGTTCTTCGCTGTAGGTGTGGACGCAGATCTCGCGGATCTTCTCGCGCAGCCTGAAGTAGTCCTCCATGGCGGCGGGCTTATTGTTGGGGTTTCTGAGCAGCGCGGCGGGGTGGAGGGTCGCCATGAGCAGCGTGCCGTTTCTCTCGAAGAAAACGCCGTGTTCCCTTGTGATCTTGATGTCCGGCTTAATGATCCTCGCGGCGGCGATCCTGCCGAGACAGACGATGATCTTCGGTCTGATGAGCTTCGTCTGATTTCTCAGCCAGCCGATGCACTGATCCTGCTCCTCGGGCTTCGGGTCACGGTTTTTCGGCGGGCGGCATTTTACGATATTTGCAATGTATATATTCTTATTCCTGTCGAGGTCGACGACTGCGAGCATCTTATCGAGAAGCTGCCCCGCTCTCCCCACGAAAGGCTCGCCGCGCAGGTCCTCCTGCTCGCCCGGCCCTTCTCCGATGAAAAGCACCTCTGCGTTAGGGTCGCCCACGCCGAAAACGAGGTTCGTTCTCGTCTGCGCAAGTTCACACCTCCGGCAGTCCATACAGCTGCTCTTTAATTCTTCCCAGCTCTCATACATATCTGTTTATCCTCCGCTGACATACTCATTTTACTCTATCTTACCACATCTCCACCCAAAAAACAACCCCGGCCGGGTATGCACCCGGTGGCAGTTCGCGATTTTAGTTTGTCATATTTTCACCTGTTCTCCGCGCGGATCGGCGTATCCAATACGCCTTACTTTTCTCTCTCCCGATATTTTACACCTACTGAGGCAGGCAAGCGCCTGCAGGCAGTTCGCGATTTTAGTTTGTCATATTTTCACCTGTTCTCCGCGCGGATCGGCGTATCCAATACGCCTTACTTTTCTCTCTCCTGATATTTTACACCTACTGAGACGTGCTTATTCTATTTCCCGGTTTGTTGGTGGCAAGAGGACAGGATAATAAAAAAATCAAAGAATTATAAAAACTTGTGGAAATTATCACAAATATGGTGTATATTTTTAATCAGTGGTTCCTTAACAAATGCAGCAAGACGGCTGCATTTTATAACACGCTTTGATATATGTCAAGTAAAGGGAGGCAAGATTATGAAAATATCTCCGAAAAGAGTGATCGCCGCGCTGCTGTCGGCAGCGTTTGCAATGGCGGCATTGCCTGCGATTCCGGCGGGCGCTGCTCGAGCTTATTAACATCAAAACCGTGCAGTGGACGCTTGCCGACGTCGACGAGAACGAGGGCGCGTCCCTCTCGGACGCATATCTTATCCAGTCGTACATCACGCGAGGGGGAGATGTGCCGAAAAACAGCAAGGGCTATTCTCTCGGCGAAGAGATATTGATCGACTCCGAGCCGGATCCCGTGCCTGAAGATCCCGACCTCGCCTCCGACACCGACGTGACCGACTCCGAGGTCGAAGATACCGACACCGAAGAGCAGCCGATCACCGATACAGACACGTCTCAGACCGACAGCGAACCCCGGGACACCGACTGGCAGGCAGACGTTCAGACCGACTTTGTCCACGATACGGACGAGCTGCCGCCCGTGATCCCCGTACCGGACAGCGAGCTCGAAGAGCCGCCTTTACCGCCGCTTGATTCCGACGAGCTTCCGCCGCCGCCCGAGCCGGAAAGCGACTCCGACGTGATCGTTACCGACGTCGACGATACCGACAGTGCCGAACCTCAGACCGATTCCGAAGAGCCCGTCGTCGTTCGTCCGCTTGACGAGATAGTTTACGACCTCGACGGAGGCTTTGAGCGCGCGGCGATGGGCGACGCATGGATACTCGGCAACGGCGTGAAGGCTTCCGACTGCGTTATCGAGAGCGGCGCCGGAACGAACGGCTCGAAGGGCTTGAAGCTCACGAGCAAAAACGAGAGCATAGTTTTCGCCGTCAACAGGCTCAGCGGCCTGAAGCCCGAGTCTACCTATAAGCTGACCGCCAAGGTCCGCGGCAATCTCACTGTGAACGATGAGCACCACAACGGCATCTTCGTTCAGGTCGGCGGCATTCACAGTGGCTGGGCGGTAAACCGCAATGAAGACGGCACCTACAACTACGGCGAGGGCGCGATCTTCGACAGCTACAACAACTGGATACAGTCCGACTGCGGCGAGACGACGATCACCGTCTATTTTGAATCGACAAACCGTGGTCTTGCCGACGTCGAGTGTCTGCTCTACGGCACCGGTACGGCGTATTACGATGACCTTACGCTTACCGAGGTCGACTACGACAGCGAGCCGGTCGACAAGGTAAGAGTTGTGAGCGAAAACATAGGGTTGGTCCTCGAGCAGAAGGACGTCGAGGGAATAAGCCGCGAGCAGCTTCAGGCGTGGTGCGACGACGTCGAATGGGGCTACGGCGTGATGTATGACCTCATGGGAGAGACTCCCTTCGGCGGAACGCGGCTCTATCTTATCTCCACATATGAGCCGTACATGAAGTCTTACCAGGCGCTCAGCGGCATAAACCCGATCAAGTGGCGCAGCGACTACATGAGCACCGCCTGCCGCCGCTTCTGCGAGGAAGACATAATCTCCGACGTAGCCTACCATGAAGTGGCTCACCTTTTCGACAGGCTTTCCTACCGCTGGCACTTCGACACCGAGTTCGGCGCGGAGTACAAGAAGCTTTACGTCCTGCTGCAAAAGGGCGAGGGCGAATTCCTCAACCACGGCTGGGGCGACCGTTTAAGCTGGGACGGTCTTGCCGAATACACAAAGAGCGTTAGCGCCAACGGCTACGAAAAATCTATCGTTCCCCGCACGGGCAAAAGCCATTACGACGGACTGAATTACATAATGTACCGAACCACCGAGATAGTCGGCTGGGACACCGTTCGCTCCGTCTTTCACGATTACTGCACTTATTACGACCCGAGATTCAATTCCTTCCGAGGCAGATTCGACTATCTTATGATGTGTCTTCAAAACAAGTATAACGCGACTCACAGTGATGCTACCGGCTTTGAGATAATCGACTCCTTCCCCGGCGACGAGTTTGAGTATATCCAAAGTCTCGTCGGGAATCCGAACGGCGAGTCCGAGCGCGTCTACAGAGTGCAGTTCCTCGATCCCGACGGCGAAAGGCTGTACTTCCGATTCGTCCCGAGCGGCGACGCAGCTTCCGTTCCCGACCCGGCAGCCTCCGATAAATACGGCAGATTTACCGGCTGGGACGCCGACATTTCGAGCGTCACCTCCGATATGACGGTAACGGCGCAGTATGAGAACTTCTCATATTACGGCACTGTCGACGTAACGACGGGCAGCGACAAGGTTTATGAGGGCGAATTCGCAAGCATCACCGCAGCCGCGCCCGACTCCGGCTGCCAGTTCAATATCATCTGTACAAAAGGCAGTGACGTAGTCTACGAGAGCGGCTACTCCTCCTCGTCTGCGGCTAAGGTCTTCATCGGCGGCACGGGCAGCTACACCGTATATGCGAAGGTGAAGGATTCCGGCGGCGCCGAGCACGTCACGAAAAAGGCGCAGTTCACCGCAGAAAAAGCCGCCGTCATATACTACAGCGGCTTTAACGAGCCGAATATCCACTACAAAGCAGGCAGCGGCTCATGGACGGCTGTCCCCGGCGTCAAGATGACGAAGAACAGCGACGTTTCCGGCTACGCTTACAAGTATGTTATCCCGCTGCCGGCGTCGGCAAGCACTGCAACGCTCTGCTTCAACGACGGCAACAACAACTGGGACAACAACGGCGAAAAGGACTACACCGTAAACGAAGGTGCAACGGGCATCAAAAACGGCACTGTAACAGTCATTAAGTAAAAAACCGCTCACCGAGGTTCAGCCCCGGTGAGCGGTATCTTATTGTTTTTTCGTTCGCGAAGCTCTTTGAAAAAGCTGCTCAGAAGCTCGGAACATTCTTCCCCGAGAACGCCGCCGACGACCTCCGCCTTGTGATTGTAGGGGAACTCGAACAGATCGACAACGCTTCCGCACGATCCGGCTTTCGCGTCGTAGGCTCCGAATACGACTCTCGGCAGCCGCGCGTTTATTATCGCGCCCGTACACATAGGGCAAGGTTCGAGCGTTACATAAAGCTCACATTGCCACAGCCGCCAGCCGTGAAGAGCTTCGCAGGCCGCGCTTATCGCCGAAAGCTCGGCGTGGCTCAAAGCGTTCCTGCCCGTCTCGCGCTTGTTGCAGCCTGCCGAGACGATCTCGTCGCCCTTTACGACGACCGCACCGACCGGGACCTCCCCGAGCGAGTAGGCGAGCCTTGCCTGCTCGAGCGCTGCTCTCATAAAGCGCTCGTCGCGCTCTATACTCATGTGAACTCAAGCATCGTGACCGTTTCGATGCAAAGAATGATTGTGCTTGCGATGACCGTTCCCGAGGTAAAGAACGCCTTGTATTTCTCTCGCGTTGTGAGGTTCGTCTGCTGCCTCTTTTCAAGTCGGAAGAAGTCTTTGTCCGATTTCGCGAGGTAGTATATGCACACGAATCCGACAAGCATGAGCGCCGCCATTACGGCAAGCGAGACGATCGTCGCGACATTTTCTGGAGCTGTCTCCTCAATGGTCGACAGGATTACGGCGTAGAAGTTGTTGCCGAAGTGGATAAGGATATTCGGGAGCATGGAGTCCGTCTTTACTCTGACGAACGCGAGCACAAGCCCGATAACGAACGCAAACGGTATCTGCGCGAGGTTGCCGTGGAGCATTCCGAAGAGGAAGGCGCTGCCGACTATCGCAAGGCCGGTGTCATACCTCTTGAGGACGCCGAGAACGACGCCTCTGTAAGCGAATTCCTCGACGAGAGCCGGGATTATCGCCGTACAGATCGTATTCATTACGATGTCCAGCGGCTGCGTTCCCATCGGTGTATCTATCGCCTCGTCGATATCGAAGCCGAACACCGCGAAGCTTACCGAGATCATAACGGCCATCACCTGCGCGATCATGCAGATCGCCATGCCGCCGAAGACCACCGCAGCAAGCTTCCTGCCCTCGAGCTTTTTAAACGGCAGGAAGTCGTCAAACCTCATGCCGCGAGCCTTCCTTACGGAGCAGAGAATTATAAGGCTCGGGATAAATATTGAAACAAGTGAGATTATGCCCTCGTAAAGGTAGAAGCCCATCGGCGTGAAGCCCATGTAAGGGTCTTCTCCGAGCGTTGGCGTCTCCAGAACGATGCCGGTGAAAAACCCGATTATGGCAATGACCGACGCCACGACGACCATCGTTATGATGATCGCTATCGTGAGCTTGCCGCCGACGTTCGAGACCGTTCTTATCTCCTCGCGTTCCGTCTCCTGCGGCGATTTGTGATAAACGTACATCGGGTATGCGTTGGCGACTCCGGCAACGGAAGCGCCGTTCTGATAGTACTGCGGCTGAGGGTTGCTTTGCATGGCCTGCCCCTGCGGATACGGCGCCCTTGCGAATCCCTGCTGCGCATATTGCGGCTGCTGTACAAACTGCGGCGGCGTGGCATACTGCGGTCTTACCTGCTGCCGGGGCGGAGCGTACTGCGGCTGCGCGGGCTGCACGAAAGGCTGCGCGCTCGGCGCGGAAGCGTGCGTTTGACTCTGCCGCTCCGGTGAAGGGTCGGCAGGCTGCTTCATAAGCTCGACAGGCTTGCTCTGCTGCGCTGCCGAAAGCTCGTCGGAGGGCAGTCCGCCGCCGATGTTTTCTGTATATTCATTCATAGCTTGATCTCCTTTCAATAAAGGTCATAATAATTATACAATTATTCGCGTAATAATACAAGAAAGAAATTTGAAAAATTCGTAAATTATAAACAAGTCCGCTCCTTCGGGAACATGAGTATCGTTTTTTGACAATTTTGAAAATATTTTAAAAAAGCTGTTTCAATTTCCGAACGAATGTGTTATTATAGTTCTATAATGCTTTAATTATGCGCCCGAAATGCTCCACAAAGCGGCGCAGACGATGTTTTGGGTGATTTCCTTGGGAGAAGACAGCTTTTTCAACGCCCTTGCCCATATCATGTGGGACATGGAAGTTGATATTTTTGCCGAACGAGAAAAAACGCTTGCGCTGGTTTCCGACTTCGTGCCGAAATGCAAGCGGCAGTACAACAGGCTCAAAGCGATGTATGAGTGCGGCGCGATGGACGAGATCGAGCGCGCCGTCAGCGACAAGGAAGAATACGCCGAGCATATGTGGCAGGCGGCAGACCTGCTTTGCGATCGCCTTTCCTCCGACGAGAAAAAGGCGGTGTTTGCGGTAAACCAGATAATAGCGCTGTGGGACGGTGAGCTTCCTGAGCTTGACGACTCGGACAGCGATGAAGACGAGATCGAAAAGGAGGAAGACGAGATGTTGTTTTTGCAGGACGTTGCGGAAGAAGAGAACGCAGGGCAGTCCGAACAAGAGAGCGCGCCCGCGGAAGGCGGAGAAGAGCAGGCTCAGGAAAGCAGCGCCGAGCCGGTGCTTAAAAGGCTCGTACGCTTCTGGTGTGAAAGCGACTGTGAGCAGGGAAGACCCCACCTGGTCACCTGCCCTATAGGCTGGATCATCATGATCGTATGCGCCGCCCTCGGCGTGTTTATGATCTACGATATCCCGCTCGGCGACAAGCTCGTCGCTCCCTCCTTCGTGTTCATGTTCGCGGTCCTTCTCGGCAAGCGCCAGTACCGCTATGAAAGCGTGGGGAGGCTCAGCCTTGTGATAGGCGTCTTTTACCTTGCAGCGGGAGCGCGCGCCCTGTGGCTCGGAAGCACGGTCGCGCTGCGCTGTCTGCCGATAATCGCGGCGGCACTCGTAGTCTTCAACAACGGCCGCTTCTCGGTTTTGCTCGACGGCGAAAAGCGCCGTCCGGCACTCGGCTATCTGCTTATCATCATAATGTCTGCGGCTGTTACCGCGGGCGTTTATGCGATACAAAACGTCCAGCTCTGACGGCGTGAGGTGAAACGCGTATGAACGAAAAGAGAAAGATAATATTCAAAGAAGCGCTGTTTACTGTGCCCTTTCTGCTGATCGCGGCAGTGGTCACTCTGCTTTTTATGTTCAAGGCAGGCAGAAGCGCCTACGATATCGAGCAGACTGTCAAAACGAACCTGCGCTCGGAACCCTCGGCAGACGTAACGCCCTTTTTGAAGACCGACGCAAAAAGCTATACCGTCGATTATTACTACGGCGACGACAGCGACAGCGTGTTGTATGCCGAGTTTTCCTACGAGGGCAAGGGCGACGACCCGAAAAGTGTGCTCACGCTCTATGAGACGCGCGACGGTCTCGACGCAGGCGTCTACTCCGTCATGTGGTTCATGAACGACCAGTGGGTGACATACTGGCCGCTCAATTCCTCGGCAGACGGCGAAGGCTCGGAGAAGTACCCCGCAAGCGAGGTGCCGCTTATGTATAACCTCGTCACATCTTATTCGTGGGATTCCGCCATGCTCTCGAGCGGCGCTGCCGACGGCGCGGCGAAGGGCTACACGATGCTTGGAGTAAAGCTCTTTACGTGGGACGCTTCTGACAAGGGCATCATGCGCGAGAACTTCATCTGGGGAGTCGGCGGTAATCCGCTTGAATACTATTCCTACATACCGGGTACTCAGGGCGAGTACAAAAAAGCCGTCCTCGGCAGATAAAACAGCGGGAAAGGATGATCGGAAATGCCTTCATTCTGCGTTGGCTATGCCATTGCGCTGGAAAACAATAAAACTGCATACATAAAGTCGAAGCTTGGCGAAGGCGGGCAGGGAAGCGTTTACCTCGTTGAGCTTGAGGGCAGGGACTACGCCTTGAAGTGGTACCACCGCACGATAAACAACGGAGACAAGTTTTACCGCAATCTTGCGAGTAACATCGACACAGGCTCGCCGTCGCCGACGTTCGTCTGGCCGAAGTACCTTAGCCGCGTCATCGATGGCGAGTACGGCTACGTGATGGACCTAGTACCGAAGAACTACAAGTGCTTTTCCGACTTTCTGCTCACGAAGGAGAAGTTCTCGTCGATAACGGTCGTTGTTACGGCGGCGCTCAACATAACGAACGCATTCCGCGAGCTGCACCGAAAAGGCTTCTCGTATCAGGATCTGAACGACGGCAACTTCTTTATCGATCCGCAAACGGGAGACGTGCTCATCTGCGACACCGACAACGTCGCTCCCTACGGCGAAAGCCTCGGGATTGCGGGCAAGGCGCGCTACATGGCGCCCGAGGTCGTTCGCAGCATCAAGGCGCCCGACGTCATGAGCGACCGTTTTTCGCTTGCCGTTATCCTCTTCAGGCTGCTTTTCCTCGACCACCCGCTTGAGGGGCGGCGAACGCTCTGCCCGTGTATGACGGAGGAGCTGGAGCACAAGTTCTACGGCAAATACCCGCTCTTTATCTACGACCCTTACGACGACACGAATATCCCCGTGCGCGGCGTTCACTGCAACGTGACACGCCTGTGGGGGCTTTACCCTCAGTTTGTGCGCGATATGTTCATAAAGGCGTTCTCTCAGCCCTGCTTAAAGGGCGAGACAGCCCGCCCGACCGACAACGAGTGGCAGATCGTCTTTACCAAGCTGCGCGATTGTGTAGTAAAATGCCCGTGCGGCGGCGAGACGTTCCTTGACCTCGACCTCGACGAAAGCAAGTGCGTCTGCTGCGGTATGCGCATACCGCGCCCGCCTGTGCTCTTAACGAAAAAGTACAGAGTACCGCTCTTCCCGGGAAAGAAGCTTTTCCGCTGCCATACCGACGCCGACAGCGACGACTTTACCGAGGTCACAGGCTCCGTAATGCGAAGCCAGAACCGCCCCGGCGTATGGGGGCTAAAAAACATAAGCGGCGAGAGCTGGAGGCTCAGGCTTCGCGACGGCTCCGAGACCGAGCTGCCCGACGGCAAGGTCATCGTCGTCGTCAAAACGCAGGAGATCGACTTCGGAACGTGTACCGGCAGGGTAGAGATTACCGTGCCAAAGCCGGAGGATAACTGAACCGGCGCTGCGTTAAAAGCCGCGTTCCGGCTCAATTAAAAAAAATGAAAAATAAACGTATTGGTACTTTACATTTCGGTTAGTATATGCTATCATATTAGTGTAAGTGAAAGCTTCGGGGCGGGGTGCGATTCCCCACCGACGGTAAAAGCCCGTGAACGCTCAAAAGAGCGCCGAGCCGGTGAGATTCCGGCGCCGACGGTATAGTCCGGATGAAAGAGGTTTTCGGCGCAAAATGTGCGTTTTCAAGCCCTGTGAGTTGTCGCAGGGTTTTTTTCTATGCAGCGGAGGTGATCTTATGATCGAAAAGAAATATATGCAGCGGGCGATCGAGCTTGCAAGGCTGGGGCGCGGCTATACGTCGCCAAACCCGCTTGTCGGCGCGGTGATCGTCAAAGACGGTGAGATCATTGGCGAGGGATACCACCAAAGGATCGGCGGTCTTCACGCCGAGCGCAACGCCATCGCGTCTTTAAAAGGCTGCGCAGAGGGCGCGGATATCTATGTCACGCTGGAGCCGTGCTGCCACTACGGCAGAACGCCGCCCTGCACTGAGGCGATCATCGAAAACAAGCTTGCCCGAGTGATCGTCGGCTCGCGCGACCCCAACCCTCTCGTATCCGGAAAGGGCGCCGCAATGCTGAGGGCGCACGGTATTGAGGTTGTCGAAGACTATATGAGAAGCGAATGTAACGAGCTGAACCCCGCGTTTTTTCACTATATAACGACGGGCAGACCTTACGTCACCGTGAAATTCGCCGAGAGCGTCGATGGCAAGATCGCCGCTTACACGGGGCTTTCAAAGTGGATAACGGGCGAGAAAGCGCGCGCGCACGTCCATTCTCTCAGAGGGGAATATGCGGCTGTCTTAGCGGGCATCGGTACGGTTCTCGCCGATGACCCGATGCTTAACTGCCGCCTTGAAAATGCCCATCAGCCGCTTAGAGTCATTGCAGACTCAAAGCTGAGGATACCTCTCGAATCTAACATTTGCAAAACGGCGAAGCAGTATGAAACTCTTGTGGCGTTCGCCGAGGATAATGAGGAAAAGCGCGAAGCACTTGAAGCGCTCGGCGTCAAAACGGTTTGCCTCCCCGACGAAAACGGCAGGGTAGACCTTTCGGCGCTTATGGAGCACCTCGGCGCAGAGAAGATCTCGAGCGTGCTTGTCGAGGGCGGCGGCGAGATTGGCGAGGCGGCGTTCAAGGCGGGTATTGTCAGCCACGTCTGCGCCTACGTTGCCCCGAAAATAATCGGTGGAAGAACGGCGAAAACGCCCGTCGAGGGCAGCGGCTTTTCAAGCCCCGACAGCGCCGTTTTGCTGTCCGCGCCGAAGGTCACAGCCTTTGACGGCGACCTGCTTTTGGAATACGACGTTTTAGGAGGCAAGCCATGTTTACCGGAATAATCGAAGAGGTCGGAACGGTGCGAAGCGTTATCTCGGGTGCGCGCTCAGGCGAGATATCACTTGCGGCTCAAAAAGTCCTTGAAGGTACGCTGGTCGGCGACTCGATCGCCGTAAACGGCGTCTGCCTTACGGTAACGAAGCTCCTGCCCGGCGGCTTTTGCGCCGACGTTATGCCCGAAACGCTCTCGCGCACGAACCTTGGCAGCCTGAGATCCGGCGACAAAGTGAACCTCGAGCGCGCGATGCAGGCAAACGGGCGCTTCGGAGGCCATATCGTCTCCGGCCACATCGACGGCACGGGCGTTATCGAAAGAATGGAGCGTGACGAAAACGCCGTCCGCGTCAGGATCAGGGCGAAGCCACCGGTGCTGCGCCTTATAATAGAAAAAGGCTCTGTCTGCATCGACGGCATAAGCCTTACTGTGACCGAGGTCGACTCGTCGTCCTTCGGCGTGTCGGTGATACCGCATACGGGCAGCGAAACGACGCTCCTTCAAAAACGCGCGGGCGACGCTGTGAACCTCGAAAACGACGTTGTCGGCAAATACGTCGAGCGGTTGATGAACTTTAACACCGATAAAAACGCGCCGCCGCTCGACGGTAAGGATAAAAATGCAAAGCCGAGCCTGCTCACGCTCGAATATCTCGAACAAAACGGCTTTTAGGAAAGGAAGAAATGCAATGAGTTTTAAATACAACACGATCCCCGAGGCGCTTGAGGCTTTGAAAAACGGGAAACTTATCCTCTGCACCGACGACCCCGACCGCGAGAACGAGGGCGACCTCATCTGCGCCGCGCAGTTTGCGACGACCGAAAACGTGAACTTCATGGCGACCTACGGCAAGGGGCTTATCTGTACGCCGATGTCGCAGGAGATCGCCCACAGGCTGAACCTGCCTCAGATGGTCTCGGAAAACACCGACAACCATTCCACCGCGTTTACCGTCTCGATCGACCACGTAAACACGACGACCGGCATTTCCGCCGAGGAGCGCGGCTACACCTGCCGCGCCTGCACCGACAAAAACACAAAGCCCGAGGATCTTCGCCGCCCGGGTCACGTCTTTCCGCTTACCGCAAGAAAGGGAGGCGTGCTCGTTCGCAGCGGCCACACCGAAGCGACCGTCGACCTCTGCCGCCTTGCGGGGCTTGAGGAGTGCGGTCTTTGCTGCGAGATCATGCGCGAAGACGGCACGATGATGCGTACCCCCGAGCTTCAGAAGATGGCGCAGGAGCATGGTCTCTGCTTCATCACGATAAAGGAGCTTCAGGATTACCTGCGCCGACATGAGAATCACATGATCCAAAAAGCGTGTGCGAAGCTGCCGACGTCTTACGGCGATTTTCAGATCTACGGCTTTGTAAACGATATCACCGGCGAGCACCACGTAGCGCTCGTCTGCGGCGAGATCGGCGACGGTGAAGACGTCCTATGCCGCGTTCATTCCGAGTGCCTTACGGGCGACGTCTTCGGCTCGGCGCGCTGCGACTGCGGCGACCAGCTCCACACAGCGATGAAGAAAGTGCAGCAGGAGGGCAGAGGCGTGATCCTCTATATGCGCCAGGAGGGCAGAGGCATCGGGCTTATCAACAAGCTTCGTGCCTACGAGCTTCAGGAGCAGGGCAGAGACACCGTCGACGCCAACCTTGAGCTTGGCTTTGCCGCCGACCTTCGGGAATACTGGAGCGGCGCGCAGATACTTAAAAATCTCGGCATAAAGTCGCTTCGCCTGCTCACTAACAACCCGAGCAAGATCTACGGTCTTGACGGCTTTGGCTTCACGATCAAGGAGCGCGTCCCGATAGAGATCGCTCCCGGCGAATATGACCGCCGCTACCTCAGAACGAAGCAGGAGCGCATGGGTCACATTTTTAACGATATCGACCTTAAAGACTGATCGACAGAACAAACGGGCAGCAGCCCATATTATACAAGACAAGGAGAATTATCATGAACATCAATGTTTTAGAAGGCAAGGTAGTAGCACCCGAAGGAATGAAGGTCGGCATCATCGCGTCGAGATTCAACAGCTTCATCGTGCAGAAGCTTCTCGACGGCGCGGTCGACGGTCTCGTCCGTCACGGCGTTGACGAGCAGAACATCGACGCCGCATGGGTGCCGGGCGCGTTCGAGATACCGATCATCGCGCGCAGAATGGCGGAAAGCGGCAAGTATGACGCAGTCATCTGCGTGGGCGCCGTTATCAGAGGCTCGACCTCTCACTACGAGCTTGTTGTGAACGAAACGACGAAGGGCATCGCTCAGGTTGGCGTTCAGAGCGGCGTTCCCGTTCTCTTCGGCGTTATTGCGACCGAGAACATCGAGCAGGCGATCGAGCGCGCAGGCACAAAGGCGGGCAATAAGGGCTACGACTGTGCGCTTTCCGCTATCGAAATGGTAAACCTCATGAAGCAGCTTTAAACCATGACGCTGATACTTGATTACGACGGAACTCTCCACGATACAAAGGCGCTCTACGGCGCAGCGGTGAGAAAAGCGCTCGCCAAGCTCGAAGCCGACGGCTTCACCGCAGACCTGTCGGTCACGGACGAGCGGCTCAGCCGTTACCTCGGCATGACCGCCGACGAGATGTGGCGCTCGTTCATGCCCGCGCTTCCAACGGATATTATGAAAAAAGCGGCAAAGGCTGTCGGCGAGAACATGAAAAAGGGTATATACTTGGGCGAAGCACACCTTTACGCCGGCGTGACAGACGCGCTCTCAACGCTTAAAGCGGACGGTATGCGTCTGGTGATCCTCTCAAACTGCGACAAGGCATATCTTGAAGCCCACAGAGCGCACTTTGACCTCGACCGCTTTTTTGCCGGCTATTTCCCCGCCGAAAGCTTCGGCTATGCTTTGAAGGCGGCTGTCGTGCCGCACATCATCGAGCGCTTTCCCGACGATCGATACATCGTCGTGGGCGACCGAAGCTCCGACCTTGAAGCCGCGCGCAAAAACGGGCTTCCGTTTGTCGGCTGCGCCTACGGCTTCGGCGAAGAGGGGGAGCTTGACGGCAGCGATATCGTGATCTCGTCGCCCGGGGAGCTTGTGTCGGCAGTTAGGAGTCTTGTCAGCGAACAATAAGGAGTTTTGGATATGGATATAAACGGAATCAGCAAATTTACATTCGGCGCGCCGTTTAATACAAACGCTGTGCAAGGCGGGATCTCCGCGTCCTCCGGTATGCCGCCTCATATTCGGATGGGCGCGGACGCACGCTCGTTTAAATGCAGCCTTTGCAAAGACGACAAGGTCTACGGCATGGGCGAGGCTGTAAGAGGCATCAACAAGCGCGGCTGGATCTACGAGACATATTGCTCCGACGACCCTATGCACACCGAGACGAAGCGCTCACTTTACGGTGCTCACCCGTTCGTCATCGTCGACGGGGAAGAGGTCTTCGGGCTTTTTGTAGACTACCCCGACCGCGTTGTCTTCGACATCGGCTACACCAAGGTAAACGAGATGAGCGTCACCATCGGCGCGCCCGATTTTGACATTTATGTCATCGAGGGCGAAACGCCGCTCGAGGTCGTTCGCCGCTTCAGGTCGCTCATCGGCAAAAGCTACATTGCGCCTTTCTGGGCGTTCGGCTTTCAGCAGAGCCGCTGGAGCTACAATACAAGCGCCGACGTCAGGAACGTGATTGACGGCTACCGCAAAAACGACCTGCCTCTTGACGCCGTTTACCTTGATATCGACTACATGGAGAGCTTCAAGGACTTCACCGTAAGCGAAGAACGCTTTCCCGATTTCCCGGAGTTTGTAAACGAGGCGAAGAGCAGGAATATCCACCTCGTCCCGATCATCGACGCGGGCGTGAAGATCGAAGAGGGCTACGACGTCTATGAACAGGGCAGGGATAACGGCTTTTTCTGCAAGGATAAAGACGGCAGGGATTTTGTCGCAGCCGTATGGCCGGGCAAGGTCTGTTTCCCCGATTTTCTCAACGAGAAAGCCGCCGAGTGGTTCGGAATGAAGTATAAGCGCCTCACCGACGCCGGTATCGACGGCTTCTGGAACGATATGAACGAGCCGGCGATCTTTTACTCCGAGGGCTGCCTTGAAAGAGCGATCGACAAGGTCGCCTCCTACAAGGGCAGAAACGTAGGTATCTACGACTTCTTTGCTCTCAAAGACGCCGTTCTCGGGCTTGCAAACAGCAGCGAGGACTACTCCTCTATGTATCATAACGTAAACGGCAAAGCGGTCTGCCACAACACGGTGCATAATCTTTATGGCTTCAACATGACGAAGTCGGCGTCCGATGCGTTTGCAAAGATAGCGCCCGACAAGAACATCCTCATGTTCTCCCGCGCGTCATACATCGGTATGCACCGCTGCAGCGGCATCTGGATGGGCGACAATCAGTCGTGGTGGTCGCACATCAAGCTCAATCTGCAAATGCTCCCGTCGCTCAATATGTGCGGCTTCCTCTACACGGGCGCAGATATGGTGGGCTTCGGCGACAACTGCACCGAGGAGCTTGCGCTGCGCTGGCTTGCCCTTGGCATATTCAACCCGCTTATGCGAAACCATTCCGCGCTCGGAACGAGAGACCAGGAGTTCTACCGCTTCGAGAACAGAGAGGCTTTCCGCTCGCTGCTGAAGCTTCGTTACGCGCTTATCCCGTACCTTTACAGCGAGTATATAAACGCTGCCGAGACCGACGACATGATGTTCAAGCCGCTTGCCTTTGAGTACAGGGGCGATAAGTTTGCCGAAGCCGTTGAAGACCAGCTCTTGGTCGGAGGCTCTATAATGATCGCGCCCGTCTGCGAGCCGAACGCGATCGGCAGAAGCGTCTATATCCCGGAGAAGATGCTCGCAGTCTTCTTTAAGTCGGAGAACAGCTTCAGAACGAAGATCTACGACAAGGGTCATCACTTCGTCGAGATACCGAACGACGAGGTAGTCGTGTTCATTCGCGGAGGCAAAGCGCTCCCGCTCGTAAACTCCGCCGCCTGCACCGCCGAACTTGACTTCTCGACGCTCCGCTTCATAGCAAACGGCGCCGAGGGCGCTATCTTCACGCTTTGCCGCGAAGCCGGCGTTCAAAACGGCAGAAGCGTTATCGAAAAGCAGACGCTTGCTGTCTTCGGCGATGAGGCCGAAACGTCCTTCGAGGTCGTGTAACTCATAAGCTCATACAAAAACAGCTCCGACGGTTTTCCCGCGGGGCTGTTTTTTCGTGCGGATAAAAAAAGCAGGAGCTGTGTTTATCCATAAAACGTAGCGCTTGACCGGACGCCGTTATCCTCCTGTATATAATTTCACAAAAAATCGTAAACTTACTATTGACAAATTTAGGTTTACGATTTATAATAGTAACGTCAGCTGAACTAACGCTCAAAAGGATGTTTATTATGCAAAAAGAAAAGATAAACCCGAATATCATTACAATCACCACCGTCGGTATCTCCGCGGCGCTTTTAACGATCTGCTCGTGGATAAGTATCCCGGCGCTCGGTCCGTTTGTGCCGTTTACGCTCCAGACATTTGCCGTTTTCCTCATAGCCGGCCTTTTCCCTCTAAAGGAGAGCGTGCTTTCCGTCGTTGTTTACATCGCGCTCGGCGCATTCGGGCTTCCGGTATTCTCCGGCTTTAAGTCGGGGCTTGCCGCGGTAACGGGGCCTACGGGCGGCTACATCGTCGGCTTTCTCTTCGCCGTTGTTATCATCGCGCTTTTCAAGAAGCTGAAGCCCGGCTCGGTCGTTTTTCTGATAATCGGCATGGTCGTCGGTCTTGCTGTCTGCTACGCCTTTGGCACGGTCTGGTTCTACTTCGTTTTCGCGAAAACGGGCGAGGTCAAGGGCATAATGACGATCCTGTCGCTGTGCGTCTTCCCGTTCCTTATTCCCGACGCGGTAAAAATGGCGGTTGCTGTCCTGCTTGTAAACAGGCTTTCGATCCCGCTCTCCAAATTGGGATACACCGATAATAAGAAGCCGTCGTCGGCGTCGGCGTAAATACAGTAATTACACAGCCTTTCCGATACTCCGGCAGCGATCCTATCCTGTCGGGGTTTTTTTTATTGTTTTATGCCTTCTTGAATGAATTTCTTGTCAAATTGTCAAATATTCGTGATAAATCGCCGCGAATTCGATAAAAACGGAGAAATTCTGCAGGATTTGAACTTTTCTCTTGCATTTTCTATATATATGTATTAGAATAGTCTTCGGGCGAAAAACAGCGCCCTGAAACCACGCCGAGGGCAAGCGTTCCCGTGCGGCGGCGATCCGACAGGGTCGTTAATCAAAACACTACGGAGGCTGTCTATTATGAAATGTTACAACGAAATGAGCAGGGAAGAGCTTCTTGAGGAAAAGGCTTCTCTTGAAAAGGCTTACGAGGCTTACAAGGCGATGGGGCTCAGCCTCAACATGGCAAGAGGAAAGCCCGGCGCAGAGCAGCTCGATATCTCGATGCCCATGCTCGACGTTCTCAACTCAGCAAGCGACTGCACCGACGAGGGTACCGACTGCCGTAACTACGGCATTCTTGACGGTATTCCCGGCGTAAAGAAAATGTTTGCAGATATTCTTGACGTTCAGCCCGACGAGGTCTTTGTCGGAGGCAACTCAAGCCTTAATATGATGTTCGACACGATCACGACCTTCATGGTAAAGGGCGTTGCCGGCTGCAAGCCCTGGCTTACACAGGAGAAGGTCAAGTTCCTTTGCCCGGTGCCGGGCTACGACCGCCATTTCGGCATCACCGAGTACTACGGCATTGAGATGATAAACATTCCCACAGACGAGAACGGCCCCGATATGGATATGGTCGAGAAGCTCGTTTCCGAGGACGAAGCCGTAAAGGGCATTTGGTGCGTTCCTAAGTACTCCAACCCGACCGGCATCACATACTCCGACGAGACCGTCCGCCGCTTCGCCGCACTCAAGCCGAAGGCAAAGGATTTCCGCATCATATGGGACAACGCTTACGTTATCCACGATGTCAGCGACACGCCCGACAGCCTCCTTTCAATCATGGACGAGTGCAAAAAGAACGGCAATGAAGATCTTCCGATCATCTTCGCTTCCACGTCCAAGATCACGTTCCCGGGTGCAGGCGTCGCTGTAATGGCTTGCTCCAAGACCAATATGGACGTTCTCAAGGCTCGCTACACAAAGCAGACCATCGGCTACGACAAGCTCAATATGCTTCGCCACCAGCGCTACCTTAAAGACAGCGCAGGTCTGCGCGCATACATGGAGAAGCACAAGGCGGTCATCGCGCCGAAGTTCAAGTGCGTTCTCGACGCTCTCGACAAAGAGGTAAAGGACACGGGCTGCGCAGCGTGGACCAAGCCGAACGGCGGCTACTTCATCAGCGTTGACGTTTTAGAGGGTACGGCAAAAGAGGTCGTAAGGCTCTGCAAGGAAGCAGGCGTAGTACTTACGGGCGCAGGCGCAACATTCCCCTACGGCAGCGATCCGAAGGACAGCAATATCCGTATCGCTCCGACTTACCCGAGCGTTGACGAACTTGCAAAGGCTGCCGATATCTTCTGCGTGTGCACAAAGCTTGCGGCAGTAAACAAGCTTATGGCATAAACAAGAAAACGCAGCAAACAGGATCATACCTTATAGACATATATTTCCCCCGGACGAAATATCCGGGGGAATCTTTTGCTATTTCTCAAAATTTAACTCTGTTTTTTGAAGGTCTTCGGGAATGATCGTGTGTTCAAAAAGCACGCGAACGCAGCTCTCATACTGTGCCGGGTTGTCGAGAGACGGGCTGAAATGCGTCAGCCAAAGCTCGCGCGCGCCGGCTTTGGCTGCAAGCCTTGCCGCTTCGGAGAAGAGCATATGCTTTTTTTTCTTCGCCATCGGCAGCTTATCCTCTTCGGCATACATTCCTTCGCAGACTAGAAGATCGGCATTTTTCGCGAGCGCGACAAGCTCCGCCGTCGGGCGCGTGTCGGTGCAGTAGGCGAGCTTCAAGCCCTTTCTCGGCGCGCCGATAACCATATCGGGCGTTATTTTTTTGCCGCCGGCCGTTATGCTTTCGCCGCGCTGGAGCGTTTTCCAGTCCTTCACGTCAACGCCGAGCAGTGACGCCTTCTGCGGGTTAAATCTGCCCGGACGGGGCAGCGCGAAAGAATACGCATAGCACGTCACGCTGTGGTCGGCAAGCTGTGCCGTTACCCGAAGTCCGGCGAGCGTAAACTCCTCGTGAGCGGACCGCAGCTCGGTAACGGCGACCTCAAACGGCAGATTCGCCGAGATCACGCAGAGCGAACGCACAACGAACGTCCCGCCCGGCGGCACGATCATCATAACGCGCTCTTTTCGCTCCGACTTCGCCATCGAAAGCAGCAGCCCCGGCAGCCCGGAGATGTGGTCGGCGTGGAGATGGGTAATGAGTATCGCGTCGATATCGTGCATACTCAGCCCCGCCCTGCGAAGCTGCACCTGCGTTCCCTCGCCGCAGTCGACAAGCAGGCTTTTCCCGCAGCACCTAACGCACAGAGCCGTCAGCGCCCTTTGCGGCAGCGGCATAGTACCGCCCGTTCCGAGAAGACAAACGTCGATCATGGGCCCACCTCCAAAACAGTTCTTATTAATAAATTATATTACATCTCTGCCTTTGTGTCAATGATCGGTCGCCCAAGCAGGCGCAGGCAGTTCCGATTGTTTTTTCGTTCACCTTAGCCGATCTCCGCGCCAAAAGCTGCCCATTAAATTATACATTACAGCCAGTTCGCCTTTTTAGCGCTTTATCCACAGTGCTTGTCCTGCGCGGGTCGGCACGTCGGTATTATTGATTACTCAAGCTTTTTGCCGGACGCGAGAATACAATGCTCCCGAACGAAGAAACGCTCGGCTCGCATACTGCTTGTGCATTTATACAAAATTCTATCTTTTTGTTGACTGATCTGCTAAAGTGAGCTATAATATAATTTAGAAAAATGTTCATATTTTACGGTGTGATCCTCGCGGCGCACCGAACGGAGGTTGTTTTATGGCAGACAAGAATATCCCTTACAAAATATATCTCAAGGAAGACGAGATACCGAAGCAGTGGTATAACGTTCGTGCGGACATGAAGAATAAGCCCGCGCCGCTGCTCAATCCCGCAACGCACGAGCCGATGAGCTTCGACGACCTGCGCCCCGTCTTCTGCGACGAGCTTGTCAAGCAGGAGCTTGACGAGACGACTCCTTTCATTGATATCCCCGAGGAGATCCAGAGCTTCTATAAGATGTACCGCCCCGCGCCGCTCGTTCGCGCTTATTGCCTCGAAGAGAAGCTCGGCACTCCCGCCAAGATCTACTATAAATTCGAGGGCAACAATACAAGCGGCAGCCACAAGCTCAATTCTGCCATCGCTCAGGCTTACTACGCAAAAAAGCAGGGGTTGAAGGGCGTAACTACCGAGACAGGCGCCGGCCAGTGGGGTACGGCTCTATCGATGGCGTGCTCCTACTTCGGCCTTGACTGCAAGGTCTTCATGGTAAAGGTCTCTTACGAGCAGAAGCCGTTCCGCCGCGAGGTAATGAGAACGTACGGCGCTTCCGTAACGCCCTCTCCGTCGGAGACGACGAACGTCGGCAGAAAGATCCTCGAGAAGTTCCCCGGAACTACGGGCAGCCTCGGCTGCGCGATCTCCGAGGCGGTCGAGGTTGCAACGTCGAACGACGGCTACCGCTACGTGCTCGGCAGCGTGCTCAACCAGGTGCTTCTTCATCAGTCGATCATCGGTCTTGAAACGAAGACCGCTATGGATAAATACGGAATCAAACCCGATATCATCATCGGCTGCGCAGGAGGCGGCTCCAACCTTGGCGGCCTGATCTCGCCGTTCATGGGCGAGAAGCTCAGAGGCGAGCAGGACTACGACTTCATCGCCGTTGAGCCGGCTTCCTGCCCGAGCTTTACAAGGGGCAAGTTCGCATACGACTTCTGCGACACCGGCATGGTATGCCCGCTCGCAAAGATGTATACGCTCGGCAGCGGCTTCATTCCCTCGGCAAACCACGCCGGCGGTCTCCGCTTCCACGGCATGAGCTCCACGCTCTCGCAGCTCTACCATGACGGCTACATGAGAGCCGTTGCAGTTGAGCAGACCTCCGTATTCGAGGCGGCTCAGCAGTTCGCGCGTATCGAGGGCATCCTTCCCGCGCCCGAGAGCAGCCACGCTATCAAGGTCGCTATCGACGAGGCGCTAAAGTGCAAGGAGACGGGCGAGGAGAAGACGATCCTCTTCGGCCTTACCGGCACAGGCTACTTCGATATGGTCGCATATCAGAAATTCAACGACGGCGTAATGACCGACTATATCCCGACGGACGAAGAACTCCAAAAGGGCTTTGACGGTTTGCATACTAATTTCAAATTAAATGCTTTAATTTGAAATGCGCGTGCTTTGCACGCTGATGCCGCGCAAAGCGCGTCATCCCGTCTCATACAAACTTAAACGCGCCTGCGGCGCTATAAAAAGCTTTTAAAGCTTTTTAATTGAGTTTAGTATAAGAAACTAAGCCCGCGTCCGGGTACTATTCAGGACGCGGGCATAAAACTATATTTACATATGCGCGGATCGAGTTTGCCCGGAAAGGGGAGGTATTATGATGAAAAAAACAAACAGAGCCTTACCGGCTTTGCTGATCGCAGCCATTCTTTTTTCACTTTTTAGTTTCACGGCGGCTGCCGATTCACAGTTCGAATGTATTCCTTACACAGACGCAGACGGCAAAACACGCGATGAATACGTGGCAATGAAGTATTCGGGCAACGGTGCACAGTGCCTGGTCCCGAAGGAGATAGACGGAAAACCTGTTTCGTATATCGACCGCAGCGCCTTCGATTCATCGGGCAGCGTCACCTCCGTAACAATAGAGGGATCGCCGCGCAGCGCGATAATACGAGAGGATTTTAAAGTCGTTGAACACCAGTATCTCGATTACCTTCATCTCTACGGTCTGCCGCTGCTCGACCGCATAGACGCCTCCCCCGAGAGCGAAGCCTACTCATCTAAGGACGGCGTCCTCTACAGCAAGGACGGAAAAAGGCTCTGCCAGTTCCCGACGGGAAAGAAAGCCACAGGCTTCGTTGTGCCGAGCAGCGTGGAGGAGATCGCTCCCGAGGCGTTCAAGGACTGCGTGGAGCTTTCAATACTCTATCTTCCGAAAAACCTGAAGAAGATAGGAAAGGGTGCGTTTGATAACTGCACCGGTATGTATGTGCTATACTATCCCGCCGACGGCGATTTCTGGGGCGGCGTTACAAACGACGCAGAGATCCCCGATACCTGCAAGGTCGAGGCGTGGTACGGTCAGTACCCGCAGAATAAGGTGAATGAAGACGGCACGTTTTCCCTTGACTATTTTGCCGCTTTCGGCGTAGACGACAGCTACGATTTCAGCGGGATAGCGGATATCGAGGAGCTGCCTCCCGACCCGGACGGTTACGGCGGCTATGATTACGTGCCGGATGAATACGATAACAGCGGCTACGATTTCGCCGATGATCTCGACACCTCCTCCGGCAATACGGGCGGCGTCTCTGACAAAATCGGCGGTATACCGGACGGAGTCGGCAGCTCGATCTCGAGCGCAGGCGAGAATGTCGGCAGCGCGCTGAAGGCGCTTCTCGTGGTCGCCGACGTTATCGGCGTATTTATCGTAGTCTCGCTCTTCTTTCTGATGAGAAAGGGCAAGGCAAACGCCCAAAGTAATGTTCCCGCGGCGCACATCGAACAGCCGGCATCCGACGCGTATGCGATCGGCGCGCAGGAGATCTCTAAAGAGCAGCAGCCGGACGAAGTGCCTGAAAGCGTACCTGCCCCGGCGACGGGAGAAAGCGTTTTAGTACCACCCGCCGAGATCTCGCAGATAACGCTCGACAAATCACCCGAGCCGGCAGCTCAGATCACGGAAGAATCTCCCGATGATTACGAACAGGCGCAGTCATATACGGGCGCATACGCGGCGCCCGACATGAACGTTATCCATGAGTACATCGAGGGTCAGCCGATCGAGTCCATGCCGACAGCAGACCCCGCGGCGTATACGGGCGCATACAGCGGTACTTCCTCATTCAACGTTATCCACGAGTACATCGAGGGTCAGCCGATCGAGTCCATGCCGACAGCAGACCCCGCGGCATATACAGGCGCGTATACGGCTTCCGGTTTCGGCGTTACATACAACAATCCCGAGGACGCTCCCGTGCAGTCCGCAGACCCGACAACATACTCGGGCGCGTACACAACGGACTATGCCGGCGGTATCTCGGTCGATTCCCCGACGGCTGCCGCCGATCCTTCGGAATACACCGGTGCATACGCCCCCTACGACGGCTCTCAGCCGCAGGTTTAACGTATCTTGTTATTTACGCGTACCCTGTTGCAATTACCGGATATTTATGGTAAAATATAGAAAACTGCCAATGAGTTGGATCATTGGAACATTTATAACACATTAGGAGGATTTGTCATGAAGAAAACATTAAGGACCGCGGCGGCAGCATTTGCGTCTGCGCTGCTTTTGATCGGCTCCTTGCCGGTAGCTGCCGGTGCCGAGGCGGTAACGTCCGGCGACTACAACTATGAGGTGCAGGGCGGCGACGTTGTTATCCTCAGATACCTCGGCGAAGATGAAGAAATCGTTATCCCGGCCAAGCTAGACGGAAAGGCTGTAACGGTGATCGGCTCGAGGGCATTTGAGATGAACCCCGACATAACGAGCATAGAAGTGCCGGACGGCATCAAGAGAATCGACGACCACGCATTTGCAATAGACAAGGACCTTGAAACGATAACTCTCCCTTTGACGGTCACCGAGATCGGCGAGGAAGCGTTCCAGCAGTGCGAGAGCCTCAAAAACGTAAACTTCGCGGGTGACGAGAGCGCGTGGGGCTCGGTAAAGGTAGCCGACGGCAACGAGCTTTTTACCGCGATAACTCCCTCTTACAATGCGGCGCTTACCGAGCAGGCAGACGATGATTCATCGTCAAGCGAAGCGTCTTCAAGTGAAGCGTCTTCGAGTGAAGCGTCTTCGAGTGAAGCGTCTTCGAGTGAAGCGTCTTCGAGTGAAGCGTCTTCAAGTGAAGCGTCTTCAAGCGAAACGTCTTCAAGTGAAGCGTCTTCAAGCGAAACTTCTTCAAGCGAAACTTCTTCGAGTGAGACAACTTCCTCGTCGGCATCCTCCGTGTCAGAGACCGCTTCCTCCGAAGCCGTACCTCAGGGGTCGGGGGTAAACATTCCCGTTGTCGTTGGAGGTATCCTCATCGGCGTAGCGCTTCTCGACATTATCTACTACTCGTTCAAGAAGCCGAAGGAGCAGTAATAAAACACAACAAAACAAACACGATGCTGCCGCAAGCAAATCGCCTGCGGCAGCTTTTT
>ONFG01000036.1 GCA_900317025.1 uncultured Eubacteriales bacterium | reverse complement strand
CACAAAAATAAAACCCGTACGAACAACGTTCATACGGGTTTGGCTCCCCCAACTGGGCTCGAACCAGTGACATCATGATTAACAGTCATGCGCTCTACCGACTGAGCTATGGAGGAATATCAGTGTTGGCATCTTCCTATCTTTCCGGGGCGTCACCACCCAAGTATTTTCGGCGTAATTGAGCTTAACTTCTGTGTTCGGAATGGGAACAGGTGTACCCTCAATGCAATCAATACCAACTTTTCAGTACGCACACATGAACCTTTGTAATCTCCGGTTACTCCCCCTGCGTTGTACCTTTTCAGTACACACAGCCTTTGGACACAACTCTTAATTACCTACCTGCGCCATACATCTGTATGTCGTAAAGCTCTTTTTAAGGGGCTTTCCCGACTGCTTGATTATTATATCACACCTTTTTGGAAAATGCAAGCTTTTATTGAAAAAAATCCAAAAAATTTTAAATATTCCCTTCCTCGAAGTCGGTTCGGCAGTCTTTTTGCCGTTTTACCCGATCCGGAGCAAAAAAATAAGAACGGTCTCGCCGCTCTTATTTTAAAGGGAATCGTATTCTCGAAAGAGGTATTATCTGTTTCATTCTCTGCGGCGCGCAATCAATTCGCCGCAGCTCTGATTAGTGGTTTGCAGCTTAGCAATCATTCACTGCAATATTATAATACAACATTGTAAAGCTTTTTTCAATGGGTTTTGTCTGTTTGGGTCGATTCGGTGTCTATTTGTTTTTTGTTGTTTACTATTTACAAAACGCAGAGAACCGAAGAAAAACATCTATATTCATTTACAACAGAATGTGATGTCATTCTGTCACATACAGACCCAAAAAGACAAAAAAACAAGGACGGTAAACCGTCCTTGTTTTTCAGGGAATCATATTTTCGAAAGAGGTATTATCATTTTTATCGCCTTCCGATGTACAATCAAGCATCGAAGGCTTCTTACGACCCACAATCATTGACCGTGATTATATGATACACTCTCTTCCCTAAAATTTCAACCCATTTTGTCTGTTTGGTCCTCTTTGATGTCTACTCGGGCGGCGAACAAGCGGTCGCAGGCAGTTCGCGCTGATAGCTTTACTTTTTCACCGCCTGCTTCCCGCGCAATACGCCGCCCCGGCATACAAACCTTGCCTGCTGCGCGAGTTGTTGACTGGCCGCAGGCGAAAAGGTTCTTTTAATAACAAGCCCCGCGTGCGTACTGAAAAATTATTTTTTGGAGCGTTTAGGCAATCGGACAATGAAGTGGATAACGTCCTCGTCGACCTCGACGTATGCGACGCCCTTGTACGATTCTGCGATCCTCTGAACGGTGCTAAGGCCCAACCCCTCGTGATTTCTCTTGCCGGAGTAGCTGTACTCGAAGAAATGCGAAAGCTCCTCGGCGCTGCCGAAAAACTTGTTCGAGACGTCGATAACGGCAGAATCGGCGGTATCGTACATCTTCACAACGATGCCGTATTCCCTGTCGGTCTGCTCGGTGAGCGCGTCTATCGCGTTTTGCAGCAGGTTTCCGATGATCCTGTTGATCTCGTAGCCCTCAAGCGCAAGGCCTCGAAGGTTTGTCGTTATGTCAAACGTCATCTTGATGCCGTTGTTCTCGGCGTCGGAGCGGTAGGCATAAAGCATCGCGCTGATAGAAGTGTCGTGGATCGGCAGCACCTCGTTGACATACTCCGTTTCGGAAACCATCTTTGACACGTAAGCGCGGCACTCGTCATACTTCTCCGCTTCAAGCAGCCCGTTCACAGCGTGGAGGTGGAGGTTAAAGTCGTGGCGCTGCGCCCTTATCATCTTTATGAACGACTTCAGCTCCTTCTGGTGCTGCTTCTCCTGCTCGGAAATATCGGAGAGGATATAGTATTCAACCAGCATTTTCATCATGATAAAGCTGATGAAAATATAGACGAGGGAGAAAAAAAACTCGAAGCCGATATAGAACATGGCGTTTTCCGTTTCGCTGACGAACGCCGTCGACATATATATCCCGAATACAATAACGACGGTCAGCACCATCAAGAACGAGAAAATAGCCGTTCGGTTGTTCTTCATGCGCTTGTCCTCGTGGGAGAAAAAATCGCGCACCCAAGCGTTATTGAAGAACGATATCTTCTGAATGAAAACAATAAAAAACGCCGCCGCTACTATCACAAGATAAACGAGCATATAGCTGAGCTGCGAGATGTCGCCGTTCTTGACCTCGCCGAGGACGCGAAGTCCGATGAAGCGAAGGTATATGTAATAATTCAAGACGAGAGTCGTACTCATCGCAAAGGTCAGCAGCTTTTCAAACGTCCGCTTGCGGTCGAAGAGTATCCGGGACAGCGTCCAGACCACAAGCAGTGCTATAAGCGTGAGATCGGTAAACCGTCCGTCGGTGAACGTCCAGACGGTACAGCCGATGAAAACGAATCCGACGATCACCACGAATTCGGTAAGATTGAAGCTTGTATTGAGCCACAGCATTAGGCTCATTATAACGCCGACCGTAAGGCCGAAAACAAGCGAGATTGCAAATTGCAGCATTTCACCGCCCCTTTTCATAACTAATTTCAAATTAAATGCTTTAATTTGAAAAGCGCGTGCTGCGCACGCTGATGCCGCGCAAAGCGCGTCATCCCGTCTCATACAAACTCAATTAAAGAGCTTTTTAATTGAGTTTAGTATCAGATCATAAAATCACACAGCCCAAAAGCTTTCGTTCAAGCATTTTCTACACTATAAACCGCGACAGCGTCATCATTACAGGTATCGTCACTATAGACGAGAACGTGCCGAAAAGGACGAGGTTCGCCGCCGTCTCCTGCCCCTCGCCTATCATCTCGGAGTAGTTGAGAACGACGCTCGCGATCGGGCAGCAGCAGATTATGTAAAACGCCATTTTCATATTCGTCTCGATCGGCAGGAACATAACGACCGCAAGCCCCAGCACAGGCATCACGAGCTGCTTTAAGAACAGCACGAAGTAGTTGAGTCTGCTCGTTACGACCTTTTTAAGCGGCACGCACGCAAGGCGCATTCCCATGATAAGCATACACAGCGGCGTGGTCATCTTGCCGAGAAGAAAAACAGCGTCGCCAAAGACGTTGCCGCCGATCGACGTGTGTGTAAAGAAGAGCGGGAGCGCAATGTAAAGTGCAATCATCGACGGATTAAAAAAGAAGTTTTTCGGCTTAATGTACTTCTTGTCGTTGGCGATGACCGCGGAGGCGATCGTCCAGCCAAGAAGATTCATAGATATGCTGTAGACCGCCGAAAAGACCACGGCGTTCGGGTAGTGCGGCAGAAGGTGCTCGAGAAGAGGCACGCCCATGAACGCGCAATTGCCGAACGTTCCGGCGATCGTAGCTATGCGGTAACGCACGTTTTTGTAGCGCTTGCGGAAGAGCAGGTAGTACGTCCCGAGAAGAAGCGACTGAATCACCACCGCAAGAGCGAAAAATACAAGCATATTTTTAAAAAGCGCAGGCGTATACGTTACCTTTTGAAACGAATATATAACAAGACACGACTGGCAGACATACATCAGCACCATTGCAAACGCCGAGATACTTGTCGGCTGTATCTTTTTAGCCTTTACGAGCGCATACCCCGGCGCACTGTACAAAAGCATGACGCCTACAGTCGTTACGGTTACCAAAAATTCCATTAACACGGCTCCTTTATCGAAGCTTGAACGAAAAAAACCGCCCTTTGGTCTAGGGCGGTCATTTTTTCGTGTTTCTCTTAGTCGGCTGCGTTGAGCTTCTTTACAAGAGCAGACTTCTTTCTTGCTGCGTTGTTCTTGTGGATAAGACCCTTTGCTGCAGCCTGGTCGATCTTTTTGATCGCTACCTTTACTGCTTCCGACTTTTCTGCTGCATTGCCTTCAACTGCTACGTTTGCCTTTTTGATAGCTGTCTTCAATGCGGACTTTGTAGCCTTGTTTCTTGCAGTTTTTGCTGCGATAACCTTAACACGCTTCTTTGCGGATTTAATGTTCGGCACTGCAAACACCTCCTTTAATAATCTCATTCGTCTAATATGATATCATTATTCGGAGGAAAAATCAAGAGCTTTTCGTAATTTATTTATTTTGGCGTCAAATTCTGCAAGGTTTACTATTGATACACCCAAAAATTACAAAAAATTATACAAATTTAATGCCGTTATTTTCGAGCTTTTCTTTGATCTCCGCGTGCTTGCTGCGGCTAAGCGGTATCTCCTCGTAGCACTCCTTGAGCATGATCGAATACGTCTTTCCGAATTCGTTGCTCTTGACGTAGCGTATCTTCTTTATCGGCACGATAAACGACTGGTGGCATCTGAAGAAGTCGTGCGGAGCGAGTATTTCCTCGAGCTGTGTAAGGTTATATTTCGCGACGAACGACTTGTTCGCGTTCGTGTGGATATAGATCTTTCTCGCCTTTTTCTCGATATAAAGGATGCTGTCGACGTTTATTATGCGGTACCCACCCTCGATGTTGATACCTATCTTCTTACTCTTAGTCGCGCTCTTTTTGCCGCCCACGATATCCATAACGTTGTTGCGCAGCTTCTTCTGAGCGCGCTCGATCGCGCGCTGTATCCGCGCCTCGTTTATCGGCTTCGTTACGAAGTCGACCGGCTCGAAGTCGTAGCAGTCAGCAGCAAAGTACGCGTGACCCGTGCAGAAAATTATCTCGATCTTCGGGTATTTTTTCTTGACGATCGAAGCCACGTTCATGCCATTGTTATACGGCATCTCAATATCGAGTATCAGAAGCTCGGCGTCAAGCTCCGGCAGGCGCGACATAAGCTCCGGGCTGTTGTCGATGTAGCTCGTTACCTCGACCGCCGGAAATTTTTTCAGCACCGCCATAGTTGCGGCTGCTGACGTGTGGTCGTCGTCTACTACGACCGTTTTTATCGGCTCGGCTGCCATAAAGATCGCCTCTTTTCAATTCAGATTCCCTTTTATCTATGATATCACAGAACAGCGATATATTAATTCTTATTTAGAACTAACTATTATATCTCTTTCTGCCTCATCCCGCGCATAAGCTCATGCTCCGCGCGTATCTCACGGTAAAGAGAAGCTGCGTCCCATTCTGCGTTAGTCTCTGTAACAACGGCTTTAAGCGGCACGCTCCCTACTCCGCTTGCGCGCAGCGCTCCGATGACGATATCTATGCCGTCGCCAGTAAAGCCGCTCATCACGAGCATCTCCTCGTCAAAATCGCCGCCTTGGGCGACCCTTCCGAGCGGCGTTCCCGGTACGCCTGCAAGCGCGCCAATGGGCTGCGCATACTCCTTTTTGGAAACGCCCTTAACGGTACAGCCGAGCGGCGCAAGCGCTCGCCTCACGAGCCTAATGCGTTCCGTGCTGAAATTATAAAGCAGGACTGTTTTATTCATGACAAGCCTCCCTTGACCCGCTGTAGTTTATTATGAATATTCCTGCCGCCACCAACAGCCCCGCCGCGGCATAATTCAGCCTAAGCGGTTCGCCCAGCAGCAGACACGAAAACGTCACGCCGAGTATCGGTATCAGCGAATTGAAGATAGCTATCTCGCCCACGGGGTTGCAGCTTATAAGCTTATTGTAGACAGAGAAGCCGTAAGTCGAGATCCCGATAAGGCAGCATAGGATAAACGCGCCCGATAGCGTTGGTGTGCCGAGTCTGCCGCCCATGAGCACGCCCGAAAGCATCAGCAGCAAGCCGCCGAAGCCCAGACTTATGCCCGTAGCGATGCCTGCGGGGATCCTTCTCGTCACGACCCTTGTAAGCAGACCGCCCGCTGCCGAAAACACGGCGCTCAACACAAGCATACCGTCGCCCGTAAACGAAAGCGGCGCGGAAGCCCCGCCTCCGGCGTTAACTAACAGTATGCCGCAAAAGCCGAGCACACACCCCAACGCCTTGCTGACGGTCAGGCTCTCGTCCCGAAAGACAGCGCACGCCGCGAGTATCAGTATAAAGCTGCTCAGCGAATCTATGACTGCCGAGCGCGAGCCGCTAAGGTTTGACAGCCCGATGTAATAGCAAAAATAATGCAGCGCCGTATTCACAAGCCCGAGCAGCAGTGCAAGGAGCAGCCCGGATAGAGGCTTCTCCCCAAGCGCACCGCCGCCTTCGGGCAATTGTACACTTCTCTTTTCATTTAATAGTGAAGCCGCAAGCACGATCACTCCAGCCGTGAAAAAGCGGACGCCCGCAAAGAGCGTTTTAGCGCCCGTATCGTCAGCGGCTATCCCGAAAGCCGGTATACCGAGCTTTATCAGTGGGAACGCAAACGCCCACACGACAGACGTTGACGCAGCAAGCAGCATTGCAGCAGTTTTTCTTTCAAATATACTGGTTCTTTTCTTTTTCAACAGACCGCCCTCTGTACCGGTTTTAATTTAATCGTCCGCCCGCGATTCAGACAATTTTCTGCGTGTCGGAGACGCGTTTGCCTGCGAGGGCGATGATCTTACCGACCTCTTCGTCGCTTGTAGTACACGTTCCGAGCGGGTGGGGCGCAGAGCCGTTGCCGCCGTGAAAATCGGTGCCGCCCGTTCTGATAAGTCCGTACTCGTCGCAGATCCTGCCGAGGACATCCTCATCGTCTTCCCTTGCGCGCGGATAGGAGATCTCTATGCCGTCAAGCCCGTTTTTGATAAGCTCGGGGATAATGTCGTAGCTGTCATACACAGCCGGGTGTGCGAGCACTGCCACGCCGCCGGATTCACGAACGATCCTTAGCCCCTCGAAGATATCGGGGTGTTCAAAGTCGACGCGGGCGATACCAAAGCGGCTGTCAAACAGCTTACGGTAGACGTCGCCGAACATCTCGTTCGTATAACCCGCGTCCATGAGAGCGCGCATTATATGCTGCTTGAAAAGCGTATTGCTGCCGGCGCTGCGGCGCAGTATCATATCATACGGTATCGGGTACGCTCTCATCACCTTCTGTATCGCGAGCTGGACCGCCTGTTTCCTGTTCCGGTTGACTGTACGCAGCATTGACGACAGGCGTTCTCTCGACGAAGGCAGGTAACACAGCAAATGGACGTTGCGCTTTCTCTCATAGTCGAAGCACGAGATCTCAACGCCCTTGATTATTCTGACTCCGAACTTTTCACCGAAAACGGCCGCGCGGTCGGAACCGGCGAGCGTATCGTGGTCAGTCACCGAAAGCGTATCAAGCCCTTTATTTTTAGCAAGAAGAACAAGCTCGTCCACCTCGGTCGAGCCGTCCGAAATTTTTGAATGGCAATGCAAATCCGCCGGCATTTCTTTTTACCTCTTAACGATCATTTTATGACAAGCCGCGTATTCGCTTTTCCGCCGCGACCCGTCCACGCTTATTATACCCCTTTTTTCGCCACACTGTCAAGGCGGCGTGTCGCCGCTCACGGTTCCGTTTTTACTTTTTTGTAAGGCTTGGCTGTTCTCCGCGCCGAGGGCTGCCCACAAAAATTATACACTTAGGCGGCGTGTCGCTACGTAAAACATCGGCAGACAGAAATGTAAGGCGCATTGGATACGCCGGTCCGCGTGGAGAACAGGCGAAGGATATGACAAACTAAAATCGCGTACTGCGTGTAGGCGTTTGCCTGCGAAAGGGAAAATTATTTCAAAAAACACTTGACAAAACTCGTTCAGACTGATATAATAGTAAAGCATTCTTCAAGAATATAGGGGTATAGCTCAGTTGGTAGAGCAGCGGTCTCCAAAACCGCGTGCCGAGGGTTCAAGTCCTTCTGCCCCTGCCA
>ONFG01000034.1 GCA_900317025.1 uncultured Eubacteriales bacterium | reverse complement strand
ACACAGCAACAATGAACATGCTCGTTAAGGAGTGCATCAACACTTCCAAGGCTTCCATCACAACAACAACTTACGGTTCAGCTAACCACACAGCAGCTGCTGCAACAATTGGTGATATCTGCTTTTCCAACAACCTTGGTCAGAGCGGCACTTACACAGTATCCGGTGCAGCTGGCTCCAGCTTCTTCAACAGAAGCATTGGCGGTAAAACATACGCAATGGTTTACACACAAGGTCACAATGTAGAGGTTTCCGGCGGCGGCAAGACAGCTAATGGTACAGCACTTAGCTCAGCTACAACTATCGCTTCTCTCGAGCCGAACACCTAATCTTTAAAAGGTAATCACTTGAATTACTTACCCCCGAGTTTAATGCTCGGGGGTTTTTTTCAATCGGTCTGCTCCCGTTTATTTCAAACGATGGTATCATTTTCAACAACTTTTGAGAATGATTCTTGTTGATATTACTTTAGGATAGCTATTGAAAACTACAGTGCATTTAGTATATAATATATTCAATGGAAAGCATAGGAAGAATCACAGAAATCAGCGCATGAGCGCACGTTTGAAACGGTATTTGAGAATCGTATTCTGAAAGAAAAGGGTGATCCAAGATGATGATGAAAAACAAGATCTCGAAGGTAAGAAGCAAAAATGGATTTACGCTCGTTGAGCTGGTCATCGTTATCGCGATACTCGCTATTCTGGCGGCGATCGCGATCCCGGTAATCAACACAACTATCAATTCAGCCAGGATCTCCGTCATGGAGTCTGACGCGGCAACACTTGACCTTCTCGTTGCGGAATGTATCGCGTCGTCAAAGGCCGGTATTACAACCACTACCTACGGTACAGCCAACCATACAGCCGCCTCCGCAACAGTCGGAGATATCTGCGAATCCAACCATCTCGGGAGCTCGGCTTTCCCCCTCACAGCAACAGCAGGCGGCAACACCTTCTTTCACCGCACATTTTCCAATGGTGAATATAAAATGGTGTACTATCAGCACAACATTCGCGTAAGCGGCGGTGCGGCAGCGTATGGCACTCCCCAGCCTAACATTACTCAAGGCGGCTGCGTTGAGATCACAGCTAATACTACAATGGTTATGCTCGACAACAGAACATAATAGCAAAACTAACAAGGCGTTCACGGCTCGGCTAAGCTTGTGAACGCCTTTTCTTTATCCAATGCTGCAATTCACGCTCAACAAGAAACACCATATAATAATCACACATATTTAGCATTGTATATTATATCGCTTATCTCTCAAACAATCAATCCCTAGAATTCGCTCTATGTGTATTGTTCCGCTATTGAATTACTTTGTTGGATATATTATGTTCAAACAAAAAAACCGCCCGGCAAAAGCCGAGCGGTTATAATAATCATATATAGTTGTCCCAAAACTGACCAACTTGTTGGAATAATCTCCGAACAGGGCTTGAACAAGCCAATTTTTCGTCGAAAGATTATCTCTTTGAGAACTGCGGTGCTCTTCTTGCAGCCTTGAGACCGTACTTCTTTCTTTCCTTCATTCTCGGGTCACGAGTAAGGAAGCCTGCCTTCTTGAGTGTGCCTCTGAGGTTCTCAGAGTCATACTGGAGAAGCGCTCTGGAGATGCCGTGACGGATAGCACCTGCCTGACCTGTTACGCCGCCGCCTGCTACTCTGCATACAACGTCGAACTTGTCGGCTGTGTCTGTAAGGTTGAGGGGCTGTCTTACGATTACCTTGAGCGTTTCAAGACCGAAGTAGTCGTCGATGTCTCTGTCATTGATCGTGATCTTGCCGGTGCCCTTGTAGATTCTAACTCTTGCTACCGAGCTCTTTCTTCTGCCTGTGCCGTAGAAATAATTTGAATTATCGTACATTGTTTAGTCCTCCTTCCTTACATCTCAAAAGCTTCGGGCTTCTGTGCTGCGTGTGTATGCTCTGCGCCTGCGAAAAGGCGAAGTCTGAGAAGTGCGTCTCTGCCGATAGAGTTGTTCGGGATCATACCCTTAACTGCAAGCTCCATTGCCTTTGTCGGCTTTGTTGCCATGAGCGTATCGTAGCGTGTCTCCTTAAGGTGACCTACGTAGCCCGTGTGGCGCTGCCACTTCTTCTGAGTGAGCTTGCTGCCTGTGAGAAGAACCTTCTCGCAGTTAATGATGATTACGTGATCGCCGCAGTCAACGTGCGGTGTGTAAGTAGGCTTGTGCTTGCCTCTGAGCAGAACTGCTGCCTGAGCGGCTACACGGCCGAGCGGCTTGCCGGCTGCATCAATAACATACCACTTGCGCTCAACTTCGCCTTTTTTAGCCATATAAGTTGACATATTCTTCTTCCTCCTGAACATATTGTTGTAGAATGCGCGAAGCCTTCCTCCGCGCTAACGCCTCATTATAATATCACAACAAAAGCCGCTTGTCAACACATTTTTTAAAAAATTTAATTTACTTCCTGTAAATCTCTTTTATTCGCATTTATACTCTTGTTTACTCTCGAAATCTAATTTGGCATTTTTCAAAAAGCTCCGCTGCCCGAAGCGCCGAAAAGCCGCTCGCGCCGCCGTTTCTCCGGGATATGCCGTCAATTCTTTTACAAAACAAACGCGAGGCATTCCCTCAATTATTCATTTTTCAGTATTCAGTAAACAAGGAAATCGCCCCGGCGGGAAACGAGTATCCGTCGGGGCGATTCGGGGTATATATGCAATTCGTTGCACTCAGGTTTATGCGGCCTTGTCCGATCCGTTCGGAAGCTCGGCGGGAGCTGCGTCTTCGTTTATCTCCTCTGCAATGGAGACGCACTGAGCGTCAAGATCGGTGATGATCTGGTCGGCGAGGTAGAAGTATTCTCCGTTGTAGCCGTTGTTCAGAGTGAATTCGTTGGTATAGGTGCTTGATATGTACTTCGGATTGTCCTTCCAACCGGTGTAGTCGCGTATTGCGATCTCGAGCGCCTTCTCGGAGAATTCCTTCTCGTGAGCCTCCACCCAATCGATCACGTTGCCGTCGTATTTCGTCTTCATCCTTATTATTGACATATATTCAAGCTGCGGCGTAATGTCCTCAACGAGCTGCTTGAGGCTTTCGACGTCGCCCTTCTGCCCGAACTGCGGGTAGCTTATGTTGTAAGCGTCCGAGCTGGAGTTAATATAGTCGAGCGGCCAGTTGAAAACATAGCTCTGATCCATGTAGCGGTAGTCTGTGTCTATTCCCCTGGAATTGAGATAGTCGATCGTGTTCTTGTAAGACAGTGGGATAACAACGTCAATATATTGCGAATATGGCTCATAATCGTCAAACATACCGTAGTAGCTTTGATCTTTTTCCTTTCTCGTGTATGCAACAGTGAGCGTAAGGTAGTTGTCAAGCAGAGCACTATTGTGCGATGTTACCGTCTTGTAGTACTCCGTGTCGGCATCCATATCCTTTCTCAGAGCTACAAACAGATTCTCATAGAAGTTCTCGCCGGTCGGGAGCTTTACGGAGCCTACGTTCTGATAGCTCGATGTGCTGTAGCCGTAGTAGTAGTCATCAATAGAGAACGGCACATACTGCATGAAGTTCAGCTCCGGCGTTTCGTTAAGGGCGAGGCTGTAACGGCTTCTCAGCTCGTCGTCCCAGATGATCTCGTTGCGCAGGTGTTTGTATTCCGTCGAGCTGTAAAGCTGCTGCAAAAGCTCCTCTATAGCGTCGTAGTCGTAGTTGAGTTCTTTGTCGTCGTATGAATAGTTGGCGATATAGTAAAAGCGTAACGTCTTGAAGCCAACTTTTTTTGAGTATGAGAAGTCGAAGCTCGTCATATAGGTAAGCGGGTACTTATTGCTGAAGTCTTCGACGTTTCTTGAGGAATCGCTGCTCCTAGAAGTAAGCGGAACATCATCTGTTCCTACGGTAATCGGGTAGTCTCCATCGTCATAACAGATCTCCGGATCATAGCTGTTGATATCCTCGTAGATGTAGTAATCCTGACTGTCGTTGCCAAGGTAATAAGGAAAACCCTCCTCCTTGCGTGTACCCTCTGCAACGAGCTTATGTATCTGCGTTATGATCTTGACGTTTTCGGGATCCTTGTAGTCCTCGTAATTGAAGCTCACCGTACTGACATTCTGAGCGACCGGCACGTAGGTGTCGATTCCGAGACCGGTCGACAGTATAAACACAAAGCCGACGGCCGCCACCGTAGTTACGGCGTAAACGATAAGAGAGGGCAGCAGATGGCGCTTAACGCCTCTCGAGAAGATAACGTGCAGGATAAAGAACGCGACCGCGCCGATAATCACATACCACAATGCGAAAACAGCCATGTTGCCGAAGCCCAGGTCGCTAGTGAGAGCGGCAATGCAGCCGATGAAGCCGCCCGCTACAACGGAAGCGCCCGCCTTGATCGCCATGGGCAGCCACTTGACCGCGAACTCGCTCTGAGAGACCTCAGCCTTGCGCTTGATAGCCGCAAAGAGTGCGCAAGCCGTGATGCCTGCGATAAAGATAACGTTCCAGATAATTATCGAGAAGAATGCGCTCTTCTCCTCGCTGAAGAAGTAGAAATCGCCGAAGAAGCAGAACGCGTATGGCGAGAATACCGGAAGGATCGGCGAGTAGATAATACTTTCAAACTGCAGTCCGGGGATCATCTCGGAGCACATTCCCCAGAAGAGCGCTACAGCGCCGCCGCATATAGCGTTTACTCCGATTGTAACGATAGCCGTGTCGATAACGGTGCCGCAGCAGTAGGCTATCAGCGCAGTGAAACTGTATGCCGCCAGAATTCCGAGTACGCCCAAAGCGACCATTATAAGGTCGAACTTAAAATACTCGCCTGTGCGGGCTGTGAAGCCCATTACAATAAGGCAGCCTGTAATGAACGGTGCCGCCACCGACGAGATGCCGCCGAGGAGGTGCGACGCAAACATCGTGCCTCTCGTGGTAGGCGCCGAGCCGAACATATCTACGCTTCGCTTGTTATGCAAAAATGAGAATGTCAGCAGCGACGAGACGAACGTAAAGAAGATCGCACCTATCTGGAAAATAATGATAGTCACAGCGCCGATCTCGCCGAATTCGTCATTGAGGGAATCCGAGGTGTAACCGTAATCAAAACGAGGTATCTGCGTCATTGCGTACAGATCGAGAATAACGCCCAATCCGAGGAGCACGGAGAATATCACCATAACCGCTTTGTTGCGCTTGAACGCCCATTTGTAAAACGTAGGGAACGTCTTACTTGAGAATATTGTCGATGTCATATCCTACCGCCTCCATTTCGCTTATGAATACTTCCTCGAGTGTGAGCGGAAGCATTTCCATATAGATCGGGTCAAGCGCCCTGATGGTGTTTTCGATCGTTTCGCCATCTCCCCTGACGGTCAGCAGCATCATCTTGCCCTGGCGCTGAATGTTCACGACATTGAGGTCGGAGAACACACCCTCGCCAAGCTCCTGCTCAAAGACCGCCTGAACGCGGTGGATGCCGAGCTTCGCCTCGTCAAGCTCCTTTTCGAGGATAATGCCGCCCTTGTGGATAAGGCCGATGTGGTCGCAGACGTCTTCAAGCTCGCGCAGGTTATGCGAAGCTATGATAACGGTCGTGCCGTTTTCGGCTACCATCTCCATCAGCAGCTTTTTGATAAGCTGACGAACGACGGGGTCTAAGCCGTCAAAGATCTCGTCGAGCATGATGTACTTAGGGCAGGCGGAAAGCGCAAGCATCAACGCCGCCTGACGCTGCATACCCTTCGACATATTGATTATCCTGTCGTTTATGCCGATCGGGAAAATACACGAGAGCTTTTGAAACTTTTCCTCGCTCCATGTGGGGTAAAGCTCACGGTAAAGCGCCGCGAGGTTGGTAACCGTCGAGTTATTGTAAAAATACGGGAAATCGGGGATAAAAAAGCAACGTTCCTTTATCTCGGGATTTTCAAATGTGTTTTCGCTGTCGATAACAGCCTCGCCGCCGTCCGGCTCGTAAATGCCGGAGATTATCCTCAGAAGCGTCGACTTACCGGAGCCGTTAGAGCCGATAAGCCCGAAGACGGAGCCTTCAGGAACGCTGAACGATAGGTTGTCGAGAGCCGTTTTTTCGCCGAATCTCTTTGTTATGTTTTTAATTTCAAGCATGACCTGCGTCACCTCCGTGGTACGTTTCGTTCACGAGCGCCTCGACCTCTTCATATGTAACGCCGAGATTCGCCGCGTTTTTCAGATCCTTCTTTAAGTCCTTCATAGTGCTCTCTTTTAGTCCGGCGAGCTTTCCGGTGCTGTCCGAAACGAACGAGCCTTTGCCGACGGCCGAGTAGATGTAGCCGCTCTGCTCAAGCATCTGATACGCCTTTGAGACAGTGTTGGGGTTGATACCGAGCGTTGTCGCAAGCTCTCTGACGGTCGCAAGCTTTTCGTGCGGCGTCAGAAGCCCGAGCGATATCTCCTTGACTACCTCGTCATAGATCTGGCGGTAGATAGGCTCGCCGCTTCGGTAATTGATGTTAAAGGTGCTGAACAAATAAAATCCTCCTTTACTCAGTATTTGACTGGGTGTCCCCGCTGACAGTTGCGTTAAAGCCGTTTTTCCCGCAGGCTTTTCGTCGCTCCGTGGATTTTTACGTGTCATAGCCTTTGGGGTCGGGGTGTCCCCGCTGACGGCTGGGGCGGGGTCCCGCGCTGCATTGGTTTTGAATGGCGCAAGTTCGTGTCAACGTCTGTTTTGCTGCGCCATAAGCTGGACTTAATTGTATCACATCAATTAGTACAATATTAATATAGCATAGTACAATTCGCTTGTCAAGAGTTTTTTCAAAAAATTTTTATCTTTTTAAATTGACACCTTCTTCGGTTGATGGTATGCTAATATTATAAATAAACACCGTCCATTACGGTGTAACGGCGTTTGCCGGCGGGAGAGGTGAAACGTAGATTTGCGAGAGGAATACGAGGCTGTCTGCCGAAAATACTACAACAGAATATACCTGTTTTTACTGAAGCTTTGCGGCAGCCGAGACCTCGCCGAGGACCTCACGCAGGAGACATTTTATCAGGCGATCATTTCGCTGCACCGCTTTTCGGGAGAAAGCGATATGTTCACCTACATCGCGTCTATTGCAAAGCACACATACTACAAGCACCTTAGAAAAAACAAGCAGCGCTTCGGCGACATAAGCCTTAACGACATTGCCGAGCTTCTGCCCGGCAGAGAAGACTCAGACCCGCTCTACATGGTCGAAAAGGCGGGTGAGGCGCTCTCGGTGCGCAGCTCGATCGACCGCCTGCCGGCAAAGTACCGCGATGTCGTTCTTTACCGCGTATACGCCGGCATGAGCTTTGCGCAGACTGCCGCGGCGCTCGGCATAACCGAAAATTCCGCAAAGGTGATCTTTTACAGAGCAAAGAAAAAACTAACGGAGGATCTTAAAAATGAGCGTAACCTGTGACATAGCAAGAGACCTTGCCGACGTTTACGAAAGCGGCAAAGCAAGCGACGAGACAAAGAAAGCCGTCGAGAAACACCTTAACAACTGCAGCGAGTGCAGCGAATACTACGCGTACCGCCGCGAGCTTAAAACGCCGCACCTGCGCATAGAGACGAGCGGCGCCGACGAGGAGCTTATCTCAAAGAATCTGCAGCGCCTTTCAAAAAGACTCAAAACGCGCCAGATCATCGGAACGGTCTGCGCTGTGGTAACAGCCGTTTTCGGTCTCGCCGCGCTTCTTTACGACCTTATAAGCGATTACAAAAAGGGGCGCTGACGCCGTATATAAACAAATGCGCAGCGCTTGAGAAATTATTATTTATTCGTTATCCGTTAATATTTATTATTTTCTTCCGGAGGTGATGCGATGAACGGCGAGAACGATAAGCGCTTTGACGTTGACGATTACGTTTCGAAGCAGCTCGAAAGCTACTACGGCAAGGACGTTGTAAACGACGTCAGCCGCAGCGCTCCTCCCCCGCCGCCTGCCCACAAGCCGCACCGGGCGCTCTCGTTCGCGGTTGTGGCGTGCGCCGCCGTCTTTCTTACGGGCGCTCTCATGCTTGCCGGCGTGATTTTCTCCGGCAGTATACCGACGTCTTCAAAACCGGGCGTGGAAAGCTCCTCTCCAGCCTCCTCGTCAGCTTCGTCGAATTTATCTTCGCTCGTTTCTTCAGCGGCATCGACGGAGAACTCCTCGGCAGCTTCTTCGGCTGTTTCTTCGCAAGCCGGCTCGATGATATCATCTGAAGCTTCGTCCGCGGTCTCTTCGGTCGTTTCGTCGAAGGCTTCGGCTGCTGTATCGTCACGGGCAGAAGAAGAGAATATATCGGAAGATACATCGGCAGCTGAATCAAGCGGGTTTTCAACATCGAGCGAAGAAAATGTTGAAAGCCATACCGAAAGCTTCGGGGAAACATCATCGGCGGCGTCATGGCACATCGAATCATACGTCCTGCCGGAGACTGACGAGAGCAGCGTTTACGTTATCGAAACGGAAGACCGCGCCGGCGAGAACGGCAGCATCACGACCGGAAAGAGAGTGCGCGCGGGCATCGGGATATTTCTGATGCTGGCATCGCTGGGCTGCGCCGCTGCGCTTTACAATATTTACACAGACGAGGAGAAAACAACATGACAGAAAGAGAAAAAATGCTTGCGGGAATGAACTATGACGCATTCTCGGAGGATCTTAAAAAAGCTCGGATCAGAGCGAAGCTTCTCTGCCGCAAATTCAACGACCTTGCTCCCGACGACGACAGCGGGCGCGTTGCGGTGATAAAGGAGCTGCTCGGCAAAACGCGTAAAAACGTATGGATAGAGCAGCCGTTCCTCTGCGACTACGGCGAGAACATCGAGGTCGGCGAAAACTTCTACGCGAACTACAACCTCGTTATTCTCGACTGCGCAAAGGTCACGATCGGCGACAACGCCTTTATCGCCCCAAACGTAGGCATCTACACGGCAGCGCACCCGATCGTTGCCTCCCAGCGCAACGGCGGCATGGAGTTCGCTGCTCCGATCACGATCGGCAACAACGTCTGGATAGGCGGAGGCACGCAGATCTGCCCCGGCGTCACGATCGGTGACAACACCGTTATCGGCGCGGGCAGCGTAGTAACGAAGGATATTCCCGCAAACGTTGTCGCGGCGGGCGTTCCGTGCCGCGTTATGCGCGAGATCACGCTCGACGATCTTCTTCCCGAAGATGAGGGCGAGGTATAACACAAAAGCCACAGGCGGTGCATCGAAACGCACCGCCTGTTATTTTGCTATTAAAAAAGTCAATAAAATCTTCCTATTTTCCCGGGGCGTCACCACCCAAGTATCTTCGGCGTAATTGAGCTTAACTTCTGTGTTCGGAATGGGAACAGGTGTACCCTCAATGCAATCAATACCAACTATTCAGTACGCACGCATGGTTTGATATAACTTTTAACTACCGACCTGCGTCATACATTTGTGTGTCATAAAGCTCTTTTTAAGGGGCTTTCCCGACTGCTTGATTATTATATCATACTCTTTCGGAAAATGCAAGTCTTTTTTTCAAAAAAAATTACTTTTTTTAAAATTCTTCGATTCATTACGGAGAAACAGATACTAAACTCAATTAAAAAGCTTGTTTGAGTTTGTATGAGACGGGATGACGCGCCTTGCGCGGCATCAGCGTGCGCAGCACGCGAATTTCAAATTAAAGCATTTAATTTGAAATTAGTATGAAAACGGAATGCTTAAAACTTATTGATACGGCGACTAAATAATACAAAGAAAAGATCCTGCCGACCTTGCCGACAGGATCTTTTCTTTGGTGGACCATCAGGGACTCGAACCCCGGACCAACCGGTTATGAGCCGGTTGCTCTAACCAACTGAGCTAATGGTCCATTCACAATGCCTAATTATTATATCACCCGGGAACGGATTTGTCAAGCTTTCACGCATGCAAATTTCATTAAAGTTTTACTCTCCGCGCGGTAATCAAAAAACGGGGCAGCCGAAGCCGCCCCGCGGTAAATTCATCAGTGAATGATTCTTACCTTGATAACGCCGTCAAGGAATGCGAGGTCGGGGCTGATGTCGTCATCTGTATCTACAACTGTGTAAGCGTAGTCGCCTCTTGCCTTGCTCTCAACAGCTGTCGTGCTCTTGAACATAGACGAGATAGCCGGGAGGATATCAGCCTTGTTCTCGTGGATAACGCAAACTCTTGCGCCCTTTACCTTGCCGAGCTTGATCGCCGGGAGGTTCACGCTATTGATGATCGAGCCTGTCTCGAGGTAAGCCTTGATCTCGTCTGCTGCCATAACTGCGCAGTTGTCCTCAGACTCAGGCGTGGAAGCGCCGAGGTGCGGAAGAGCGATGACCTTATCCTCGCCAAGGATATCGTCTGTTGCGAAGTCTGTAACGTATGCTGCAATCTTGCCGCTCTTGAGGCCTGCGAGGAGGTCTGTAGAATTAACGAGACCGTCTCTTGCGAAGTTCATGATGCGGACGTTGTCCTTCATCTTAGCGATCGTCTCTGCGCATACTGTACCCTTTGTGTCTGCGTTGAGCGGCACGTGGAGCGAAATGTAATCGCTCTCTGCGAAGATATCGTCGAGGTTTGCCTTGTACTCAACTGCTGTGTCGAGCTTAAGTGCGCCTGCAACGGAGAGGAACGGATCGTATCCGATAACATTCATACCAAGAGCTACTGCTGCGTTAGCAACGAGTGCGCCGATAGCGCCAAGGCCTACAACGCCGAGCGTCTTGCCCTTGATCTCGGGACCTGCAAACTGGCTCTTGCCCTTCTCGACCATCTTGCCTACCTGGTCACCGTTGCCCTTGAGCGTCTTAGCCCACTCGATGCCGCCGAGAACGTTTCTCGAAGACATGAGCATACCTGCGATAACAAGTTCCTTTACTGCGTTAGCGTTAGCGCCCGGTGTGTTGAAAACAACGATGCCCTGCTTTGTGCATTTCTCGATCGGGATATTGTTCGTGCCTGCGCCTGCTCTCGCGATAGCCTTGAGGCTGTCGGGAAGCTCCATGTCGTGCATGGAAGCAGAGCGAACGAGCACTGCGTCGGGTGCGTCGCACTCGTCTGCGGCTGTGTAGCCTGCGCCGAGTCTGTCAATGCCGACCTGAGCGATCTTGTTGAGCTTCAGTACATTGTACATTTTAGTCATCTCCATAATAATTATATATTTATATACGGAAGCGGGAGCGCCGGGGCAGCTATACGCCCTGCCGCTCCTGCTTTACTTCCCTAAATTACGAGTTAGCAGCCTCAAAATCCTTCATGAATGCTACGAGCTTCTCAACGCCCTCGATCGGCATTGCGTTGTAGATGGAAGCTCTCATGCCGCCAACTGTTCTGTGACCCTTGATGTTAACGAAGCCTGCCTCTGTAGCCTCCTTAACGAACTTAGCGTCGAGATCAGCGTCGCCTGTTACGAACGGAACGTTCATGAGCGAACGGTCCTCGGGAACTACCGTACCCTTGAAGAGCTTGGAGCTGTCGAGGAAATCGTAAAGGATAGCTGCCTTCTTCTCATTTCTCTCCTGCATCTTCTCAAGACCGCCGATGTCGTTCTTGATCCACTCCATAACGAGCTTAGCGATGTAGATCGTATAGCAGGGAGGTGTGTTGAACAGAGAGTCTGCATCTGCATGAGTCTTGTAGTTGAACATATTCGGAGTGATATCCATAGCGTTG
>ONFG01000041.1 GCA_900317025.1 uncultured Eubacteriales bacterium | reverse complement strand
TTTATATGATCGTGCTGCCGTATCTGCTGCTTGGCTCTGTTATAGGCAGCGTGAAGCTTTTCGGCAATTCCATAGGCAAGGGAACGGTGATCGTTATCCTTATAGCCATTGTTCTGCTTTGTTCCGGCGGGGTCGCGGCGTGTATAGTGTGCAATGTCGCGTCGCTTATGTCGCTCACTGACGAGCAGTCCGCGGATCATAATCTGACGCTCAAGCTTGCTTATTTGCCTGCGCATTTCTGTATGCTGATGCTGATGATGGGTATGTTCAATCCCTTCCTGCTGTGGGCAAGCTGGCTCCCGATATTATTATCCTGGTGTATGATCGCGTATTCCGGCTTCGGTAATATCGGCGCGTGTGTAAATCTTTTAAGACACGGGAAATGCAGCCTGAAAGTGACGATACTGCTTTGTGTTCTCTCGTTTTGCTTTGTGGGGGATATCGTCGGCGCGGCTTTGCAGTCTAGAGCGGCGAGAAAAACGAGGGAAACTCAATAATTAAGGAGTTTAAGTATGAAAAAGAAGAAAGGCAAGGGCTTGATTGTAGTAACTGCCGTGCTTGCGGTCGCCTTTATTACATATTTCGTTTTGAATATCGTATTTAGCCCATACTGGGACAGCGTTTATACTCCAACCGGATATATGAGCTTTGCGTCCATGAGGAATCCAGTGTCCGACAGTGAGGTTTTTACGAACAAGCAGGCTTGCGAGGACATCGACTACATAATAAAGAGACTCGGCCGCGTACATCCTGACTGTATCGATGGAGTGCCGGAAAATGTAGCAGCACGCGCCGAGGCGGAAAAAGCAGCATTTGGTGACGAGGTGACGTCTTATGAGATATGGCGTGCGGCGGCAAGGATACTGCACGAACTTGGCGATGCTCATTCCACAGCGGCACCCTCGTTTCCGATGAATTATCTGACGGCGTATTCCGATAAGCTGGATTATGACTGTGAACTTGTGTCTATAAACGGCGCTTCGCTTGACGACATTTTCAAAGCAAAAGAGGGGCTTGTTTCTTACGAGCTTGAACCTTGGGGCAGAAGTGTTGTCGAGGGGCTTGTGGGTACGAAGGAGGGCTTGAAGTTCCTCGGAATATATGAAGACAAGCTTGAGTATACATACAGCTTTCCTGATGGCAGCACCGTTACGGAAATATATACATCAAATGATTTTTACAACAGCCTTGCGGCAAATGATCCGGAGGATACTGCCGACGTGCCGTACAGCAGGGAAATAATCGGGAAAAACAACATGGCGCTGCTTACGCTTGAAAGCTGCGTTTATGATATGGATTTCAGGGAATTCCTGTATGAATTTTTCCTTGATGTCAAGGACAGCGGCGTGGAAAATCTTGTGATCGACCTCAGGGATAACGCCGGCGGTACTTCGCAGGTGTTTGACGAGCTGATGATCTATCTCGGCAGAGAGAAGTTTATCGCACCCGGCGGAAAATGGCGCCTCGGACCTTACATGATGAAGTGGGAAAGCGAGGAGACAAGGGTAACGCACCTCGACGACGTTACCGTCTTTGACGGCAACGTTTATGTGCTCACCTCGAGCGACACTTTCAGCTCAGCAACGCTCGTTGCCGAGCTGTTTGCCGACAATGATTTCGCGACTCTTATCGGAGAGCCTTGCGGCAATATGCCCGAGGGATGCGGAGAGGTGGTTGTGTTCCAAACGCCGAACGCTGCGCTCACTTTCCAGCTTTCCACAAAGTATTTCGAGAGGATCGACAGAGAGAAAGCGGATCAGCCGCTTACACCCGATATAGAATGCAGCGCCAAGGACGCTCTGCAGACAGCTATGGACATTATATCCGAAAACAAATAAAAGCCGATAAACAAAACGAACCCGGGCATATCCTTTTCTGATATGTCCGGGGATTTTTGTTGTTTTTTATCGGGAGTAATAATTATGAACTACCTCCGCGGACCGTGAGCGGCGACACGCCGCCCCGCGCCTAGAACTGGAGGTAGATGAAGGGATTGAAGGTAGAGGAGGCGAGAGAGATCACGCAAAGAAGGAGCAGAGCAAAGGAAACGGCTTAGGAGCCGTATTCGACGAGAGCTTCGCCGTGCTTTGCGGAAATAAGCTTCTTCCTGATCGTACCCACCAGCGGGGCGGAAAGCAGCACCGCAAGTATCATGACAGCGATAAACAGAGGGCTGAGCTGCTTTGAGAACGCCGTCAGCGAGGCCGCCGAAATACTTATGCCGGTAAACATCTTTGCAATGAATACGCCGGCCTTAGAGAGGTTTTCCGCGCGGAACACAACAAAGGTGACGATAACGACGAGCATCGTGTAAAGGTGCTTTAATGGTTTAAATTTGATCTTTTCAAGAGGGATGGCCTTGTAGCTTTCGAGCATCAGGAAAAGCCCGTGCAGCAGACCCCAGACAACGAAGGTCATGTTCGCGCCGTGCCAGAGACCGGTAAAAAAGAACACGATAATCTTGTTTATCGCTGTTCTGAATTTTCCCTTGCGGTTGCCGCCGAGAGGAATGTAAAGGTATTCCTTGAACCACGACGAAAGCGAGATGTGCCATCTGCGCCAGAAATCTTGCATACTTTCGGCGGTGTACGGGTAGTTGAAATTTTCCTTGAACGAGAAGCCGAGCATATGCCCGAGACCTATCGCCATATCGCTGTAGCCGCTGAAGTCGTAATATATCTGGAGCGTGTAGGCGATCGCGCCGAGCCAGCACGTCGGCATACTCATGTCTTGCTGTGAGAGCGCGAACATCGCATCGCTCGCTGCGCCTACCGTGTTGGCGATCAGCACCTTCTTTGAAAGACCGATGATGAACCGCCTTACGCCGTAGGCGGCATCGGAGACGGTCAGCTTTCTGCCGTTGATCTGCTGCGCGATATCGTAGTATTTTACGATGGGCCCCGCGATAAGCTGAGGGAAAAGAGAGATGTAAAGCAGCACGTTGAGAAAGCTTTTCTGAACGACCGAGTTGTCTCTGTAAACGTCGATCACATAGGAGAGTATCTGAAAGGTGAAGAATGAAATGCCGATAGGCAGGCGTATCTGCGGTACAGGGAGATCAACGGGAAGCACCGCGTTGATCGTCTCCGTAAAAAAGCCGGCATACTTGAATACGCACAGAATACCGAGATCAAAAACGACCGAAAGCACGAGCCAGAGCTTTTTGTTTGCTTTTGCGGCGATCAGCCTTGCCAATATATAGTTTACAAGCACCGAGAAGACCATCAGGAAGACGGTTATAGGTTCGCCGAAGGCGTAGAACAAAAGGCTGATGATTATCAGCCAGACGTTTTTCGCTTTATTTCCCGGAAGTATCAGGTACATCAGATAGATACCGGAAGGAAAATGAATAAAAACACGGTGGAACTGAATACCAAGCTCCGCACCTCCGTTTATGCAAAAAAAATAATGAATAACGAACAGCTGCTGTGATCCGTACGGCGAACCGTTCGTTATTCATTTTTATCATTTTATTGATCCGTTACATACCTGTAGTGTCGACAGAAATGATGATATCGGATACATAGTCGTCGTCTGCGGCAATCATGAGGTAGTTACCGTCGATGTCGGCGTACTTGTATGTCGAAGCGCCCAAAGCGGTGTAGCCGGAGCCGTAAGCGTTGATCATGTCTTCGATCGGAGAGCCGATCGTAACGTTCTTCTCCGTCTTAACGTCGGAAGTAAGGATCCTGATCGAACCGACCTCGAAGGAGTCGTCATCGGTCGGGTAAGCGTTTATCTCAAAGCCCATTGACGCGTAAGAGTAGAGCTTTATCTCTCCGCCGAGGCAGTTGCCTACTGTAGAAATGCTGTCCGGCTCGCCGATCATAGCGACAACTGTTTCAATGTTGTCGTGAAGATCGATGTAGCTGCTTCCGTAGCTGAAACGGAGATCCGATTCAGGATCAAAAACGTCCGCAATAACATCGGAATCTGTTGTCGCTGTGTCTGTTTCGGAAGCGGTATCGGTATCGGTAAGAAGCTCCGTATCTGTGCTTGCTGCAGTATCTGTTTCGGTGTCCTTGGACGAGGTGTTCTCTGATGAGGTCACGCTGGAGGTCGGAGCGGAAGAAGTTCTTGCAGCGGAAGAGGCAGCGGTTCTTGATGCAGCAGAGGAAGCTGCTTTGGAAGTTGTCGTCTTGGAAGATGCTGCTTTGGAAGTTGTTGTCTTGGAAGAGGCTGCTTTGGAAGATGCTGCCTTAGAGGAAGCTTCCTTCGAGCTGCTCTTTGAAGAAGCCTTGGAGCTTTCCTTGTCCTTCTTATCGGAGGAAGTGTCGGAGTCGGTCGTTACGACCTCTTTTGTCTCGTCTGTTTCTGTTTCGTCTGTCTCGGTCTCTGTGTCGCTGTCGGAGTAGAGAACACGGGAGGTCTCATAGTCGCGCTCTGCGTCCTTCTTGCCGCAGGCTGTAAAGCTTGTTAGCACGAGCGTTGCTGCCAATGTTGCAATGAGTAATCTTTTCACGTTGATACGTCCTTTCCAAATTTGTTGATAATAGACCTTGCATGATCGGTCATTCACCGATTGTTATTTCCGCTAAGGGAGCTGTGCAAATATATTTATCGCCGGTCTTAACGTAGGCGTATACCTCGTAATTTGCCGGCGGGATTGCCGTTGTGTCTATCGAAACGGAGTAGCCGAAGTCGGAGTCGCTATCGGCTTCGAGAAGCTCCGCTTCAAAGATCGGGAACGCTTCAAAGCCGTAGATCGCGCCGTCTGTCTCGAGCGTTACGAAAATGTCGCTGTCGTCAGCAAAGTAAACCGGGTCAAGGCTGCCGTATATCCTGAGCGTGTTGTTTTTAAGCGACGTTGTGCAGGAGTTTTCCTCACTCTTTTTGACGGATGAGGAAAAGTTCATCGCGCGGGAGGGCGATGTCATGTACGGCGCGGACGATGTGAGTTTTTCAAGGTTTCGCTCGACGATCTCCAGAATTACACATTCGGCGTCTATGTCGTCAGCAAGGCTCGTTCTGTACGGCGTCTCGCGCGAGAAGCAAGCTTTTTCGGCATTCTCGGCGGCGTAGGGGTAGAACGCCCGTCCGAACGAATCGCGGTACATCAGTAGATTTCCGCCTGAGGAGCCGCTTCTTGTCTTGATGATCCAAGCCGAGAGCGTCTGCGGCTGCGTTGTAGGCGATCAGCGCGCCCTCGTTCGTCCAGTGGGAATCGCGTGTAAGGTAGAGCCTTTTGTCTGACTCCCTGAAAAGGGGCAGAAGCTCGAGGTGGTTCACGCCGCATTCGTCAAGCCATCGGGGCAGGCGCTCAAGATTAGAAGGAGCGCTGCTTTTGACGTACCTTGCGGGCATCTGCTCGGGGTAAACGCTGTTTTTATTCGGGGCGCAGAAGAAAAGGAACGAGCGGCCGTCGGCTTCAAAATGCTCCTGCATAAGCGCGAGCGTTTTTGCGGTACGGTAAAGCTTTCGCTCACTCATGGCGTTCGCGCCGGTGTAATCGGGAAGCGTTTCTGCGTAGTAGAGCCAGCCGTCGCTGCCGACGATAACCTTGTCGCTCGAGGAGGTCTTAAAGACCTTGCTCTTGATGAGGCTGTCCAGCGTGACGAGGCTGCTGCGAAAGGCGAAATGCTCGGAAAAGTACGTTTCAAACTCCGTACCCCACGAGGTGTTTATCGAGCCATCGCTGACAAGTGACGGCATTTCTGAAAGCTTTCTGTTCTCGGCGTTTTCGTCCGACTTGAAAAACGGCATACACGCGAGCGGCGCCGCACATATCAGAAGAAATGCCGAGACATAAGCAAGCTGTACTTTCTTATTCATGCTTTATCAGTATGTGTAAGATATGAGGTGGTTGATCGTAAAGCCAAGCGACTGGATATAGGGGATAGAGTAGCCGCAGTAGCCGTAGAGCGCGTCGTAAACGAGCCACTGACCGTCAAAGAGAAGTTCGTTGTAGCTGTGAAGACTCGGATAATAGCCGGTGCCGACGACTATCCTCGAAGTGTAGCCCGCTCTCTGGAAGAGAACGTCAAGGAACGATGAGTAGTGGTAGCAGGCTCCGTAGCCCTTATTTGCGGCGAAAGCTGCGATGCGTCCCCACTCGGCGTTGTACGGATTGTCGTATACCATTTGCTCGTTGATGAAGTAATAGCTTACGTGGTTGTGAACGTACATACAGAGCGCCGTCGGGTCTGTGCCGATCTGGGAGATGATGTCGTCGGCTTTATATTTGATGGTCGATGCATCGACCGTTGTAAGCTTTATACAAACGCCGTCTTCGGTGATAGTATACAGACCGACCTTTGTGTTTTTGAGCATTCTGCCCTTATCTTCAAAGCAGTAAAGCGTACCGTCAACTGTTACGAAGCCGTCGGCAGCCTTGCCATCGTCGAGGAAGTAATATTTTTCGCCGTCTATCGTCTGCCAGCCCGTCTGGTTTACGCCGTTTTCGTTTTTGTAGTATGTCACGCCTTCTTTGGTGTATAAGCCGGTGTAAATAATGCCGTTTGCTTCAAAGAAATAGTCGCTGCCGTCGATCGTCAGAGCGCCGGTAGCTGTTTTGCCTTTGAGAAGGTACGAGCGGCTCGAACCGTTTTTGTACCAGCCTGTTATCATGACGCCGTCGTCGCCGAAGAGATAGGAATCGCCGTCGATCGTCTCGCTTCCGGTCGACATAACGCCGTTGTCGGCAAAGTGGTAGTGAGCGTCGCCTATCGTATAGAATCCGGTCTTCATGAAGCCGTAGTCGTCTTTATAGATCGTGCCGAATTTATAGATCGTGCCGAATTCCTTTTTGATGAAGCCGGTTTCAAAGGTGCCGTCGTCCTCAAAGAAATATTTGTCGCCGTCGATCGTCTGAACGCCCTTTGCTGCGGCGCCGTCCGGCTTGAAAAAGTAGAGCTTGTCGTCTATCGTGTTCCAGCCCTCGGCGTAGCCGCCTTCGTCGTAAAGCATATAAAGCTGTCCGTCGATCTCGATGAAGCCTGTTTTATTATTGAGCTCGGAGTCGAAGTAGAACGTTTTGCAGTCGATATCAACAAAGGCCCTTCGCCGCAACGCCGTTGTCGTCGAAATGGCAGCTTTTTTCGCCGATTGTCTGCCAGCCTGTTACGGCGATGTTATTTACAAAGAGAAATGTCTGATCGTAAGCGTCGAACCAGCCGTCGAGAGGCTTGCCGTTTACAAAAAAACTTTTGCCCTCTGCATTGTCCTGCCAACCGTTTACAAGGACACCGCTTTCTGTAAAGACGTACTCCTCTCCGTTAAGATCTGCTGCGCCTGTTAGAAGCTCGCCGTCCTTGCCGAAGCCTACGACATAGCCGCCTATATTGAAAAGGCCGTCGGAAAGCTTTGTGTCTTCTGCAAATGCGAAGACTGCGCCGTCTTTATCGGTAAACCACTTCACATTGTTTTCATCGGTGATCGCTTCGCTGTCAATCAGCTCGCTTGAAAAGCCGTTGGAGAAGCGGAGAATCTCGAGAGCGTCGGCGGAGGTTATGAAACCGTCGCCGTCAACGTCGGAAAGTGCGCACTCAACAGGTTTGCCGTCGCCGAAGAGCGGTATACGCAGTGCTGTGAGCGCGTCATAAGAGGTGATCTCGCCGTCGAGGTCAACGTCGCCGATGCGCTTCCTTTTCTGCTGCTCCGGTGCGTCGTCAAGGGGATATGCCGTTTCCTTGAGCGGCTCGTCCTTTGTCTCCGGCTCGTCAGGTGTGTCTGCCGTCTCGGGAGTGTCGGTCGTATCGGGAACGACGGGGATGTCGGATGTTTCTTTTGTGCTGTTTATATATATTCGCAGAATAAATATGCACGGTGTTTGTAAAAAGGTTACAATTCGTTCATATACTGCTTTAATCCTCACTAACTATAGCATATTTGACCAAATTTGTAAATGAAAATTTAGCAGAATTAACGGAGAATTTGCTGTTAATATTTGTAAAAAAATGCTACTAAAACCGCGGCAGAATCGGGGGAAACGGGAATTACGAAAACGCCGCTGCGACGCGGAGGCGCTATGGCGGCGTGAGGTGATGCATAAAATCGCGAATTTCAAAGATAATTATTCATTTAACGCTCGCAGCCCTCTTAGGCTTCAAGTCCCGTCTGTTCTTTTTAGGCAAAAAAAGAGACTGTACCCAATTCTTCGGATACAGTCTTTCTTGGTGC
>ONFG01000010.1 GCA_900317025.1 uncultured Eubacteriales bacterium | reverse complement strand
CAGCGGAGACGCCCCGACTGTAAAGCTGAAAGCGTATGTCGTTCTGAAAGAGAAGTACCGCAGCGATAGCAATAGTATTGAGACTGAACTGCGTGAGATGTGCAGAGCAGAGTTGCCTCAATACAGCTTGCCGAGTGAATACGAGTTCATTGACAAAATGCCGCTGACCGCTTCGGGCAAGATAGATTTCCGCACGTTGGAGAAAATGGCGGAGGGAAAAGGGGAATAATATGGTAGCACAGCTTTTTATAAACAGCTTTATGAACTATGATGCTCTATAGTTGCGTGATCTATTTTGGGCGGAAACTATGCGATATCTTTGCATTTTTTATTCTACATATTATAAAAGCCATAGGATAAGCCTTATACCCTGAAATAAATTACCTATTTGGCAGAATTGTTTGTGGTTATTGTTATTAATGTGATAATAGAAACCCGCTATTTTCACTATACTCCAAGACGTAAAGAATTAATTAAGGGGTATAGCAATACTCTCACTCATAATTCACACACGGATTCATCTGCCGAAACAAACGCATAAAATAACATCAGCGGCGAGCAAGAAATAATCTCTGCTTGCCGCTTAGCACAGTATTGGTTTAAAAGATTTGTGTACGATTTTAACGGTCCATTCCTTGACAATAACAGGTGCATGGTGTATAATTGTAACAGACGGAGCAGACTGAGCAGTCGCGGGTACTTATGCCGAAAGGCTGTATGCGAGGAAAGTCCGAGCTCTACAGGGCGGAATAACGGCTAACAGCCGCCGAGGGCGACCTCAGGGAAAGTGCAACAGAGATATACCGCCTGCTTTTGCAGGTAAGGGTGGAAAGGCGAGGTAAGAGCTCACCGGCGCAGGCGGAAGCCTGCGGCCCTGCAAACCCTATTCAGAGCAACACCGTGGACGGACAATACGCTTGCCCGGCGTGTCCGGTGGAGGTGGCAGTGAGCGCATCGGTAACGATGCGCCAAGATAGATGACTGCTTTTAACAGAACTCGGCTTATAGGTCTGGTCCTCCTTTGTTTTGAAAACGCAATCAATAAAGCGCGCGGAGAAAAGGTGTCTCCGTGCGTTTTATTCTTCTGTACATCTTCGCGTCGTTTCCTTGTAAAATGCAAAAATGATTTTTGATTATTAAAATCCTGCAAAAACTGGACTTTCACGCCGTAGTTTTGCTCCTTTTTGCAAGAAATCGAAAAAATATTTCAGAAAGTATTGACAGAAGAAAAAAAGTGATGTATACTAACAGCGTAGATACGGCAAGGACGTCGCAAGCTTACAGCTTTCGGCGTTCTTGTCTTTTTTTGTATCAAATTGTGTTAATAGGAGTTGTTTATTATGGCAAATGTTCCCGAGCTCTTCGGAAGTATGGTGTTTAATGACCGCAAGATGGAGGAGCGTCTTCCTCATGCGACATATAAGGCGCTGAAGAGGACGATCAAGAACGGCGATCCGCTCGACTTGAGCGTAGCTAATGGTGTTGCTAACGCGATGAAGGAGTGGGCGGTCGAAATGGGCTGCACTCATTACACCCACTGGTTTCAGCCCATGACGGGCGTTACCGCCGAGAAGCACGACAGCTTCATCTATCCCGCAAGCGACGGACAGGTCATCATGGAGTTCTCGGGCAAGGAGCTTATAAAGGGCGAGCCGGACGCATCTTCGTTCCCCTCCGGCGGTATCCGCGCTACTTTCGAGGCGAGAGGCTACACAACGTGGGATCCGACCTCACCGGCGTTCATCCGCGATAAAACGCTCTATATCCCGACGGCGTTCTGCTCTTATACAGGCGAGGTGCTCGACAAGAAGACGCCGCTGCTCCGTTCGATGGAGAAGCTCAGCAGCGTTGCCGTAGACGTTCTTCATCTTCTCGGCAAGGAAGACGTAACGCGCGTTACTACTACGGTAGGTCCTGAGCAGGAGTATTTCCTCATCGACAAGGAGATGTACGACAAGCGCCCCGACCTTATCTACACCGGAAGAACGCTCTTTGGAGCACCCGCTCCGAAGGGACAGGAGCTTGAAGACCACTACTTCGGCTCAATCAAGACGAGAGTGGCAGCCTTTATGAACGATCTCGACGAGGAGCTTTGGAAGCTCGGCGTTATGGCTAAGACGAAGCATAACGAGGTCGCTCCCTCGCAGCATGAGCTGGCGCCGATCTTTGCGACTTCTAATATCGCCACAGATCACAACGAGCTTACGATGGAGGTAATGAAGAAGACTGCCGAGAAGCACGGTCTGGTCTGCCTGCTCCACGAGAAGCCGTTTGCAGGCGTTAACGGCTCGGGCAAGCACAATAACTGGTCCATCTCGACCAACACAGGCGAGAATCTTCTCGATCCCGGCAAGACTCCCGAAAACAATCTCCAGTTCCAGCTTTTCCTCGCAGCTATCGTAAAGGCTGTTCATGAATACCAGGATCTGCTCAGGCTTACGGTCGCTTCCGCAGGCAACGACCACCGCCTCGGCGCAAACGAGGCGCCTCCCGCAATCATCTCGATGTACCTTGGCGACGACCTCGGCGCGCTTGTTGATTCGATCGTAAACGGCACGGAGTACCGCAGCAGCGGCAAGGTCGAAATGCTTACAGGCGTAGATGTGCTTCCCGATTTCAAAAAGGACACCTCCGACAGAAACCGCACCTCTCCGTTCGCCTTTACGGGAAACAAGTTCGAGTTCAGAGCGCTTGGCTCTTCTCTCAACATCGCTTGCCCGAACTATATGCTCAACACGATGGTAGCCGACGAGCTTGCAGGCTTCTACGACGAGCTTAAAGACGCGGACGATCTCGAAGCCGCTATGAAGGCACTCATCAGAAAGACCCTTACAGAACACAAGAACATCATCTTCAACGGCGACAACTACTCTGATGAGTGGGTAGCCGAGGCAGAGAGAAGAGGTCTTTGCAACTTCCGTTCCATGCCCGAGGCGATGTCTCATTATATAGACAAGAAAAACGTTGACCTCTTCGTAAGAAACGGTATCGTGTCCGAAGCGGAGATCCACGCCCGCTACGAGATAGAACTTGAACACTACTCAAAGGAGATCCGCATCGAGGCCCTTACAATGATCGACATGGCGGAAAAGAACATCACTCCGGCAGTCATCGGCTTTGTAAACCGCCTTGCGGACGCTGCCCTCGCAAAGAAGGCGCTTTCTCCTGCGATTTCCGTTTACGCAGAGACAACGCTCGCGCAGGAACTTTCTGAAAAGCTTGAAGCCTTCGTCAAGAAGACGGATGAGCTGAAAGCAGCCGTTTACGGTGCGGCAGCCTATACTGAGGTTCTTTCTCTTGCGATGTATTACCGCGAGAAGGTGTTTGCTCTAATGGGCGAACTTCGTACCATCGGTGACGACATGGAGAAGAAAACTTCCGCCGAAGCATGGCCTTATCCTTCCTACGGCGAGATCCTTTTCGGCGTTTGATAAACTTGAACATAACACAGCAAAAAGCCCTCCCTTAGTGGAGGGCTTTTTGCTCGCCTGCGCGTGAGCGGCGCTGAATATAAAAGTTAGCGTCCATATCGCGGCTGCCGTCATTTTTTTTCGTTCGGCGAATAGTATTTACTATGCACCATTTTAAGAATTCGATCCGGAGGTAATTTATGTGTGGAATCGCAGGTTGGTATTCCGACCGTGAAAAAATGATCGACAATACGCCCGTTCTCGAGGCGATGAGCGAAACCCTCAGAAGACGAGGTCCCGACGAGCACGGAATGTTTGTCGGCGAGAGCGTAGCGCTCATTCACCGTCGCCTTACTGTCATAGCGCCCGAAGACGGCAAGCAACCCATGAGCGAAGTGCAGGGCGGGCGCACCGTAACTCTCGTCTATAACGGCGAGCTTTACAACACGAAGGAGCTGAGGCGGGAACTTTTGTCGCAGGGCTTCAGCTTTTTCGGGCGCTCCGACACTGAGGTGATTTTAAAATCGTACCTCTGCTGGGGAGAGAAATGCCCCGAGCGCTTAAACGGGATATTCTCCTTTGCCGTTTACGACAGCGGTGACCGTTCGCTTTTTGTCGCGCGCGACCCGATCGGTGTAAAGCCTTTTTTCTACAGCGAACCGGACGGCTGCTTCATCTTCGCCTCGGAGATCAAAACTCTTCTCGCAAATCCGCTGGTAAAGCCTGAGATCGACGAGCAGGGGTTGATGGAGGTCTTCTTCACCGGTCCCGGGAGAACACCCGGAAGCGGCGTTTTCAGGGGAGTTTACGAGCTGCTGCCCGGCGAGTGCGGCGTATACAAAAACGGCACGCTGATAAAGCGCCGCTATTTTCGAGTTACCGCGCATGAGCACCAGCACACGCGCTCACAGACGGTCGAGTACACGCGCTTTCTGCTGACCGACGCGGTAGAGCGCCAGCTCGTCAGCGACGTTCCGCTCTGTACGTTCCTTTCGGGCGGGCTTGACAGCAGCATCATCTCGACCGTTGCCGCGGAGTATTTCAGAAAGAGAGGCAATACGCTCGACACGTACTCCGTAAACTACACCGACAACGCAAAATACTTCAAGAAGAGCTTTTTTCAGCCGAATTCCGACGAGGAATTCATCGACACGATGGTGAACGCGATAGGTTCGGCTCACCACAACGTCGTGATCGACAACGAAGACCTTTACAGCGCGCTCTTTGAAGCGGTCGAGGCGCGTGACCTTCCCGGCATGGTCGACGTCGATTCCTCGCTGCTGCTGTTTTGCCGCGAGGTAAAGCGCGATTTTACCGTAGCTCTCTCGGGCGAATGTGCCGACGAGCTTTTTGGCGGTTATCCGTGGTATCATAACGAAGCGATTCTTTTTGAGGAGTGCTTCCCGTGGTCGCGCTCTCAGGAGGTCCGCCGCTCCGTATTGAAGCCCGGTTTCCTTCCGCGCGGAGAGGAGTACGTTCACAGCCGCTACGAGCAGACTGTCAGAGCGACCGATTATCTCCCCTCAGACACGCCTCACAAGCGCCGAATGAGGGAGATGTTCATGCTCAATTTCGGATGGTTCATGCAGACGCTGCTCGACCGAAAGGACCGCTGCTCGATGTACTCGGGGCTTGAGGTGCGCGTGCCGTTTTGCGACTACAGGCTCGTGCAGTACGCCTATAATATGCCGTGGGAGTTTAAAGCGCTTCACGGGCGCGAAAAGGGGATAGTCCGCGAAGCGTTTTCGGATATACTGCCCGAGAGCGTTGCGTGGCGAAAGAAATCGCCCTACCCGAAAACTCACAACCCTATCTACCACAAGCTTTGCGCGGAGGGCGCCGAAAGGGTGTTTGCAGACAAGATGTCGCCGCTTTACGAGATGCTCGACCATGACGGCGTTCGCAGGATAATCGAAGACCCCGAGAGCATTCCTTCGCCGTGGTACGGTCAGCTTATGAAAGCGCCGCAGATACTCGCCTACATCGCGCAGGTAGACTATTGGCTTCGCAAATACAAGGTAACGCTTGTCTGACTTACGAAGGCAAGGGCATCGGCACAGGGAGTAAAAGTTAATTATGAATTTTCTGTGAACAATTGGTTTCGCTTATTGACTTTTGAGAATCTGTGGTATAGAATAACTACATCAGAATATTAAACCGTTGAAGCGGAGATAACGGCGATGATGCCTTCACAGAGAGCCCGCGATGCTGAGAGTCGGGTAGGAAACAAATCGTCAAATGGGCCGCTGAGGGCGCAGTCAAAGGCGCGGTGCAGGTTTGTGCAGCCGCCGAGTATTCTGCGACGTCCGGGCAGGCGTTATTTGCCGGGGATATGTTGGTATCCCGCTAAGTGTACGGAGTACTCCGTAAATCAAGGTGGCACCGCGGATATTCAAAGAATTATTCGTCCTTGACAGATCAGATCTATGGTCTGTCAGGGGCTTTTTTGTTTTGGCTTCGCTGACGGCATGGGTCGGAGGAGCTTTTTTTATTTAAAGGAGGAACGATCATGAAGATCTTACCAAGTCTTGACGACATCACTCGTATCCGCGAAGAAGGAAAATACGACATCGTGCCGTTGAGCTGCGAGCTGCTTGCGGATTTTATTACGCCGATCGAGGCGATGCGCATTCTAAAGAACGTCTCGTCTCACTGCTATATGCTCGAATCCGCACAGGCAAACGAAACGTGGGGCCGCTACACCTTCCTCGGCTATGACCCGAAGACGGAGATCACCTGTATCGATGGCAAGCTTTCTGCCGGCGGCATCAAAATGACGACCGACGCCCCGTCTTCCTGTATCCGTCAGCTTCTGTCGGGCTACAAAAGCCCGCGCTTTGACTACCTTCCGCCGTTCACGGGCGGGCTTGTAGGCTATTTCTCATACGACTACCTCGGCTACAGCGAGCCTACGGCAAGGGTAAAAACGGAAGACACCGAGGCGTTTAAGGACGTTGACCTCATGCTTTTCGACAAGGTAATAGCCTTCGACAATGTGAGCCAGAAAATCGTGCTGATCGCCAACATGAGGCTTGACGACAAAGAAGCCGGCTACAATAAAGCGGTCATGGAGCTTAAACAGACTGCCGAACTTCTGAGAAACGGCGAAAAGCTCAGAGAACCGGGAGGAAAGCTTCTCGGCGATGTCAAGCCGCTTTTCTCCCGCGAGCGCTTCTGCGAAATGATCGAAAAGGCAAAAACGCATATCCGTGAGGGCGATATTTTTCAGATCGTCCTTTCAAACCGCCTTGAGGCACCGTTTGAAGGATCTCTCTTCAACACGTACCGCATTTTAAGAACGATCAACCCATCGCCGTATATGTTCTACTTCTCGGGAACCGATGTTGAGGTCGCAGGTGCTTCTCCTGAAACGCTGGTGAAGCTTGAAAACGGCGTGCTCCATACATTTCCTCTTGCGGGAACACGCCCAAGAGGAAAGACGCCCGAGGAGGATAAAGCTCTCGAGACGGAGCTTCTCGCCGATGAAAAGGAGCTTGCCGAGCACAATATGCTCGTGGACCTCGGCAGAAACGACTTGGGTAAGATCAGCCGCTTCGGCAGTGTCTCTGTCGAAAAGCTTCATTCGATCGAGCGCTACTCCCACGTTATGCACATCGGCTCGACTGTCCGCGGAGAGATAGACGGTCGCTTTGACGCACTCGACGCCGTTGAGGCGGTTCTCCCCGCTGGAACGCTCTCGGGCGCGCCAAAGATCCGAGCCTGCCAGCTCATCGGCGAACTTGAAAACAACAAACGCGGAATTTACGGCGGCGCTATCGGATACATCGACTTCACCGGCAACATGGACACGTGCATCGCTATAAGGATAGCATACAAGAAAAACGGGAAGGTGTTTGTAAGAAGCGGCGCGGGGATTGTTGCCGATTCGATTCCGGATAAGGAATACGACGAGTGTCTCAACAAGGCGAAGGCTTCGCTCAAGGCGCTCGAACTTGCACAGGAGGTGGACTTATGACTCTGCTGATCGACAGCTATGACAGCTTTTCATATAATCTATACCAGCTTGTCGGCGAGCTTGACCCCGACATAAAGGTCGTCCGCAACGACGAGCTGACGGTAGCCGAGATACGCGCGTTAAATACCGAAAGGATCATTCTTTCGCCGGGCCCCGGCAGACCGGAGGACGCCGGCGTGATCGTCGAGGCGGCAAGAAGACTCGGCGGCGAGTTCCCGATCCTCGGCGTTTGCCTCGGTCACCAGGCGATTTGCGAGGCTTTCGGCGGCAAGGTCACCTACGCAAAGCGGCTTATGCACGGCAAGCAGTCGATCGCAAAGCTTGATCTTTCCTGCCCGATTTTCAAGGGCTGCCCGGAGCGCGCGCCCGTTGCGCGTTACCACTCGCTCGCGGCAGACGATGGATCGCTTCCCGAGGAGCTTGAGGTAACGGCCGTCACGGAAGACGGCGAGGTAATGGCGGTACAGCACAAGACCCTTCCGGTCTTCGGAGTGCAGTTTCACCCCGAGTCGATCATGACGCCCGACGGAAAGATGATGCTCAAAAACTTTATAGACTTTAAAGTATAAAATATATATAAGGAGAGGAACACCATGATAAAAGAAGCCATAGTAAAGATCGTAAACAAGGAAGACCTTACCTACGACGAGGCGTACGCAGTAATGAACGAGATAATGAGCGGCGAGACTACGCCTACTCAGAACGCCGCGTTCCTCGCTTCGCTCTCTACCAAGAGCGCGCGTGCCGAGACTAAGGACGAGATCGCAGGCTGCGCCGCAGCGATGAGAGACCACGCAACGAAGGTCACGACCGACTTCGACGTCTTCGAGATCGTCGGCACGGGCGGCGACAACGCGGGCAGCTTCAACATCTCCACAACGTCGGCTCTCGTTGCGGCAGCCGGTGGAATGAAGGTCGCAAAGCACGGCAACAGAGCCGCTTCGTCGCTTTGCGGAACTGCCGATTGTCTGGAAGCGCTCGGAGTAAACATCAGGCAAAAGCCCGACAAGTGCGTCGAGCTCCTTAAAGAGGCAGGAATGTGCTTCTTCTTCGCGCAGGAGTACCACTCCTCGATGAAGTACGTCGGCGCTATCCGCAGAGAGCTTGGTTTTCGCACCGTTTTCAACATTCTTGGACCTCTTACAAACCCCGCGTCCCCCTCGATGCAGCTTCTCGGTGTGTATGACGAGTACCTTGTAGAGCCGCTGGCGCAGGTTCTTGTGAGCCTCGGCGTTAAGAGGGGTATGGTCGTTTTCGGTCAGGATAAGCTCGACGAGATCTCTTTAAGCTCCCCGACGACCGTTTGCGAGATCAGTAACGGCTGGTATAAATCCTACGAGATCAAGCCCGAGGACTTCGGCTTCGAGCGCTGCGACAAGAGCGAGCTTGTCGGCGGAACACCCGAGGAAAACGCAAAGATCACAAGGGCGATCCTCTCGGGCGAGAAGGGCGCAAAGAGAAACGCTGTGCTCATGAACGCGGGCGCGTCGCTCTACATCGGTGGCAAGGCCGGCAGCATGAAAGAGGGCGTCGAGTTTGCCTCGAGCCTTATCGACTCCGGCAAGGCACTGGAAACGCTCGAAAAGCTCATAGAGGTCAGCAACCGTTCGGAGGAAAACGCATGAGTATTCTTGACGAGCTTTCGGAGTATGCAAAAAGGCGCACTGAAGAGGCGAAAAAGTTCGTCAGCGCAGATCAGATGAAGGCGGCGGCGCTCTCGCTCCCTAAGGGCGGCTTCACATTTGAGAACGCGCTGAAAAAGCCGGGCGTGTCGTTCATCTGCGAATGCAAGAAGGCGTCGCCCTCAAAGGGACTTATCGCCCCGGATTTCCCGTATCTCGACATCGCTCGCGAATACGAAGCTGCAGGAGCGGACTGCATCTCCGTACTTACAGAGCCGAAATGGTTTCTCGGCAGCAGCGAATATCTTCGTGAGATCGCAAGCGCCGTTTCGATACCGTGCCTGAGAAAGGACTTCACCGTCGACGAATACATGATATACGAGGCGAAAACGCTCGGCGCGTCCGCCGTACTGATTATCTGCTCGATAATCTCAGATAATCAGCTTGAAAGCTACTTGGGCATATGCGAAACGCTCGGGCTTTCGGCGCTCGTTGAGGCGCACGACGAAGCCGAGGTAAAAGCGGCTGTCGCTGCTGGAGCAAGGCTCATCGGCGTCAACAACAGGAACCTCAAAGATTTCACCGTCGACACAGAGAACAGCCACAGACTTCGCGAGCTTGTCCCGCCGGGAGTTTTGTTTGTCTCCGAGAGCGGCGTTTCCTGCAGGGAAGATGTAGAGCGTCTGGAATTTGTCGGTGCTGACGCGGTGCTTGTCGGTGAATCGCTCATGAGATCCGCCGATAAGAAGAAGAAGCTTTCCGAGCTTCGGGGTGAACTATGACGAGGATAAAGCTTTGCGGGCTTTCGCGCCCCGAGGATATTCTGGCTGCAAACGAGCTTTTGCCAGATTACATCGGCTTCGTCTTCGCGCCTAAAAGCAAGCGCTTTGTAGACCGAGAAACGGCGAGAAGCCTCAAAGCGCTGCTTGACAGCCGCGTCAAAGCTGTCGGCGTTTTCGTCAACGAAGCGCCCGGGACGGTAGCCGGGCTTCTCGAAAGCGGTATTATAGACGAAGCCCAGCTCCACGGAGCCGAAACTGACGACTACATCAAAACGCTGCGTGGGCTTACAAGCAATCCGATAATCCAGGCGTTTTGCGTAAGGAGCCTTGAAGACTGCAAAAAAGCGGAGGCAAGCCCCGCCGATCTTATCCTGCTTGATTCCGGCACCGGCAGCGGCGCGTCATTTGACTGGAGCCTTGCTAAAAGCGTAAAAAGGCCCTATCTGCTCGCGGGCGGACTTTCTCCCGACAACGCGGCCGAGGCTGTCGCAAAGCTTCGCCCGTTCGGCGTTGACGTAAGCTCGGGTATCGAAACGGGCGGCAAAAAGGACAGAGCTAAGATGGAGCGCTTCATTTTCGAGGTGAAAAGGGTTTCCAAAATGAGCAGCTTTGCATAATCAGAAATAAAATCCTGCAAAAACGCGCGTTTTAATGTAGCTAATAAAACAAAAAAACACGCTTTGTACAACAAGTTTTCATGATTTGTGTTATTGACAAAACGCGCTTTTTTTAGTACAATATCTTCATTGAAGAAATGGGCAAAGGCGTTCATTGCAATGGGGGAAAGTGTCCCCTTGCGGTGGATGCCTTTTATTTTTTGAAAGGTCCGAAATTTATAGGAAATAAGCCGTTTTTAGCAGGTTGATAATTTTCGCCGAAAACGCTATTTTAATTTTGGAGCATATCTTGGGTAAAATCTATAGCAGATATGGAGGTTAAAGCGTCATGTGTTGTTCATATATAGACGTAATGGATTTCATCGAAGAGGAGGACATAAAGTTTATCCGTCTTTCCTTTGTTGATATTGCAGGAATCCAAAAAAATATTTCAATTATGCCGTCGGAGCTGAAACGAGCATTCACCGACGGAATCGCCTTTGATGCCTCGAGCATTTACGGCTTTGGTGACGAGGTAAGCTCCGACTTGTTCTTAAAGCCGGTCGCTCAGACGATCCAGATCCTTCCGTGGAGACCGGATCAGGGCAGGGTCGCCAGAATGTTCTGCGGCATATACAAGCCTGATGGCACGCCCTTCGAGCTTGACAGCCGCCGTCTTTTAAAGGAAGCCGTCGATGCTGCGAAGAAAAAGGGCATCACGTTCAATTTCGGCGCGGAGTTTGAATTCTACCTTTTCAAGCGCGACGAGAACGGCTGCGACACTAAGATCCCCTTCGATAATGCAGGCTACATGGACAACGCCCCCGAAGACAAGGGTGAGGACGTAAGGCGCGACATCTGCTTCACACTTTTGAATATGGATATCATGCCGGAAAGCTCCCATCACGAGATGGGTCCCGGTCAGAACGAGATAGATTTCAAGTACAGCGACGCCATTACCTCCGCGGACAACGCCGTAACGTTCAAAAAGGTAGTCGCGTCCGTCTCTGATGTAAACGGTCTTTGCGCCGACTTTTCACCGAAGCCGCTGCCCGAAAAGAGCGGAAGTGGTTTGCATATAAATATGTCGGTAAAGTCGACCGACGGCAAGGATCATTCGCGCGGAATGCTTGCGGGCATTCTTGCCCATGTTGCAGAGATGACGGCGTTTCTGAACCCCTGCGAGGAATCTTACAAGCGCCTCGGCAGAGACAAGGCGCCGAAATACATCACATGGTCTCACGAAAACCGCTCTCAGCTCGTGCGTATACCCGCAGCAAAGGGAGAGTACCGCAGGCTGGAGCTTCGCTCTCCCGACCCGACGGTCAACCCGTATGTGGCTTATGCGCTGCTCATCCGTGCCGCAATGGACGGCATAGAGAACGGCCTTGAACCGCCCGAGCCGCAGAACGTGAACCTTTACATAGCGCCCGAGAGCGTGACAAAGCAGCTTAAACTCCTGCCGGGGTCGTACGAGGCGGCAGCCGAGCTTGCAAGAAACAGTGAGTTTATAAAGCAAAACATTCCGCTGGGCTTTTTGAGATGATCGTATAAACAGTCAGCGTGACGAAAAGAGGTGATCTTTGTGCAGGGCGAATGTCGAAGTGTTCTTATAGTTTCAAAGGAGGGCAGGGCAGTCGATTTCATCAAAGCCGCGATACCCCAAAGCCGGTTTTCACCGGTGCTTTGCGTTTCGAGCGCAGCCGAGGCTCGCCGTACTCTGCTCAGAACCCCGATCGACATTATGATAATCAATATGCCGCTCTCCGACGAATTTGGAACGAAGCTTGCCGTAAGTTCGTCGGGAGAATGTGCCGTTGTCACGATCGTCAGTCCGGAGCAGATCGAGAGGGTTTCGTTCAAGCTGGAGCAGTACGGTGTCGTAACGCTCTCAAAGGTACTCAACCGCTCTGTGCTTTACCAGACTATGATGGTGATGTTCGCCTCCGCAACAAAGATGAGGCGGCTGCGCGACGATACCGAAAAGCTCGAGAGCAAGCTTCGTGAAGTAAGGCTTGTTACAAAGGCGAAAAGCCTGCTGATATCCGAAAGGGATATGACGGAAGAGCAGGCGCACCGCTTCATCGAAAAAGCGGCGATGGACTCGGGGATCAAAAAGTCCGAGGCGGCGAGAAGAGTTATCGCTAAGCTGTCCGACGAGGACGATTAAAAGCAAATTCACGCTGCCCTCTTGTCGGGCGGCGAATATATAAAGATCATCAAAGAGGGATATAGATATGACAAAGTACATTTTCGTTACGGGCGGCGTTGTTTCGGGGCTTGGAAAAGGCATTACAGCGGCATCACTGGGAAGACTTCTCAAGGCGCGCGGCTTAAAGATCGCCGCTCAGAAGCTTGACCCGTACATCAACGTTGATCCGGGAACGATGAGTCCATATCAGCACGGAGAGGTCTTCGTAACGGAGGATGGCGCGGAGACCGACCTCGACCTCGGCCACTACGAGCGATTTATCGACGAGGATCTGAACAAATACTCCAATCTGACAACGGGAAAGGTGTACTGGAATATCCTCAATAAGGAGCGCAGGGGCGAGTTTCTCGGAGAGACCGTTCAGGTCATACCGCACGTTACGAACGAGATAAAGCATTTCATATATAATGTGGGAAGCATGAGCGACGCCGATGTCGTCATCACAGAGATCGGCGGCACGACGGGCGACATTGAGAGCCAGCCGTTCATCGAGGCGATACGCCAGGTAGGGCTTGAAGTCGGCTTTGAAAATGTGTGTTATATCCACGTCGCTCTGGTGCCGTACCTTCACTGCTCCGACGAGCATAAAACGAAGCCGGTCCAGCACTCCGTCAAAGAGCTTCAAGGCATGGGCATAAAGCCCGACATTATCGTCCTTCGCTGCGACGAGCCGCTCGAGAGCAATATCTTCAAAAAGATATCCCTCTTCTGCAACGTCACCGAGGACTGCGTTATCGAAAATACGAATGTTCCCGTGCTTTACGAAGCGCCGATCATGCTTGAAAAGGCGCATTTCTCCGAGGTCGTTCTCAAAAAGCTCCGCCTCGAAGCGAAGCAGCCCGACCTTTCCGACTGGAACGAGATGCTCGAAAATATTCGCGGGCGTGATAAGAGCGTCACCGTGGGGATCGTAGGTAAATACGTCCAGCTTCACGACGCGTATCTTTCCGTCGCCGAGGCGATACACCATGCGGGCTACGCCTGCAAGGTACACACCAATATCGAGTGGATTGACAGTGAAGAGATCACCGATGAGAATGCAGCCGAAAAGCTGAGGGGGCTGGACGCGGTCATAGTCCCCGGAGGATTTGGCGAGCGTGGTATTCCCGGCATGATCGCTGCTGCGAAATACGCAAGAGAAAACGACCTGCCGTACCTCGGCATTTGTCTCGGTATGCAGATCGCCGTTATCGAATTCGCGAGAAACGTCTGTGGATTTGCCGACGCGAACTCCGGCGAGTTTGATGCTTCCTCAAGCCACAAGGTCATCGACTTCATGCCTGACCAGAACAACGAGATCAACAAGGGCGGAACGCTTCGCCTCGGCTCCTATAAATGCCGCATTGCCGACAACACGAAGATGCAGCTGTGTTACGGAAAATCCGAGATCATCGAGCGCCACCGCCACCGCTACGAGTTCAACAACGAATTCAGGGATCAGCTTGTAAACAGCGGGCTTGTTTTAAGTGGAACGTCGCCCGATGGCATGATCGTCGAGACGGTAGAGATGCCGGAAAACAGATTTTACGTTGGGGTGCAGTTCCATCCCGAATTCAAGAGCCGCCCAAACAAGGCGCACCCACTCTTCAGGGGGCTTATTGAAGCGGTTTCCGATAAATGAGGAGTATATCACGAGCAAGATATCCGAAAGTGAGGTAGATTATCAATGAATGATCTTAATAACAGAGCGGCGCAAGGCTGCAGGGGCGACCTGTTCATGCCCGAGAGAAAGGAAGGTGCGGCGCTTTACCGCCCGGAATTTGAGCATGATGCCTGCGGTATCGGCGCGGTTGTCAGCATCAAGGGCGAACAGACCCACTCCGTTGTAAACGACGCGCTCTCTATCGTTGAAAAGCTTGAGCACAGAGCTGGTAAAGACGCAGCGGGAGAAACGGGTGACGGCGTAGGTATACTTCTCCAGATTTCCCACGGCTTCTTTAAAAAGGCAACCGCGGAGCTTGGGTTAGACCTCGGCGAAAAGAGAAGCTACGGAGTCGGAATGTTCTTCCTCCCGCAGGATGAGCTTAAATGCAGCCAGGCAAAAAAGATGCTCGAGATCATCTCCCGGAAGGAAGGCGTAGAGTTCCTCGGCTGGCGTGACGTCCCGACCGACAGCGCCGCTATCGGAAAGAAGGCTCTCGACTGTATGCCCCGTATAATGCAGTGCTTCGTTAAGAAGCCCGAAGGCGTGAAAAAGGGCATTGAGTTCGACAGACGGCTTTACGTGATCCGCCGCGAATTCGAGCAGAGCAACGACAACACATACGTCTGTTCCTTCTCGTCGAGAACGATCGTCTACAAGGGAATGTTCCTTGTAAACCAGCTTCGCCGCTTTTATCTCGATCTCCGGAGCGAGGAATACGAAAGTGCGCTCGCACTGGTTCACTCGAGATTCTCGACGAACACCAACCCCTCGTGGGAGCGCGCTCACCCGAACAGAGTTATCCTCCACAACGGCGAGATAAACACGATCCGCGGCAACGCCGACAGAATGCTTGCCCGTGAAGAGACGATGACAAGCCCCGTAATGCAGGACGACATCGACAAGATACTCCCAGTTATCAACGGCTCCGGCTCCGACTCCGCGATGCTCGACAACACACTCGAGTTCCTCATGATGAACGGCATGGAGCTTCCTAAGGCTGTTATGGTGGCTATCCCCGAGCCGTACTCGAACGATAAAACTATCTCGCGCGAAAAGCGTGATTTCTACCACTACTACTCCACGATGATGGAGCCGTGGGACGGTCCCGCGGCGATCCTCTTTTCAGACGGCGACACGGTCGGCGCGGTGCTCGACAGAAACGGTCTGCGCCCCTCACGCTACTACATCACCGACGACGATATGCTTATCCTTTCGTCCGAGGTAGGTGTTCTTCCGGTTAACAACGAGAGGATCGTTAAAAAAAGCCGCCTTCAGCCCGGCAAGATGCTCCTTGTCGACCTCAGACAGCAGCGCGTTATCTCCGATGAGGAGCTAAAGCAGCGCTACGCCCTCGAAAAGCCCTACGGCGAATGGCTGGACCAGAACCTCGTAAACCTCAGCGAGCTGCCGATCCCGAACCACAAGGTCGAGAACCATACGCAGGAGCAGCGCGACCGCCTCTATAAAGCGTTCGGCTACTGCTACGAGCAGATAAGGGATTCGATCCTCCCGATGGCAAAAAACGGCGGCGAGGCAACTGCCGCAATGGGAACGGATATCCCGTTAGCCGTCCTCTCCGAGAAGCACCAGTCGCTTTTCAACTACTTCAAGCAGATATTCGCGCAGGTAACTAACCCGCCGATCGACGCTATCCGTGAGGAGATCGTCACCGATACGACCGTATACGTCGGCTCCGACGGCAACCTTCTCGAGGAAAAGGCCGACAACTGCAATATGCTTGAGATCCATAATCCGATACTTACGTCCGTCGATCTCATGAAGATCAAGGCGATCAAGCGCCCCGGTTTCAAGGTCGCGACCGTATCGCTGCTTTACTATAAAAACACGTCGCTCGAGCGCGCGCTTGACAGGCTGTTTGTTTCGTGTGACAGAGAGTATAGAAACGGCGCGAACATCATCGTGCTCTCCGACAGAGGCGTCGACGAGAACCACGTAGCTATCCCGTCACTGCTCGCCGTTTCCGCGATGGAGCAGTACCTTATCAGAACGAAGAAGCGCACCGCCGTTTCGATAATCCTCGAGAGCGCAGAGCCGTGCGAGGTGCACCATTTCGCCGCGCTTCTCGGCTACGGCGCAAGAGCCGTAAACCCGTACCTTGCGCAGGAGTGCATCACCGAGCTTATCGACAAGGGTTTGCTCGATAAGGACTATCACACCGCTATCAAGGACTACAACTCCGCCGTTCTTCACGGAATCGTCAAGATCGCCTCAAAGATGGGCATTTCAACGATACATTCCTACCAGTCGTCTCAGATCTTTGAGGCGGTCGGCATAAAGCAGGACGTTATCGACAAGTATTTTACGAATACGGTAAGCCGAATCGGAGGCATCGGACTTGAAGAGATCGGCGAGGGCGTCGAGTGGCGCCACGACCACGCATTCGACCCGCTCGGTCTCGGCGTAGATACGACCACAGACAGCGTAGGCTCCCACAAGCTTCGCTCCGGTCACGATAAAGAAGACCATATGTACAATCCCGAAACGATCATCGCTCTCCGCGAGGCAACTCAGACGGGCGATTACAAGCGTTTCAAGGAGTACACCGCTATGGTCGACAACGAGAGCGTACCGCATACGCTCAGAGGCTTGATGGAGCTTGACTATGATGATAGCCGCAGTATCCCGATCGATGAGGTCGAGCCTGCGAGCGAGATCGTAAAGCGCTTTAAAACGGGCGCGATGAGCTACGGCTCGATCAGCCAGGAGGCTCACGAGTGCATGGCGCAGGCTATGAACCGCCTGCACGGAAAGTCAAACTCCGGCGAAGGCGGCGAGATGCCCGAGCGCTTCGGAACTGACAAAAACAGCGCCATCAAGCAGGTAGCCTCGGGTCGCTTCGGCGTAACGAGCAAGTACCTTATGAGCGCCAAGGAAATACAGATTAAGATGGCTCAGGGCGCAAAGCCCGGAGAGGGCGGCCATCTTCCGGGAAAGAAGGTATACCCGTGGATCGCCAAGAACCGCTACTCAACGCCGGGCGTGGCGCTGATCTCTCCACCGCCTCACCACGATATCTACTCTATCGAGGATCTGGCTCAGCTCATTTACGACCTTAAAAACGCCAACAGAAAAGCTAGGATCTCCGTAAAGCTTGTCAGCGAGGCGGGCGTCGGAACTATCGCGGCGGGCGTTGCGAAGGCAGGCGCGCAGGTCGTCCTCATTTCCGGCTACGACGGCGGCACGGGGGCTGCGCCCGTAAGCTCGATACACAACGCGGGTCTGCCTTGGGAGCTTGGTCTTGCAGAAACTCACCAGACACTTATCCGGAACGGTCTGCGCTCGCGCGTTATTATCGAGACAGACGGCAAGCTCATGAGCGGAAGAGACGTTGCGATCGCCGCTATGCTTGGCGCCGAGGAATTCGGCTTTGCCACGGCTCCGCTCGTAACTATGGGCTGCGTGATGATGCGTGTCTGCAACCTCGACACCTGCCCCGTGGGCATCGCTACACAGAACCCTGAGCTTAGAAAGCGCTTCTGCGGCAAGCCGGAGTACATCGTAAATTTCATGATGTTTATCGCCGAGGAGCTTCGCGAGATCATGGCAAAGCTCGGCGTCCGCACGGTCGATGAGCTTGTCGGCAGAACAGACCTTCTGAAGGTTAGAGGCAAGCAGGTAACCGACAGAGCGGAAAAAGTTGACCTCGCCGGCATCCTCAGCCGTGAATACGCAAACGAGGAGAAGAAGAGATTCGACCCGAACGACGTTTACGACTTCGGTCTTGATAAAACTATCGACGAAAGCAAGCTTATTCCCGAGTTTACGAAGGCGATGAAGAACCACACGAAAAAGACGGTCAGAGTCAACGTCACAAGCACCGACCGTTCGCTTGGAACGATCTTCGGCTCTGTTATTACCGAGAGATTTGGCGAGACGCTCGAGGACGATTTCTATACCGTGCAGTGCTCGGGCGGCGGCGGACAGTCGTTCGGCGCGTTTATCCCGAAGGGTCTGACGCTCAGGCTCGAGGGCGATTCAAACGACTACTTCGGCAAGGGCCTTTCGGGCGGCAAACTCGTCCTTTACCCGCCGAAGGACAGCGACTTTAAGGCGGAAGAAAACATTATCGTTGGCAACGTTGCGCTTTACGGCGCGACGAGCGGAGAAGCATATATCAATGGCGTTGCAGGCGAGCGCTTCTGTGTGCGCAATTCCGGCGCATACGCAGTCTGCGAGGGTGTGGGAGACCACGGCTGCGAGTATATGACGGGCGGCAGGGTAGTCGTTTTAGGACCTACCGGCAGAAACTTCGCCGCAGGAATGAGCGGCGGCATTGCTTATGTATATGACGCGCGCCACGACTTCTACTTAAAGCTCAACAAGGAGCTTGTAACGATGACCGACGTCACCGAAAAGCACGACATCGAGGAGCTTCGCACGATGATCGAAAAGCACCTTGAAGCGACAGACTCGCCGCTTGCCGGGAGAATGCTTGCAGACTTCGAGAGCTTTCTGCCGAACTTCAAGAAGATAATGCCTAACGATTACAATAAAATGCTCGGCGAGATAGGGCGCTTCGAGGAGAAGGGCCTGAGCCACGATCAGGCGGTTCTCGAGGCGTTTTACGAGATGCAGAAGGGGGAGAAGCAAAATGGGTAAACCTACAGGCTTCCTTGAGTATGAAAGGGAAAACAACGGCACCGTTTCACCGGAAATGAGAATTAAGGATTTCAGCGAATTCCACTCTCCGCTCAATCGCGAGGAGAGAGTGCGCCAGGCAGCACGCTGCATGAACTGCGGCGTACCCTTCTGCCAGTCCGCGATGAAGCTTCACGGCATGGTATCGGGCTGCCCGCTCCATAACCTCATACCCGAGTGGAACGACGAGCTTTACAACGGTCACATGGAGCACGCTTTGAGCAGACTTCTCAAAACAAACAGCTTCCCGGAGTTTACCGGCAGAGTTTGCCCGGCACTCTGTGAAGCCGCCTGCACCTGCGGCTTAAACGACAGCCCCGTTACAGTTCACGACAACGAGCTTGCTATTGTAGAGTACGGCTTCTCCGAGGGTTACATCAAGCCGGATCCGCCGAAGGTGCGCTCCGGAAAGCGTGTGGCGGTGATCGGTTCGGGTCCGTCCGGTCTTGCCTGCGCAGATATGCTCAACAAGCGTGGTCACGAGGTCACGGTCTTTGAAAGATCTGACCGCCTAGGCGGACTTCTAATGTACGGTATCCCGAACATGAAGCTCGACAAAAGTGTCGTTATGCGAAGAGTCCGCCTCATGGAAAACGAGGGCGTTGTCTTCAAAACAAACTGCGACGTCGGCGAAAACGTCTCCGCTGACGAGATCATGGATAACTTTGACGCCGTCGTTCTTTGCTGCGGCGCGTCGAAACCAAGAGACCTCAAGGTCGAAGGCAGAGAGCTTTCCGGCATCCACTTCGCTGTCGATTTCCTTAAATCAACAACAAAGGCGCTTCTCGATGGCGAATATGAAAACGGTAACTTCATCAGCGCGAAGGATAAAAACGTCCTTGTGGTCGGCGGCGGCGACACCGGCAACGACTGCGTAGGCACCTGTATACGCCACGGCTGCCGCTCTATAACGCAGCTTGAAATGATGCCGAAGCTTCCCGATGAGCGCACGCACGACAACGCATGGCCTCAGTGGCCGAGAGTCTGCAAGACCGATTACGGTCAGCAGGAAGCGGCGGCCGTCTTCGGCAGCGACCCGAGGGTATATCAGACGACGATCAAAAAGCTTATCGGCGATGATAACGGCTGCCTCAAAGCGGCAGAGCTTGTCTCTCTCGAGCCTAAAAAGGACGAAGAAACGGCCCGCACCGTTATGACCCCCGTCGAGGGCAGCGAAAGAATGGTAGAAGCAGAAATGCTGCTAATAGCCGCAGGCTTCCTCGGCTCGTGCGATTATGTAACAATGGCGTTCGGCGTAGAGACAAACGCCAGAACGAATGTTGCAACAGAAGAAGGCCGCTATTCGACGAACGTGCCTAAGGTCTTTACCGCGGGAGATATGCACAGAGGTCAGAGCCTTGTGGTGTGGGCGATCTCGGAGGGAAGAGCCGCAGCACGTGAGGTCGACGAGTTCCTCATGCGCTACACCAACATGATCTGACGATCATCGTTCATCATAAAAACGGAGATGGAAAAAATGTCATTGGAGTTTACAAAAATGCACGGTCTCGGCAACGATTACATCTACTTCGACTGCGTCAGCAAGGCGCAGCCGAAGGATCCGGAGAAGCTGTCTATAAAACTTTCCGACAGGCATTTCGGCGTTGGCGGCGACGGGATAGTCCTTATCATGCCTTCGGACAAGGCTGATTTCAGGATGAGAATGTTCAACGCCGACGGCAGCGAGGGTGCGATGTGCGGCAACGCGTCAAGGTGTATCGCGAAATACGTTTATGAGCGCGGTCTTACCGACAAGACAAAGGTCACGCTCGAGACGAAGTCCGGCATAAAAACGCTTGATATAACCGGGAATGACCATAAGGCGCAGAGCGTTACAGTCGATATGGGTAAGCCCATAATCGGAGCGCTCTCGGAGCCTATCAAGACGGAAAATGGCGAGTACGTCTATACATTTGTCGATATGGGCAACCCCCATTGCGTTATCTTTACCGAGGAAGACACCACGTCTCTCGAGCTTGAAAAGCTCGGCAGACCGCTTGAAAACCACAAAGTTTTCCCCGACAGGGCAAACGTGGAATTTGTGAACGTCCTCGGTAAGAACGACCTTCGCATGAGAGTGTGGGAGAGGGGCAGCGGCGAAACTCTCGCCTGCGGAACGGGCGCCTGCGCAACCGTGACGGCGGCGGCCGCAAACGGTCTTGTGCCGAAAAACGAACCTGTAAACGTTCACCTGCTCGGCGGTACACTGACTATTGTCTACACCGACGAGAAGGTGCTCATGACAGGCCCCGCCGAGTTCGTATTCGACGGTGTTGTGGAGGAATAAAAATGAAGATCAACAGAAATTTTGATAACCTTGTTGAAAGCTACCTCTTTGCCGAGGTCGCCGACAGAACGGAGAAATACGCGGCGGCTAATCCCGACAAGAAGATCATCAGAATGGGCATTGGCGACGTAACGCTGCCGCTTGCGCCCGTTGTTGTTGAGGCGATAAAGAAAGCCGCCGACGAGATGGGCAAGGCCGAGACCTTCAAGGGTTACCCGAGTTACGAAGGATATGAATTCCTGAGGAAGGCGATCAGTGGCTACTACGCTTCGTTCGGCGTCCTTGTCGGCGCAGACGAGGTATATGTAAACGACGGCGCAAAGAGCGACTGCGGCAACATCGGCGACATATTCTCGACTGACAGCACCGTCCTCGTTACCGACCCCGTCTATCCCGTTTACGTCGATACAAATATTATGGCAGGCAGGAAGATCGTAATCGCCCCGTCTACAAAGGAAAACAGCTTCTGCGCAACACCGGACGAGACAATTCACCCCGATGTGATCTACCTTTGCTCCCCTAACAACCCGACGGGTGCAGCGTATACAAAAGAACAGTTAGAGCAGTGGGTAGAATATGCAATCAAAAACGATGCTATTATTCTCTACGACAGTGCGTATGAAGCGTTCATCTCGGACGACAAGCCGAGAAGTATCTTCGCCATCGTGGGCGCAAGGCAATGCGCCATTGAGTTCTGTTCTCTTTCCAAGACTGCGGGCTTCACCGGGCTTCGCTGCGGCTACACCGTTATCCCGAAGGAGATGGAGCGCGACGGTCACAGTATCGGAAAGCTTTGGTACAGACGCCAGTCGTCGAAATTCAACGGCGTGTCCTACCCCGTGCAGCGCGCGGCAGAGGCGGTATTCTCGCCCGAAGGTCGGCGCCAGACGAGGGAAAACATCGAGTATTACAAGCGCAACGCTTCCCTGATAATGCAGACGATGGACGCCCTCGGCATCGAATACACCGGCGGCAAAAATTCGCCTTACATCTGGATCTCCTGCCCGAACAACATGGGAAGCTGGGAGTTCTTCGACTTTCTCCTTGAAAAGGCAAACGTCGTTGCCACCCCGGGTGAGGGCTTCGGCGAATGCGGCAAGGGCTGTATGAGGTTTACTTCCTTCGCAAGCTATGAAGCGACGAAAGAAGCGATGCAGCGCCTAACCGAAAGTCTTAAATAACGGAATACAAAATACTAAAAGAGCGGTCACTTTTGACCGCTCTTTTTTGTCGGAGAAAACAGAGCCGACTGCCGCTGCTTTACGACTCACTCTCTGAGTGTATAGATTTTGCAAGCGGCTTTCGGTGTGGAGACAGGGGAGGATCACAAAAAAGTATAAACGCATATTGCTTGCATTTGTAACAGTTGTTTGATATACTTCGATAGTGTATAATTGAAATGGAAAACTCTGGACAAGGTAAGTTCGGGAAGAGGTGACGACGATGACAGGAAGCGAGTATAAAAGGCTTTACGGCAGATCGCCTAATAAGGCGCACCGTGCGCTTTTCGACGAATACTGTGCCTACGTCTATACGGTCGCGCACAACAGACTGCGTCTTACCGCCCGCAAAGAGGACGTCGAGGAATGTGTAAGCGATGTCTTCGCCGAGCTGTACCGAAGGCTTGATCCCGGAGATATGACCGACGGAGAGCTGAAGCCGCTCGTCTCTACGTTCGCAAAGCGCAGAGCGATAGACCGCTACAGAAGCCTTACCGGTAATAATCCTCCTGTAGTTTCGCTTTACGAAGACGATATGTCGGCGCTCGATTCCGGCTTTGACCTTGAAGAAGAAGCGGAACGCTCGGAACTTCAGAGGCTTGTCTTAAAGCTGATAAGCGACCTGGGGGAGCCGGATTCCACAATTGTCTTTCAAAGGTATTATTTCGACCGTACGTCAAAGGAGATCGCCGCCGACCTGTCAATGACCTCTACAGCCGTGCGAACACGCTGCAGCCGGGCGCTCAAAAGGCTTCGTGAATGCCTTAAAGCGGCGGGCATCACTCAGTAAAGGGGGCAGAGAAATGAGTAAAACTAAAGATATATTCAAGCTTCTTGAAAACGCCCCCGACGATGTCCTCGGCGAGATCGAAAAAAAGCAGCCGCACATTTCCCGAAAGTGCAGGAACGCGATGTATAAGGCGAGCGTCCGCAAGGCTAAGGCTGCCGATACGTATTTAAGTGCGTCACCCCGGCAAGTGCTCGATAACTCGCTCAGTGTCATCAATATTTCCGACACGTTGAAGCTCAGGCGAATCGGAGCTGCGGCAGCCTGCCTCGTTGTAACGGCAGCGGCGGTGTTTGCGATAAAGAGCGCCGCTGTATTGCCGAAAAGACCAATCGCAGCTGTTCCCGCCGAGACCTTTGACGATGCGGTCACATCAGGCACCGCAAACACCGCTTCCGGGTATATGCCATACACCACTCAGCCCGATCCCGACAGCATACACCTCGACGTTTCCGTCATCGCCGGGACGTGGTACCTCGAAAGCAGCCTTTGGAACGATAAGCTGACTATCGACAACAGCGGAAGCTTCACCTACGAAAACGATGGTCACACCCTGACTGGCAGCGTGCGTATCGAACAGGGTGAGAGTGAAAACGGCGCTTCGAGAATGTTTTTCAATTTTTACACCGACGACGAGCTTCTCTGGAACAGCTTTCCCGTAAGCTCGGATACTGAGTCGGGAGACCTTGAAAACGAGTCGCCAAAGGGCGCATACTTCCGCCGACTTCCGCTCGTTATCGACAAATTTGAAGAAACGGGCGAGCTTTCCGCATATTTCGGATCGCTTGCCGGAGTTTACAAAAATGCCGGTGGCTACGGCAAGATAACGTCGCTCGTCATTTCGCCCGACGGTTCGTTTACCGCTTACGGGACCTCCGAGGAGGGCATCTCCGGCAGGGCTTCGCTTTTCTCGCGAAAAAAAGAAGACGGGACTGACGAGCTGTGCTGTTCGCTAATTTTTGACGGCAGTAACAGCCCTTTCATCACATTTCCTGTGAACGACATCGTAAACATGGGCGAACCTCTTTACGAATTCAGCTTTATAAAGGAAAACGAACGATATTGACGGGTGAGCATCAATGAAAAAGATAATTGCAAAAAGGGTAAAAAGAGCGCTGCTCATCTGCCTCACGGCGGTGCTTGTAATCGAAGCCTTAATATTCGTAATGCTGCTGTACAGCAAAAGCGAGATCGAAGAATACCTCGAGGTCTACGATACCGGCACTGCCACATATGAAGACGTTATGATGGTCGACCTTAACCTTAAAGACTACGTCAGGATCGGCGGAAACGAAACATATGACTATGTTCTATCAAGAAGCTATTGGCTTTTTGATGCCACGGTCATGGCTGATTATAAAAGAGTTGACAGGATGGGCAGCGCCTTTATCTATGAAGGCAGCGGCGGCAAGACTTATGTGCTCATCGAAACGGACGATTGGTGCCGCTATTTCAGGGTGTACTCGATCTCCAAGGGCGTTTTAAAGGATCAATAAATGATCTGCAGGCGTGCGTTATGTCAGCGCACGGCTGCACTCTTAGTGTATTGTAGTATCAAAGATATATCTGAATATTTCTGTCTTAACTTGCTCACAGGTCAACTTGTAAGTAGGGATACGCCTTTCTATCATTGCGCCGGTCGGCGAGCGTGTAGTAGTTCAGTCCGAGCTGCTGTGCAGCCTTCTTAACACCTATTTTACCTGATAGCTTTAAGGCTTCCGCCTTGAATTCTTTGTTGTACTTCATTGCTCTTTTTCCTTTCAAGGTGTTTGTCGACTGTAGTTTTAGTATACCATTCCGGTTTAACAGAGTTGCTTCGAGATGGAGTTAAAAAAGACCGCGTTTATGCTGAGAAAAGGATATCGGAAGAAATGGATAACTACAATAGAATGTAAGATAGATCCGTTTTCAAGCAAGAGCGGATTTCCACTTCCTGGCATAGACGCTGCCTATTATTCTGCCTCATTCTCAAAAAAATGTACAGAAATCTCTTGATTTATTTGTGAAAGTGTAGTAATATTAAATACGAAGCTAAAATGTTTTGTTAATGAGGTGAAACCATGGCAGAAGAATATTTGATAAGAACGAAAAACAGCGACGTTTATCTGCGTGTGAAGAAGGGGCATTTTGCAACGATGCACAGCCATACCAATTACTTCGTCGATGTTACTACTCAGAAAATGAACCTCGCCGAGGCGAAGGCCGTTGCTAAGGAGCTTTGCGAAAGCTACCGCGCCAATACGATCATCGACAGCATTCTCTGCATTGACGGCATGGAGGTAGTCGGTACCTGCATGGCAAGTGAGCTTACGCAGGATCATTACCTCAATATCAACGCAAATCACCCGATCTACGTCCTCTCTCCGGAGTATATCTCGGGCGGTCAAATGATGTTCAGGGATAATCTCGTGCCGATGCTTTCGGGCAAAAATGTCCTCGTTCTTGCGGCTTCCGTTACGACCGGTAAGAGCGCGCTTGCTGCTATGGACGCCATAAATTATTACGGGGGCAAGGTCGTCGGCGTTGCCGCTATCTTCGCAACGGTCGGCGAGTGCGATAATCACCCCGTAAAGTCAATCTTCGATCCGAACGATCTCGGGGATTACCAGAGCTATAAGCCCAACCGCTGCCCGTTCTGCGACGAGGGCAAAAAAATAGAAGCGCTCGTAAACAGCTACGGCTATTCTGCGCTTTGATCCCTTTGATATCCAAATTAAAACACCCCCGTGCGGCCGCAGCGCTGCACGGGGGTTAGGTTTGCCGAGTCATTGAAAGAAATGACCCTATCGTTTATATGTTGATTATTCGCTCATCGTCCTGTTGATGATCCGTTGTGAGAAGGACGAGATATCGTCAGTCAGCGCGTCTGCGTTGTTCGTAACGGCGAAATAATTGTAGCCCGTTTTCGGATTTGCATAGTCGAAGGAACGGTAAGAGGCGATGCTGCCGGTGTGCTGAATGCCGCCGTCGTCGACGGGCATAAGTCCGTAGCCGTAGTTCATGGAGTTATCCGCAGAGTAGTTCACGATCATCTCGGAGTATGAGTCCGCGGAGATCAGTCTGTTCTCTCTGAGCGCCGAAAGCCATAAATCCATATCGCCTGCCGTTGAGACGATGTCGCCGGCGCCCTCCATGACGCCTGGGCAGCCGGCAAGACCGAGCTGCGTCACGCTTTCCGCGAGCCTTGATGTGTCGGGTACGTCGTCGATGAAGCCCGAATCGTTCATCGAGAGCGGTTCAAATATGTTTTCGCGAACGAAATCTCTGTAGTCGCCGCCCGTAACCTGCTCGACGATCAGCGCGAGAAGCAGGTAGTTCGAGTTTGAGTATTCAAAATCGGTGTTCGGCTCGAAATCAAGCGGCTGATTGAAAAGCCATTCCGTGAGCGCCTTCTGGTTGTTGTAGTCGTCTGCTGCGGCGTATACCTCAAAGGGCAGCGGCTCCGGCTCTTCGCCGTATTCCGGGGTGGTATTGCTCTCGAGAGAGTAGTAGTCAGGTATGCCTGAGCGCATCGTCAGCAGATCCTTGACGGTGATGTCCCTGCCAATGGCGTATTCGGGAAAGTAGACGTCGAGAGTGTCCTCAACGCCGAGCTTGCCCTGCTCCTTGAGAAGCATTATCGCGCAGGCAGTAAACTGCTTTGAAAGCGAGGCTATGCAGAACTGCGAGTCGACCGAGATCTCTTTGTCGGTCTCTGCGTTCATTTTTCCTGCCGCGAAACTGCAAAGCATCTCGCCGTTCTGCGAAACGTAAACGACGCCCTCAAAGCCGAATTCCTCGGCGGCTCTGTCGAGGACGCTCTGGCAGTCTTTGTTCTCCTTTGGCTGAGGTGCTTCGCTTGACGAGACTTCCGCCGCGGAGGGCATTTCGGAAATGGCTTCTTTACCGGACGAGCAGCCCGGAAGTCCCGTGAGCATCGCCGCGGCAAGCATCGCCGATATCAGTTTTTTCATAAGTATATCACTCCGATCTGGATTTCATATCGTAAAGCTGTACTTTAAAACAAGCGGGTACCCCGAAGTGGACACCCGCTCATTTGTTACTTGTATCTGTATTTCTCCAAAAGGTCGAATTTGTCCGGAGCGCTGAACCGAACCTCGTCGCCGGGCATAGGCGGGAAAACGTCGCCCTCTTCCTTGATCGAGCCTTCGTTGGAGTAGTTGACAGCCGCGCTGCCGTTAGTCAACTCGATGAGTCCGTACTTCCACTCTGATCCTCTTGCGAAGTAGAGACCGGGAGTCAAGGTGTTGGGGGAGACATAGGGCGTCGCGTAGTAGCCGTCGATGTCGCCCTCGGGAACTGCCTGGTTGCCGGCAATCTTGTATACACTGAAAAGCTTCGTCGCTTCAAGCGCGTCCTGTCTTGCGGCTTCCTTCTCGGCAAGCTCGCTCTCGTATGCCTCCTGATCGAGGATAATGAGGTTTGACGTGTCGGTGTCGTCCTTCCTGCCGGTGTCTTTCTTACCGTATGCGATGATGAGGTGCTCGTCGTCGGAGCCTACGAGCTTAGTTACCGTGTAGCCGAGAACGTTTTCGTCCTTGATAAGGCTTACCATGTCCAGGTAAATCGGCGATTCCTTTTTGCTGGAGGCGTCCTTTTTATCGTCCTTCTTCTCCTCGGAAGAAGCGGCTTCGCTTTCCTCAGCCTTGCTCTCTTCTGCGGTGCTTTCGTCTGCTTTGCTCTCCTGTTCGGAACTCAGAGAGTCTGCTCCGTCGGGCGTGCGGTCTATGGGAGATGAATAGCTGTCCTCCGGAGAAGAACCCTTTATCTGACATCCTGAAAATGCGGCGGCGCTTGAAAGCGCGATGGCTGCCGCAAGAAAAATAGTAATTGATCTTTTCATTTTCATTGTTGATTCTCCAAATCTTAAAATGATAGCCTGCTGCAAAGCGGCTTTTGACCCTATAAAGTATACCACAACGGCGGCGGTTTTGCTACCGTTACTTTTTCTGAAAATCATTATTGATTTCATTGTGTTTTAAAACATTTTATCAATACTTACGGCGTGGATCGCACCGTGGTTTATTTCAGATTTATAAACACCAGCCCCACCATGCAGATGATAACACCTGCGATCTTGTTCCACCCGATCTTCTCATTAAACAGCAGGGCGCCGACTAGTATGAGCGCGACGGCGAGCACAGCGCTTTGGGTAACCTGCGCCGTGCTGACCTTCCAGCCGGCTTTGTATGCGAATATCCACCCGGCTTCAAGTCCTACGAGTACCAGTCCGAAAGCAAACGACACCCAGTTGAGCTTCCCGTACTCGCGAAGCAGGTCGGTCTGCTTGCCGAAAGCGAAATACAGGATAAGGCATACGACGGCGCTCACACCGTAGGTGACGGTTAGCGAAGCGAATGGGTCAATGTCCTCCGGCATAGATTTCGCGCAGATCTGATATATAACATTTGAAAGGACGACGAGGCCGATCGGCCAGATGTAGTTTAGCATGGTTTCCTCCCCGGATTTTTTTGAGGTTTCCCTCGGCACATCTTTCTCATTATATCACGATAATGAAAACTTCGCTATATGTTAGCAGGAATTTCTTTTATAATAAATGAAAATTCCTCAAAATGCGGCGGCATCGCAAAAAAAACTTGAATATTCATTTTCAAAATGCTATAATAGGCTTTGCTTGAAAATGTTTTCATTGAAAGGAAGAATAGCAATGGATATAAGAGAGGAATCTTTGAAGCTTCATTACGACTGGAAGGGCAAGATCGAGGTAACGACCCGCTGCGACGTCAGCGACACCTACGGTCTTTCGACGGCGTATACGCCCGGAGTTGCGCAGCCCTGTCTTGAGATACAGAAGGATATCTCCAAGAGTTACGATCTCACGAGAAGACACAACCTCGTAGCGGTCGTTACCGACGGCACAGCCGTTCTCGGTCTCGGCGACATCGGCCCCGAGGCAGGTATGCCCGTAATGGAGGGTAAGTGCGCGCTCTTCAAGGCTTTCGCCGATGTCGACGCGTTCCCGATCTGCGTTAAGTCGAAGGACGTTGACGAGATCGTAAATACAATCTACATGATCTCCGGCAGCTTCGGCGGCATCAACCTTGAGGATATCTCCGCTCCGAGATGCTTCGAGATAGAAAGAAAGCTCAAGGAAAAATGCGATATCCCCGTTTTTCATGACGACCAGCACGGTACGGCTGTAGTCGTTGCGGCGGCGCTCATCAACGCGCTCAAGATAGTCAAGAAGGATCTCTCCAATATAAAGATCGTTGTAAACGGAGCAGGCGCGGCAGGCATTGCGATCACGAAGCACCTCATCAACGTAGGCGCAGACGCCTCCAAGATCATGATGGTAGACCGTTCCGGTATCCTCTGCAGCGACAATCAGTACAACAACGCCGCGAAGAACGAGATGGCTGCAATAACTAACGCGGAGAAGCTTACGGGTACTCTAGCAGACGCGGTGGTCGGCGCCGATATGTTCCTCGGCGTTTCCGCCCCGAACGTACTTACAAAAGAAATGGTTCAGAAGATGAACAAGGACGCTATCGTCTTTGCTATGGCGAACCCCGTTCCCGAGATTATGCCCGACCTTGCCAAGGAAGCAGGCGCGGCAGTTGTCGGCACCGGTCGCTCCGATTTCCCGAACCAGATCAACAACGTGCTTGTATTCCCCGGCCTTTTCAGGGGCGTTCTCGACTGCCGTGCAAGAGAGATCAACGAAGAGATGAAGGTCGCAGCCTCCTACGCTATTGCCGGGCTTGTTTCCGACGAAGAGCTGAACCCCGACTACGTGATCCCCGCTGCATTCGACAAGAGAGTCTCGAGAGCCGTTGCAGACGCCGTTATCAAAGCCGCAAAGGAAACGGGCGCCGCAAGGATCTGATAAGCTATATATTCGGATTTGTAAACGCATCCTCCGCAGACAAAGCGGAAGATGCGTTTTTAGTGTATATTTATCTCGGCTACAAGCGGCAAATGGTCGGAGGCGATAACGTTTGCGGTGTAAATGCCGCACACCTCTATGCCCTCGGAAACGAAGATGTAATCGAGCCGCTTTCGCGGTCTTGCTGAAGGGTACGTCACGGGGTGCGTATTCGTCAGAACGCAGGCGTCGTGCAGCCGGAGTCCGAGTTTGTCCGTTATTATAGGGCGTGAACCGTCGATGTTCATGTCGCCCATAAAGACGGTCGGCACACTCGACGCTTCTACAAGCTCGGCGACCTTCTTTATACCTAGCCGCTGTTCGTCGGGCATAAGTCCCAGATGTGTGCAGATCACCCTCAGCGGCACCCCGGCGTGCACATGCGCCGAAAGTATGCACCTCGGCTCGTATATTCCCGGCAGGATCTGTACAAACTTTTTAACGGGTACGACGCTAAGCTTTTCAATCGGGTATTTGCTTAGTATTGCATTGCCGTAAGGGAAGCTGCCGAAAGTAGTTGCCTGTGCGAAGTGGTGATACGGATAGCCGCACTGCTCCGCTATGAACCCCGCGTGCTCCTTGATCTCCTTCGGGACGTGCTTCCCGACTTCATTGAGCGCGACGATATCGGCGTCTATAGACGAGATCGCCCGCGCGGCCTTGTAATAGTTCTTCTTTTTAAAATAGCCGTCGCTCACACCGGCTCTTATATTGTACGTAGCGACCTTAAGCTGCATCTTGATTCACCCAGACCAGTATATCACATACACATTCCGCTTTCAATCTGCAATATTCCCCAAATTTTTGCGCAGCTTTTTTATTTTTAAGCCTAATTCAGGCGGTTTTTAACAAAAAGCATTGTTACAAAATTGTAATCTCTTTTAACAGCTATGATGTTGTATTCAGAGTATCCATTGTGTTATAATTCTATAAGATATCGTATTATGCTATTTTGCAGATAATGGGCGCACGTTTTCGTGTAATAACGGTCAAAGCCCGTATTCTGCCCTATATATCCGTTTTGATTCACAACAAGCGGGGGAGAGGTGTTTTCCCGCAAATGGTTTATGGAGTGATAAAATGTCTAAGATTTGCTATGGCTGTATGAACATAATTGGGGACGAAGACGAGAAATGCCCCAACTGCGGCTTCGACAGAAGCATTCGTCAGAGCCTTCCTTTTTTGCCGCTCGGCGCAAAGCTCCAGGACGGCAAGTACCTTGTGGGAAAGAAGCTTTCGAGCAACAACGAGAGCACAAAGTACATCGCGCTTGACGCCCGTCACGAGACTCCCGTTATCGTTCGCGAGTTCCTTCCGAACGGTCTGTGCGCGAGAAGCAAGGAAGGCTGCGACATCAAGGTAAAGGCAGAGAAGACGGCTGTCTACAAGAGGCTTCTCAACAAGTTCCTTGACTATAACAGAACGCTTGCAAGGCTTAAAGACTGCACTGCTGCCTGCAATATCCTCGACATCTTTACGGAGAACAACACGGCATATGTCGTTGAGGAGCAGGAGGAGTTGACCAACCTTACCGACTACGTAAGGCGAAACGGCGGCCACCTCGACTGGGACGAAGCTAAACCCCTCTTTATGCCGCTGCTTACAACGCTTGAGGAGCTGCACAAGAACGGGATCTCTCACTACGGTGTAGGTCCGAGCAACGTCAAGGTGACATCCGACGGCAAGCTCATGCTCCAGAATTTCAGCATCGCAGATATGCGAAAGGTCGGAACGGACCTTCGCAGTATGCTCATCTCCGGCTGCTCCGCACCGGAGCAGTACGATAAATTCTCGCTTCTCGACGAGAGCACCGAGATCTACGGCTTCACCGCGGTTCTCTTCTATGCGCTAACCGGTACTGTTCCGGACGACGTTGAAAAGCGCAGAAACGACAACAAGCTTCTCATCAACTCAGGTATCAACAAGAAGCTTCCGCCTTATGTGCGCTCGGCTCTTGCCGGCGGTCTCCAGTTTGAGCAGGAGAAACGCGTTCAGAGCTTTGCCGACCTTCGCGCAAAGCTGTTTGCTGCGCCGTCTGTCAAGGCGATACAGGAAGAGCTTTCGCGCCCTGATGTTGACGATGACGACGATGACGACAATATCCCGAAGAGCAAGAAGAAAAAGCGCTCGGGCAATTCCGTTCTTCCCGGCGTTATCTCATGCATAGTGTCACTCGTTCTCTTTGTGATCGTCGGCACATACTGGCTGCAGGGCAACCCGTTCGCGGCAATGTTCTCGCCGTCAGACGCATCGTCAGATTCAGACGTTGAGGGAGTTACCGGCGAGGTAGTGACCGTGCCGAATCTCGTCGGCGTGAAGTACGAGGAAGCTGTCGAGAAGGCAGGAAAAACGACAGATTACCAGCTTCTCAAGGCTGTTGAAGAGGAATTCAGCAACGACGTTCCCGAGGGCTACATCGCTTCTCAGTTCCCCGAGGCTTACACAGAGGAAACGCAGGGTTACTCGCTCTACATCACCGTTAGTAAGGGCGCAAAGATGCGTGAGCTTCCCGTTATCCAGGGCAAGACAGTCGACCAGGCGGCGCAGCTTCTCGGCGACGAAAGCTTCGTGACCTCGCAGTCGTTTGAATACAGCGAATCCATCAAGAAGGGTCTCGTCATCGGCTACGACGCCCACAATGAGGGCGATAAGCTTGAGTACGGCTCGACTATCGAAATCAAGGTAAGTCTGGGTGCCGACACAAGCTCCAAGGCGACTGATTCCGACAGGAGAAAAAGTTCCGATACAGATACCGACAGCGAAGAGGGCGCAGAGTCCTCCGAGGCTGAGACCATAGAATAATAAGACGAAAAAAGCACTGACAAAACGACGATAGCTCCGCTTGTCAGTGCTTATATAAAATACGGGTCAGTTTTTAGATACTTCGAGCCGCCCTTCGGTGTTCTGGATAAGATTGAAAAGAGAGCTTGAAAGCGTCGTGTACTGTTCGTCAATGATGTCGGGTGAAAGCTCAGGTCGCTTTGTCCTCTCAACGCTTCTGTATTCGACAAGCGGCAGTCCGTTCGCGATGTTCTCGATATTGCTCTCGCTGACGATCTGTAGAGCCCTCGTCTTGCTCTTGTAGATATGCTCCGCGACCGAGAACATATTCTGCGAGTTCTTCGGGTTTGACGAGTACAGCAGACGGAACACCATGTAAACGGCGCTTGAGAGATACCCGGAGCATTCCGTGGAAAGCCCTTTATTGTCGATCTTGTCGAGAATATCGAAGACGATGTTCAGTGAATTAAAGATTAGCTTTTTGTTGAGCGCGTTTATCATGCCGCTTTTGCTTTTTGAAAGGATGCCGGTACCGACGTCCGGCTCGGGAATGTCTGATATGACGATCTGCCCGGTGCGCCTGTTAGCGGTCCTTCCTAGAAGATAATCGCACGAGACGTCGAAGTAGTCTGCCGCCCTCACCACAAAGTCAAGCCCGCATTCACGAATACCCTTTTCGTAGTGCGACAGAAGCGGCTGCGATATACCGAGATCGTCCGCTACCTTTTTCTGACTCAAGCCCCGCTCCTCGCGCAAGAGCGTGAGCACCCTGGGGAAATCCTTGTTGATCTTATTCATAAATTCACGACCTTCCGTAAGTATATACTATAAGTATACCTGGTTTATTACAAATTGTAAAGTCCAAACAAAGGAAATCATCAAATGAAATCATATCAGATACATTTTATACGGCACGGCGCCTGCGACGAAACGAGAAAGGGCGTCTATATCGGTACAAAAGATGTGCCTCTCGGCAAAGACGGCATAAAGGAGCTTAAAAAGCTTGACCGCGAGTACGATTACCCAGGCACGGCGGTTGTTTTTACAAGCCCCTTGAAGCGCTGCCTGCAAACGTGCGAGATACTTTACCCGGCGATCAAGCCGATAGTTATAAACGGGCTGCGCGAGTGCAGCTTTGGCGAATGGGAGGGCCGAACCGCCGACAGCCTTTCGTCAAACGAAGACTTCAAAAAATGGCTTGCAGGCGATACATCGGTCAAGCCGCCGAAGGGCGAGAGCGGAGCGGAGTTTACGCGCCGTATCTGCAATATCTTTCAGGATATAGTCGACGGTCTGCTTAAAACAGGCAATACAAACGCGGTGATCGTGACCCACGGCGGCGTTATCATGACGCTGCTCTCTGTTTACGGTCTGCCGCAGGCAAAGCCCTTCGACTGGGCGATGGAGGACGGCTGCGGTTTCTCGATGCGCATAATGCCGTCGCTCTGGATGAGGGACAGGGTAGCGGAGGTCTACGCCCGCCTGCCCTATGAAAAGGAACGCGATGAGTACGACGAGGCAGACAGCGTTGCGTACTTTGACGAATATGACGACACCGAAAATAATAATGATAAGGATGTGTGATCTGATGAAAAGAAGAACCACCGCTGTTTTTGCAGCATTTCTGCTCGCCGCAAGCGTAACAGTAACGGGCTGCGGCTCTCCTGCAGGCGTTGTTACCGATACTCCGTCTTCTTCCGCGCCTGCCGCTTCCTCTGCGGCATCCGAAGCTGCTCCGGCAGCGTCAAAGACGGTTACCGATACCGCCGACCGCTCCTATCAGCTCAAAGACGACGGCTCTGTCGCTATGAACTACGGCGCGATCCTTCACGCGTGGAGCTGGTCGTTCAAAACGATCAAGGATAATCTCCAGGCTATCAAGGACGCCGGCTACACCTCGATACAGACCTCCCCGATCAACGAATGTAAGGTCGGCGAAGACGGCGGCATGGAGCTTTACGGCAACGGCAAGTGGTACTACCACTATCAGCCGACCGACTACAAGGTCGGTAATTACCAGCTCGGGACCGAGGACGAGTTCAAGGAGCTTTGCGCCGAGGCTGAAAAGCTCGGGCTGAAGATCATTGTCGACGTTCCGCTCAACCATGTCTCGAGCGACATGGAAGTCGTTTCCGATAATATCAAGAATCTTTGTGACGAACCGTTCCATGAGGTGGGCGAGATCACGAGCTACTCGAGCCGTAAGCAGGTCACCCAGGGCGATCTGCTTGGCCTTCACGATCTCAACACACAGGAAAAGGCTGTTCAGGAGTACGAACTTGAATACCTCAAAACTGTAGTTGCTGACGGCGCTTCCGGCTTCCGCTACGATGCCGCAAAGCACATAGAGCTTCCCGACGACAAGGATACATTCGCCTCAGACTTCTGGCCGACCGTTCTCGACAACGGCGCCGAATTCCAGTACGGCGAGATCCTTCAGGGCGAGAACGACCGTATCGACGCATACTCCGAGATGATGAGCGTTACCGCGTCCAATTACGGCGACGCAATCAGACGCGTATGCAACGGAAACATGAGCGTCTCCAATATCGAGTCTTACGGCTCATCCAAGGTAACAGACGATAAGTTCGTAACGTGGGTAGAGTCTCACGACAACTACTGCAACGACGGCTCTTGGGAAAACTTTGAGGAATCCGAGATCGAATACGGCTGGGCGGTTATCGCGGCAAGAGCAGGCGGCGCTCCGCTGTTCTTCAGCAGACCCGCAGGCAGCAGCACCGACTCCCAATGGGGCAACAACAAGATCGGAGAGGTCGGCTCCGACGGCTTCAAGAGCGACAACGTTTCTGCTCTTAACCATTTCAGAAACGAGATGGCGGGTCTTGGCGAAACGCTTTCCAACCCCGACGAAAAGGTACTGATGATCGAGAGAGGAGACAAAGGCGCCGTTATCGTCAGCGCAAACGCCTCTGATTTTGCACTCGACGCTCCGAGCGTTCTTGCAGACGGTACATATAACGACAAGGTCACAAACACCGAGTTTACCGTTTCGGGCGGCAAGATCAGCGGAACTGTCCCCGCGGGCGCGATCATTGTCCTTTATTGATGATGAATTTATTATATTTTTGTAATAATACTTGCAACTTTGATTTGAATGTGGTACAATGAAAAGGATGTAAGTGCCTTTGGAGGTGGAAAAATTGAAGCTTATACTCGAATTCGTTCTTGGCGGTATTCTTATTATCCTGGCGATCGCACTCGTTGTTGTGATCATGCTCCAGGAGGGTAACACCCAGGGACTTGGTACTATTACAGGCGGTGCCGACACGTTCCTTTCTAAAAATAAGGCTCGTTCGCTCGATGCGTTCCTCTCGCGCTGGACAAAGGTTTTTGTCATTGGCTTTGTGCTTGTGGTTCTCGGCATCAACGGCATTGAACATTTTATGTGATTTCGTGAAAAAGGCGGGCTCGTTGAGTTCGCTTTTTCATTTACGGAGGTATCCTTTTGAAAAGGTTTTCTATATTTATCATTACGCTTGTCGCGGCGCTTCTTTTTGCGGCTCTGCCGTGCGGCGCGGCGTCGGTCAATTCTCATGAGGTCAAGCTTGACGACACCGTTGTTTACGAGCTTCACTCTATCTCATGCCCGAAAAAGGTGCAGGCGGTCGATATTTCGATCTACTACGACAGCACGTCTCTGAAGCTTGTCGATGGCAGTATGGAAACGCCGGCGCTTCCGGGCGCTGTCACAAATACGGAGCTTCTCGGCGAGGTGAGGTTCAACACGATCTCTCTCGAAGGCATAGACCTGAGCTCTGACAGTGTTCTAGCGACTCTTCGCTTCACCGTTATCGACGACCTCAGTTCCGATATTTCCCTGTATTATTCGGTGAAAAACTTTCTCGACGACAGCAAAACGGAGCTGAAAGATACGTACACCTTTGACATCACGTCGGTCGAAGCAGCGTTTGACGGTACAGCTATCATAAGCAGCGAAGCCGCCTCTTCAAAGGTGTCTACCGAAAAATCGGGCGATAAAACAACCGATACCGAGTCCGACGACGGCGAGGTAGAGGTAACTATCGCCCCGGAGCCTTCTTCGCAGACTTCAAGCGCCGCAGTCGTCACCGAGACTGACGATATCCCGAGCGATAAGGCGATCAGGCTTGAAACGGCGGATACGCCAAAACCGCGGAAAGACGGCAGCCGCTTCTACCTGCCGATTTTCCTGTGCGGTCTGGGCATAGTCGTTCTTATCGGTATTGTTTTTGTGATACTTAAAGAAGATGGCAGCAAGGGCGGCCACTATTCCGAATAAAGAGGTGCAGTTATGAAAAATAGCATTTTTAGAAATCTCGCTGTCGCTTTTGCGGCAGTGATGCTTTTGCTTTGCCTGCCGCTCACGGCTTATGCAGCCGACGCGACGGTCAACGGCGAGGACGTATCAAAAGGCGACACGGTAACGCTCGAGGTCTTCCTCGGCGATGTAAAGGACCCGCTCGAGGGAGTAGGCGCATACATCAAATACGACACATCGTCTCTCGAATATGTCGATGGCTCTATCGGCTTCGACGTTCTCAATAACGCGATGTACAACATCGAGCCGGGAAAGATCTACTACTCGGCAATCGACGTTATAAACGGCTTCGATCTATCCGAGGAGAAGATGATGGTCAAGCTCAGCTTTAAGGTACTCGACGGCGCCAAGGGCGACCTTACGATCGAACACACCTACGACGAGATATTCACGCTCGTAAACGAAGAGGAAGACCTCACCGACAAGGATTACAGCGCACGTTCGATCACAACGGTCAACACCTATACGGTAAACGATGCGCCCAATCCGGGCTACGACGCAAATCTTCTCGAAGAATACCAGAAATCCTCCGAGACCGATTTCGATAATGTCATGCTCGGCACCGACAAGGAGGAGCTTATCGCCTCCGCGGCATCGGCAGCCTCCGCGTCTTCGGTCGATGCTTCCGACAGCAGTGCGTCGCCCGCCTCTTCAAGCGCCGCCGACGTATCGTACGCGCAGCAGACTGTTTCTTCCGAAAGCGCTCCCTCGAAGAACAATTCGGTGACGGTCGTTGTTATTGTTGCAGCCGTTTTTGTGCTCCTGCTTGCCGTTGCGATAGTCATATCGATACTTTCAAAAAACAAGACAAAGGACTAACTGCCTTTGGTCTGCAAACATAAAAAATACGCCGTCCCGCTTTTGCGAGACGGCTTTTTTGCGTCATATCGTTCCCGTTATAATGAGCGTAGAGGTGCCGGGAGTTACCGAGACCGCGCCGGTCGCAGGATCCTGCTCGTAAGACGCGGCGTCTACCGTTACCCTGTCGGCGGCGGAGCTAAAAAGACCCGTCGTTTCGTCGTAGGTGAAATCGGTTTCCGGTGCCCACGCCGTGCCGTTGAAGGTTGCCGTAACGTTGGTGAGTATAGGGTTGAATTCGTCCGTAATGACTGCGCCGGAGGTGACGGCCGCATTGCCTGTGTTTGTTATGACGAAGGTGTACGTCACCGTGCCGTTTTCCATAACTGGTATCGGAGCGATGGACTTCACGATGGAAAGCTCCGGCTCGGTGCTGACCTCTACAGTTTCGCTGGCTGTCGCCGCAGTGACGTTTCCGGTCAGCTCGGCAGTGTTCGTGATCGAGCTGCCGGCTTCAAGCGGCGTGTACTCGTTCGTCTGAGTTTCGTAGATAAACGTTGCCGAACCGTTCGCCGGAACGGTGAAATTCGTGATAACAAGACCGTTCTCCGCAGCGTTTACAGTCGGCGGAGCCTGCAAAACGTTGTTTCTGAAATACTTCACCGTGTCCGCAACGTAGGTCAGCGGAACGAGAGTCAAAGCTCCGAACTCATAAGCCCCGAGGTTGTCGGTGAGCGTTAGCCCCGTAAGGTCGGCAGCCCCCGAGTTGATGATGTTCACTGCATAAGTCACGGTATCTTCACCGGTGTAAAAATCGCTTACCGCCGTTTTGCTGATCGAGAGAACGTCCTGTATCTCTCCGACGGCGAGGTTCGACACAGTGACGGTGTTGTTGTACGTCAACTGTGCCTGATTCGTAAACTGAGCCATACGATCTTCCTTTCGCAATGAAATGGCAGGCGTTCCCGCCTCTCTTCATAATATGATCGTGCAGCCGTTTTTGCCATAGCTCAGATCAAAAATATATCAGAGACCGCTCTCAAGCAGACTGTGGTATATTTCAAGATCGATATCCTTGAACACATTGAAAATGACCTTGACCTTCCCGCCGCCCTTGCGAAAACGTCTCACCGTACGTACCGCGATCTCTGCCGCCTTATCGTTGGGAAAGTGGAATTCTCCGGTTGAGATGCAGCAAAACGCGACGCTTTCAATGGCGTTTTCCTCAGCAAGCTCCAGACAAGAGGCGTAGCAGCTTTCAAGAAGACGGCAGTCCTCGTCGGTCAGGCGATATCCGACGATAGGCCCTACAGTGTGGATAACGTATCTGCACGGCAGATTGAACGCAGGCGTAAGCTTTGCCTTTCCCGTATCCTCTTCGTGACACTGTGCCTTAATCAGTTCGCTGCAGGCGCTGCGTAGCTGAACTCCGGCGAAGGTATGTATCGCGTTGTCTATGCAGCCGTGACATGGATAAAAGCAGCCGAGAAGCTGTGAGTTTGCGGCGTTGATGATCGCTCCGCATTTCAGCGTAGTGATGTCGCCCTGCCAGAGGTAAATGCCGTCTTCGACCGGTGTCAGATCATCTATCGAGGTAACGCCCTTTTGTCGAAGCTCCTCGGCGAGGTAATCGTCTTGTATTCTCAGGAATTCTTTGCCGATCTCGCCGGGCATTCTCACATTGAACAGCGCCCTGAGAAGCCTTTTGCGATCTGTAATGCTCCGCGGCAGCGGCGCGCCGCCCTCACCGCGCTCATCAAGCAATGCATTTATAAGATAATCCAGTCGTTCTTCCTGCTTCACGGATCATCGCCTCCTTTATCATATCTTAATTATACATACCCGGCAGATTAATGTAAAGATTTTTTAAGTACGTTTTTTCAGTACGCGCGCGAACCTATCCTATGCCTGTCAACATAATGTCCCCGCGTCTGACCAACAGTTTTCTGCGGCGTGTTGCGCTGGACGGAAGCCGTGGTAAAGACAAGTTTATAACGCGAACTGAGTAATTGTATAATATTAGTTGGCAGCCTTTGCACGGAGACCCGCTAGGTTTCACAAAAAAGTAAAAGCGAACTGTCAGCGGGGACACCCCGCGAACTGAAGAAAAGTTGAAATGGGAGGGAAAACGTGGTATAATGGAATCCTGTTAGTATATTTGCAAGAAAGGAGTTTTTTTATGAAAGAAAGAAGTTCCTTCTCCAGCTCGCTGGGCTTTGTGCTGGCGGCTGCGGGAAGTGCGGTCGGTCTGGGGAATATCTGGAGATTCCCATACCTTGCCGCAAAAGACGGCGGTGGTATCTTCCTGGTAGTCTATCTTGTGCTGGCGCTGACGTTCGGTTATACGTTGCTTGTCTCGGAGGTGTCGATTGGACGAAAAACAAAGCAGAGTGCTCTCACTGCTTACGAAAAACTGCATAAGAGATCAAAGTGGATCGGCGTTTTCGCAAGCGTTGTCCCGTTTATAATCCTGCCGTATTACTGTATCATAGGCGGCTGGGTACTCAAATATTTCGTGGCTTTCCTGACTGGGGACGGCGCGAACACAGCCGCCGACGGCTACTTCACCTCTTTTATTACGGGCTATTTTCAGCCGATTGTCTTCGATGCGGTATTCCTTGCCGCCGTCGCGATCATCATTTACAGGGGCGTCAACAAGGGTATCGAGTCGATCTCCAAGGTGCTCATGCCGTTGCTGCTCGTCTTTGTGGTGGCGATCGCATTATTCTCGCTCACGATACATGGCGGCGAAGGCAGAACCGGTCTTGAAGGACTGAAAGTCTACATTATCCCCTCGATAAAGGGTAAATCGGCTCACGACCTATTTATCGTCGTTCTCGATGCAATGGGGCAGCTCTTCTACAGCATCAGCGTGGCTATGGGCATCATGGTAACGTACGGATCGTATTTCAAGGACGACAGCAATCTCATTAAGTCCGTAAACCAGATTGAGATCTTCGATACCGTTGTCGCTTTCCTTGCGGGCGTAATGATAATCCCCGCAGTGTTCGTCTTCCTCGGAGAAGAGGGTATGCAGAACTCCGGTCCCGGGCTGATGTTCATTGCGCTGACGAAGGTCTTTTCGCAAATGGGCGCGATAGGCAATGCCGTCGGCTGCATATTCTTTTTTATGGTGCTGCTCGCAGCGCTTACAAGCGCAATGTCGGTGCTTGAGACGGTCGTGGCTTCAATGATGGACAGCTTTGGCTGGTCGCGCAGCAAGGCGACGATCATCGAAAGCGTTATCGCGCTGGTGATCGGCGTTGTTATCTGCCTGGGCTATAACGTATTCTATTTCGAGCTTCCGCTCCCGAACGGCGCATCGGCGCAGATACTCGATATCATGGATTACATCAGCAACAATATACTTATGCCTGTAGTCGCTATCGGAACGTGTATTCTCGTCGGCTGGATAGTCAAGCCGCAGACGGTCATCTCCGAGGCAACGAAAAACGGGGAAAAATTCGGCAGAAAACATCTGTATGTCGCAATGATAAAATTCATCGCACCCGTACTGCTGTTTGTTCTCTTCCTCGGCTCGCTCGGCATCGTCAAATAGATCGGCATCGTCTTGCCATTATATACGGAAAAATTTTGTAACAATTATTACGGCTTCCCGTTCAGCGGCGGGAAGCTGTTTTTTTGATTATCAGTAAATTTACCGATAAAAAATCAAGAAGAAATAGCCTGAACAACAGTTGGAACTTGTGTTTTCGTGAGCTGCAATTCAATAAGAGTTTTCCTATGTTTTTGGCAACGCTGTATTTACGACATAATAATAGTTGAAAAATGACCAAATACACACCGTTCCTTGTCTTTGGGATATCGTATGACAATGTATTTTGTATATATACATATATATTTATTTGAAAAACTGGTAAATATGTCGAAGATTATTACAACTATTGTAATTCTATTGACTGCGGTATCATTATGTGGTACTATATAAATAAATAAATGATAGTAGGGTGAATTATCATTGCCATATTATTCGCAGAATGTGACAATAGTATTTTTTGTGTCGGCGGCGTATCAAGCTCAGTCGTCTACTTTTGCAGGATGTTTTTCAGAATTTAATAATGTTTATTAGAGGGCAATCGACTATATTTTGTATTTCGGCAGTTTGTTTTTATGTAACGTTTAGGTTATTTTATTGGGCTGTCTTGAATATACTGAGTTCGTGCCCTCGATTTTGTTTTTTTGAATAAAGAAGAGAAATGTGTGTGTCGGTATGGGAAGGAAGTGATGCCGATATGACCAGAGTGTTTAAAAGAGGAGTGTCCGTTGTAACGGCATCGCTTTTTATCCTTTTATACGTTTTGTCGTCCTTTGCGACGACGGCGTTTGCTGACGATCTGTCGCCCGACAAGCAAACGGAGCTGATCGAGCAAACGCTCACGGCAGCAGTCTACAGTGACGAGTCCTACTCGCAGCTTTTGGACGATCAGACCGAGATAACGCTCTCGGGAGCTATGCCGAAGGGCGCCGAAGTCAAGGCGTACCCCGTAAGCGGCGAATCTGAGCAGCCATTGGCTGACGACGAGCCTCAGGAGGAGAGCGAGCCGGAGGACGGCAGAATCGTTCTCGCCTATGACAT
>ONFG01000033.1 GCA_900317025.1 uncultured Eubacteriales bacterium | reverse complement strand
CCGGAGCAACAGGAGTTGTGTCTGTATCTGCTGCGGGCTCTGTGTCGGAAGCGGGCTCCTCAGCTGCAAAGCCGTAAGAACCATAGTATGTTTCGCTGCTCTTGTAGTTGTCAACTGTGAACCAAGCGCCGCCAGCTGTCTCAGCGCCGCTGAGCTCGTTAACGCCCTTCTCGTTGAGGTTGAGAACGAATACCCAACCGTCGAAGTTTGCTGTGTCAACAGAACCATCGTAGGGGCACTCTGCCTCAGAAGCATCGTAACCCTCGAGGTTAACGTCCTTTGTCTGATGAGCTACTGCTGCGAGCTTGGGATCCTGCGGTGTGCCTGCATCAACAAATGCGTTGAATACGAGAGCTGTTGTCTTAGCAGGAACGCCTTCGATCTTGTAGATGTTCTCACCGATCTCGGGAGCTGCTGTCATTGTCTGACCCGGCCACGGAGCGTTCTCCTCAGGAGACCACCAGTAAGCGCCTACGTCTGTGTTGGCTGCGCCAGCCTCTGTCTTGCAATAGTTGTCCGGAGCGAGGAAGTAGTATGTGCGAGTATCGTCAGCTGCTGCTGTTACAGCGCCGAAGCCTACGCAGAACATAGCTACGAGCATAGCTGCGGAAAGTAAGATACTAATGACTTTCTTGGACATGAAAATTTCCTCCTTAAAAAAATTATGTTGTCAATATCCCGAAGAATAGTTCCTCAGCGTGTTTATTATACTACATCTAAATTTAAAATGCAATACCTTTTTTAAAAAAAAATTACCAAACTGTAAAAAAAATTCATAATAATTTTTTATTTGTTCACAAATTACGCTTCGGAACAGGGGTTCAGCAGCTTTAGCCGCTTGCAAACTAACAATATATGCCATAATCAGCAATTTTTACCTTAGCAATCTGATATGTTTGTTTTCTTTAATTAATAGCCGTCGGGGTTCTGAGTCTGCCACTTCCACATATCGCGACACATATCCTCAAGCGTAAGCTGAGCTTCCCAGCCCAAAAGCTCCTTGGCCTTTGAAGCGTCGGCAAACGACGTTGGGAGATCGCCCGGTCTGCGGGGCTTTATCTCGTACGGGACCGGAACGTCGTTCACTTTTGCAAACGTGTTCACGACTTCCAGCACACTGTGACCCTTTCCCGAGCCGAGGTTGACCGCCTCTGCGCCCTTGTGGTCCTTCGCGTATTCAAGCGCCGCAACATGGCCCTTTGCCAGATCGACCACATGGATATAATCGCGAACGCCTGTGCCGTCCTCCGTAGGGTAATCGTTGCCGAAAACTCCGAGCTTCGGCAGCTTGCCGCCCGCGACCCTCGCCACATACGGGAAGAGGTTATTGGGGATCCCCGCCGGGTCTTCGCCGATAAGACCGCTCGAATGAGCGCCGATCGGGTTGAAGTAGCGAAGCAGAACGGCCGAAAGCTCCTTATCGGCAAAAGCCGCGTCGCGAAGTATCTGCTCGCTCATGAGCTTCGTCCAGCCGTAAGGGTTGGTGCAGGTTGATATGGGCATCGTCTCAACATAAGGAGGCTCGTTGTTTTCGCCGTAAACGGTCGCCGACGAGCTGAAAACAATATTCTTCACGCCGAACTCGTTCATCACCTCAAGCAGAGTCATGGTCGAGTCAAGGTTATTCCTATAATACATAACGGGCTTGCCGACCGACTCGCCGACAGCCTTGTAGCCTGCAAAATGAACGACCGAATCGGGCTTTTTCTTTATAAAAACATTTTCAAGCGCCCTTTTGTCGGTAACATCCGCCTCGTAAAAGCCGAATGTCTTGCCGGTTATCGTTCTGATGCGGTTCAGCACCTCGGGCTTGCTGTTGGAGAAGTTGTCAACGATAACGACCTCATGGCCGCATTCAAGAAGCTCCACACAGGTGTGAGAGCCGATAAAGCCTGCGCCGCCCGTAAGCAATACCTTCATATGTATCCCTCCTATCATTATAATGAATAACTTTTATTTTTACGAAACGCCCTCGATGAGCGTTTTAGCCATGCTTGTTATCTCGTCGTAGTTGTATGTTTTCTTAATATCATCGATCGTCTTGTCGGAATACTCGCTGCACGTACCGCCGCAGTAGTTTTTGAGCAGCGTATACTGCGATGTGAATCCGCTTCCGGGCTTTCCGCTGAGCTTTGTCTGCCAATTTGCTGACAGTTCGTTATCATTCAATATGCTGCAAAGCGCCGCTCCCATGTACTCATCACCCGTTTGATCGAGAAATTCGCTGATATCGCTGTTGTATCTGCCCGTACACAGGTAGTAATACGCGCTGTAGAAGGTGATCGAATCGGCCGCTTCCTTATTGAAATACGTGATGTTGTGATCTATGAGGTCGCTTATATTATAGAAAACGTAACGTTCGGTGCCGTATTCAAGCTCCGTCTGCTCTCTTCTCACCGCAAACTCGGGATACTTCTCCGACTGATACTCGCGAACGAGCACGTACTCCGCGATAAGCTCGTTGAGCTGTTCCTTTGAGGAAGCCCCCATCATATCATCAAGGATCCTGTACTGCAAACCGGTAAGCGCGACATTTTCCTCTTCGAGCTTGAAGTGTTTGCTTTCGTCGATCTCGGGAACATCGGCGCTCTCGACGCTGTGAGCAAAGGTCTCCCTTACGTAATCCTCCTCAAGCGAGCCGGTGCCGTTGTATTTCACCGTCTGCGCATCAAAGGGCGAAGCGTAGACCTGCCTGCCGCGCACTCTCGTGTAACCGCCCTCCTCGCTGTTTGCAAGCGAGAATGTAAACGGCATGAAATAAGAAAAGCGGTAAACGGGAATGTCGCTGTAGTCCTCAGGCATGGTGATGCGCTGAGCGTAAAGGCACTTCGGGGCGCTCATATTCACGGCGTATGTATAGCCCTTGAGAAGACCGTACTTTCTTGTGATGACACACGCCTCTTTTTTGAGGTTGTAGTCCTCCGTCCAGATCTCTTCGTTGCCGTATTTGTCGTCAAAGAGAGCCGTCATCCGGCAGATCTCCTCGATCGCTCCTCTGTCGATCTCGTTGAGCGACTCAAAATCGGTATTGCCGAGCTTGTTTGACATGAGGTCGGCACAAACGGCGATCAGCATCACGCCAAGTAATATCAGCAGTACGTTGAGTATTCTTTTTACGGCATTCATTTTTCCGACCTCCCGCTGCGATCACGCAGCTTTTTTATAATGAAAGCATACAAATATATCTTACTCCATTTGCGATAGTTTTGCAAGCGGGAACAAGATTCTTGTAAAACATTGCCAATTATCGATCTCATCTTTAGTTATGTTGACGGGCAGGCACCGTGAAAACAATGCCTGCCCGTAATAGTCGTCAGATCCTTGACATGATGATCTCAACCATCTCGCCAACGTCCTTCATTGTGGATACCTCGCCCATTCTGAACTTGATCCCGAACTCCTTCTCGACCGCTGCGATCAGGTTAATGTGCTCAAGGCTGTCCCAATCGTCGATATCATCGGCAGTCGTAAGGTCGTCTACCTCGATCGTGTCGTCGTCAAAAACGTCTCTGAAAACGTCGTTGAGTCTTTCGTAGATCTCTTCCTCGCTCATTGTTTCGCCTCCTTCCCTTATTTTTGCAATATATTACTCCTCATTACCGTGGATACGGATCACATGGCACTTTTTCTCATAGGAATCAACATCCATCTGCCAGACGGTGTTGCCCTGCTCGTCTTCGCTTATTTTGTCAAAGCCGAACGTTCCGTAAAGCTCCTTGACCATCTTATTCTTTGCGGTCGGGTAATAGTAGCCCTTTATCGTCTTGATGCCCTGCTCGCGGCACTTCTCGACGAGAGTGTCGAGCATCGCAAGCTCCATATCGCGCTTTAAAACGCGGCAGCTCATGAGCCAAAGCTCCATGTTGAGCGTGTCGCCGTCTTTCTTGCCGATAACGACAGACACAACGCCGTTGTCGCCAAATTTGTCTATAAGCTTGCCGTAAAGGCGGATATACTCGCTGCTCTCAAAGACCGCTTCCATCTCGGCGGTGGTGTAGCGCTTCGTTGTTACGTTGAACTGGTTGCTCTTATTGGAAAGCTGCGTTATCCTCTGGATATACATCGGGGTGAAGTCGTCGATAACGGCGTCCATCTCAAGGCTTAGAAGATAATCAGCGTAATTCTCAAACGCCGCCTGCTGAGCCGCACGCTCGGCATTCGCCTTGTACATTTCGTTTCTCTTGAGGTCATCGTCGCTGAACGTTGTTATGTCAAAGAAGCCGCTGCGGTCGAGCGTCTGGATATAATTCTCTACGCTGTCCATCTCGGGAGCGCAAACGCCGGAAAGCTGCGCACGAACGATCGCGCGCTCTGCGGGGTTGTCGTCAACAAAGACGATCGAATCGGGCAGAATGTTGATCTGCTGAGCCGTTTCGGCGATGTTGCGGTCTTTATTCTCCCAGTTTGCCTTGATAATGATGAAATCGTCGGGCTTCAGAACGCCTTCGGGGTGATTAAGCCCCGCGATGGCGTTTTCCTCGTCGTTCTTCGAGCAGACTGTCAGCATTACGCCAAGCTCACGCTGCGCCTTCAGATAAGACTGGAACTCATAGTAGCTTTGAGCTACGCCCGTTTCCTGACCGATCTGGATATGCTCAACGCCGTCGTCGCCGACAACGCCGCCCCAGAGCGTGTTGTCAAGATCGAGCGCAAGCGCCTTTTTGTTCTTGCCAAAGACCGACTTTACGATATTCGCCGTATTGAAAGCGAACTCGGGGATAGCGTCGAAGCAGAGCGCATACTTGTACATATTCCAGAAGAGCGGGTTTGACCACTCCTTAAGACCATAGCTTGCCGAGATATAGTTGATATCATTTATATAGAAATTCGGCGTTGTGTCGGCGTAGTCGTAAAAGCGCTCGTTAAGGCGTGTTATAAAGCGCTCTCTTCCGCGGTAGTCAGAGCTGTCCTTGTTACCCATCAGGCGGAAAAGCGGCAGCTCAAAGTTGTTCTGGATTATCGGACAGCAGAAGCGGGCGGAAAGAGCCTCCCACATCTTCCTGAAGCGCTCGAATTCATTGTTCAAAAGACCGTCGACAGCTTCTTTGCTGTCGGTGATCTGCGGATAGGCGGAAATGTTGCGGTTCGTCGTGTGGATAAACACGATATCGGGCTTGAAGCTCAGAAGCTCCTCGCCGGGAAACATCGCGTCCTGCCAGTACTGCGCATACTCCGACTGGTAAAACGTCGGCTCGATGCCGTTGTTGAGCAGGAAAAGCTCCATTATGGAAACGATATCGTTCGTGGTCGAGCCGCCGAGCACGGCGATGTTTTTCTTCACCCTCGCCGAGCCGTCGGAAAGCAGCGTCTTTTTGATCGACCTGCGTTTTTTCATTATATATGCGGAGTCAAACGGGTATTCAAGTTCAAGCATTTTTGGCCGCCCTTTCTGCTCAGTAGTCTTCGTCGTAATATTCGCCCTCATCGTAGCCGCCGTCGTCATAATAATTGTTGCCGTCGTCGTAAGAAGGCTGCTGCGGCTCCTCATAAGAGCTTTCTTCTTCTTCGCGAGGCTGCTTCTCGGCAGAAGAGGTCTCCTCCTGCGACGAAGTCTCCTCGGGCTGGGTATCTACGCTTCCGGTGTAGCCGGACGTTCTGATGACCTCGAGGTTGTCGGCGTTCGGCCCTACTGCCGAGTAGGAGCAGCAGGTGAAGAGAAGGTCTGTGATATTCATTTCTCTTGCGAAGTCGACAAGATTTCTCTCGAAGTAACGCATATCGACAACGTAGACTTCTTCAAACGAGCCTGTGAGGAACGGAACGAGCGCGTCGCCGTAGCTGTCCTTTACGACAAGACAGCGTCTGCCGTTCTTTACGCCCGTCGTGATCTTAACGCTGTAAGCGTCGCCGCTGATGAAGGTGCTGTAATACTCGGTCGAGACCTGTACGTCAACGAACAGATCGCCCTCGTAAACGTAATTGAACGCGTAATCGTAATACTCGGTCTTGTAATCCTGCTTCTTGGGCACGTAGTAGATAAAATCCTCGGGGTCATTTAGCAGGTCGGCGTTGTTGCCGGAGAAGGTGTAGAGCGTGCCGACGTAATCGGGCTTTGTCATCCTTGTATACTGCGAAAGCTCAAGGAACGATACACCCGCCGCGGACGCGAATTCTTTTGCGGCGTAATACGCGCCGAGCGACATCCAGTGATGGTCCGTCCTTGTGTAGATCGTTTCCTTCTTATGAGAGAGCAGCGCGGGGCAAACGTTGATGCCCGTCACGTTTTGCAGCTTCTGATTGATATCTATGATATCGTCCTCCTGGCTGGCGTTGTAGTCGGAGAAGTTCGCCGGCGTGTAAAACTCGCTGGCTGTCGGAGCCACAAGGGAGTAGATCTTTACTCCCGGCAGATCGGAGGCGTAATTATTCAGTGAAGACACGTAAGAGTCGCCCGAGCCGCCGCCGTACATAGACATAGCTCTGTAGTGACCGTCCTGGTAAACGACGATAACGCCGTTCGCGTAAACGCCCTCGGCGATCTCTTCGCCCTTCATCTGCTTCTCTGTGTCGGTGTCCTTCTTCTTATCAGTATCGGTATCGGAGGAAATGCTTCCGCCGTAGTTCGACTTGGAAGATACCGCTTCGGAAGACGAACTGTCGGTCTTGACCTCGTCTTCCTTCGGCTTCGTGTTCACGACCTCCATCGTGCCGGAGACCTGAACGTCATTGTATTTAATGCCGAAAAGACCGGAAAAGCGGCTTGCGGTCTGCTTTAACGCGTCGCGGAACGGAACGGTGTCGTCAAAATAATTTGCGATATCCGCTGTGTATTTGCCGCTCCAGTAGTCGCCCCATGAAAACTCCGGGAACTGCGCAAGGTTTCTCTTCTCGATATTCGAGACGGTCGACCTCGGCAGAAGGACTGCGCACACAAGCAGGATAAGATATGCCGGAATGATCGCCGCCAGCGACGCGAATCTCGCCCAGAAGCGCTTGTCGCTCTTCTGTCGGTTGATGTTAATCTCTTCCCTGCCGTTATTTGATGCCCCCGCAGGAAAGCCTGTACTCTTTACAGCCGTAAAAACAGCCGTGGAAGCCTCGCCCTTTGTCGAGCCGCGGTAATTCTTTTTGTCGTTCATTTTAACGTTCTCCTTTCGTCAAAGATCAGAATCTGAAATAGAGGAACGGGTTGCTCGTTGCATCTACAAGAAGCAGCGAGCTTATAATGAGCAGCGCCAGGCAATAGGCTACTTTAAGCCCCTGCCCTACAGCAATAGTCTTCGTCGACTTATCGGTGAGCTTGTTCACCAGCTTGCTAATGGGGAAGCAAGCAAGAACCGCAGCGGCGATAAGGAAGCAGTTGTTGATAAGCGAAGTAACTGCGATCGTGTCGGTGAGGGCGTTGCCGTTTGCACCAACTAGGTTTTTGAAGAAATTGCCGAGCTGGGTAAAGTCTTCAAAGTAGAAGATACCGAAGCCGACAATGATAACTATCTTGCTGTAAATGTGGGTCACTACGGCGGGAATCGCCTTCATGCGCTTCTTGCCCATGAGTTGCTCGAGGAAGATAAATATTCCGAAGTAAAGACCCCAGATGATATAGTTCCACGATGCACCGTGCCACATACCGGTGCAGAACCACACAAGGAAGAGATTGAGGTGAGCGTGGATCTTGCCGCCGATCGGCACGTAGAGAAGATAGTCTCTGAAGAACGAGCCGAGCGAGATGTGCCATCTCTGCCAGAACTCGGCGATATTGCGGCAGATGAACGGGTACTTGAAGTTTTCGTCGAAGTGGAAGCCGAAGATGCGCCCGAGACCGATCGCCATATCGGAATAACCGCTGAAATCAAAGTAAACGTACATCGCGTAAACGATAACGGTATACCACGTTGCAAAAACGGAAAGCCCGGAAATGTCGCCGCCGAAGAAGCTTTCGACGATCGTCCAGAGATTATTTGCGAGAATGACCTTCTTCGCAAGACCGATCATAAAGCGGCACGAGCCTTCCGCAAGATCGGTGACCGTCGTTCTGCGGTTTTCGATCTCCTTTTCGACGACGCTGTAGCGCACGATCGGACCTGCAATAAGCTGCGGGAAGAGCGAAACGAAGAGCAGGAACTTGAAGTAGTTCTTCTGCACCTTCACCTTGCCCCAATAGCAGTCGATAACGTAAGAGAGGATCTGGAAAGTATAGAAGCTGATGCCGATAGGCAGCGTAATATTGGGAACGGGAATGTTTACAGCTGGTATCGCATTGAGGTTTTCGACGATAAAGCCAAGGTATTTGAAGATAACGAGCATACCGAGGCTGAAAACGAGCGAGCCGCCCAGCGCCATTTTTCCGAGCTTGTCTTCACGGTGCTTGTCGATCTGAAGTCCCAGAAGCCAGTTGACGATAGTGCTGAATATCAGCAAAAAAACGACCGTCGGTTCGCCCCATGCATAGAACACGAGCGAAAAAATGATAAGCACGGCATTTTTGTACTTGATGTTCTTATTAATGAAATAGAAAATCAAACACGCCGGCAAAAAGATGTACAGAAAAAACAGATCTGCGAAAACCATATGTTCCCTTCTCTCTTTACTTTTCTCTAAAAATAAACCTTATAATATATGAAGCCTTTGCAAATTGAGCTTTTAATATACATAAATAGGCACATTTTATTATAATACAACCTTTTCCAAAAAGCAACAAAAAAGAAACAATTTTGCAATAAAAATAAAACCGAAATTCGCGGATTATTTCGTACGGTTTTACTTCCGGATCAGGGCAAAGCGGCTCTTCCCTCCGCCGCGCAGAGGAAAGAGCCGCCAGTTATATTTTACGTGAATATTATTTTATATCAGAGAGCGCCCTCAACTATAGCCTTCGTATCTCTTGCGATAACCAGCTCCTCGTTGGTCGGGATAACGAATACCTCGATGGAGGAATCGTCCGCGGAGATCTTGCCTCTCTTGCCGTGGATCATCGCGGCGTTTCTCTCTTTGTCGACCTTAACGCCGAGGCAGGAAAGATACTCGCAGATCTTCTCTCTGAGGACTACCTGGTTCTCGCCGAGACCTGCCGTAAATACCATACCGTCGCAGCCGCCAAGCGCTACATAGTAGCCGCCGATGAACTTCGAGATCTCGTAGTGCAGGATCTCGTGAGCAAGATGTGCTCTCGGGTTGCCCTCGGCCTCAGCCTTGGAAACGTCTCTGTCATCAGAGGATACACCCGATACGCCGAGAAGACCCGACTTCTTGTTGAGCAGGTCGCTCATCTCGCTCGGTGAGAGATGCTCCTTCTCAGCGATGAACGTAACGACAGAGGGATCGAGCGTTCCCGTTCTGGAGCCCATCATGAAGCCGTCAAGCGGAGTGAGACCCATGCTCGTGTCGATTACCTTGCCGCCGTCGATGGCCGTGATCGACGAGCCGTTGCCGATGTGGCAGGTGATGAGCTTGAGATCCTTGATGTCCTTGCCCATAAGCTTTGCGCACTCGCCGCTTACGTAGCGGTGAGACGTACCGTGAAACCCGTAGCGGCGAACCTGATACTTCTCGTAATACTCATACGGGATCGGGTAGATGTACGCCTTTTCGGGCATTGTCGAATGGAAAGCCGTGTCGAAGACTACAACCTGCGGAAGCTCCTCGCCGAAGACCTCTACACACGCGCGAAGCGCCTGAACGTGACCCTTGTTGTGGAGAGGTGCGAGCGGGATAAGGCTCTCGATGCCCTTGATGACCTCTTCGTCAACGAGAACTGACTTGCTGAAGATAGCGCCGCCCTGCACGATGCGGTGACCGATAGCCGAAACCTCGGAAAGGTCGCCGATAACGCCGTACTC
>ONFG01000031.1:16642-28749 GCA_900317025.1 uncultured Eubacteriales bacterium | reverse complement strand
GCGATCGTCTCGATCGTCTCCGGCGCGACACTTACAGTTTTTCTGATGGTCCAGGAGGTCACGAGAGACGCAAGCGACATCACGGTAGATCAGTACAACGTAACGCAGATGGAGCGTCTTCTCAGAAACGAGCTTCAGGTAGCGTCAAATATCGACATTGCTCAGTCCACGACTTTTAAGAAGGTGGGTGGCACTTACTCGAGCTACGATGTTCAGGAAAACGACGAGTATATGATCTATGACGGCGTAGCGGGAAGAGTCTCGTTTATGAGAGCTGATAAGAATAAGGATTATAAGGCTGTATTCTCGATCAGTGATGTAGACAGCGTTCAGCTCTCCGCTTGACGATTCGGGTGCGACCGTTAAAGGTCAGCCGTACAAGCTTTTCTACAAAGTATCGACATCTAAGTACGATTACACCGGAGGCATGGTGCTTGCGAACACCTCGATCGACGGCAAGGACGACAAGTCGATGGCTATGGCAAAGCCTGTTTTCGGAACGACAAAGACTATTGAGTGGGAAAAGGCACAGATACCCGCGGGCACTTCGGACAGCGAGGCAAACAACATTGCGTACAACACTAAGGACAATGCATATGTCATCTGCTTCCACAGAGACTACACAGAGGTAACATCCTCGACACCGTAAAACACATATGAAATAATGCGGAGGCTTCCTTGAAAAAGGGAGCCTCTGTTTTATAAAAAAAGTTATCAACATCTTGGGACAAGAATGTTGATAACTCTTTTTGCTGCATATAATGGTCAACAAAATTGGTCAAGCGCATCGTAGCGCATGATGTTATCGGCAAATTCGTCGATGCGCATCATCTGCCTTTTCGAGATCTGTTTCACACGACCGTATTCCGTAAACAAAGGGAGGAACGTTTGCAGTCGTTGAGCGCTTGCGGTAAGAACAAGATAGTATGTGTGTTCGTGCCGGTAAAGGGAGCTTGTCACGATACCCGGTGACTTTAAAAGCTTTAAGCGTTCGGCGCAGCCGATAAGATCGCAGGCAGACTGAAAGCTAACGCAAAGGTGAGAGAGCCTTCCGGCGGAAAGCTTTCTTTGAGGAGTGATCGTTATTATCAGAAAGAAGCTGTCGATCCCGGGCAAAAGCTCGACGGTAAGGCGTTTATTTAAAAGAGAGATTCCAGCTTTGACTGCGGCGAGGGACAAAAAACCTGCAAAGAGTTTTTGCGAGGTATCGCTGTCCGCGTCGAGGTCGTTTTTTGTGAAAAGACTAAGCTCATCTTTTGCAAGGGTGATGAGAAGGCGCTGCTTGTCAAGCTGTTCTATGTACATATCCTATTCCTCCGGTGAAATTGCTATACTACTATATTACAGCACCGGGCTGCGTGTGTGCAATGCAAAAAATCTGGAAGCTGATCTTGAATAAACTGCGTATTTAAAAGGAAAAATGCGGGACAAAGAGCCTTTTCTGATGTATTAGATTTTAAAATGATCGAGTACAGAATGTTGCTGAATTTGATAAAATATTAACGAAGTGTTTTTTAAAATATAGTCGTTTCGTGGATTACAGAAAAATATCTGACAAAAATATTTTTAAAAATTTTACTAAACTATTGAAATGGACATTGAAGTGTGTTAAAATAGCTGTAGAGGTCTAATGGGATCGTTTTTAGGTGCTTCGCCGGGCGGATCGTACCACGCGTGGGTGGGTCACAGGGAGTCTTATGCAGGAGATCTGTTCGTCGCTGTGCCGGAAAGCGGTCAAATCATTTTATTAAAAAGGAGATAATTATTATGAAAAATTTGAAGAAAGGCATTGCCCTTGCAATGGCAGCTTCGCTCTCCGCTTGCGTATTCGCAGGCTGTGACACAGGCTCTACGTCGACAAGCAGCACTGATGCAACAGATTCCACAGGCGCTTCCGCAACAGAGTCCACAGGCGCTGCCAGCGCTGAAGGCGGTAAGGTTTACTACCTCAACTTCAAGCCCGAGCAGGCAGATCAGTGGAAGGCTCTTGCTAAGACCTATTCCGACCAGACAGGCGTAGAGGTCAAGGTCGAGACCGCAGCTTCCGGCACATATGAGGAGCAGCTGAAGTCTGAGATGGCTAAGTCTAATGCCCCGACACTTTTCCAGGTAAACGGCCCTGTAGAGCTCGCTTCCTGGACAGATTACTGCTACAACCTTAAGGATACTTCCATTTACAAGAACCTTAAGAGCGACGACTTCGCACTCATTAAGAACGACGAGGTAAAGGGTGTTGCATACGTTATCGAGACATACGGTATCATCTACAACAAGAAACTCCTCAACAAGTACTTCGAGACAGACGGCGCTAAGGCTGCTTCTGTTGACGAGATCAACACATTTGACAAGCTGAAGGAAGTTGTTGAAGACATCCAGGCTAAGAAGGATGACCTCGGCATTCAGGGCGCATTCACATCTGCAGGTATGGATTCCAGCTCCGACTGGAGATTCAAGACTCACCTTGCTAACCTCCCGATCTACTATGAGTACAAGGCAGACGGTATTGATTCCACAGACGCTATCAAGGGTACTTACCTCGATAACTACAGAAAGATCTGGGATCTCTATATCAACAACTCGACTTGCGATCCGAAGATGATTTCCTCCAAGACAGGTGAGGACGCAGCTGCTGAGTTCGGTCTTGAAGAGGCTGTATTCTATCAGAACGGTACTTGGGAGTATCAGAACTGCATCGACGCAGGTCTTACAGACGAAGATCTCGGTATGCTCCCGATCTACATCGGCGCAGAAGGCGAAGAGAACCAGGGTCTCTGCACAGGTTCCGAGAACTACTGGTGCGTAAACAGCAAGGCTTCCGAGGCTGACATCCAGGCTACACTCGCATTCCTCGATTGGGTAATCACAAGCGACGAAGGCAGAACAGCTATGGCTACAGACATGGGCTTTGTAACTCCGTTCAAGACATTTGACGAGGACGCTAAGTATCAGGCAAACAACGCTCTTATCAAGGCTGCTGACGAGTACATCGCAAACGGCAAGACGGCTGTTAAGTGGAACTTCTCCACAATTCCTTCCGAGAAGTGGAAGGACGGCGTTGGCGCCGCTCTCCTCGACTACGCTCAGAACGGTCAGACAGACGAAGCTTGGGAAGGCGTGAAGACTGCATTCGTAGACGGCTGGAAGACAGAGTATGGCGCTGCTAACTCCGGCGAAGCAGGCGATGCTGCAGCAGACGATGCAGCAGCTGACGACGCAGCAGAGGAAGAAGCTGCTGAGAGCACAGCTGAAGAAGAGGCTGCTGAGTAATTAAATCTCAAATAATGAAATCAAAGAGAGTGGACGGAGCTGCTCCGTTCACTCTCTGCGGTTAGTTGGGCGTTTTTCGGCGCCCGGCATTTTCCGGGGACGCGCTGTGCGCTCCCCTTGAGTTTCGACGGTTGTCGAAAAGGTGATTTTTCACTGTAAGGTACTCCGTGAATGCGGTGATATAATGATAAACATTGATGAACTAATAATATACAGAAACTTTGAAGACGACGATGTTCTTCGCTGTGCTGTCGAGGCTCTTAACACAGAGGACGACGAGAAGCGGCGCGCTCTTATGTTCGGCGCGGCGGGCAGGCTGATCGAGCTTGCCGGTATATACGGCTTCAGAGGGAATTTGTGGCACGATTACCTGACGCTGCTGCTTGTGAACAACGAGAACACGTTTTCCCGTGCGTGCGAGATGAGAGGGATCGAAAAGTCGACGCTCAAAACGCTCGCGCTGCATGACTTTATGGTGTTCCGTGAGCTTTTCAGATGCGACCTTTCTGCCCTTACCGGCGATTCGGGCGCCATGATTCTTCAGACGCTACTCGATTATGAGGCTCCGGAATGCTCCGGGCAGGCGTTCAACAAGCGTATACGCGACTGTATCTGTGAGCTTGCTGAGAGGCTTGCGAAGAGCAGCGGCATTGAGGAATTTGCCGACAATATCATCGACTTTTACCGATGCTTCGGCGTGGGTAAGCTTGGGCTGCACAAGGCATTCCGTATAGATCGCGGCGAAAGCGGCGCTGTGATCGTTCCGATAACGAACATTGCCCATGTAACGCTTGACGATCTCGTAGGCTACGAAAGCGCAAAGAAAAAGCTTACCGATAATACGGAGGCTTTCTTAAAAGGAAAGCGCGCGAACAACTGCCTTCTTTTCGGCGACGCCGGAACGGGCAAATCGTCGAGCATAAAGGCTATCCTCAACAAGTATTACGATGACGGTCTGCGTATTATCGAGGTCTACAAGCACCAGTTCAAGGATATCAACGAGATTATTTCTCAGATAAAGAACCGCAATTATAAGTTCATTCTCTATATGGACGATCTGTCGTTCGAGGAGTTTGAAACGGAGTACAAGTATCTTAAGGCGGTCATTGAGGGCGGACTTGAAAAGAAGCCTCAGAACGTACTGATTTATGCGACATCAAACAGACGCCACCTCATTAAGGAGGAATTCTCCGACAGAGACGGCTGGTCGGGCGATGTGCATAAAACAGACACCGTTCAGGAAAAGCTTTCGCTTGCCGCCCGCTTCGGTGTGACCATCTACTTCGGTTCGCCCGACAAAAAGCAGTTCCAGGAGATAGTCCGGGAGCTTGCAAGGCGCGACGATATAAAGCTGCCGGAGGAAGAGCTGCTTCTCAGAGCGAACCGCTGGGAACTGGATCACGGCGGCTTCTCGGGACGATGCGCCCGCCAATTTGTTGATTATCTGCTCGGTACGCAGTGACCTTGCAGTGAAAAGCTACCTTTTCGCAACTCGCTGAGACTCTGTCACGAGTTACGTGCAGCGCCGGGGATTTCCCGGCATAGGCTAACAAGAAGGGAAGATCATAGTGAGTAAAAAAGAATTAAGAATTTATTTTCCGCTTTTTGCAATGCCGACCTTCATAGCGTTTATGATCGGATTCATAGTTCCGTTCGGACTCGGTATCTATCTGTCGTTCTGTAAGTTTACAACGGTAAACGACGCCGTTCCTGTAGGCTTAAAGAATTACACCGATATGTTCAATGATACCGATTTCAAACACGCTTTGTGGTATACGGCGCTTTTTGCGGTTGTATCGGTTATTACGATAAACTTCTTCGGCTTTGCGATTGCAATGCTGCTTACAAAGGGAATCAGAGGAACAAACATATTTAGAACAGTATTCTTCATGCCTAACCTCATCGGCGGTATCGTACTCGGTTATATCTGGCAGCTTATCTTAAACGGTATCCTGGCGCAGTTTGACCTTACGCTTACCTTCAACGAGGTATACGGCTTCTGGGGCTTGATAATACTTATGAACTGGCAGCAGATCGGTTATATGATGATCATCTACATTGCCGGTATACAGAACGTACCGCCGGATCTTATCGAGGCGGCTAAGATCGACGGCGCAACGGGCAGACAGGTTCTCGGCCACGTTATCCTTCCGATGGTAATGCCCTCGATCACAATCTGTACATTCCTTACGCTTACAAACTCGTTCAAGCTGTTCGATCAGAACCTTGCTCTTACAAACGGTCTCCCGTCGAACAGGTCAGAGCTTCTCGCGCTCAACATTTACAACACCTTCTACGGCCGCGTAGGTTTTGAGGGCGTTGGTCAGGCGAAGGCTGTAGTCTTCTCGCTCATCGTTGGTGCGCTTGCTATCGTTCAGCTCGTTGCAACGCACAGGAAGGAGGTACAGCAGTAATGGCAAAGTACATTCCCGAAACTATTCAGAAGGGCGACCTTTTGCCGCCCGACGTTCAGGCGCTTGTCGATCAGAAGGCTAAGAAGAGCGCTTACAGCTACAATGCAAGGCGTTCGCCGTACTCAATGCTTTGGACGGTCATTCTCTCGATCGTATCGGTCATCTACATTGTACCGGTGCTGCTCGTGCTTATCAACTCCTTCAAGAAGAAGGCGTACATCAGCCGTAACCCGTTCAACATTCCTACGGGCAAGATGTTCGTAGGCCTTGAGAACTACGCAAACGGTATCGAGAAGATCGGCTTCTTCTCGGCGTTCCTGAACTCGATCATTATTACGGTCGGTTCGGTTATCGTGATAATCCTCTGCTGCTCGATGGCAGGCTGGTACATCACGAGAGTAAACTCGATCTTTACGAAGTGTTTCTACTATCTGTGCGTGTTCTCTATGATCGTGCCGTTCCAGATGGTAATGTACACGCTCGCTAAGACATCAGACGCTCTCCACCTCGGCAATCCGTGGGGTATCATCGTTGTATACCTTGGCTTCGGCGCGGGTCTGGCCGTCTTCATGTTCTGCGGATTTGCCAAGAGTATACCGCTGGAGATCGAAGAGGCGGCAATGATCGACGGCTGCAACCCGGTACAGACATATTTCCAGGTCGTAATGCCGATCCTTAAGCCGACGGCTATCTCGGTAGCGATTCTCGAAGCAATGTGGATCTGGAACGACTACCTTCTTCCGTCGCTGGTTCTTGACAAGACGAAGTACAAGACGATCCCGATCGCCATTCAGTATCTCAAGGGCGGCTACGGTTCTGTAGACATGGGCGCCATGATGGCAATGCTCGTGCTTGCGATCCTGCCGATCATAATCTTCTACGCATTCTCGCAGAAGTACATCATCGACGGTGTAGTTGCAGGTGCCGTAAAGGGTTAATTCACGTCTGTTTGAACATCAACAAAAATTTGGGACGGAGAGCGTATCTCCGTCCCTGCTTGTTTTCTGCATCGCTAGAAAAAACGAGCGATGTTTACAAAATTCGACCTTTTATTTAAAGAAAAATTCATAGCGCCTTAACAAACAAAACCGCATTTAGGGTATAATATAAGTGTACTCAAGCGGTGCCGCACCGTGAGAGTATATGTTCTACCCTCCTCAAAATGTACCCCTCAAACTAAGGAAAGCAGACGGTTGCCCGCAACGACCGCCTGCTTTTCTTTTGCCTGTTTCCATACCGGAAAATTTCGTCAAAATTTTTTTTGGGACAACCAACGCGTACAAGCTCCACCGTATAATATGTATTATAAATGCACGGTCGGCGGGCGGCGTGTCTCCGCTCACGGTTGCGTTGTTAGCTTATCTTATTCACAGCTTCCGTTCCGCGCGGAGCGGCGCGCCCGGCACGCCTACTTGGTCTTCTGCGCGACCATTGGTATGACGCAGGATCCAAAAGCACTGCATAAAGATCACTTTGTGTGTGTACTGCCTGTCGGCGCCCGCCGACCGGTGCATTAATAAATATTTAGGAGGCACATTTTATGTGTAACGCATTTGGTAACAACAGCTGTTCTTGGATCATCCTTCTCGTAATCATCCTCATCGCTTGCAACGGCAACGGTGACTGTGGCTGCAACAACGGCTGCGGCTGCAACTGATAAAGCTTACAGACGTTAAAATCTGATCTGATGTGAATATTCACGGTAGCATTTCCAATAATAGTATTGGAGGTGTTACCGTGAAAAAGGATTTTTTTGATGATTATCTTGACGACGACTTCGATGAGGAAGAGGACGAAGAGCTTGACGAGAAGAAGCCGCCAAAGCCCTTCACAAAAGGCTTTTTAACGGCTCTGGCGGTCTGCATGATCGCGATTGGCGCGGCGGTCTGGACGACGGTGAGCAGCGTAAGCTCTTACTTAAACCCGACTGTGACGATACGCGAGAGCAGCGATACAGACGCCGAGTTTATCCCGTCGGCTTCAAGCGAGACCGACGCAAGGGTAAACGCGACCGTGAGTGCGTCAAAGCCTCAGAGCGGGACCGACGCGGACAAGCCTGTCGTGTTCAACTGTGAGCCGCTCAAAAACAAAAAGGTGATCGAGCCGTACTCCGAGGAGCCTGTTTATAACGCGACGCTCGGAGACTACCGCGCACATACGGGCATCGACTACAAAGCCGAGGTAGACGATAAGGTCCGCGCGATGGGACAAGGCGTAGTTAAAGACGTTTACAGCGACGATCTTCTGGGAAATGTCGTTGTGATTGAGCATTCGAGGGACGTAGATTCTTACTACTGCGGGCTTGCAAAGACGGCTCTTGTCCAGCCGGGAGAGGTCGTGAACGCCGGCGATTTCGTCGGAACGGTATATGCGATACCCGGCGAAGCCGCAGAGGAAGCGCACGTTCACGTAGCAGTCAAGGAAAAGGGGCAGTGGGTCGACCCGAGAAAGTTCATGAAGCAGAGCCGTGAAGAGTGAAAAAAGCCTCCTCGCATCAGACGCGGGGAGGCAAAGCTTCGTTATTAAACAAGGAGCTAAGCTACAACAAGCTCGCTTGATTGGAGCGTGTGACGTCGTCAACAGACGTCGGAGCTTTAGCTCCTGCGGGCGTCGGTGGGGGATTTAAACCTCCACATCAGACCGTCCTTAGGGATACGATTTGGACGCGGGCACATAATTATAGTTTTCGGAAAAGTTTGTGCGCGTATCGCCAGCGGGTGCTACCCGCCCACCGACGTACGTATGGCACCCGCCGCCTATAGAGGCGGGGGACATAGACGTCTGTTATGCGGCTGTAAATTCGCCTTCGATGTGCGAGAGCGCGTCGTCAACGTCAACTCCGAAGGCGTAGGCGAACTCCTCGCCGACAATCTTCTCACAGAGCGCCAGAGTTTTCTCATCGGCGCTGTGAAGACGTCTGACGGAGCGGGAAAGCTCCTGCCTATGGATGACGAGCGTTTTCATGACGGTCAGCAGCTCAAGGCTCAGCCCGCCGGAGACTATATCATGAAACTCCTGCCCGCGTTTGCGGTCGTCAGACTCCCAGGTGATCTCGCTGCTTTTGGCTTCAAGCATCATCTCGTGAAGCTTTTCCTTGAGCATTACCGGGCGCAGGCGGGACGCCAGCTTCTCGTTGTTGACCGGAACGTAAACCTTAGAGCGGCTGTCAAAGACAGGCGCAAGGATGTAGTACATCGTCGGGGCGCCGCTGAAGCGTTCCTTTCGGATATCGACAAGCTTGCAAACGCCGTTGTTGCCGTAAACCAAAATTTCGTTAAGCTCGTACATAAACACCTTATCCTTTCCACGGGTAATGCCCGCCATAGTATTTTTTTGCGATGTGAGCCTGCTCGTCGGGCGGCAGGTGAGCCAGCCTGTCCTTCCAGCAGTCTGCCGCTGCTTTTTCGGGCTGCGTTTCGGCAGCTTTTGTCGGTACCGGAGCTGTGCGGTTTGTTTCGGAGATCATTTTTTTACCTAAAAATACCGGCTGCCTGCAAACAAAGCAGTGCGCCGACGATTTCCTTTACCTGTATTCTCGCCTGAAAAAACGCCGAAAGGCGCATTGCAAGCGGGTTTTTGCTATATCTTAATTATATCAAAAAATGAAAATTCATGTTATAGTGAAATTTCACAAACTTTAAAATGCAAAATTGTGGATATTTCTTTCAAGAGAAACCTTGACAGATTGGAAAATTTATGATATTATAACTGTAGTCAAAGTCAGCGGCATTGCCGCAAATGTTCTGTCAATATCACATTTACTCAGCAGATTTAGCGTAGGTCGTAAGACTTACGCTTTTTGCTTTTACGGACGTCCGGTGAGTCGCAGTGTGATCCGCGGGCGATTAAAGCGCCCGGCGGTGGTAAGATCGGCAGACCTGCTTTGCTGGCTGCGTGGGCTGTTATTCAGACGGGGGAAGAAAGTGCTTCCGACTATAAAAACACTCGGTGCGCGTACTGCTTGCGGGTGCATACCCGTGCCCACTTTTGCCTTGAAAAACCGGGCGTTGCCCACTTTTTTTCCGGGCAAAGAGGATTTTGTTCACATAACCATCACATTTTGCCCACTTTTTCCGGGCTGCTGCCCACTTTTTAAATCAAAAGTGGGCAGCAAAAAATGGCTCAACCATGCGGCTTTTTGGGTCTTCTGCCCACTTTCCCACTTTTTTCTTTAATTAAATGCGAAGAAAAAAATAAAGAATATATAAAGCTTGGAAAACAAGGTGGGCAAATGGGCAGCACATATACTACAGGAGAACATATATGATAATATTCAACACAGATCTTGATAACACAATGATCTATTCATACAAGCACGATATCGGCGAGGACAAAATCTGCGCTGAGATCTACCAGGGGCGGCAGGTGTCGTTCGTTACAAGGCGCACGGCGGAGCTTTTGAAGCAGGTGAATGAGGCGGTGACACTCGTTCCCACCACGACAAGAACGCTCGAGCAGTACGTAAGGATAGACCTCGGCTTCGGCACGCCACATTACGCGCTTGTTTGTAACGGAGGAGTGCTTCTTGTAAACGGCGTAGAGGACGAGCGGTGGTACAAGGAGTCGTTCGAGCGAGTCGAAGATTGCCAGAGAGAGCTTGCAAAGGCTGAAGCTTCACTGGAGAAAGACGAAAACAGAAGCTTTGAGATCAGGAATATAAGCTGCCTTTTCCTCTTTACAAAGAGCGACAAGCCGCAGCTTTCTGTCGAACGGCTGCAGAACACGCTCGACATGGATAAAATGGATGTCTTTTACAACGGTGTGAAGGTCTATGCCGTACCGAAGGGGTTGACTAAGGGCATTGCCGTCAACCGGCTGCGTGAAATGCTCGGAGCAGATCTCGTTATCTCCGCGGGGGACAGCGAGTTTGACGTCCCGCTTCTCAACGCCGCTGACGCAGCGATCGCGCCGGCGGGCTTTCCCGAGCCTGAAAAGCTGACCGGTTCGCCGATCTTTATGGAGGGCAGCGGTATATTCTCCGAGTTTGTACTTGAGAAGGTTCTTGATATCGCAAAGCGAAAAGGGTAAAAAAAGCTTTGCTGAGTCGGTTTTGTATGATTTATCTATTGACATAATTACGAATTTGTTATAATATTGTATTTGGCGGATAGCCACATTTTGGAGCCTGTCCGTCTGCGTTTCAACGACGTTGTATATTGCCCGTTTAAGGGTATCGGAATAGGCGGGAGCGAGCTTCCGCAGGGTGAAAGGACGAAATAATTATGAGAGTTAGGGCAAGCTGGGTGGCGTTTCTACCCGTAGCGGTCGGTGCGATTTTGCTGCATGTATATTACCTGTTCTTTATCGGCGGTGAGGAGATCACGCAGCCGCTTTACGGGGAGTATTCGCTTCTTATAAACAAGGCGACCGAGCCTGAGATGATCGCGCTTTTGGCAGCGGTGCTGCTTGTTCTGGCGGCGTTTTTCTCGCTTATAGACCGCAGGACTGCGCCGTACTGCGAGATCAAGAGCGCTCCTCTGGGCGGTATTTTTCTTATAGTATCCGGTCTTCTGCTTGGTATGGACGGCGCTACCGGCATGATGGATCTTCTGGCAAGCAACGCCAAGAAGGGTTCCATGACGGCGTTTTACGTTCTCAGTCTTGCGACGGCTCTGCTGTTTGTGATAGTCGGAATGGGGCTGCTCGTAGGCTTCAATATTTCAAAGAAGATCAGAGCGCTTATGCTTCTCCCAGCGATATGGGCAGCTGTCAACATGGTAAAGTCGTTCATCGGTCACCGCAGAGAGGCTTCGTCGTTTGAGTTCTTCGATATGTTCGTATGGGTAACGCTTACGCTCTTCCTGTTTTACAACGCGATGGTGCTTTGCGGCGTTGAGATCAAAAACCCCGTGAAGTCGTCGTTCGTATGGGGGCTGCCGTTTATCCTTTATGCGGCCGTTTACGTGATATCCGAGGTGAACACATCCGTTCGCGAGCTTGGCTCGTTTGAGTTTACGCAGCTCGTACCGCAGCTTATGATCGCATCGCTCGGATTGTACGCGCTTTTCTCACTGTTCAAGCTCTCGTCCTCGATGATAACGAAGGAACAGGAGCAGGAGCTTGAAGAGGCTACAGCAGACGCTTCCGAGAAGAGGAAAAAGAAGAAGGACGAAGACGAAGAGGAAGACGAGCCCGAGGCTGCTTTCGGCGTAGGAAGCACGAAGTACGTCACGGCGGAGTTCGAGAAGATCCGCATGGAGAAGGCTGCAAAGAAGGCGCAGGAGCGCACCGGTATGCTGCCTGCCGAGGGTGACGACGATGACGAAGAGGGCGAATCGCTCTCGACGCTCGACAAGATAGACCAGCTCATTCAGGAGCTTTCGGACGACACCGAGCCTAAGAAAAAGCCCGAGAAGAGCAAGAAGAAGAAATAAAATATCACACCGCCGTACAGGACTAAAGCTTGTACGGCGGTGCTTTTTTGTA
>ONFG01000031.1:0-16523 GCA_900317025.1 uncultured Eubacteriales bacterium | reverse complement strand
CTTAACGAAAGCTATAATTTTGTGCCCGCGTCGAAAACTGTATCCCTAAGGACGGTCAGAGGTCGCTCGTCCGCCCCTCTTTTTGAAAAAAGAGGGGCAAAAACTTTATTTTGTGCTTACAGCGCCTTCGTCTCGATCTCTTCCGTTACCTTTGCAAGGAACTCGTCAACGCTCATTGCACCGATGTCACCCTGCTTTCTCGAGCGAACAGAGATAACGTTTCCTTCGATGTCCTTGTCGCCGCAAAGGATCATGTAAGGCACCTTTTCAAGCTGTGCCTCTCTGATCTTGTAGCCGATCTTTTCGCTGCGGTCGTCGACCTCTACACGCAGCCCCTTCTCCTCAAGCTTTGCCTTGACCTCGTAGATGTAGTCGAGGTGTCTGTCGGCGATGGGGAGGAGCTTCACCTGTACGGGAGCGAGCCACATCGGGAATGCGCCGGCGTACTTCTCGATGAGAAGTGCAAGCGTTCTCTCGTAGCAGCCGATCGACGTTCTGTGAATAATGTAGGGGTTCTTCTTCGTGCCGTCCTTGTCGACGTACTCCATGCCGAACTTCTCGGCAAGCATCTGGTCGATCTGGATCGTGATGAGCGTGTCTTCCTTGCCGTGAACGTTCTTGATCTGGATATCGAGCTTCGGACCGTAGAAGGCAGCCTCGCCGATACCGATCTTGTATTTGATGCCGAGGTCGTCAAGGATCTGCTTCATGACGCCCTGTGCCTCGTCCCACTGCTCGGGCGTGCCGATGTACTTTGCTCTGTCGTTCGGGTCCCACTGAGAGAAGCGGTAGGAAACGTCCTCGTAAAGACCGAGCGTTGTAAGCATGAACGTTGTAAGCTCGACGCACTTTCTGAACTCGTCTTCAAGCTGATCGGGGCGGCACATGAGGTGACCCTCTGAGATAGTGAACTGACGAACTCGGATAAGGCCGTGCATCTCGCCGCTTGCCTCGTTGCGGAAGAGCGTAGATGTCTCGTTGTAGCGCAGCGGCAGATCGCGGTAGGAGCGCTGCTTGTTGAGGTATGCCTGATACTGGAACGGGCAGGTCATCGGGCGAAGCGCGTAGACCTCCTTGTCCTTTTCCTCGTCGCCGAGAACGAACATACCGTCTTTATAGTGATCCCAGTGACCCGAGATCTTGTAAAGGTCAGACTTTGCCATGAAAGGCGTCTTTGTGAGCAGCCAGCCTCTCTTCTGCTCCTCGTCCTCAACGAAGCGCTGTAAAAGCTGGATAACTCTTGCGCCCTTCGGCAGCATGATCGGAAGTCCCTGACCGATGTAGTCTACCGTTGTGAAAAGCTCCAGCTCACGGCCGAGCTTGTTGTGGTCTCGCTTCTTTGCCTCCTCTACCTTTGCCAGGTGCTCCTCAAGCATGGAAGCCTTCGGGAAAGCAGTGCCGTAAACCCGGCAAAGCTGAGCGTTGTTTGCGTCGCCTCTCCAGTAAGCGCCAGTGCAGGCTGTGAGCTTTATAGCCTTGATCGGAGCAACACTCATAAGGTGGGGTCCTGCGCAGAGGTCGGTAAAGTCGCCCTGCTTGTAGAACGAGATGTTCTCGCCCTTGTCGGAGTGCTCTTTGGCAAGCTCTACCTTGTACGGCTCGCCCATATCTTCAAGCATTTTAACAGCCTCATCGGGGGCAAGCTCGAAGCGCTCCACCTCGATGCCGCTCTTGACGATAGCCTTCATTTCCTTTGTGATAGCTTCGAGGTCCTCGGGGGAGAACGCCTTCTCTACGTCAAAGTCGTAGTAGAAGCCGCCGTCGATAGCCGGCCCGATAGCAAGCTTAGCGTTCGGGTACAGGTGCTTTACAGCCTGCGCAAGAACGTGAGAAGCCGTGTGCCAGAAAGCCTTCTGACCGTCTTCGTCGTCAAAGGTAACAAGCTCGAGCTTGCAGTCCTTCGCAAGCGGAGTTCTCAGGTCACAGACTACATCGTCGATGCACTGATGGATTTTGCGATTTCTGCGGGCGTAATATTGTCTTCATACTGATTGACAACGCCGCCCTTGAGTTCAACATTGATCATTTTGATACACCTCTCTGAAAATTTTTTTGACGAAGGACGCACAAAACAAAAACTGCGCCCCTCAAAAAAGGGACGCAGTAATAAACTACCCGTGGTTCCACCCAATTTCGGCATACCAAAATATGATATACCCTCATTGCGACGTATAACGGCGTCAGCCGTCCCGCCTTGTTACAAGCAGGCTCTCGGAGGTGGTGTGCTTAATGCTGTATTTACAAGCGCTCTCAGCCGGCGGCGCTCATTCTCTGGAAAACAACTCTGCAAAAAGCCGTCCTCGTCAACGATTTAAAAGTTTTTGATTTGAATCAATATTATCACGATTCCGATTTGTTGTCAAGTGGGAATTTATATTTTCAAAAAACTTTTTTCTGCGGCTTACGCTTGGCTTGCCCGAAGAGCCGTGATGTGGTAAAATAAAAGCATATGACCACGGAGGTAGCTTTTATGATTGAAACAGGGATCACAAACAAGATAACAAGGAAGGTAACGCCCGAGCTGACCGCACGTTCGATGGGCAGCGGCGAGCTTGACGTTTTCGCAACGCCCGCGATGATCGCGCTTATCGAAGAAACGGCATGGAAGAGCGCAGCGCCGCACCTCGGCGATGGGCAGGGGACTGTAGGCACGAGCCTTAATATCGCCCACACAGCGCCAACACCCGTCGGAATGCAGGTCACCTGCGAAACGACTCTTTCGATGATAGACAGACGGCGGCTCGTTTTTGACGTAACGGTCTGCGATGAGCGCGGCGAGATCGGCAGAGGTACGCATGAGCGTTTTATCATTGACAGCGCGAAATTTCAGGCGAAGGCAAACGCAAAGGCGGAGTGAGCTCACGGAAGGAATGACGGAATATGCAGCTTTTAAAGAATAAAACGGTAGTTCTCGGGGTGACGGGCAGCATTGCGGCGTACAAGATCGCGAATCTCGCCCGTATGTGCAGGAAAGCCGGCGCAGACGTGCAGGTGCTCATGACGAAGAACTCCGAGAATTTCATAAACCCGATCACGTTTGAATCGCTCACGGGAAATAAATGCCTGATAGATACTTTTGACAGGAATTTCCGGTACAGCGTCGAGCACGTAGCGCTTGCAAAGCGCGCGGATGTTGTGATGATCGCCCCGGCAAGCGCAAACGTAATAGGCAAGATCGCAAACGGCATCGCCGACGATATGCTTACGACGACCGTCATGGCGTGTACGTGCAAAAAGATAATCTCCCCTGCGATGAATCACAATATGTATCACAATCCGATTGTTCAGGATAATATAGAAAAGCTTAAACGTTTCGGTTATGAGATCGTCGAGCCGGATCACGGAATGCTTGCAAACGGCGACACGGGCGACGGCAGAATGCCCGAGGAGAGCGTGCTTTTTTCGTATATTGTGCGCGAGTGCGCCTTTGAAAAGGACATGACGGGCGAGCGTGTGCTCGTTACAGCCGGCGCGACGAGAGAGCCGTTTGACCCGGTACGCTTTGTTACAAATCATTCATCGGGAAAGATGGGCGCGGCAATTGCCGAGGCAGCCATGCTCAGAGGCGCAGAGGTAACGCTTGTGGCGGCTCACGTTGAGACCGAGCTGCCGAGATTCGTAAACGTTATAAGGGTCTCCACGGCGCAGGAGATGTACGACGCCGTGATGAATGAGTTCGAGCGCTCAACGATCGTCGTGAAGGCTGCCGCGGTCGCGGATTACCGCCCGAAGGTGACGGCGGATAACAAGATTAAAAAGTCCGACGGCGGGCTGACGGTTGAATTCGAGCGCACGCCCGATATTCTCGCCGAGCTTGGCAGGCGGAAAACGAGCCAGTTCCTCTGCGGGTTTTCCATGGAAACGGAATCTCTTGTGGAAAACTCAAGGCGAAAGCTCGAAAAGAAGAACCTCGACATGATCGCCGCAAACGACCTCAAAACGGCGGGCGCAGGCTTCGGTGTAGACACTAATGTCATAACGCTCATCACGAAAGATTCGCAGACGCAGCTCGAGCTGATGAGCAAGCAGGAGTCGGCATTGCGGATATTCGACGAGATACTGAAGAGAAAATAGAAGCTGACTGACCCGGGACGAGATCTCGGGTCATATTTTTGAAAAATTTCCCGAAAACTGAACCATTTTTAAAAGAACCTGCGTTATTATTAGTGAAAGTTGAAATTCAACTTGAAAAGGGAGGGCAGCGGCATGGATAAAGCAAATGAGGCAAAACGGTATATGAAGATCAGTGCCGCGCAAGGCGCGTCATCCCGTCTCATACAAACTCAAACGCGCCTGCGGCGCTATAAAAAGCTCTTAAAGCTTTTTAATTGAGTTTAGTATAAAACGCCCCCGCTGTATTGGACATGGCAGGGGCGTTTTGCTGCTTAACAGCGCATTGATGGGTAATATTTGTCGCTTGTGTCCCAAAAGAAGGACTTTAAAAAGATTGATTCAAAAATTTGTTCGATTATTCTTGATTTCCGTTCGTTTTTATGGTAGATTAGAAATATAAGAAATCGAACAAATGTTCGTAAAAAGAAAAGGTAATGGGCAAACGCAGCCCTAAAAGAAAGGGGATAACTAGCTAAATGACTTATATCGACTATATCAACTGGGCGCAGGAGTACCGGGAACAAGCAGAGCTGATCGACAAAAAGCTTGCAGAGAGGATAAAACGCAGAACGTTCACGACGCCCGAGGAGCGCAGTGAATACGAGCGCGGAACGCAGATGCTCTACGATATGCGCCGCGAGTGCCGGTTCACCTGCGACCTGCTGGCCAGGCGCGCCGAGAGCATAAGGGAGGCGGAGTAAGCTTGGCGATTTACATAGACCGCATCAGACAGCCTGAAAGGGCGATCCCGGGCAGAGAGCGAGACAGGGGGCGAAGTAACAGCAGGCAGATCGCCGCTTTGAAGCAGACGCTCAGGTGTGCGCTCGACGAAATACTTACACCGCGCCAGCAGAACTGCATCAAGCTTTATTACATTGAAGGCAGAAACATGGCGGAAATAGGAAAGGAGCTTGGGATAGATGAGTCGACCGTCTCGCGCCATATAAAGGCTGCTAAAAGAAAGCTCGGTCAGTTGAGGAGCCTGTTATAACTTTTTAAACAGGATCAAAACAAAAAGCAGTCTCGGAATTGTCCGGGGCTGCTTTTGCTTTTATATTATTCGTAACGCAAAGCGTCGATCGGGTTGAGGTTTGCCGCTTTGATAGAGGGGACAAGCCCGAAAACTATGCCGACTGCCATCGAGAAGCCTACCGAGAGCGCTATCGCTCCGATATTTATCGCAGAAGGGAGGCCTGCTATCATTCCGATAATCTTTGAAATGCCTATGCCGATCAGTACGCCGAGTATACCGCCGATGCTCGTAAGTACTACCGATTCCGTAAGGAACTGACTGAGGATAACGCGCCTCTTTGCGCCGAGCGCCTTTTTAAGGCCGATCTCTCTTGTCCTCTCCGTAACGGAGACGAGCATGATATTCATTACGCCGATACCACCTACAAGAAGCGAGATGCTCGCGATGCCTATGAGAAGGATAGACGCGATGTCGGTGATCTGCTTCAGGGAGTCGGCGTCATCTGTGAGCGTGCCTGATTTGTACTCGTATTCTGAGGTGGGGAGAGCGTTGTTCAGTACTTCTGCCGCCGCAGTAGACGCCGAAACGATCTTGTCGGGGTCATTGACCTTGATGATAATGTTCTGAATGTCATCGTATCCGGCGACGCCGCTCCATGACGTTAGAGGAACAAAGGCGATGGATTCGAGCATTCCAACATTCATGTAGTAGTCGCCGAGATTCTGGATCTCGCTGTAGTCAACGAGCTTTGTAACAACGCCGACGACCGTAAACAGCTCATTGCCGATTTGCACCGTTTTGCCGATAGCGTCTTCGTTTTTGAAGAGCTGACCTGCCATGGTGTCTGAGATGATGGCAACGTTGTTGCTCATCTCATAATCACGGGCGGTAAAGAGCCTTCCTGCGGTAAGACGGCGGGAAGATATGTTAAAGTAGTCTTTGTCAATACCGTAAACGTTACTGTAGGCGGAGTTGCCGAGGTACATAACGGTTTGCGAGCCATCCTCGTGACCGTAGATGCGCGTTGCGTCATCTACGCCATCAACTGCGAGGACATTATTATATGCTTCATCGGATATGGTCGTTATTCCGGGGATAGGGCCGCTGGTCGACGTGTCGTATTCTGTTGCCCAGAACATGGATGTTTCTTTTTCATAAAAGGACAGAGTTACGTTGTTTGTGGTGCCGCCGACCATAGATTCCTTTAGCTGGGCGGTTGCGCCGTCGATGATCGCAACTATAATGATGATCGCCGCAATACCTATGATTATACCGAGCATCGTAAGCACGGAGCGCATTCTGTGGGATCGAATGCCTCTCAGTGACAGCATTATATTTTCTAACATTAAAAGGCACCTCCCTTAATAGAACAGACCAAAGTCGTAATACGCTTCCTCAAAAGAAGCGTCGATGACGGGCGCACCCTCTACAGCCTTGCCGTAGGGGAAGGCGAAGCGGTCTTCCTTGGTGATGCCGTCGAGGATCTCCATAGAGCCGTAAGTGACCTCGCCTACGGTAACGTAGCGCTTTTCGAGGACGTTGTCGTCGTTTGCTATCATCATGTAGTAGCGTCCGGCCTCGCTGCGAACGAGAGGAATAGGAACGGGGAAGCTGTCTTTATTCTCTTCCCTGGCGAATTTGATCTGTACCTCGCTGTCCTCTTCGATCTCCATATCCTCGTTAAGGCTGACGGTGAACTTATACTGCGATTCCATGCCGCCGCCCTGAAGGTCTTCAAAGCTGCCCTGTTCGGCAGGGTCTTGGCTCAGCTCGACAACTGTTCCGGTGGTCACAGCGCCTGTCTCAAAGTTGGTGATTTCGGCGGTCATACCCTCCTTGACCTTGTCTCTGGAGAACTCGCCGACCGAAGAGCTTACGCTCATGCCACTGCTGTTTGCAACGGTGATGTATGCGCCGCTTTCGGGCAGATGGTAAATATCCTTTGCGACGAATGTAACGCTGCCGTCGATCGGGGAGATCTCGCCGCCCGTTTCGGCAAGCTTCTTCGTCTTCTTGATGTCAAGCTCCGCCTGCTTCTTTTGCAGCTCGAGCGAGGCGATCTGCTTCTCCCTCTCCGAGATCATATCTTTAAGCTGCTGGAGGGAGTACATATAATTATCATTGAGAGAAAGCTCATAGGAGGAGACGTCGGTGTCGGGAAGCTGAGGCAGCTCGGGTATCTCTTCGGGGATATAGCCCTCCATTGCGCCTGCGCCGTTCTGCTGTGCGCCCGTTGTGACGAACGTTGCAAAATCGACCGAGCTTCCGCTGAAGGCGATCATTCCGTCGGGCGTTATCATAACGCCGTCGTTAACGGGGAAGTCGGCAGCGCTGCCGGCGTCGATCAGCGAGCCGTCGATAAGCCATGCGTAAAGCTGATTTCCCTCGTCATCGCAAACGTAGACGACAGCCGCGCCGGAGGCTTTTGAAAGCTGCGAAAGGAAACCCTTTGTAAGCACGCTGTCGGCGCCCGCAAGGTAGAGCAGCGGATCGTCTGCCGAGCCTGAGCCGCCGAGCGGGATCGACTTTTCCGTGATCCTTTTCTCATAGGTCGGCGCTGTGGGAGCGTCGGCTGTAGCCTGCTCGTCCTCTTCTTCTTCGTCGTCTAAAGGCGCGTTTTCTGAGGGCTGCAGCCTTGTGAGGATGTCTATCTCGTTCTGCGCGATGGTTATCTCATTCGTGAGCGTTTTCACCTGAAGCTCGGCGTCGGCGATGCTGTCTTCAAGCGAATGTATGTCGTATGAGATGAGGACCTGTCCCTTCTTTACTGAGTCGCCTTTTTTGACGTTGACGTTCTCGATCTTCAGCTCGTTGTTGGTTTTTATATTGGCAACGCTGCCCTTGACGAGCTTGCCGTAATATGTATCGCCCTGGGCTTCGTCGCCATACATGGAGGCTTCGTTCGCGGCGGCGGAGACAGGGCCGACCTTGACTGACTTTTTGCTGTTCTGAATAGCCATTACGCCGAAAATGACGCCTGCTGCTGCCAGAGCCAGCAGCGGGATAACGACAAAGCGCTTTTTGAATTTACTCATTCACGTCACCTCCATGCTGCCTGCGCAGTATACGCGAGTTGTATTCGCCGAGCGTCATCAGTTCACCGTCGTAGATAACAACTATCTTGTTGGCGCAGTCGGCAACGACCTTTTCGTGGGTTATCATAACGATCGTAACGCCCTCAGAGTTGAGCTTTGAGAAAAGCTCCATTACCTGCTCGCCCGAGCGCGAGTCGAGAGCACCGGTCGGTTCGTCGGCGAGAAGTATCTTCGGCGAATTGGCGATAGCGCGTGCGATCGCCACACGCTGCTTCTGACCGCCGGAAAGCTGAGTCGGGAAGAACTTCATTCTGTCGGCAAGACCGACCTTCTCAAGCGCTGCCGACGCGATCTCACGGCGCTGCTTTTTCTTGATGCCTGCATAGAGCAGCGGCAGCTCAACGTTAGAGAGCGCCGTCTCTCTCGGCATGAGGTTAAAATTCTGGAAGACAAATCCGATTCCCTTGTTGCGGATAACGGAGAGCGAGCGGTCGTTCTGGCTTGACACGTCTATGCCGTCGAAAAGGTAGGTGCCGCTTGTCGGCTTGTCGAGCAGACCGATGATGTTCATCAGCGTACTTTTTCCCGAGCCGGACGGCCCCATGATGGAGAGGTAGTCACCCTCTTTTACCTGGAGGTCGATGTTTTTTAGCACGGGAACGTCCACGTCGCCTGCCTTGTAGTTTTTGTATATTCCTTTAAGATCGAGGATCATGTTGTACGCTCGCCTCCCTTAGCCGATGTCGCCGCCGCCGGCGAGCGCTGCATCCTCTTCAAAGCCGTGAGCCGTTTCCATGCCTTCGTAGAGTCGGTCTTCGGGGAAGGCGAGGTAGTCGGAGCTTTCAAGACCGGAGACGATCTCATATGTGAACAGCTCGCTGTCGTATTCTCCCAGCTCGACGGGGCGCTTTGCAAGTACGCCGTTTTCTTCGACCCAGACGTAAGGCTCTGTGTCGGCGTCGCAGATGTAATAATCGCCGACTGTGAGCTTGTCGGAGCTTTCACTGCTGCCTGTGTCAATCGCTTCTTCAATCGTGACGTGCTGACCGATAAGAAGCCCCTCGGTCGAGTCTATCGAGATGTAAACGGGATACTTTGTCATCGTTTCAAGACCGAAGCCGTTGCCTGCGTTTGTAATCGGCTTTGCTGTGTCGATGGAAACGACCTTGCCGCTCCATGTAATGTTTTCGTCCGTACGGGAGCGGATGGTGATGAACTCATCAACGTAGAAATCCTGGATATGATCCTCGCTGATGCTTGCCTTTACTCTGAAATCGCCCGACGATGTGATAGTTATGTAGCCATCGGCTGTGGGATCGTCGAGCGTGCGGATCGTTCCGTCTACGGAAGATTTTACAACGGCGTTTTTAATCGAGTTTTCGATCTTCTTTATTGACTTGTCGAGAGAATCCTCTTCATATTCCGCCTTTTTAAGCGCGAGCTTTGCGGCTTCGATCTGGTTTTCGATAGAAAGCTGCTGGTTTTTAGACGCGCCGTTGAGCTCCTTCTGGAGAGTTGCGATCTGGTCGTTATACGATTTGATCTCGGATTGGGCGCGCTCGCGGTCGAGCTTGTTCTGGTCAAGCTGGAACTGCATTTCTTCAACGTCATATTCAAAGAGCTTGTCGCCTTTCTTTACGTTATCGCCCTGCTTGATGTAGACCGTCTTGATCTTTTTCTCGGCGTCTGAGTCGACCGTAATGACCTCCTGCGACTCGATAACGCCGCTGTAGCGGTTCGAGAGGAAGGGTGACGGCCCCTTTACGGTGCCTACGGGGCTTACGTATGCGATGTTGTCGTTAAAGCCGGAGCTGTCGGTGAGCTTCGGCAGCACAAAAAAATAACCTGCCGAGCCGATCGCTGCCAGCACGGCGATAACAATGATGACCTTTACTGCCTTTTTCATTTCTTTACCTCCAATGTTCTATTTGGCGTAATACAATTATACACATTGCAAGTGTATCTGTCAATAGAAAAACAAGATTTTCCATGACTTATTATACAATATAAAGAATAGCATCGTCAATGAAAAGTTGGTTTCCGCTGCCTATGCCTGATTTCTGTTGATTTACCACACCCGTGGGTGTATAATGATTTTATTACGGCAAATGCCGGAAAGTGAGGTAAGAAAAATGAAAGCTTTGATAGTATATTATTCTCTGGAGGGCAGCACGAAGCTGATCGCGCAGGAGCTTAAAAGCAAGCTTGGGGCGGACGTTCTCGAGCTAGTTCCCTCAAAGGCGTATCCCACCGGAAAAGTAAGCAAATTCCTGTTCGGCGGCAAAAGCGCCGTGATGAGCGAGACGCCCGTGCTTGAGCCATACTCCGTCGATATGAACGCTTACGGCACCGTGATACTCGGCACGCCCGTATGGGCAAGCCGCTGTGCGCCGCCGCTGCGCACGTTCCTGGAGGAGCAGTCGCTGCTCGGCAAGAAGGTAGCGGCCTATGCCTGCGCAGCCGGCAAGTCGGCAGGCAAGACGTTTGAGCAGTTTGAGCAGCTTTGCGGCGGCAAGCTTGTACACACCGAGCTTTTCACCGCTCCCGCAGAGGGCAGAGACCCCGAGAAAGACAGCAAGCTCGAAAAGCTCGCGGCAGCGTGCAAGTGATAATACAACAAAAAACTGCGGCAGATAAGCTCATCTGCCGCAGTTGATATTTTATGCAGTTTTATATTATTCAGCCGCTGCTTCTGCCTTCGGCTCTTTGGCGGGCTTTTCCTCAGCCTTTGCTTCGGGTTTAGCCTCTTCTGCCTTGGGCTCTTCGGCTTTCTCCTTCTTCTCGGTCTTTTCCTTCTTGGTTGTCTTTGCTCTTGTCTTCTTCGGCTTCTCTTCCTTCTTCGGAGCGGGTACGGGCATTTCCTTTTCAAGCTGGAAGTAGAGAACGCCGAGCGGCGGGATAGTTATGTCGATCGACTGGTCGAGATTGTTGAAGTCCACCATCTCAGCCATGATCTCGCCCCTGTTCTCGATGCCGCAGCCGCCGAACTCGGTGCTTTCGCTGTTGAGAACCTCTTTGTACGTGCCGTACTTCGGAACGCCGACTCTGTAGTGCTCTCTTGTAACGGGCTGGAAGTTGCAGACAACGAGTACTTCGCTGCCGTCGTAAGCGATCCTTCTGAATGCCACGATGCTTCTCTCTGCGTCTTCAAGAGCGACCCAGCGGAAGCCGTTCCAGTCGTAGTCGTTCTCGTGCATTGCGGGAACGTCGCGGTAGAACTTGTTGAGCGTCGAGATGAAGTGGTTGAGCTCTCTGTGCTTGTCGTATTCGAGCAGATTCCACTGGAGCTGAGCCTCTGCGTTCCACTCGTCAAACTGACCGATATCTGAGCCCATGAAGAGGAGCTTCTTGCCGGGGTGAGCCATCATGAACGAGAGGAAGCCTCTCATGCCCTGGAACTTCATTTCGTAGCTGCCGGGCATCTTGTTGATGAGCGAGCCCTTGCCGTAAACGACCTCGTCGTGAGAAATCGGGAGAATGAAGTTCTCGGAGAATGCATACATAAGGCTGAACGTAAGCTCGTTGTGGTGCCAGTTTCTCCACAGCGGATCCTCTTCGATGTAGCGGAGCATATCGTTCATCCAGCCCATGTTCCACTTGTAGTCGAAGCCGAGACCGTAGTCCTTTATCGGGTAGCCCGTAACGTTTGCCCAAGCCGTGCTTTCCTCGGCGATCATGATCGCATACGGGTGATTTTCGTGCATCATTGTGTTAAGCTCCTGAAGGAACTCAACTGCGACGAGGTTCTCTCTGCCGCCGTACTGGTTGGGCAGCCACTCGCCGTCCTTGCGGTTGTAGTCGAGGTAGAGCATCGAAGCAACTGCGTCAACGCGGATACCGTCGAAGTGGAATTCCTCAACCCAGAAGTTAGCCGATGATTTGAGGAAGCTCTTTACCTCATAGCGGCCGAAGTTGAAGATATACGTTCCCCATTCCTTGTGCTCGCCGATACGCCAGTCTTCATATTCGTAACAGCCTGTGCCGTCGAAGCGTGCCAGACCGTGAGCGTCTTTCGGGAAGTGAGCCGGTACCCAGTCGAGGATAACGCCGATGCCGGCCTTGTGGCACTCGTCGATGAAATACATGAGATCTTTCGGCGTGCCGTAGCGGGAGGTAGCGGCGTAGTAGCCTGTTACCTGGTAGCCCCATGAGCCGTCAAACGGGAACTCGGTAAGCGGCATGAACTCGATGTGAGTAAAGCCCATATCCTTAACGTAGGGCACGAGGTCCTCTGCGAGCTGACGGTATGAGTAGAAGCTGCCGTCTTCGTTCTTTTTCCAAGAGCCTGCGTTGATCTCGTAGATGTTGATCGGCTGGTTCTTGTGCGGGTTCTTCTTTTGATATTCGTACCACTCGTCGTCGCCCCACTCGTAGCCGTCAATATCGTATACCTTAGAAGCGTTCTCGGGACGCGTCTGAGCGTGGAATGCATACGGATCGGCTTTCTGCTGACGTCCGCCCCACGGGTTCTCGATGCTGTATTTGTAATTTTCGTATTCGCCGATACCCTCGATGAAAGCTTCCCAAACACCCGTTCCGAGGATACGGTACATATAGTTGGCGTTTTCGTCCCAGCCGTTGAAATCACCAACAACAGCAACGCTCTTTGCGTTGGGCGCCCAAACTCTGAACACAACGCCGTCTCTGCCGGCAATGCTCATGAAGTGAGAGCCTAAGAATTTGTAGGCGTGAGTCGATTTTCCTTCCAGGAAAAGCTCAAGCTGCGAATAGGTATCAATGTTTTGAGCCATAGTGTTACCCCTCTTTTCAAATTATTTACGGATAAATTTTGTGCCGGATACTGAAAAAATTTGCATTTATTATAATGTAATCATACAAAGATTTTCATGCTTTTTCAACCGATAATACACCACACTTGTGTATCAAATAGCTGAATCTATTACCACGGGTAAAGCTCACGAAGACAAACGCCAATTTATGACAAGAACTTCATTTATTAGGCGGCAAATTTCACAAAACTGAGTGCAGATACCCACGGTAATTATATTGACATTTCTATATTACCTTATTATTACCATAAAAGTCAATAGAAATTTGAAATTTCTGTATTAAAATTTTGTTACGATTTTTTAGGGGATATGCCTTATAAGAAAAAAGCCCCGCAGCGCATAAATGCACTGCGGGAACGTTTTGGTGCCGGTAGTCGGACTCGAACCGACACGGATTTTACTCCGAGGGATTTTAAGTCCCTTGTGTCTGCCAATTCCACCATACCGGCATGGTAATGTACTTCAATATTCTACTATAAGAAACGAAAAAAGTCAAGCGCTTTGCAAAAAATAAGGCAAAGCGCTTTTGTACTTTATACTAAACTCAATTAAAAAGCTTTAAAAGCTTTTTATAGCGCCGCAGGCGCGTTTGCGTTTGTATGAGACGGGATGACGCGCTTTTCAAATTAAATTGTTTAATTTGAAATTAGTATTAATCCTTAAACAACTCCGGGTGCATTCTGCTGTAGTGGAAAATATACTGCTGCGCGATGCCGCCGTACTCGCCGAAATCCTCGGGAGTCAGCTCCGGGAAGAGCACCGCCATCGCGCGCTTCATCCATACGTCGAGCGGAAAGCAGTCGAGCCTGTGCAGACCGTAAAGCAGCGTGCAGTTGGCAACCTTTACTCCCACGCCCGTTATCTTCATAAGCTCGTTTCTCGCCGTCTCAATGTCGGCGGTGCGAAGCGACTCGAGGTCTACCTCTCCGCCTGCCGTTTTCCTTGCGGCGTCGATTATGTAGCGGCTGCGAAAGCCCGCCTTGATCGGCGCAAGCTCATCGGGGGTGAGGGCGGCGATAGTCTCCGCGGAGGGGAAGGTGTACCAGTCTCCGTCTATCTGCTCTCCGAATTCACGGCAAAGCCGCTCGACGATCAGCTTTATCCTCGGAATGTTGTTGTTCTGAGAGATCACGAACGAGCACAGCGCCTCCCACGGCTCCTGATTTAAAATGCGTATGCCCGGGGCGTATTCCGAGGCCTGCTTCATCGTTGGGTGAATAGCGGCAAGCTTCGTGCGTATCCCGGCGTAGTCGCGGTCGAGGTCAAAGTAGCTTTTCCATATGTCGTTGTAGTCGCTGTCGTCGGCTCCGTCTATCGTGAGCGTGGCGCCGTCGAGAGAAAGCTTAACGAGCCTTCCGTGAGCAACGCCGCTGAAGCTGCCGTCGTCGTTTTCCTTCCAGCGGAACGCCTGACCGCAGTCGAGCGTCTGCGCAAGGTCGAGATTGGTTATGTTGGTTATCGTCATTTTATCGTTCCTTGTCTGTGCTGCTGATCTCCTCGGTGACAGGGTCAGACGTTAAAAACTCGATGCTGCGCTCGATGGCGTCTTTAGAGTTGCCCCACGACTGCCCTCTGCTTCTGTAGTCAAACATCGTGCAGAAATGCGAGATGTCGCCGTGAAGCGTATCGAGGTAACCACCGCAAAGCTTCGAGGTATCGCTGTAGAACTGCGGCAGCAGCTTTGAGGATATGCCCCTGTTCATTGCGGCCGTCATGAGGTCGGCGAAGTGGTTGAGGCAGATGAACTGCTGCGAATTGTAGAGCGTACGGAATTCCTCATCGTTTGCGTAACTGGAGAATATCGTCTGGAACATATGCTCCATGCCCCAATTTACCTGGTCGCAGCAGAAGCACGTTTCGGTAAGCTTCTTTACCGCCGCCAGTCTTTTTTTATCGGGCTTGCCCTTTACGTCCTTCGGGATAAGCTCCGTCTTGATCTTGTCGAGGTGGCTTTGCAGTATAAGCGCATTTGAAAGGCGTGTGCCGCACTTTATCATCATACCGAAATGGCGGCGGCAGAAGCCCGCTTCATTTGTCTTGATGCGCACGTCAGGCTCCATCATGGCTGCGCCCGTTATGTACACGGTCGAGCGCTCCTCGAGCATATCTCTCATGCGGCAGAGTGGGCAGCCGTCTTTCGGACCGAAGACGTCATTTATGGGAATGGTGGTTATATCTTCTCTCATTCTGATTCTCCCGTTAAGCCTTGAACAGGCAATAAGTCTGACCGGAAAGCGTGATCTTGCCTCCCGATACCTCGGCGCTGCCGATCTCGAAGACCTTTTCCTTCATATCAAGCTCAAAAGGTACGCTTACTTCCTCTGCCTTCGGGTTGACAGCAATCACGAACGAGCCTCTCTTGAAAATGAACGGGTACTTGCTCTTCTCGGCGTAGAGCACCTCGAAATCGCCGTTGCCGCAAAGCTCAGGGTTTGCCTTGCGGATAGCGATGATCTTCTTCACGGTGTTGTAAAGCGAAGTTTCGTCCTTCTCCTGGCTTTCGACGGTCGGCGCCCCCTTGCGGGTGTCGACAGGGAGATAGAGCTTGTCGGTTGTAGCGCTGGAAAATCCCTTGTTTACGCCGTTCGTCCACTGCATCGGAGTACGGGAGCCGGTGCGGCTGAAGCCGCCCTCCTTGCTCGTAAGCTCGCTCATATAGCGCATTCCGATCTCGTCGCCATAGTAGAGGAACGGAACGCCCGGCAGCGTGAAGATCGTGCAGAAATTTATTTTAAGCTCCAGCTCGTCGTACCATGCCGACATTCGGGGGTTGTCGTGGTTGCAGGTAAAGAAGCTGATGTAGCCGCTGTCCTTGGTGGCTTCGTAATTCTCGGTGAATTCATCGACGAGCGTCATGATGTCGCCGTTGCCTTCCTTGCTGAAAAAGCTCTCCTGCTTGCCCGTTTCATAGTTATAATAGCGGAACGCGGTGGAGTAGCCGTTTCCTCTGTGATCGAGGTAGAAGTCGGCGTGGAATCCGCCCTTGCTGATCGCCCTTTTAGGTGAACACCACTCGGAAACGAGAGCACACTCGGGGTAATCCTTGTCCATCATCTCGCGGATGCCAGCCCAGATAGCGGACGTTGCGATCTTTTCGTCGTCATTTTTAACGAGCGAATCCGCCATATCGACGCGGAAGCCGTCGCAGCCCATGTCGAGCCAGAAGCGCATAATTTTTTTGAGCGCTTCGACTGTTCTCAGGCAGTCGGGGTGGTTCGGCGGAAGCTGCCAGTTGGGGTGGGTGATTTCATAGAAGCCGTAGTTGAGCGCCGGCTGCGACGAGAAATAGTTTACAAGGTAGTTGCCGTCACGGTCAGTTATGCCGCACATAAGGCGGTACTGCGGCGGCGCCTCCCACACGCTGTCGGTCCAGATGTAGCGGTTGGAAAGCTCGTTTTTGAGCGGCTGCTTGCTCTTTGTGAACCACTCGTTGGTGTCTGAGGTATGCCCCGGAACGAGATCCATGAGTATCTTCATGTCACGCTTATGCACCTCTTCAAAGAGGCGTTTAGCGTCGTCGTTCGTGCCGTAGCGGGGCGCTATCTTGAAGTAATCGCGCACGTCGTAGCCGGCGTCCATGAAGGGCGAGTCGTAAACGGGGTTGAGCCAGAT
>ONFG01000008.1:24964-73731 GCA_900317025.1 uncultured Eubacteriales bacterium | reverse complement strand
GTTTCACCTGACTGAACTCCGAAGCGCGCCCGAAAAGCGCCCGATTCTGCTTGATTTTCGGCGAATTTTTCTTTGTCAAGGGCAAAAAAATTTGTTTTACCCCCTTGACAAATGCTTGCAAATCTATTAAAATAGGTTATTGTATCATAATAGCCGATTTTGGGCTATTGAGGTTTTTTTGATAAAAATCGTATTGCAGATGCACTAATTTTCACAAAAAATTCTTTGAAAATTTGTATGAACATACGATTTTTAAAAACCTCGATCTTCCTTTGGAGATTCTCCCGGAAAGAGGATACCCAAAAATTCAAGATTGGAGTGACAGCAAGCCTATGGTGAATGTAAAGCCTGTAAAAATGGGAAGCACTACACGTATGAGCTTCGGAAAGATCGACGAAGTTATCGGTATGCCAAACCTTATCGAGATCCAGAAAAAGTCATACGAGTGGTTTTTAAACGAAGGGCTGAAAGAGGTTTTCAGAGACGTGTCGGGCATCTCCGACCACACGGGAAACCTTGTGCTTGATTTCGTCGATTATTTCCTTGATATCGACCACCCGAAGCATTCCGTTATCGAATGCAAGGAGAGAGACGCTACATATGCGGCTCCACTCAAGGTGACCGCGCGCCTTACCAACCGCGAGACCGACGAGGTAAAGGAGTCAGAGATCTACATGGGCGATTTCCCGCTCATGACGGAGAGCGGCACGTTTGTTATCAACGGCGCGGAGCGCGTTATCGTTTCGCAGCTCGTTCGTTCCCCGGGCGTCTACTATAAGATGGATCACGACAAGACGGGTAAGGAGCTTTTCTCCTCGACCGTTATCCCGAACAGAGGCGCATGGCTTGAATACGAAAACGACATCAACGACGTTTTCTACGTAAGGATCGACAAGAACAGAAAGATCGCCGTTACGGCATTTTTGCGCGCCCTCGGCCTTGGTACAGACGAGGAGATCCTCGAGTATTTCGGCGACGACGACAGAATGAAGGCGACCATCGCAAAGGATGGCTGCACCAACCAGGAGGACGGTCTGATCGAGGTCTACAAGAAGCTTCGCCCTTCCGAACCGCCGACGGTAGAAAGTGCTCAGCAGCACATCGACAACCTCTTCTTCGACCCCAGACGCTACGATATGTCGAGGGTCGGCAGATATAAGTACAACAAGAAGCTCGGCATCTCCAGAAGGATCACCGGCCAGACGCTCGCCGAGCCTGTTGTAAACCCGAGAACGGGCGAGATCATCGCTATGGACGGCGACGTCATCACCCGCGAGCAGGCGCTCGAGATCGAAAACGCAGGAGTAAGAGAAGTCCTCGTAAAGCTCGAGAACGACACTGTTATCAAGGTCATCTCCAACGGCATGGTAGACATGACGAAGTACGTCGATTTCGACATCAAGGAGAAGTGCGAGATCGACGAAAAGGTCCGCTTTACGGTCCTCTGTGAGATCCTCGACAGCGGTCTTGAGGGCGAGGATCTTATCGATGAGTGCGTAAGAAGAAGGAACGACCTCGTTCCCAACACGATCACGATCGACGATATCTTCGCTTCCGTCAACTATATGAACAACCTTGCCTGCGGCATCGGTACGACCGACGACATCGACCACCTCGGCAACCGCCGCATCCGCTGCGTAGGCGAGCTTCTTCAGAACCAGGTAAGGATCGGCTTCTCGAGACTTGAAAGAGTAGTTCGCGAGAGAATGACGCTCCAGGCGCAGGATCTCTCCGGCATCACGCCGACCTCGCTCATCAATATCCGCCCCGTTACGGCTGCCATCAAGGAGTTTTTCGGCTCCTCGCCGCTGTCGCAGTTCATGGATCAGAACAACCCGCTCGCAGAGCTTACACATAAGAGACGTCTTTCGGCGCTCGGTCCCGGCGGTCTTTCGAGAGACCGTGCCGGATTCGAGGTCCGCGACGTTCATTACAGCCACTACGGAAGAATGTGCCCGATCGAGACGCCTGAAGGACCGAACATCGGTCTTATCTCCTACCTTGCGACGTTCGCAAGAGTAAACTCCTACGGCTTCGTAGAGGCTCCTTTCAGAAAGATAGACAAGGCTACCGGCGTCGTTACCGACGAGGTAGTATATATGACTGCCGACATGGAGGACGAGTTCGTCGTTGCTCAGGCGAACGAGCCGCTCGACGAGCAGCACCGTTTCGTCAGAAAGAAAGTCCACGGCAGGTACAGAGACGAGTTCGTAGAGCTTGAAGCAAATCGCTTCGACTACATGGACGTTTCGCCGAGAATGGTCGTATCGGTCGCTACGGCGATGATCCCCTTCCTCGAGAACGACGACGCGAACCGTGCGCTCATGGGCTCGAACATGCAGAGGCAGGCAGTGCCGCTCCTCGTTACCGAGGCTCCGATCGTCGGAACGGGTATCGAGTACAAGGCGGGCGTTGACTCCGGCGTTTGTATCCTCGCAGAGGACGACGGCGTCGTTACTCAGGTCAGCGCAGACCTCATCACGGTAAGATACGACAGCCACGGCGACGGCGCGGTTCTCGACGATACCGGCAGAGTAGTCGAGTATGAGGTAACGAAGTTCCTGCGCTCCAACCAGGGCACGTGCATAAACCAGATCCCGATCGTCGAGGTTGGTCAGAGAGTAAAGAAAGGCGATGTCCTTGCAGACGGCCCGGCTACAGACCACGGCGAGATCTCCCTCGGCAAGAACGCCCTCATCGGCTTCATGACATGGGAAGGCTACAACTACGAGGACGCCGTTCTCCTCAACGAGAAGATGGTAAGAGACGACTACTACACCTCTATCCACATCGAGGAGTACGAGACGGAAGCAAGAGAGACGAAGCTCGGACCGGAGGAGATCACTCGTGAGATCCCGAACGTCGGCGACGATATGCTCAAAAACCTCAACGAAGACGGTATTATCCGCATCGGCGCAGAGGTAAAGACGGGCGACATTCTCGTCGGCAAGGTTACTCCGAAGGGCGAAACCGAGCTTACGGCGGAGGAAAGACTTCTGCGCGCGATCTTCGGCGAGAAGGCAAGAGAAGTAAGAGACACGTCTCTTCGTGTTCCCCACGGCGAGTGCGGCACGGTCGTAGACGTCAAGGTGTTCACAAGAGAAAACAGCGACGAGCTGCAGCCGGGCGTAAACAAGGTCGTTCGCTGCTACCTCGCTCAGAAGAGAAAGATCTCCGTCGGCGACAAAATGGCCGGCCGCCATGGAAACAAGGGTGTCGTTTCGAGGATACTTCCGCAGGAGGACATGCCCTTCCTGCCCGACGGCACGCCGCTTGACATAGTGCTCAACCCGCTCGGCGTACCTTCACGTATGAACATCGGTCAGGTGCTTGAGGTCCACCTCGGCTACGCCGCAAAGGCTCTTGGCTGGAAGATTATGACGTCGGTATTCGACGGCGCACACGAGCAGGATATCTTCGAGATTTACAAGGATATTGCTGTAAAGGCGAAGAACGGCGAGCTTCCGCCGCCGGCTTCCCCGAAATATATCGACTTCACCGAGTGCTTCGAGAAGGAAGGCATCTCGATGGAGTGTAAGACGCTTGTAAGAGACGGCAGAACGGGCGAGTACTTCGACAACCCCGTAACCGTTGGCTATATGTACTACTTAAAGCTCCATCACCTCGTTGACGATAAGATCCATGCCCGTTCCACAGGTCCGTACTCGCTCGTAACTCAGCAGCCGCTCGGCGGTAAGGCTCAGTTCGGCGGTCAGCGCTTCGGTGAGATGGAGGTTTGGGCGCTCGAGGCTTACGGCGCTGCTTACACGCTCCAGGAGATCCTTACGGTCAAGTCGGACGACGTTGTCGGACGTGTAAAAACATACGAGTCGATCGTAAAGGGCGAGAATATTCCGAAGCCGGGTATCCCCGAGTCGTTCAAGGTCCTTATCAAGGAGCTGCAGTCGCTTGCTCTTGACGTAAGAGTTATTGGCGAAGACGGCGAAGAGATCGACCTGAAGCAGGATCTCGACGAGGAGACCAACCCGAAGGCAGTAGAAAACAGTGCGTTCCCCGGAAAGAGCGTTCTTACGGCTAAAGACATGAAGGGCTTCTCACCCGACGACAACCCCGAGAACAAGAGCATTTTCGGCGATTCCGACGTGCTTGACGACGCTTACAACGACGATGAATTCTACGATGACGAGGATTTCAGCGGCGACGACGATTATGACGACGACGGAGACGATATCGACGAATACCTCACTGACGAGGATGAGAACGACGATCTCTACGGCGACGACGAGTATTAATAAAGGGAGGATAAAGAACTATGGCATTTAATGCATTCAACTCTGTGAAGATAGGTCTTGCATCTCCTGATCAGATAAAATCTTGGGCTTACGCCGAGGACGGCGAGGTTAAAAAGCCCGAAACAATAAACTACCGTACCTTAAAGCCCGAGAAGGACGGTCTCTTCTGCGAACGCATCTTCGGACCCCAGAAGGACTGGGAGTGCAACTGCGGCAAGTACAAGAGAGTTAAGTACAAGGGCAAGATCTGCGAAAACTGCGGCGTTGAGATCACACGTTCAAAGGTAAGACGCGAGCGCATGGGCTACATTAGCCTTGCTGCTCCCGTATCGCACATCTGGTATTTCAAGGGGATCCCCTCGAGGATAGGTCTCATGCTCGACATCTCGCCGAGAACGCTTGAGAAGGTGCTCTATTTCGCAGCCTATATCGTGACCGACCCGGGCGAGGCAAGAGAACTCAAAGAGTGTCAGTGCCTTTCCGAGACGGAGTACAGAGAAATGCGCGAGAAGTACGAGGACGATTTCAAGGCAGGCATGGGCGCAGAGGCGATCAAGGAGCTTCTCCAGAAGATCGACCTCGAGGAGCTTTCCAGAGAGCTTAAAGAAGAGCTTGAGAGCGCTACGGGGCAGAAGAAGGTCCGCCTTATCAAGCGCCTTGAGGTAGTCGAGGCATTCCGCCTTTCGGGCAACCGCCCCGAGTGGATGATCCTCGACGTTATCCCGGTTATCCCGCCGGATATCCGCCCGATGGTACAACTCGACGGCGGCCGCTTCGCAACAAGTGACCTCAATGACCTTTACCGCCGTGTGCTCAACAGAAACAACCGTCTGCGCAAGCTTATCGAGCTTGAAGCGCCGGATATCATTATAAGAAACGAGAAGAGAATGCTCCAGGAGGCCGTTGACGCACTCATCGACAACGGCAGAAGAGGCCGCCCCGTAACAGGCCCGAACAACAGAGCGCTGAAATCTCTTTCCGATATGCTTAAAGGTAAGCAGGGACGTTTCCGTCAGAACCTTCTCGGTAAGCGCGTCGACTACTCCGGCCGTTCCGTTATCGTCGTAGGTCCTGAGCTTAAGATGTACCAGTGCGGTCTTCCGAAGGAGATGGCTCTCGAGCTGTTCAAGCCGTTCGTTATGAAGCGCCTTTGCGAGACGAAGAAGGCTCAGAATATCAAGGCTGCAAGAAAGGCAGTAGAGCGCTCCAATCCCGAGGTCTGGGACGCACTTGAGGTCGTTATCAAGGGTCACCCCGTAATGCTCAACCGTGCGCCTACGCTTCACCGTCTCGGTATCCAGGCGTTTGAGCCTGTTCTCGTAGAGGGCAGAGCTATCAAGCTCCACCCGCTCGTTTGTACGGCGTTCAACGCCGACTTCGACGGCGACCAGATGGCCGTTCACGTTCCGCTTTCCGCAGAGGCTCAGGCCGAGGCACGCTTCCTTATGCTCGCCTCCAACAACCTGCTCAAGCCATCCGACGGTAAGCCTGTAACAGTACCTACACAGGATATGATCCTCGGCTCCTATTACCTTACGCTCGACAAGGCAGGCGAAAAGGGAGAGGGCAAGGTCTTCAGAGATATCGACGAGGCAATGATGGCTTACGAAACCGGCGTTGTCAGCCTGCACGCAGCCATCAAGGTCCGCCGTGAGGCAGAGGTAAACGGTAAGCCTGTTACCGCTATCGTTGACACGACCGTCGGCAAGATCATCTTCAACCGCCCGATCCCGCAGGATCTCGGCTTCGTTGACAGAACGATCCCCGGCAACGAGCTTAAATTTGAGGTAGACTTCCTTACCGGCAAGAAGCAGCTCGGTCAGATCATCAAAAAGTGCCTCGATAAGCACGGCACACAGACAACCTCGGTCGTTCTCGACGCTATCAAGGCTCAGGGCTACAAGTACTCCACAAAGAGCGCTATCACCGTAGCAGTCTGCGATGCGACTATCCCGCCGCAGAAGAAGGAGCTTATCGCAGAGGCGGAGAAGAAGGTCGACAAGGTCTACAATATGTACAACATGGGTCTTCTCTCCAACAACGAGCGCTACAGCCGTGTGCTCAAGATCTGGGAAAAGACGACAGACGAGGTAACGAGCGCCCTTCAGGGCAACCTCGACCGCTACAACCCAATCTACATGATGGCAGATTCCGGCGCCCGCGGTTCTATGAGCCAGATCCGTCAGCTCGCAGGTATGCGAGGACTTATCGCGAACACCTCCGGTAAGACGATCGAAATTCCGATCAGAGCTAACTACCGTGAAGGCCTTAACATTCTCGAATACTTCATTTCCTCCCGAGGTGCAAGAAAGGGTCTTGCCGATACGGCTCTTCGTACAGCAGACTCCGGTTACCTTACAAGACGTCTCGTAGACGTTTCGCAGGAGGTCATCATATACGAAGACGACTGCCACACGAAGAGCGGTCTCGAGATCTTCGACATCAAGGAAGGCAAGCAGCTCATCGAGGAGCTTTCCGAGCGTCTTGTCGGCAGATATCTGCTTGACGACTTCGTTGACAGCGAAACAGGCGAGGTGATCGTCTCCAAGGACAAGCTGATGAATTCCTCCGACGCCAAGAAGATCGTTGACGCGGGCACGGAAAAGATCACGATACGCTCCGTTATCGGCTGCCGCGCAAAGCACGGCGTATGCCGCAAGTGCTACGGCTCCAACCTCGCGAACGGTCAGCCCGTTACGGTCGGCGAAGCGGTCGGCATCATCGCGGCTCAGTCTATAGGTGAGCCGGGTACACAGCTTACGATGCGTACCTTCCACACCGGCGGCGTAGCGTCGAGCGAAGATATCACACAGGGTCTTCCGCGTGTCGAGGAGCTTTTCGAGGGCAGGAAGCCGAAACACCTCTCGATTCTCGCAGAGATCTCCGGTCAGGTCCGTTTTGAAGACATCAAGGGCAACACCCACGTTGTCATCTACAACCCTGAAACACAGGAAGAGAAGACGTACCTCATTCCGTTCGGCTCGAGAGCCATCGTTGAAGAGGGTACGTATATAGAGAAGGGCAGCAAGATCACCGAGGGTGCGTCGAACCCGCACGATATCCTTGCTATCCTCGGGCCGGACGACGTTCAGAACTACCTTATCCAGGAAGTTCAGAAGACCTACCGTATGCAGGGCGTTGAGATCAACGACAAACACATCGAGGTAATCGTCCGCCAGATGATGAAGAAGGTCAAGATCGAAGACGGCGGCGACACCAATTTCTTCACCGGCACACTCGCCGAGAAGAACGACGTTCTCGCAGCAAACGAGGCGATCAGAGAAAGGATCGAAAACGGCGAAGAGGGTCTCAGAGAGGCTGAGTTCAGCCAGCTTCTGCTCGGTATCACGAAGGCGTCCCTCGCAACAGATTCGTTCCTCTCCGCGGCTTCCTTCCAGGAGACGACGAGAGTTCTCACCGACGCGGCTATCAAGGGCAAGGAAGACCCGCTGCTCGGACTCAAGGAGAACGTTATCATCGGTAAGCTCGTACCTGCCGGCACGGGCATGAACCGCTACAACTCCATCAAGCTTGAAAGAACAGACAAGCCCGCAGATGAGGAGCAGACAGCAGCAACCGAAGAGGAAGCTGTCGTTTCCGAGTGATTCAGATAAACAAACCATTCAGCCCCGTTCCGAAGATTCGGAACGGGGCTATCTGCTTGTGAAGCAATATATAGTTAAGGGATTTGCCCTTATACTAAATTCAATTAAAAAGCTTTAAAAGCTTTTTATAGCGCCGCAGGCGCGTTTGAATTTATATGAGACGGGATGACGCGCTTTGCGCGGCATCAGCGTGCGCAGCACGCGCATTTCAAATTAAAGCATTTAATTTGAAATTAGTATTAAAACATACGAGGGCGCCGCCCCCGACCCGCAAACTTTTTGTGTAGGGATATAAATATATTAATAAATTTTATCGTAACGGTAAAATTTAAATTCCGTGCAATATTACGGTTGCAAATTTGTCGGAAATCGGTTAGAATAGGGAAGGTGACTTTTAACAGCAAAACACCGAGCGCCGGAATACAGGATCCCTTTTGCGGCGGTCGGCATTAACAAAGGAGAGAAGAAATATGTTTAAAAAGTATTCGGCGGCCGTTCTTGCAGCAGCAATACTGATCTGCTCCGCGTTTTCCGGCTGTAACGGCAGCGAGTCGGGCGACGCTTCTTCCGCTTCGTCGGCGGCTTCTTCCGCGGCTTCGTCGGCGGCAGCTTCATCCGAGCCTACAAAATACGACCTTAAAGACCTCGGTCTTACGGCGGATTACTACGACGACACCGAGCACAAGGTCGGCTACCAGCTCGATATGCCCGCAGAGGGCGAGGAGATCGCCATCATGCATACGTCGATGGGCGACATCTCGATGCGGTTCTTCCCGGACGCCGCTCCGAAGACGGTCGAGAACTTCCTTACGCACGCTAAAGACGGCTACTACGACGGACTTACGTTCCACAGAGTTATCAATGACTTCATGATCCAAGGCGGCGATCCCAAGGGTGACGGTACCGGCGGCGAGAGCGTTGGCGGCGGCAACTTTGAAGACGAGTTCTCAAACAAGCTCTTCAACATCAGAGGTTCGGTCGCAATGGCAAACAGCGGCCCCGACACGAACGGCAGCCAGTTCTTCATCAACCAGTCGAAGACTGCCAGCTTCAGCGCGCTCGAAGAGAATTGGAAGGGTCTTTACGAAGCTCTCTGCTCCTACCAGGACGCAGGTCAGCTTGAGTCTTTCCTCACTATGTACAGTATGTCTTACACGGCGTTCTACAACACCGACCTTGTCTCAGACGACATCAGGAAGCTTTATGAAGAGCAGGGCGGCAACCCGTCGCTTGACGGCGCATTCAACGCGCTTGACAGAGGTCACACCGTATTCGCGCAGGTTTATGACGGCATGGACGTTGTTGACAAGATCGCAGCAGTTGAGACAGACGCGAACGACAAGCCTGTAGAGCCTGTGACGATCGAGACGATCGAAGTCACGGAGTATAAGGGGTAAGAACCGAAAACTAAAGACTAATACTAATTTCAAATTAAATGCTTTAATTTGAAAAGTGCGTGCTGCGCACGCTGATGCCGCGCAAAGCGCGTCATCCCGTCTCATACGAACTCAAACGCGCCTGCGGCGCTATAAAAAGCTTTTAAAGCTTTTTAATCGAGTTTAGTATAACGTATTATCTTGAGTTTGTGGACAATGATTTTTTAGTAAAAATAGTTTTCCCCCGACGGTCATTTGCTGATCGTCGGGGGTATCTTTATGCGTATTATTCGCTTTGCTCCGCTTCGGTCTTGTCGTGGATATAAACGAACTCGCCGTCTTTGCAGTCGCAGATGACATGGTCGCCCTTTTTGAGCGAGCCGTCGAGCAGCTTTTCGCTGATGACGTCTTCGATCTTTGTCTGTATCGTGCGGCGAAGCGGTCTTGCGCCGTAGGTGTCGTCAAAGCCCTCGTCCGCGAGGCGGTCCTTTGCGGCTTCCGTAAAGCTTACGTTTACCTCCATCGCTTTAAGGCGATCGGAGAGCGTTTCAAGCATATTTGAAGCGATCTGCTTTATCTCGTCATGGGTAAGCTTGCTGAATACGACAATGTCGTCGACGCGGTTCAAAAACTCCGGCTTGAAAAGCTTTTTAAGCTCGGAAAGAACGGTCTCTCTGATGTTCTCGTTTTCGGCGGAGGCGTCGTTCTCGTTTGCGAAGCCGAGGCGCTTGTTTGATTGGCCTGTGATGAGCGACGCGCCGACGTTCGACGTCATAACGATGATGGTGTTTTTAAAGTCGACCGTTCTGCCCTGAGAATCGGTCAGGCGGCCGTCATCGAGAATCTGCAGGAGCATATTGAAAACGTCGGGGTGCGCCTTTTCAATCTCGTCGAAGAGGATAACGGAGTACGGTTTTCTGCGCACCTTTTCGGTGAGCTGACCTCCCTCGTCGTAGCCGACATAGCCCGGAGGCGAACCGATGAGCTTTGCCACCGTGTGCTTCTCCATGTATTCAGACATATCAAGGCGTATCATTGCGTCTTCGCTGCCGAACATTGTCTGTGCGAGAGCCTTTGTAAGCTCCGTTTTGCCGACGCCGGTAGGACCTAAGAAGATGAACGAGCCGATCGGGCGCTTAGGGTCTTTAAGCCCGACTCTGCCTCGTCTTATCGCCCTCGACACTGCCGAAACAGCCTCGCTCTGACCGATAACGCGCTTGTGAAGTTCGTCTTCAAGGCGAAGCAGGCGTGCGCTTTCCTCCTCGGTAAGCTGAACGACGGGGACGCCCGTCCACATCGAGACGATCTTTGCGATGTCCTCGGCTGTTACCTCGCCGTTTATCTGGCGGCTCTTCTCCTTCCAGTCGTTCTTGGCATTCTCCTTCTCCTCCTTGAGCTTCTTGATCGTATCCCTGATCTTGGCGCAGCGCTCGAACTCCTGCGCGTTTACGGCGCTTTCAAGCTCGTTTTCCTGCTCTTTGATCGCGTTTTCAAGCTCCTTTACGGAGTCGGGCGCGGTGTATGTGTTGAGACGAACGCGCGACGCCGCCTCGTCTACGAGGTCAATCGCCTTGTCGGGGAGATACCTGTCGTTGATGTAGCGCGACGAGAGCGTTACCGCCGCGTTGATCGCCTCGTCGGTGATCTTTACCTTATGGTGCGCCTCGTACTTGTCGCGAAGCCCCTTGAGAATCTCGACGCTTTCCTCCTCTGTCGGCTCGCCGACGTTTACGGGCTGGAAACGTCGCTCCAACGCTGCGTCCTTCTCGATGTACTTTCTGTACTCGTTAAGCGTTGTAGCGCCAATGACCTGGAAATCGCCTCTCGCAAGGCTCGGCTTGAGGATATTTGCTGCGTCTGCACTGCCCTCCGTCGCGCCCGCGCCGACGATCGTGTGAAGCTCGTCGATGAACAGGATTATGTTGTCTGCGTTTTTGACCTCTTCGATGGCGTTCTTGATACGCTCTTCAAAGTCGCCTCTGTACTTCGTGCCGGCGATCATGCCGGTGAGGTCGAGCGAGAATATCCGCTTGCCTTTAAGAAGCTCCGGCACCTCGTCCTCGGCTATCTTCAGCGCAAGACCCTCGGCAACTGCCGTTTTGCCTACGCCCGGTTCGCCGATAAGGCACGGGTTATTTTTCGTCCTTCTGGAGAGTATTTGGATAACGCGCTCGATCTCCTTTTCACGCCCGATAACGGGGTCGATCTTGCCTTGCTGCGCAAGGGCGGTAAGGTCTCTGCCAAACTGTTCGAGCGTTTTTGTGGAGCCTTTTTTGCCGCCGCGCTTTATGGCGGCAGATTCGCCCTCGTTCGCGAAGCTGCCTTCGCTGCCTGCCTCCGAGAGAATGGAGCGGCGCAGCTCTTCCGGGTCGGCTCCAAGCTCTCCCATGATAACGCAGGCGTAGCTGTCGTCGTCTTCAAGCAGCGCGAGAAGGAGGTGCTCCGTTCCGATATAACCGTTGTTCATCGCGGCACGTTCTGCGTTTGCGACCTGCATAGTGCGCTTTGCACGCGGGGTGAAGTCCTGCGGCTTTATCTTGATCGTGCTGTTGCCGCTGCCGAGCTTTTCCTTTACGCTTTCGAGCACGCGTTCATACGTAACGCCGCTTTCTTCAAGAAGCTGTGCAGCGGCGCTCGTGCCTTCCGCGAGAAGCCCTATGAGAATGTGCTCCGAGCCGAACCAAGTGTGGCTCATGCTCTCGGCGGCCTCGATACCGAGGTTGAGAGCCTTGTTTGCTTTTTCCGAAAATCCCTGAAACTTATACATATACTACCTTCCTTTCTCCTTTTCTCTTCTTTCTTAGTCGGAATCCTATTCTAAAGGACATTATTTGTTTTGATCGCTGTAACATCAGATTATTACTAAAAATTTTCGATCAAGCCTTTTTCAAAAGGCTTGCGGGTCTGGGGAGGCGCCCTCGCAGGTTTTTAAGGGCAGCGCCCTTAACGCGATATACCACCCCCGTTATCTTGTGAGGTTGTTTCTGATGAGAGTCGCTCTTACGGCGTCACGCTCGTTCGGGGCAAGCTCCTTGCCTGTTGAGAGCATGAGCGTCGCGGGCTGGATTTCGACGATGAGGCGGTTTATCGTCTCAAGGGAGATGTCCTTGATAAGCCCCGACGTTACGCCGAAGCGAACTCTCGAAAGATGCATCAGTGCTTCGCTGCCGTCGATGAGACGCGCACTTCTGAGAATTCCCTCGGAACGGTAGATCTTGTCCTGAACGTCGATCTGCTTTGCCATCGCAGCTCTTGTCTGAAGCTCCTGAGCGATTAGCTGCTTTGTGATGTTGCGCAGGTTCTCAATCGCCGTTTTCTCGCTTATGCCCAGTGTTATCTGGTTTGAAAGCTGGTAAAGACCCGCTTTCGGTTCGCTGCCCTCGCCGTATGCGCCTCTGATCGTGATGCCGAGCTTCGAGAGGTTCTCGGCGATCTTGCGCATCGCCTTAGCCGACTGCAGCGCGGGGAGGTGGAGCATCACCGAGGCTCTCATGCCTGTGCCGAGGTTCGTCGGGCATTGCGTGAGGTAGCCGAGCGTGTCGGAGAACGCGAATTTCAGCCGCTCGTCGAGCAGCGTGTCGATGCGGCTCGCCTGCTCGTAGGCATGGTCAAGGTCGAAGCCCTCGCACATTACCTGTAGCCTGATGTGGTCCTCCTCGTTTACCATGATCGATACGCTTTCGTCGTCGAGCAGGAGAAGTGCTTTTTCGCCCTTCTCGCCGATGAACTCCGGGCTTACAAGGTGGCGCTCAACGAGGGAGACCTTTTCCCCCGTACTTATATTATCCACATCTATGCTTGAAAATCTTGACGAAATCACTGAATTTGAATTAAGAACGGCGTCCTTTACCTTTTCAGCTACCTGATGTCTGAGCTGCGCGCCGCAGCGGGCGGGGAATGGGAACTCTTCGAGGTTTCTCGCAAGGCGGACTCGCGTGCTGATAACAACCTCGCCGTCGCTTCCGTTTTTCTCATACCACTTCTTATCCATGGTTTGCTTCCCCCTTTGCCTTTATTTCGTTGATCCTGTCGCGAAGCTGAGCCGCCTGTTCAAACTCCTGGTTCTTGACCGCCGCGGCAAGCTTCTTAGAGAGCGCTTCAAGCTCGTTTTCTTCTGTCTCGGACTTCTCCAGCGCCTCGGCGCCGCTTTGCAGCCTTGCAGTGCGAAGCCTCTTTCCGGTGTGGACGGTGTTGCCGTGGATTCTCTTGATCGAGGGCAGCAGCCTGTCATAAAACGCCTCGTAGCACTTCGCGCATCCGACTCTGCCGCTCTTGGAAATCTGCGAGAAGGTCGCGCCGCAGCCGGGGCATTTCTCCTCGCGGGCAAGCGTCGAGATCGTCGGTACGCCGAGAAAACCGCTCATCATCGAGCCGATGTCGAGAAAATCGCTGAACGCGTTCTCGTATCCTAGCTTTGCGGCACACTCGGGGCAAAGGTCAAGCTCGGTAAGCTCACCGTTTATGACCTGCTTGATGTGTGTATTTGCCTGTCTTGTTTTGCAGTGTTGACATAACATAGATCATCTCTCCTTTTCATAACCTTGTATTCTGATCGTAAGTAAAACTCAACATTCAGTTTTCATTCCCTAGCCCATCGTCAGCAGGATATTTTTGAGGATCGCCGCTCTGAGCGCGTCACGCTGTTCTGCCGGAAGAGCCTGATACGGGCGCTCTGCCGTCGCGGCGATTATGAGCTTTGCTGTTGGCAGGTCGATCATGCCTCTTGTAAGAAGCTCCTGTATGAGCGACGCTGCCGCGCCCGCGTCGATGCTGTCACCAACGCTTTCCATAAGGTGCATGATGGCGGAATGCTTATCCATGCTGATTCTGGTGATCTTGATGTAACCGCCGCCGCCGCGTCTGCTCTCAACGATGTAGCCCTGTTCGGGGGTGAACCTCGAGGTGATGACGTAGTTAATCTGCGAGGGTACGCAGCCTAAGGTCTCGGCAAGCTCGTTTCGCTTGATCGTGGCGGAGGAGTCGTCGTGACCGTTCTCCTCGAGCATATCCATAATATATTGGGCGATCAAATCGCTTATACGCATTATACTCACCTTCCGAAATATTATTTGCTTTTGACTTTCTTTGATCTTGTGACTTCATTATATGACTAAAGTCAGTAAAAGTCAAGGTCAAAAAAGGTCAAAAACAGCATTTAGAACAAATTAGATCTCGAAATCTTACTAATTCTCACGAAATCGCACTTATTCACAGTTTATCGCGAGTTTGATTTATGTGTCCGTTAAATACGAAGAGCTCATTTGCTTGTACACTAAACTAATTTCAAATTAAATGCTCTAATTTGAAATGCGCGTGCTGCGCACGCTGATGTCGCGCAAAGCGCGTCATTCCGTCTCATACAAACTCAATTAAAAAATGGCATGGACTTTTCCGTCCATACCGTTTACATCGTGCTGTTATTTTGCTTTTGCGCCGTCGTCGGGCGAGAGGTAGCTGCTTTCTTCGTTGAAAATGAGCGCAAGCGAGTTTTTAAGTCCGTGGAGCGTTCGGTAGTCGAGAGAATAGAAGCCGGCATCGCGGCGCTCCGCCGTGATGCCGGCTTCTTTCAGCACCCTCATGTCGTGGGAAAGAGTCGGCTGTGAGATGTTAAAAGCGGTCTGGATATTGCGCGCGCAAAGCTCCCCTTGCGACAGCATATCCACGATGCGCAGACGCTTGGGGTCGGAAAGAGCTTTCATGATCTTTGAGATATCAATGTATGTCTGTTTCATATTTACCTCCCATAATATTCATATAAAATCTTAACTATTGTTCGTGATGAATCTATATACTAAATTCAGATATATATAGAAAAATTTCTATAATCATTTCTATAACTAAATGTAAAAATATCTTGTATTCCAACGGTTAGATTTTAACATTTATCGGCATTGTTGTCAATAATGTTATCTTAGCTTTCGCATTATTTACCAATTTTTTCAAGTTTCATATTCGTGATGTCGCAATTCAAAAAAAGATAGCCTGTCTTTTGTCTAATTTGCTGAATTTTTGCCTTGATGAGATTATTGTGACAAAAATAGAAGCTCGAATTTGTACAAAATCGAATAAGTTTATGAAAAGTGAAAGAAAATAAAAATTTTTAATAAAAAAACTTATAAATTCTATTGAAAAACAACCTGAAATATAGTAAAATTTTATGAGAAGGAGTGATTTCAATGCCCGATGCAAATAGGACCAAATTTGAAATGAATGACAACATCACGCTCGTTGTGGAGAATGAATTCTGCAAGATCTACAACGATTCCAGAGCGAGCAAAACGTATAAGGTCATAAACAACGAGATCGTGCCGATTGAGCTTCGCGAGATCAATTTGTGGAAAAACCGCAAAAAGAACCCCGCCGGCTTCGTCGTCACCCCCGTTAAGGACGCCAAGGGGAATATCTGCGACTACAAGATCGCAAGGGTGGCAAGAGGCGCGCAGGCTCCCGCTCCCGCACCGGCTTCCGCTTCGGCTCCGATGCCTGCTCCGGCAGCCCCGGCAGCAGCTTCAAGACCAGCTGCACCCTCCCCGGCAAGACCGGCAGCACCCGCGCCCGTACCGGCAAGAGCGGCGGCAAAGCCAAAAGTTGAATTGATCGCTGAATCGGATAAGGAATCCAGGATCAAGTTTGAGGAAACACCCGACGTAGAGAAGATCTTCGCGAACGATCTCTTTCCCGTCTTCCGCGACAAGCGTACAAACAGGACGTTTAAGGTCATCGGCGGCGAGGTCTCCAATATAGAGGTCCGTGAGCTTAATCTGTGGAAGAACAGAACTAAGAACCCCGGCAATTTCGTCGTTACGATCATCAACGACGCTGACGGCAAGCCTTACGACTATAAAATAGAAAGAGCAGAGCCGGCAGCAGACGCTGCTCCCGCTCCTGCGGCAAAGCCCGCGCCTGCACCTGCAAAGGCTCCCGCGGCAGTACCCGCTCCTGTTCCCGCAGCCGCACCTGCACCCGCAGCGGCAGTAAAGCCCGCACCTGCACTTGCAAAGGCTCCCGCGGCAGCACCCGCACCCGCGCCGGCATCGGCGGTCAGACCTGCTCCAGCTCCCGCGCCGGCACATCGCCAGCGAGTACCGAGGAACAACGAGACGGTGGGCGAGAGACCGACCGACCGCGTAAAGTTCCAGGATAACGACACGACCGAGTTTCTGCTTGAGACGGAGTTCTGCAAGTTCTACAAAGACAAGCGCGCGTCGAAGGTGTTCAAGGTCATCGACGGCGAGATCGTGAACATCGAGCAGCGCGAGCTGAATATGTGGAAGAACAGGGTAAAGAACCCCGCAGGCTTTGTTATCACTACCGTTAAAGACTCCACGGGCAAGCCGTTCGACTACCTCATCTCCAAGATCAACGATGACGGTACACTCACGGCGGCTCCCGTTGTTACCGCACCCGTACCCGTCGTTATCCCCGACGATGTACACGTTCCCGAGATGAACGGCGTAAAGGGTACGCCCGCAAAGTCCGCTACCGCCGCTCCGGCAGATGCTCCCGCATTGATGCAGGAGGTCGCAAAGGGAATGGACCAGAAGAGAGTAAAATTCGAGGAAACGCCCACGATGAAGCTGCTCCTCGAAAACGAATATTTCCGCATTTACAGCGACTCGCGCAGAGGCGCGACCTTCAAGGTCATCAACGGCGAGATAGCGCCGCTGCCGCAGCGTGAGCTGAATATGTGGAAAAACCGTCAGCGCCGCCCCGGCGACTTTGCCGTAAAGGAGATCCGTACTCCCGACGGCGACATCTACGACTACGACATCACAAGAACGACAAATGCCACCGCCGCAGTCGAGACGACCTCCACAAAGACGAATCTGCCCCCCGTTACCGAGAGGATCAACATGGGCGGTACGAAGAAGCGCCAGAACTCCAACAAGATAACGAACTGCGCTATCTGCAACAATCGCTATAAGGAGTCCGACCTCTTCTTCTTCGACAACAAGAACATCTGCTCGTCGTGTATGGAGGAACTTGTAAAGGCGAAGCTCGAAGTCACGGTGGTCGATCCCGTCGAGAAGAACATCGAGGATATCAAGGCTGCTACCGAGATCTATTGCACATATTCGCTCGTAACGAATTATCCGTATCTTGACGATGAGTTCTGCGTCAACGTATGCACCGTCAAGAGAGCCGCGGAGCTTGGCATCGAAGACACGATCGCCCAGGAGATCGACGAAAAGGGCGCGTTCTTCGACGACCTCAAGCGCTTCGGTCTCAAGAAGATCATCGTCAACAACGACAGCAGCCACGTTTACGCTCCCGAAGACTTCGACAGCCACGTCAAGACAGAGGGCGTTATTGCGCCGAAGCTCTACTTCAAGGTGCTCAACTTCATGCAGAAGGGCGACGATACGCTCAGAAGCGCGATCGCCGAGTCGTTCCTTGGCAGCAAAGTATACACCTACGCGCTCAATCAGGACATCACAGAGATAACCGATGAAAATATAGACGATTTCAAGCCCCTCACATTTACCGACGGCAAGAACAACTTCTGCCCCGTATTCACAGACTTCACCGAAGCCAGAAGCGTGGGTATGCCGTTCAGGGGCCTTTATGAAATCGAAACGAGACTTCTCGCTTACCGTGGCGTGACTCACTTCATCATCAACCCGGCGAGCCTCGGCTTTATCATGAACAAGTCGATCCTCAAGGGTGCTAAGCCCAACTATGACAAGGCGATCGTTGACGAGAACGACGAGCGCCTGAAGAATATCGACTCCTTCGTCAACCCGTTTGACCTTGAAGACGATGTTGCAGCGAAGAAGCGCGCCGAGAAGAAGGCGGCAGAGCAGAAGGTCATTGACGACATTAAGGCAGAGGCAGACAAGGCTGTGGCCGAGCAGAAGGCTCACGCCGAAGCAGCCGACAAGGCAGCCGAGCAGGCTATGCGCGACGCAGAGCAGTCGAAGCAGGAGCTTGAAGAAGCAAAGAAGAAGCTCGAAGAAGCTATCCGCGAAGCAGAGACAGCTAAGATCACCGCCGAAGAAGCAGTGAAGGCGGCTTCCTCGGCAGAGGCGGCAAGAGCGGCGGCAGACGAGAGAGCCGAAAAGGCCGAGAAGGCAGCGGCTTCCGCAGAGGCAGCCGAGGCACAGCTGGCAGCCAAGGAAAAGGAAGAAGAGGCAAAGCTCGAGGAAGCAAAGAAGGAAAAGGCAGAAGCCGAGGCAAAGGCCAAGGCGGCAGAAGAAGCAAAGGCCAAGGCGGAGACGGCTGCTGCAAAGGCTAAGGTACCGTTCGGTATCCCTCCGGCAGCGGCAGCAGCATTCGCAGGCAAGCCGGGCGGATTCGCACCTCCGGCAGCGGCAGGCGCGGCTCTTAAAACGCCTGCGGCAGGCGGCGGCATCTTCTTCAACGACGAAGAGGAGAAGAAGTCTCCTTTTGACGGCCTGAAGCTTGGCGGCGACAGCCCGAACCTCCCGAGCCTCGATCTTTCCGGCCTTGCGGACGATCCCGACGTATTCGAGCCGGAGGAGGCTGCACCGAGCAGCTATTACAGACCGCAGGGCGCACCGCACGAGAAGCCCCCGATCGAGCTTCCCAACAACGATTTTGCAAAGAAGAACATATACGGCAGCAACCAGATAGCAAAGGGCAACGGAATGCAGCAGAAGAGCATTTATGAGTCTGCGCAGAAGCGTTCTTACGACTTCATGGCTCCGACGGCGTCGGCGGCTCCCGCCCCCGCACCTGCTACCGCGCCGAAGCCCGACCCGATCCAGTCGGCTGCAAAGCGTCAGCTTGACGCGACCGAGAACCCCGAGGGTCTCGTTATCAACTCCGTTTCCGACGGCACCGACGGCGGCAAGGTGAAGAAGGCGTTCAAGGTGTCGAAGCCGCTCTTCATTGAGGACGTTCCCGAGGACGAGATTATGGCGACACCGTACTCCGACGGTATCGTAAGCTCCGCTCCCGCAACGACAAAGCCGACCGACGCAAAGACAAAGGGCGTCAACACCGTGCTCAGCGAGATCGCACAGGAGAACGAGAGAAAGAACGATATGTTCGACCTTTCGAGCCTGATGTACGGCGAACCGTCCGGCGCTCAGCAGAGAGGCGGCTTCACGATCCAGGATCAGGCGGCCAAGACGAAGGCGACCCAGAGATCTCTCGAGGTTGAGGGCGACCCGATGACAGCCAAGGAGCTTCGCGACAAGCTCGACGGCTGCTACCGCGATCTTGCGAAGATGATCGCGTCGGCAGACGTGATGTACGCCGAGTTCGATGCACACACAAGGCATATCCTCATCGACGGCAACAACAAGGGTCACATCTTCTCCGACAAGTACCTTGCAGAGAAGTCGGTTGAGAACTTTGCCAAGGCAAACATCAAGGTTTATCTCCAGGAGTACAGATCGAAGGATATTTTCAATATGCTCTTCGAGTTCAGACGCCACGGCATTGAAGACCTCGTTCTTGACGAGACGGGTCACTGGATCATCATTCAGACGAACCGCATCTCCGAGATGCTCGACGTTTACGAGAGAGATTACGTGAAGATCCCCGTAATGAACCCCGAGCTTATGTTCAGCATGACGACGCTCTTCCAGAAGCTTCAGACGAAGTCTACGAACCCGAACAAGGAGCAGGAAGTACGCTCGCTCGAGAAGCGTATGATCCGTGAGTTCACAACGGCGAGATACATTCTCCCGATGTACGGCAACGACAGAAGTGACCTCCGCCCGATCACGATCGACGACAAGAACGGCGTCAAGAAGGTGCTCGTATTCAGCGACGAATTCGAGATGAAGCGCTTCTTCGGCGACAATGCCTCGATCGTAAAGGACTACGAGATCGTCAACTACCGTGAGATACTCAGAAAGTACACCGTTCCGGCAGACAGTGTTGTAGTTCTCAACGAAGGCTCGCTGAGATTCGAGTTCAACGAGCGCAACTGCGAGCACATCACAAAGGTGCTCGAGCAGTGATCCATGACATTTAACATCTTGACATAACAAAGCTCCCCCGTAAGTCAGACTTGCGGGGGAGCGCGGCTTTTGTGAAAAAATGGATACTGAATGATTTCTGATACTAATTTCAAATTAAATGCTTTAATTTGAAATTCGCGTGCTGCGCACGCTGATGCCGCGCAAGGCGCGTCATCCCGTCTCATACAAACTCAATTAAAAAGCTTAGCTTTTATTCTGTGTGGCTTTGGCTCTGCTCATGGCTTATAAACACGCTGCATTTTCGTTATAGTCCTTTTCATTCAATTTGCGCCCCTGCGTGATGGGAAATATATTAAAAATATTAGTGGAAATTTCCCTTGGTATGTTGTATAATGGAGTTGTTGACTTAATTAACAGGAGGGAAAGGAAATGGCGCTGGACGGCGTGTTTGTGCGCTTTTTGACAAATGAATTGAACGAAGCTCTCACAGGTGCGCGAGTGTCGCAGATACACCAGCCGAACAAGGACGAGTTCGTTTTGAACCTGCGGACGAACGAAGGCTCACGCAAGCTGCTCATAAGCGCCCGCGCGAACTCGCCCAGGGTGAGCTTTACCGAGAGCGCACCCGAAAACCCGGCTTCTCCGCCGATGCTCTGTATGCTTCTGAGAAAGAAGCTCTCCGGCGCTAAGATAAGCGGAGTAAGGCAGCCCGGGCTTGAAAGGATCGTCTTCATCGACTTTGACGCGACAGACGAGCTTGGCGACAGCGCGAAGTATACTCTTGCCTGCGAGATAATGGGCAGGTACTCTAATGTAATATTCTTAGACGGCGAGGAAAACGTCGTCGACGCATTAAAGCGCGTCGACCCCTCGATGACGTCTCAGCGCATCGTGCTGCCCGGCATGAAGTACGCGCTGCCGCCCGCGCAGGACAAGCTTTCCGTTCTCGATCACGAGCCGGAGGAGATCGTTTCAAGGGTGATCGCCGAAGCCGACAAGCTCGACAAGGCGATACTTCGCTCCGTGCTGGGCATCTCGCCCGTTATAAGCCGCGAGATCGACTACCGCATCGGCGGCGGGAGCGTCGAGTATTCCGACAGGCTCACCTCCAACTACAAAAACCGCCTTTCGTATTATATAACGAAGCTTTCCGAAAGCGTGCGCGGCATTGATGGAGCGCCTTACTGCATTTACGACGAAAACGGCAAGCCGAAGGATATGTCTTTCATGGAAATCACGCAGTACGGTTCTATCTACCTGGTCAAGCGCGCCGAGAGCTTTTCGGCGCTTCTCGACGGATTTTACAGTGAGCGCGACAAGGCGGAGCGAATGCGCGCGAAGTCGCAGGATCTTTTAAAGCTTCTGACGAACGCCTCGGAGCGCGCTGCCAGGAAGATCAACACCCAGAGGGCGGAGCTTGAAAAGTGCGCCGACAGGGAGCATCTGAGAATTTGCGGCGACCTTATCCAGGCGAACCTTTACAAGATAGAAAAGGGCGCGCCTTTCGCTGTTTTAGACAATTTTTACGATGAAAATATGGGTACTGTGCGGGTGAGCCTCGACCCGTCGAAGTCGCCGTCGCAGAACGCCCAGAAATATTACAAGGACTATCGCAAGGCGAAAACGGCCGAGCACGTTCTCACAGAGCAGATAGAGCTTGCCGAGCGCGAGCTTGAATATCTCGACAACGTTTTCGATTCGCTTTCCCGAGCTGAGACGGAGCGGGAGCTTGCGGAGATTCGCTCGGAGCTTGTCATGACGGGCTACATCAAAGCGCCAAAGGGCAAGGGCAGGGAGCAAAAGCCTCTGCCACCGCTCGAATTCAGAACGACTGAGGGCTTTACCGTCCTCGTCGGGCGCAACAACCGACAGAACGACCAGCTAACGCTCAAAACCGCGGCAAAGAGCGACCTTTGGTTCCACACGAAGGACATTCCCGGCTCACACACGATACTCGTCACTAACGGCAGAGAGCCGGGCGACGAGAGCATCATGCAGGCGGCAGCCATCGCCGCATACCACAGCCGTGCGAAGGACGGCTCGCAGGTGCCGGTCGACTACACGCTTGTTAAAAATGTAAGCAAGCCGCAGGGCGCGCGCCCCGGCACGGTCATCTTCGTGAAGAACAGGACGGTTTACGTCAAGCCGTCGGCGGAGGTGCGCTGATGGGCTGCATTGTGTACCTTCAAAGGTACGATTATTCGGGCGTCTCCCGCGGCGAGCGCAAAAAAGCCGAGAGCGGAAACGGCATGGAGCTGCTTCGGTACGCCGTGAAGGACGTTTACGCCGCCGACTTATCAACGCTCGATATGCGGCGCGGCAAGCACGGCAAGCCGTACTTTGCCGGCAGCGATATCCAATTCAACATAAGCCACAGCGGTGACTTTGCCGCCGCCGCCGTGAGCGCGTACCCGGTCGGCGTTGATGTTCAGGTGACCAGAAGCATAAAAGAGGGGCTTATAAGAAAGCTTTGCCGAGGGAAAGAGCTTGACTACATAGCCGCCGCGACCGACAAGAGCCGCGCGTTCATTCACCTGTGGGCGCTCAAAGAGAGCTACATCAAGGCGATCGGAATGGGCATGGCGTTCCCGATGGACGAGATAAATTTTGATATCCTCGGGTTTGACGGCGAACTGCAGGGGCGCCTTTCAAACTGCGAGGGACGGTATTTTCTGCGCGACTTCGGCGAGTTCACGCTTGCCGTGTGCAGTCTTTCATAAAAAAAGGAAAAGAGGAGATGTGTATATGAAAAATCTGAGTTTGAGGCTTATCGCCTGCGCATTGGCGCTGACGTTCGCTGCGCCGCTTGCCGGCTGCGAGAAGAAGACGGAGCCTGAGCCTGTTGTATCCGACTCCGTGGCAACGGTCGGCGAACCGGAGCCTGAACCGGAGGAAGACACCGACATCGGCGAACATAAGGATTACGACAAGGAAGACGCCGAATGCTACGAATCCGGCAGCATAATCGTCGCCGAACAGGACGGCAAAAAGCGCGGCATGGAGGCGTACACGATGACGCTTGGCTCGGGCTGCCTCGAGTTCTATGCAAGCGAGCTGAACGAGCAGAAGAATACCGTCTCGCCGAAGGTCAAGATGTACTCGATGATCGTGCCGACGGCGTGCGAGCTTTATTGCCCGGCAAACGAGCGCTACCTTATCGACAGCCAGGAGGAGATAATCCAGAGCGTCAAGGAGATGCTTATCGGCGTGCAGCAGGTAGACGTTCTGCCGACGCTCAGAAACCACAACGCAGAGGATATCTACTACAGGACGGACAGCCGCTGGACGCCGCTCGGCGCGTATTACGCCGGCAAGGTCTTTGCAAAAGCGGCGGGCGTGCCTTACGCCGACATATCGGAGTATAATAAAACGGCGCCGAAGGAATACGTCGGCGACCTTACCGCTCTTTCGGGCGATCAGGCTTATCTCGACTTCAAGGAGCAGCCCGACGAATTCAGCTTCTACGCGCCGACTGTGAAGTACACGACAAATTACTACGACGACGAATTCACCTTCGCCAGCACCGATAAGTTCTACGAGGAAAACGAGGAAGACCTCCAGAGCGGCTACTACAAGGGCGGTTTCTACTGCCTGCGTATCGACACAAAGGTCGATAACGGGCGCAAGCTGCTGCTGGTGAAGGACGAGTATGGCACGGTGCTGCCGACGTTCTTTACAAGCTCTTTCTCGCAGATCTACGTTGTGTCTTACGACTATCTGAGCGCGAACCTCATGGAGATGATCGACGAGTTCGGTATTACCGACGTGCTTTATCTTATGAACACCTATACCGTCACCGACACGAGAGTCTATTCCCTCGAGACGCTGCGCACGCAGGCGACTCACGGCAGCCTTAAAGACGGCGCGCCGGACAACGACTCCGACTCCGATTCCGATTCTGACTCCGACAAGAAGAAAGGTTCGGACTCCGATTCGAGCGACAGCGACGAGAAAGACCCGAACGAGATCGAATACATCTACGACGTGGGTATCAACAACCAGATCGGCATAGTCGAAAGCTCCGACGAGGACAACGGCGCGTCTGATTACGACAACGAAAACACCGGCTACGACGACGGTGCAGGCGGCGGGATTTACGACGACTACTCCTATGACGACGGCAACGATTACGAATACGACTACGACGAATAACAAGAAGGGGCTGCTTTGATGCAGCCCTTTAATTATTGTGCGCTTTTCAGAACGTCCGCGATGACGCTGCCGAGCATCTCGCCGGAGCGTACAGCCTCACTTAGCGTGTTGGCGTCTGTTCCGACCTCAATCAGCAGCGAGCCGGGGTCGAGGTTCATGTTATACATAAAGTTGCCGAAGTAAAGCGGACGCGTCATGCCGGGGTATTTCGTTTCGGCGGTACTCTGGAGCTTTACGGCGAGGCTCATGTTTTCTTCCCAGTCGGGGAAATCGTAGTAGCCGTAATTGTCGTTGCCGCACATTATCATTATCTGCGCCGCCTTTTCGCCGCCGTATGTAAACGTCGGCTTTATCTTCTCGTTTTCGTCTGTCGTTATGCTGTCGCGGTGAATGTCGAGCACTATTTTGATCGACGGGTACTCTTCAAGACAGCGGTTTATCGACTCGGCGCTGTTGTCGTATGCCCCGAGATACGACGGGTCGTCGTGGTGCTCCTTGCAGTGTATCGACTCGACGCCCTCTTTTTTTAGGCTCTCGCAGATTGCTTCGCCGACCCTGACAACGTTGCGGCTGTCGTCGGTGCTGCGAGGGTAGAAGCTCTCGTAATAGTAGCCGAGGTCGCTGTCCATGTACGATTCCGTGGCGTGGGTGTGGACGATAAGCACCTGCGGCTCGTCTGTCTTTTCGTAAGAGTAGGGAAGGTCTGCCGAGAGAAAGCCGCGCAGATCAAGGCTAAGGTCGGTCGCGTTCTTTACGTAAAAGTTGTTGAGGCTCATGTTCGACTCGCGGTAAAGGCTTTCCGTCACAAGGTAGGTGTTTTCCCCGGTGTGGTCGGTGTCGGAGTCTGGCACGAGGTCGGCAAGCTCTGTGTCTGAGTCGCTGTCGAGGAAGCTGTCGGTATCGCTCGCCGGATCTGCGCCGGAAACGTTATCGGGCTTTTTTTCAAAGTCGGTCGAGGGGGTGCTTTGCACCATCGCAAGTCCTGCGGCGGCCGTGAGCGTTGCTCCGCTGCCTGATAACGAGCTGATCCTCCCGCAGGTGCAGACCACGCCGAAGACCGACATCAGCGCCGCAAAGCTCAGCGCCGCCGCCCTGCTCATTCTTTCGCTTGCTCTCATAAAAGCCACTCCCATCTTTCGCTTTCTCATTCTGTGAGCCGCGCCCACGGTTTTGCATTTGTAATATTGTATGCGGCGAAATTTTAAAATATTACTTCCCGAAACCTGTTTAACTTTTTGCGAAAGTATGATATAATATAAATTGAGAAGATATGAGCACGTAAAATGAACATCGAAGAATGGCGGGGAACCTTAGCGATCATGCAAGCAATTTAAAAAGCGCAGGCGGCTCCGGCATTATTCATTATCTATTCTTTAAACGCAGCGCAACGACTGCGTTTGTCCGGGGGTCATTATGAAATACACTGTTAATCTCGGCTGTTGGGGCAGCGTTTTTGCCGTTCCGACAGACGTTGTCGATAAATATCTGAAGATCGCAGGCTCGGCGCAGCTTAAAGTCCTGCTATACATACTTAGGAACAGCGGCGCGCCGTTTGGCGAGGACGATATCGCGGCGGCGCTGAATATGGACGCGTTCGACGTTAAAGACTGCGTTGAGTTCTGGTCATCGTTCGGCGTGATCGCCGTTCATGAGGGTGTTATTGAGCCGAAGGAGGGCAAGCCGGCGGCGTCGGTGCAGAAGCCTCTTCCCGCAGCGGTTCCCGAGCCGAAGCGCGAACCTGTAAAGCCCGTCGCGCCCGAGCGCGCGGAGAGGGAAGAGCCGGAAGCTCCCGCAGCACCGACAGCTCCTGATCGCCCCTCCGACACGGTCATCTCGCGCCCGCTTCGCCCCGACCCGATCTACGTTGCAAAGAGGGTCAGCGAAGACAAGGAGATAGAATCGCTTTTAAACGAGGCGCAGTACATTCTCGCGCGCCCGCTCTCGGGCAACGACAACGGTGTACTGATAATGCTCCACGACAACGACGCGCTGCCCTGCGAGGTCATTCTCATGCTGCTGACCTACTGCGCGGAAAACCGAAAGGGTATGAAGCAGGTAGCGTCGATCGGCGCCGCGTGGGCTAAGGAGGGGATCCTCACGGTCGAACAGGCCGACGAGAAGATCCGCCGCTTAGAAGAAAGCAGCGAAGCTTACCACAAGGTGCAGTCGCTTCTCGGACTTGAATTCCGCAAGGCAAGCAAGACGGAGGAGGAGCTTTACGCGCGCTGGCTCAACGACTGGAAGCTTAGTCCCGAGCTTATAAAGGAAGCTTACGACATCTGCGTCGACGCAAAGGGCAAGTATATCCCGAAGTACGTCGGCACGATACTTCAGAACTGGCATGAATCGGGTCTTACGACGGTCGACCAGGTGCGCTCGCAGCCCGGAAGGAAGAGCGACAGAGGCTACGAGGGCAGCCGCCGCTCGTCGTTCAACATCGACGACCTCAGCGGCCTCGGTATGCTTGACGATTAAGGAGGCGAAAGCGCATGGGCTACGGAAAAGAGATCTACGAAAAGGCGAATGAGCAGCTTACGCTTCGCCGTCAGAGGGCGTTTACCGACGCCGAAGCCCGCAGGGAGAGGATATACAGCGAGCTGCCGGGGGTAAAAGAGCTTGAAAACAAGCTGACCCGCACGGGAGTTGCCGCGGCAAGAGCCGTTTTTGCGGGCGGCGATACAAGAGCGGTGCTAACAAGACTAAAGGACGAGAACCTCAAAACGCAGGATGAACTGCGCACGCTGCTTTCTTCAAAGGGCTACACGCCGGAGGACCTGGAGGAGCGCTATTTCTGCCCCTCTTGCAAGGACAAGGGCTACGTTGATGGGCGTATGTGTCCTTGCATGAAGCGCCTGCTCCGCGACACCGCGTACAGTGAGTTCAACGCGCGTTCTCCGCTGCCGCTCGAGCGCTCGAAGTTTGAAAATTTCGATCTGTCATATTATCCCGACGAGCCGGATCAAAAGGGGCAGGTGCCGCGTAGGCAGATGGAGCGCGTCTTTAACTTTTGCAAAAAATACGCTGAGACGTTCGGTGCTTCAAGCCGCTCGATTCTAATGGAGGGCGGCACGGGGCTTGGCAAGACGCACCTGTCGCTTGCCATCGCCGGAGAGGTGATAGAGAAGGGGTTTGGCGTGATCTACGGCTCGGTGCCGGATCTGCTTGCCGTTCTGGAAAAGGAGAGTTTCTCCTACAGTCACGACAGGACGATGCTCGACCGCCTCGAGCAGTGCGACCTGCTCATTCTAGACGACCTCGGCACGGAGTACCCGAAGGCGTTCAACAAGGCGGCGGTCTACAACCTCATAAACGCCCGCCTCGCCCGTGAAAAGGCGACGATAATCAATACGAACTACACGCTTGCCGAGATGAAAAAGAATTACTCCGACCGCCTCGTTTCACGGCTTGTCGGCGAGAACGACTACCTCTCGTTCATCGGCGAGGACATAAGGATAATGCGCAAGATGCGAGGAAAATCGTTCTGATAAAAAAGTCACCGCACCCGGTCAAAAGGGTACGGTGACTTTTTATTGAGTTCGTATGAGATGGGATGACGCGCAAAAGGTTTCTTCTACGGGTCATTTATGATACTTCGACCCGGCGTTGATCGAAAACGCCCTGTAGAGCTGCTCACAGAGCATCACCCTCGCGAGCTGGTGGGGGAACGTCATTTCGGACATCGACAGCCGCAGCTTCGCTCTGCTCTTTACCTCCTCCGAAAGCCCCCAGCTTCCGCCGATGATGAGGTCGATCGTACTTGTGCCGCCGACTGCCGCGTCAGATATGTATTTTGCAAGCTTCGGTGAGCTGAGATGCTTTCCCTCGATGCACATTGCGATAACGAGGTCGGATCGGTCTGTCTTGGAAAGGATACGCTTGCCCTCAGCGTCTAAGATCGCGCTTATCCCGGCATCGTTCGGGTCGTCGTTCGTCTTTTCCTCATCGACCTCGATGACGGTGAATTTGCAGTACGCTCCGAGCCGCTTTGTATACTCTGCGATGGCGTCTTTTAAGTATTTCTCCTTCAGCTTGCCGACGCAGATCACATTTACTCTTATCATATCAGAACACCACCGAGCTGCCGTCCGTTTCGACCGGAGCGACCGAGAGCGTAAAGTCGCTCATCAGCTCCATGCCGTTTGCGTTGAGCATATTCAGAGATTCGCGGTAAGCGATCTCGGGCATATTGTTCTCGCGGCTAAGGTGGGCGAGAATGAAGCGCTTTGTGCCGCTCCTTACAAGCTTCGGCAAAAGCTCGGAACAGGTCGTGTTTGAAAGGTGACCCTTGTCCGACATGATGCGGCGCTTCAGAACGTAAGGGTACGGCCCCATGCGAAGCATATTCACGTCGTGGTTCGATTCGATAGTTACGGCGTCACAGCCGAAAAGCGCATTCTCGACCTCCTGAGATACGAAGCCGAGGTCGGTCGCTAGAGCGTACTTCCTGTCGCCCATATCGACGCGGAAGCCGCAGCCCTCGGCGCAGTCGTGCGAGATGGAGAAGCGGTCGACGTGCATCGTCGTGAGGTCGACGCCGCCGCTTTGGATCACACAGCAGTACGTTCTTCCGTCGACGTAGCCGCCGCGCTCGAGCGCTTTGAGCGTCCCCTCACTCATGAAAACGGGCAGCTTGTGCTTGTTTGCGAAGACGCGCACGCCCTTGATGTGGTCGGTGTGCTCATGTGTGACGAAGATGGCTTCAATCGTCTTGATGTCGACGCAATTGTCGTCGAGAGCCTGTGTTATCTGCTTTGCGGTCCTGCCTGCGTCGATGAGAATACCGCTGCCGCCGCTTGAAACGTAGTAGCTGTTGCCGGAGCTTCCGCTGAAAAGCGGAATTACCTTTGCCATAGGATCTTGTCCTTCCGTAAAATAATCAAAAATGCCAAATAACCGCTATTGAAAGCCTTTTTTTAGGCTTGCGGGTCGAGGGCAGCGCCCATAAAAAAGTACTATTTGGCAAAATAAAAACCGCCGTAGCCGAGCTGCGGCGGGTATCATCATAAGTTATCAGAGATCGACGTCCTCATTCGATTCGACGTACGTTACTCTGCGGATATCGGCGCCGAGAGCGGTGAGCTTTTCGATAACCTGCTCGTAGCCTCTTTCGATATAGCGAATATCGGAGATCTCGGTCACGCCGTTTGCGGCAAGACCCGCAATGATCATTGCTGCGCCTGCGCGAAGATCGAGCGCCCTTACCTTTGCGCCGTGAAGACCTGTCGTTCCGTCAACGTGGGCTGTGTTGCCGTTTTCGATGATGTCGGCGCCCATTTTGCGAAGCTGCGACACGTAGGAGAACCTTGTTTCCCAAACGCACTCCATAACGCGGCTCTTGCCCTCTGCCGCCGAAAGCAACGCTACAAACTGTGGCTGCATATCGGTGGGGAAGCCGGGGTGCGGCATCGTCTTGACGTTGCAGCTATAGAGCGGACCTTCTCTCACAACGCGGACCGCCTCGTCAAACTCCTCGACGGTCGTGCCGGTGTCGCGGAGCTTCGTAGTTATCGACTCGAGGTGCTCGGGGATAACGCCCGTTATCGTGACGTCACCGCCCGCTGCGGCAACGGCCGTCATGTATGTGCCTGCCTCGATCTGATCGGGGATTATGGAATAAGAGCAGCTATGAAGCTTTTCAACGCCCTTGATCTTGATAACGTCGGTGCCGGCGCCCTTGACGTTCGCTCCCATCGAGTTGAGGAAGTTCGCAAGGTCGACGACGTGCGGCTCCTTTGCGGCTCTTGCGATCACCGTTCTGCCCGGTACCTTTACGGCTGCGAGCATCGCGTTCATCGTAGCGCCGACCGAAACGACGTCAAAGTCGATATTGCAGCCGGCGAGGTGCTCACTCGAAAGCTCCACCTTGTCGGGAAGCAGCTTGCACGTTGCGCCGAGCGCGCGGAACGCCTTGATGTGAAGGTCGATCGGTCTGTCGCAGAAGCTGCAGCCGCCCGAAGCGGGAACGACTGCGCTGCCGAACTTTCCGAGCAGCGCGCCGAGAAGGTAGTATGACGCTCTCATGTCGCCTACCAGCCTTTCGCACGTTACGCGGCAGCTCTTGATGCCGCGCGGGTCGATTCTGACCTTTGAGCTGTCGCCGCCTATTCTCGTGACCTTTGCGCCCATCGTCTTGAGTATCTCAAGAATGACGGAAACGTCGCGGATTTTCGGTAGATTTTCAATGACGCATGGCTCGTCGCACAGCACGACTGCCGGGATTATCGCAACGGCCGCGTTCTTTGCGCCGCTGATGTTGACGGTGCCGTACAGCTTGTGACCGCCGTTTATAACAAATTTATCCAAATCGGTACACTCCAATCAGATTTATGATGCCGCCGTTTGCGGCATACGTCGCTTTGCCCGTTTCTCGGCTTTGAGCCGTGATCTTTCACGGCAGCGCTCTTCCAATTTTCAACTCTTCCCTGGATACTTTTTCCGGAATTACTTTTCTTTAAAACTTCTAATCAAAACTTTTAATCTGTTGGCTTACTTTAAAACACTTGCATATATACAGAAAAATCAAGTAAGTGCAGACTGCTCTGCACTTACCGTATAAACCCTCATAGATAATAATACAAAATTCGTCAAAAGTCAATATGAGTTTGGAAACTTGCGAAAAAATATCAAATCGACCAACATTAGCCTATCGGCGGTTCGTGAAATTCGGCTATATCGACACCGGAAACATAGCGGCCGTAGCGCTCTGCGTCGAATCTGTCGAGATCCATCACGCCGGAAAGCTGCTCCATGTGATGACGCAGCTCATGGGCAAAGGTGTGACGCAGCTTTTCGTAGAATTCGTCGTCCGGAAGGTGACCGTAGACGGTGTTGAACGAGCCGTAATATATCACGATGTAGCGCCCCGTTATCTCGTTGTGGTACTCGCCGAGGATATACAGCGGTCGGTAGGGTAGGCTGCCGGGGTGGCGCTTCGCCTCTTCAGCGAGGATAACGCCGCCCGAAAGGTTCCTGTAAAGCTCGGCGGGCGTATCGTCGACAATCCTGTCGAGCATTTTTTCAACGTCGGAATATAGCTTCATATTTGTCGATCAATCAAGGAAATCCTTGAGTCTCTTGCTGCGGGTGGGGTGACGGAGCTTGCGAAGCGCCTTTGCTTCAATCTGGCGGATACGCTCTCTCGTTACTCTGAACTCACGGCCTACTTCCTCGAGCGTTCTGGAGCGGCCGTCTTCAAGGCCGAAGCGAAGGATAAGCACCTTCTCTTCTCTCGGGGTGAGCGTGTCGAGGACCTCGGCAAGCTGTTCCTTGAGCATCGTGTGGCTTGCGGCGTCTGCCGGGGCGGGGGCGTCGTCATCGGGGATAAAGTCGCCGAGGTGGGAGTCCTCCTCTTCGCCGATCGGCGTCTCGAGAGATACAGGCTCCTGCGCAACTCTCATGATGTCGCGCACCTTGTCAACGGGCATATCAAGCTCTTCTGCGATCTCCTCAGCAGACGGCTCGTGACCGTTGATGTGGAGAAGCTGAGACGAGACCTTCTTTACCTTGTTGATCGTCTCGACCATGTGGACGGGGATACGGATAGTTCTCGCCTGGTCTGCTATTGCCCTTGTGATGGCCTGACGGATCCACCATGTGGCGTATGTAGAGAACTTGAAGCCCTTTGTATAATCGAATTTCTCGACCGCCTTGATAAGACCGAGATTGCCCTCCTGGATAAGGTCGAGGAACTGCATACCTCTGCCGAGATAGCGCTTTGCGATGCTGACAACGAGCCTGAGGTTTGCCTCGGAAAGACGCTTTTTAGCCGCGGAGTCGCCCTCCTTGATTCGGATGGCGAGGTCGATCTCCTCCTCGCTCGTAAGAAGCGGCACCTTGCCGATCTCCTTTAAGTATACCTTGACCGGGTCGTCGATAGCAATTGCGCCGTCGCCGGAGTCGGAGACGGAGGTCTCGCCGCTTGCGGCAAGCTCGTGCTCTATGTTTTCAAACTGGTTCTCGTCGAAATCGTCGATAACGTCAACGCCGGCAGCCTCGAGCGAATCGTAAAATTTTTCGAGCTGTTCCGGGTCGAAGTCCACCTCGCCCATAGCGTCGAGGATCTCTTTGTTCGTAAGGTTGCCCTTCGCCTTGCCCTTTTCGGCAAGCTCTTTAAGTATTGTTTTCTTATCGGGTGCAGATGATACAACCATAAATTTTTCCTTTCTTTTCATCGGCGAATCGCCGTTTCATTACATTCAGTATTTTATATATCAAAGCCGTTTATGACGGCGGCTTGCCTGAGGAGCGCATAAGCTCGATTAAGTATTTAGCGATGTCCTCGTCGGACTTTTCGGCAAGCTCCTTTGACGGTCGCTTCCTGCTCTCGGCGAGGATAACGTCTACATACTCGCCGCAAAGCTCCGGAGAGGCGCTCGATGATGCGTTGTCGTTGTAGCGCGCGAGCATCTTTGCGATGTGCATATTCTCCTCGTCGGTGAATTCTCCCGAAATGTCCGAAAGCGACGCGCTCTTGCCCTCAAGCGTGCGCTTCGTTATCATCGAGTAGAGACGGGCGGTCAGCGGCATGGAGAAGTTTTCCGGTTGCAGCCGCTTTGAAACGGAGGCGATCTCCTCGGGGTGAGCCATGAGGTATGCCGTCAGCGCCTCCTCAGCTTTTGCGGCGCGGCTCGATCTCGCCTTGAATTCGGGCGGCGTTCTGAGGCTTGCCGCGAGGGAGAGGCTCTCTCTCGCTTTTCGCTGCTCTCCTGCTTTGTCGCGCCGCTGCTGCGCCGCGAGGTCGGTGTTTATCACAGCCTCGAGCGACTCGCGCCTCACGCCCATGTCTTCGCTTATCTTGCCCGTGTAAACGTCGCGCTTGACGGGGTTTGAGAGCGTCGAGAGGAAGTGGGCGGCTTCGTTGAGGGCGGCCGCCTTGCCGTCGGCGGTCTGGGTATTGTATTTTTCTTTAAGAGTTCCGTAGACGTACTCGACCTCGTTTGAGGCGGAGTCGACGAGCGCCTTGAACTTGATAAAGCCGTTTTCGCCGTGGCGCTTAATGTACTCGTCGGGGTCTTTGCCGTCTGGGACTTTTAAAACGTAGGTGTTCACGCCCTGCAAGTCGAACATCTTCATCGCGCGCAGCGCCGCCTTCTGACCGGCTTCGTCGGAGTCGTAGCAAAGCACGACGGTCGAGCGGTAGCGGCGGATGAGCTTTACCTGCTCTTCCGTAAGCGCCGTGCCAAGACCGCCGACAACGTTGTCAAAGCCCGCCTGGTAGAGCGCGATGCAGTCCATGTAGCCCTCGCAGATTATGAACCTGTCCGACTTGGAGTTTTTCGCCCTGTTGAGGGCGTAGAGGTTGTTCGTCTTCTTGTAGACGATCGTGTCTGAGGTATTTAAGTATTTCGGCTTTTCGTCGGTCATGATCCTGCCGCCGAACGCGATAACGTTGCCGCGCACATCGATTATCGGGAATATCACTCTGTTGCGGAAGCGGTCGACATAGCCGCCGTGGTCGCTCTGAAAGACGAGATTAGCCTGGATAAGATCCGACGGGCGAAAGCCTTTTTTTGTCAGATGGTCATACAGTGCCGAACGCCTGTTCGGGGCGAAGCCCAGCCCGAACGCCCGTATCGTTCCGTCGGAAAGGCGCCTGCTCTCGCGAAGGTAACGAAGCCCCTCCTCACCGTCGGGCGTTGAAAGGCAGGTGTTGAAAAATCGCGCCGCCTCGCGGTTGGCTTCGAGTATTTTGAGCTTTAAATCGCGCCCCGCGGCGTTGGAGTCGTATTCATACTCCGGCATCTGCATTCCCGACCGCTCGGCGATGAGCCTTACAGCGTCGATGTAGTCGAGGTTTTCCATTCGCTTTATGAAGCTGATGACGTCGCCGCCCGCGCCGCAGCCGAAGCAGTAGAACGAATCGGTTTCGGGGTAAACGGTGAACGAGGGCGTTTTCTCGCCGTGGAACGGGCAAAGCCCGACTTGAGTCTTCCCGCGCTGACGAAGCGAAACGTAGGTCGAGACGACCGAGACTATGTCGTTGCGGTCGTGCAGCTCCCGCAAAAAATCATCGGGTAACGGCAAAGCGTTTCGCCTCCTTTCGTGCCGAATTTTGCTTACAATAATATATACGCAAATAAATCAAATATCCCTTTTAATTTTCAAAAAAAATTTGCCGCAAAACAGCGTTGAGCCGAATTGTTACAAAAATAAAACGTCATGGCATTATTATTATCATATTTTTCAGAATTCGAGCGGAAATTTTTAAGCAGAATATTCAAAAATCGCTTGAATTTTTCATGCGATGGTATATAATAATATTAGGATCTTTTTAATAAGCAGACGCTTCCGGCGCTGCGAAAAGGAAAGGAGCGGCGGTTTTATGTACGATCACAACAGGATAAAAAACCATGTCAAGGGCGTTGAGTCCAGCTCATATGAGCTTTTCGGAGCACACCTCGAAGACGGCGGCGTTTACTTTTCCGTTTACGCGCCTGCAGCGTCAAAGGTCTGCCTTATTGCGGACTTCGACGGCTGGAACGGTATCCCGATGGACCGCGACTTCTTCGGTGTTTGGAGCATTTTCGTTGAGGGCATCGGCGAGGGCGTTCACTACAAATACAGAGTCTATTCCGCCGACGGAAAGTCTGTCGATAAGGCAGACCCATTCGGCTTTTACTCCGAGGTCCGCCCCGATACGGCTTCCATCGTTTACGATCTCGGGCGCTACGGCTGGCGGGATGACGAGTGGATCGAGAACAGGGGCAAGAACTACAACGACCCGCTCAACATCTACGAGGTACACCTCGGCACATGGAAGATCAAAGAGGGTTTCGAGGGTGACGATAAGTTCTACCGCTATGAGGAGCTGAAAACGACGCTGATCCCCTACATCAGGGATATGGGATACACTCACATCGAGTTCATGCCGCTTTGCGAGTATCCGTTCGACGGCTCCTGGGGCTACCAGGGGACGGGCTACTTCGCGCCGACGAGCCGCTACGGCGAGCCGAGGTATCTTATGGATCTTATCGACACGTGCCACATCAACGGCATCGGCGTTATCCTAGACTTCGTGCCTGTTCACTTCGCGACCGACGAGCACGGTCTTGCGCTTTTTGACGGCTCATGCCTCTACGAGAGCGATATTCCGCAGATGAGGGAGTCGCCGTGGGGTTCTCTCAAATTCGACTATTCCAAGCCGCACGTCCACAGCTTTGTGCGCTCGGCGATCAATTTCTGGATAAACTACTACCACTTCGACGGCATCCGCTTCGACGCTGTGGCTTATATGATGAACCCCGACGGCACACCGAACACGCCGGAATATGACTGCGGCGTGTGGTTCCTTAAAAATTCGCTATACACGCTCGGCGCGTATCACCCCGACGTCATGTTCATTGCCGAGGACGCAGCCTGCCACACGAAGGACACGGCGCCCGTTATCTACGGCGGCCTCGGCTTTGACTACCTCTGGAACTTCGGCTGGTCGAGCGAAACGCTCAGCTACATCACCTCGCCCTACGGTATGCGTACGCAGAACCATGAGCTGATGACGTACCCGATGTTCTACTTCAATCAGGGGCTTTTCATGCTGACGCTGTCTCACGACGACGTGTCGAACGGTAAGGGGTCTATCATGACGAATGTCTACGGGCGCTCGCAGGAGGAGAAGTTCGCGAACCTTCGCGCCTATTATACGTTCCAGATGACCCACCCCGGTAAGAAGATGAACTTCATGGGAAATGAGCTTGCCGAGTTTATGGAATGGAGCAGCGATCAGCCGCTCGGCTGGAACCTGCTGACGTACCCGAATCACGACAGCTTCAACGAATACATCAAGGCGCTCAACCGCTTATACCTGAGAGAGCCGGCGCTCTACGCGCAGGACTACAACCTCCAGGCGTTTTCGTGGGTCGACCTGCAGAACGCTCAGAACAACATCTTTGCTTACCGCCGCGAAGACTTCGAGAGCGCGCCGCTCTTTGTGGTGCTGAATTTCTCGCCGTATGAGAAGGAGTATTGGCTTGCGGTCGGCTTTGACAGCCCGTTCAGAGAGATCATAAACTCCGACGACAAGAAATACGGCGGCAGCGGGCTTAAAAACTACGCCCTCAAAACGCACGACGGCTACCTTCAGATGAAGCTTGCGCCGCTTTCGGCGGTGATACTCAAGCCGTGCGCCGAAGACGAGATGGACGCGCCCCCCGAGGGAGAAGACGAAAAAAAGGCAAAATAGCGCATTACATTGCGGCTTCCGGGCGAAGCCGCAATTTTTTTGCAAATTTTTGAAAAAAAGCTTGACACAAAAAAGAAACCGTGCTATAATAATCAAGCGTTCTCAAAGAGAATACACGCTGGTGTAGCTCAGTTGGTAGAGCAGCTGATTTGTAATCAGCAGGTCGGGGGTTCAAGTCCGTCCACCAGCTCTTTTATTTTGATTTAATATGGGAGAGTTCCAGAGCGGTCAAATGGGGCAGACTGTAAATCTGTTGTTTCGGCTTCGGTGGTTCGAATCCACCCTCTCCCACCAAAGAAAAGATCCTGTCGATGTAAGTAGACAGGATCTTTTCTTTGTATTATTTATTATTTAGTTTTCATTTCGGCGTTTTGTAAACTCCGCTCCTTCCGTACGCCCTCGGTATTAATAATACTGCTTGCCGTTGCACTACGCCGGTTCTCTGCGAATGTTGTATTGAGAGAAAGCTTTCGATCTCATTTCGCCGGAGGCAGGCACGTCAAACTGCCCCTCCCGGACAATACAAGGGGCGTTTATGGTTATTTATTTCGATGACGTTTTTTTGACGGCGGCGATGCTCTTGCCGCTTTTCGCAGGCCTCGTGCTGAAAAAGCAGAACAGGCTCGATGAGGGGACTCTCTGCTGCCTTATCCTCCTCGGAGGTTTTGTGCTGCGGCTGATATACTTTTTTATCGGCGACGTCGATACGCGCCAGCACGATGTTGGCGAATTCTTCGTTCAAGGCGACGGTCACGCTGCGTATATCTGCTATATATTTGAAAAAATGCGCCTGCCGGACGCCGACCCGCGGACGGTAATGGAGTTTTATCACCCGCCTCTGCACCATATCATCTGCGCCGCGTTTCTGAAAGCCGCAGAAGCTCTTGGTCTTGACGTGAGAACGCGGGGCGTTGACGCGCTGCGGCTGCTGCCGATGATGTATTCGTTTTTGTTCTGTGTTTTTGCTTACAAAACGTTTCGCCTGCTCGGGCTTCGGGAAAGCACGCTTGCGCTCTGCACCGCGGCGGTCACGTTTCACCCGACGCTCATACTCCTTTCGGGCAGCCTCAACAACGATATGCTGTCCGCGCTCTTCGGTATGCTCGCGCTGTACTTTTGCGTGAGGTGGGCGGGATTAAAGCGGTGGCGCGATATTATTCTGCTCGCTTTTTCGATAGGGCTTGGAATGCTTACAAAGCTTTCGGCAGGGCTTATCGCGCCGGCTGTCGCGGCGGTCTTTCTGTTTGCGCTCGTCCGAAGCAAGGGGGAGAGGCTGCGGCTGCTCGGGCAGTTTGCCGCCTTTGGGGCGGTCTGCCTACCGCTTGGGCTTTGCTGGAGTGTCAGGAATTATGTGCGCTTCGGCGTCCCTCCGAATTATATACCGCTCCTTTCGGAAAACTCCGGGCAGTTTATCCCTCAGCGGTCCGCCGAGAGGCTTTTTAACTGGCTGCCGTTTCAGTTTTCGTCGCCGTTTACGCAGTGGGGCGACGCGGGCGCTCCCTACAACGAGTTCAACCCGGTGATCGCATTGTGGAAAAACGCGATGTTCGACGAGTCTGCGTTTTTTCCGCAGAGCGTTACGATGCAGTCGTTCTGCACGGCGCTTTTCTTCGCGGGAGCCGCGCTCTCGCTCGTATGCGCGGCGGCACACGTTGTGCTGTGGCGGCGCTCGGTGAAAATGAAAACGGAGATAAAGCTGCTCCTCACAGTTTCGTCCGCTGCCGTGTTTGTGAATTATATCGTTTTCTGCTTGAAATTCCCGCACGTCTGCACCGAGAATATGCGCTACTGCGTGCCGCTCATCGTGACGCTCCCTGCGGCTTTGGGCGCGTGCGAGGGCGAGTTCGGGCGGCGGCTTTCGCCCTTGAAAAAGCTTGCCGCGTCTTTCTGCGCGCTTTCGGTATTGGTCTACACGTCTCTTATGTACTTTTCTCACTAATACTGCTTTCCAATTAATCCCTTTAAAGCTTCTAATCAGAAACCGGTATAAAAACCGGCTGCCGGGGTCTGACCTCCGGCGGCCGGGCTTTTTTCTGCTTCGATTATTTCATCGAAGAGCCGCTTTCGCAGCTGCGCTGAAAGCTCTCGCAGTCAACGCACTGGCAGAGCGTCGGGTCCGGCTCGTGAGTGCCGATCGAGACGCAGCCGAGCGAGCAGTAATTCTCTGCCTTACAGTGGTGCTCACACTCGTTTACGGTACATTTGATGCTGTGGTTAGCGTTCTTTTCCATGGCGGATACCTTGCCTTTCGTAGAGGTTGTCTTGTTTCGTTCTGTGCGGGCGGACAAAGCGCCTTTTTTGCTCCCGCACGTTATTTATTATCACCGGAACTTCGGGAAATATTCAAAAATATATATGATTTGGTGATTAATTTTCGATAAATGAACGAATTATTGGTCAAAAATTCCTGCTGTGCGCTATTGACAAAGAGGACGAATTGAGTTAAAATAATTATCGTGTTAGTTTACCGGCTTTAGTGCGTAAAAGCGCAAAAGCATAAAAGCACTTTATGAAAAGGAGATAATCACTATGGCTAAGACAAAGAGAATTCTTGCCGGCGCAATGGCAGCTGCTATGGCAGCTCTTACGCTCGCAGGCTGTAACTCGACAAAAGGCACCGAAAGCGGAGCTTCCGGCGAGCAGCTCGAAAACAAGACCTACACCGTAGGCGTTTGCCAGCTCGTTCAGCACGATGCTCTCGACGCTGCGACAAAGGGCTTCCAGGATAAGCTCACCGAGCTTCTCGGCGAAGGCAAGGTAACGTTTGACGTTCAGAACGCTCAGGGCGACAGCGCAAACTGCACAACTATCTGCAATCAGTTCGTATCGAGCAACGTTGACCTCATCATGGCTAACGCAACTCCGGCTCTACAGGCTGCATTCACGGCTACAGAGACGATTCCCGTGCTCGGCACATCCGTTACACACTACGGCACTGCTCTCGACATCGCGGACTGGAAGGGCTACTCGGAGATGAACGTTTCCGGTACTTCTGACCTTGCTCCGCTCGACAAGCAGGCTGAAATGCTTCACGAGCTCTTCCCGGACGCTAAGAACGTTGGTCTTCTCTACTGTTCGGCAGAGGCTAACTCGAAGTTCCAGATCGACACGATTACGCCGTCACTCAAGGATTTCGGTTACGAGACAAAGGAGTACACATTCTCCGATTCCAACGACATCGCAGCAGTCGTAACCACGGCTTGCGACGAGTGCGACGTTCTCTATATCCCGACAGATAACACGGCTGCTTCCAACACGGGCATCATTGACAACATTGCGGCTCCGAAAAAGATCCCGATCGTTTGCGGCGAAGAGGGCATCTGCTCCGGCTGCGGCGTAGCTGCTCTTTCGATCAACTACTACGACCTCGGCGTTGCTACGGCCGAGATGGCTTACGAGATCCTCGCTAAGGACGCAGACGTTTCCAAGATGGAGATCCGTTACGCTTCCACAACGAAGAAATACGACAGAGACAGATGCGCAGCTCTCGGCGTAGAGGTTCCCTCCGATTACACAGCTATTGGCGCGGACGATGCTGCTGCAGAGGAAGAGGCAGCGGCAGTAGCAAGCAGCACCGAGGAAGAGATCGATCCCACAGCAGAGATCGATTCCAAGGGCAGTCTTGTAGCCGGCTGATAAGCCGATACCTATGATCACGGTAATGCAGCTTCAAGCTGTATATCGGCGGTCGTAAAAAAATATATAATACGAAGTGTTTGGGGTGCAATTTCTTACACCCCAAATATTTGCTTCTTATTACGATTACATAAGCTTTCGCAAAAGACGGTCTTTCCGCTTTTGTATACATAGAAAACGGTGAATTAAATGGATTCTTTGATCGCATACTTTTCGTCATTAAATCCGATGACGTTCGTTTCCCAGCTCCCGGGTAACATCGCTCAGGGCATCATATGGGGACTTATGGCTCTCGGACTTTTCATCACGTTCAGGCTGCTCAATTTCGCCGACCTTACCGTCGACGGATCGTTTGCAACGGGCGGCGCTGTTACCGCGGTGATGATAATCAACGGCGCTCCGGCGTGGCTGGCGGCTCTGGTTGCTCTGGCGGCAGGGCTTATCGCGGGGCTTGTTACCGGTCTTCTTCACACGAAGCTCGGTATCCCCGATATCCTCTCCGGTATTCTTACGCAGATCGCGCTCTACTCCGTGAACCTCAATATCATGGGCAAGGCTAACCTGCCCGTAAGCTACAGAAATTATAATCTTATCCTCAGCGCCAGCAACATCAAGCTTGCCATCGTTATCGGCGCGGGCTTCGCGGTAGTTGTTATCGCGCTCATGTACTGGTTTTTCGGTACGGAGCTTGGCTCGACCATCAGAGCGACCGGCAGCAACCCCGACATGAGCAAGGCGCAGGGCATCAATATCAACACGGCCAAGGTTCTCGCACTCGTGCTTTCTAACGGCATGGTCGCGCTTTCCGGCTCGCTTTTCGCTCAGTATCAGGGCTTTGCCGACGTCAACATGGGCAGAGGCGCTATCGTTATCGGTCTCGCTGCAGTCATCATCGGAATGGTCATCGGCGACGCTATTTTCCGCAAGAAAAGCAGCTTCATAATCAAGCTTCTGTTCGTCGTAGTCGGTGGTATCCTTTACTACATCGCAATGGGTATCGTCCTCTGGCTCAAAATGCCGACAGACGACACAAAGCTCTTTACCGCCGTTATCGTCGCGCTCTTCCTTGCAGTTCCGAACCTCAAGGAGATGTCGAAAAACTCCTTCTCGAGAGCCGCAAAGCGCAACTCAAAAAATATGAAGGTGGAGGCGAAGAAGGATGCTTGAGATAAGAGACGTATATAAGACCTTCAACCCCGGCACGATCAACGAGAAGATGGCGCTTCGCGGCGTCAGCTTAAAGCTTGAAGACGGCGACTTCTGCACCGTTATCGGCGGAAACGGCGCCGGCAAATCGACGATGCTCAACTCCGTGGCAGGCACATGGCCCGTTGATAACGGCATGATCCTCATCGACGGTCATGACGTTTCCGGACTTCCCGAGCACAAGAGGGCGCACTTCCTTGGCAGAGTTTTTCAGGATCCCAGGCTCGGCACAGTATCCGATATGGGCATTGACGAGAACCTCGCCATCGCCGCAAGGCGCGGCAAGCACAGAGGTCTTGCGTGGGGCGTAACGAAAGCCGAGCGCGAGGAGTACAGAGAACTTCTGAAGCAGTTTGACCTCGGTCTTGAAGACAGAATGACCGCAAAGGTCGGTCTGCTCTCCGGCGGTCAGCGCCAGGCGATAACGCTGCTCATGGCGACGCTTAAAAAGCCGCGCGTGCTCCTTCTCGACGAGCACACCGCTGCCCTCGACCCGAAAACGGCGGCCAAGGTGCTGGAGCTTTCCGACAAGATCATCTCGGAGAACAAGCTCACGGCGCTGATGGTAACTCACAACATGAACGACGCCATTACACACGGCAACCGCCTTATCATGATGAACGACGGCAAGGTTATACTCAACATAAGCGGCGAGGAGAAGAAAAAGCTCACCGTCGACACGCTCCTCGCAAAGTTCAAGGAGGTAAGCGGCTCGAACCTGTCAAACGACAGAATGCTGCTTGAAAAATAATAACGCCGCAAGCGCAGAAACACTCTGCACAACGGCAGACCGCTCACAGAGCGAAAGAAAATGTGTAAAAAATACCGGAGGAAAGAAAAATGAAAAACTTCAAGAAGATCATCGCCGCACTTCTCGCAGGCGCAATGCTCATGGCATTCACAGCGTGCGGCACGGCAAACACGGCAAGCGAAACAGAGAGCATGAACGAGAGCGTTGCAGAGAGCGCAGCTTCCGCAGAGGACGGCGCTTCGGCAGCAGACGCGGCAGATATCAAGTTCGCGACAGCAGGCAAGCTCACGATGGCTACCAACGCGTCGTTCCCTCCCTATGAGTACTACGAAAACGAGAAGATCGTCGGCATCGACGCAGAGGTCGCAGAGCTTATCGCTCAGAAGCTCGGCGTAGAGCTTGAGATCAAGGACATGGAGTTTGGCTCGATTATCGGCGCGGTTCAGACAGGCGCAGTTGACATGGGCATGGCAGGCATGACAGTTACAGAAGACAGACTCAAGACTGTAGACTTCTCCGATTCCTACGCAACGGCAGTTCAGGTCGTTATCGTAAAGGAAGACAGCGAGATCGCAACTGTTGAAGATCTCGAGGGCAAGAAGGTAGGCGTTCAGGAGAACACGACCGGCGATATTTACGCTTCCAAAGACCTCGGCGAAGACGCTGTAAAGCGCTACAACAAGGGCAACGACGCCGTGGCGGCTCTCGTTTCCGGCGTTGTTGACGCGGTTATCATCGACAACGAGCCTGCAAAGTCTTTTGTCGCTGCTAACGAAGGTTTGAAGATCCTCGACACAAGCTACGCAGACGAGCAGTATGCAGTTGCTACAAGCAAGGATAACACGGCTCTTACAGAGGCGATCAACAAGGCTCTCGGCGAGCTCAAGGCAGACGGTACGCTCGACGAGATCGTAAATAAGTACATTCCTGCGGAGTGATTCCGACAAAACAGGCGAAACGAGGGGCTGCTTTGTGGCAGCCCCGTTTTGCAGATGTAAAGGAATGGCGACAGGCTTTGAGGGGACCCAAAATAAGCCGACAACAAGATCCTTTTTTTGAGGGGGAATACAGATGACAATTTATGCCGCAAAGACTTTTTCGGAATGGTTTGCGGATCTGCAGGCACGCTTTATCAACGACTTCATCACCGACAACCGCTGGAAGTTCCTTTGGAACGGTCTCGGCGTTACGCTAAAGATCACGGCGGGCGCGCTTGTGATCGGCGTGCTGCTCGGGTTTCTTGTCGCTGCCGTCAGAGCTACCCACGACAAGACCGGCAAGCTGCGTTTTCTGAACGTGCTGGCAAAGCTGTACCTTACGGTTATCAGAGGAACGCCGGTAGTCGTTCAGCTTCTTATTACATACTTCGTTATCCTTGCGCCGCTCGGCGTAAACGAGGTGCTTGTGGCGATCTGCGCGTTCGGCATCAACTCCGGCGCATACGTCGCAGAGATCGTCAGAGCGGGCATCATGTCGATAGACAACGGTCAGTTTGAAGCGGGGCGCTCGCTCGGCTTCAATTACCCGCAGACAATGTGGTACATAATCCTTCCGCAGGCATTCAAGAATATCCTGCCGGCGCTCTGCAACGAGTTTATCGTGCTGCTGAAGGAGACGTCCGTTTCCGGTTACGTTGCATTGCAGGATCTCACAAAGGGCGGCGATATCATCAGAGGAAGAACGTTCGACGCGTTCCTGCCGCTCATCGCCGTAGCGCTTATCTACCTTGTGATCGTGCTGATACTTACTAAGCTCGTATCTATCCTTGAAAGGAGGCTGAGAAGCAGTGAGCACTAAGAAGAAAAAGTCAAAGCCCGCTGCCGAAAAGGCGGCGGAAGAAAAGAAGCCGGAGCTTGAAAAAGCGGAAACGGCTGCGAAAAAGCCCGCCGAGAAGCCTTTGAAGGAAAAGCAGCCCGAGCCGGAGAAGAAGGAGATACTCGAGGAACTTTTGAAGCCCGAGGAAACAATCGAAGCCGAGGGCGGCGAGATGAGCGAGAGCCTCATCATGGTGCGCAATCTTGAGAAGCATTACGGCGACCTCCACGCGCTCGACGGCGTGAGCATGAACATCGAAAAGGGCGAGGTGGTCGTTATCATCGGGCCTTCCGGTTCGGGCAAATCGACGTTCCTGCGCTCGCTCAACCTGCTCGAAATGCCGACCAGCGGCGAGATAATCTTTGAGGGCGTAAATATGCTCGACAAGCACGTCGATATCAACGTCCACCGCCAGAAAATGGGCATGGTGTTCCAACACTTCAACCTCTTCCCACACATGACGATCATGAAAAACGTTACGATCGCCCCGATGAAGCTGCTCAAAAAGAGTAGGGAAGAGGCGGAGGAAAAGGCGCACGAGCTGCTTAGACGCGTAGGTCTTGACGACAGGGCGCAGTCGTACCCCTCGCAGCTTTCGGGCGGCCAGAAGCAGCGCATAGCGATCGTGCGTGCACTCTGCATGGAGCCTGATGTTATGTTATTTGACGAGCCAACCTCCGCTCTCGACCCCGAGATGGTCGGCGAGGTGCTCGACGTTATGAAGAGCCTTGCAAAGGAAGGTATGACGATGGCGGTTGTTACCCACGAGATGGGCTTTGCCAAAGAGGTGGCCGACAGGGTCGTGTTCATGGCGGACGGCAAGATCCTAGAAACAGGCAGTCCCGAGGAAATATTCTCAAACCCGAAGACAGAAAAGGCGAAGCAGTTTCTCGCAAGCGTGCTTTCGTAAGATCAAACACTATCGGCTGCCGAAAGCTTTCGGCGGCCGTTGTTTATAAAAAGACCATGTTTTTTTGATTTTGGTGTTGACAAGCGCCGCGAAGTGTGTTATAATCACAAAAGCAATAAAGCAAGGCGGTTTACGCTTTCACCTGTGGGGTGTCGTCTGCACGGGTCAATACTTATCATAATGCGGCTGAGCCTGTAATATAATGGCAGTACGGCTGTGTTTTGCGGTGTTGAAGCAGGCGAGTTTATCGTCTGCCTTTTTTATTGATATTTCGGTTACGGAGGTGCTTAACATTAGCAAGAAGGAACTTTACATCAACGAGGAAATTCGAGGAAAAGAGCTGAGAGTGATCGATTCCGACGGCTCTCAGTTGGGTATTCTGTCTTCACAGCAGGCTCTTGCTCTTGCGGAAGAGAAAAATCTCGATCTGGTTATGATCTCGCCTCAGGCGAAGCCGCCGGTCTGTAAGATCATGGACTACGGCAAGTATCGCTTTGAGCAGGCGAGACGTGAGAAGGAGAGACGCAAGAATCAGAAGGTCGTTGACATCAAAGAGGTCAGACTTTCGCTCAATATTGACACTCACGATTTCAACACGAAGCTCAACCACGCCCTCAAGTTCATCTCTAAGGGCGACAAGGTCAAGGTTTCGATTCGTTTCAGAGGCAGAGAGATGGGGCATCCCGAGCTCGGCACGGAGATCATGAAGAGATTCGCCGACGCTTGCGCAGAGGTCGCAGTCGTTGAGAAGCAGCCCAAGCTCGAAGGAAGAAGTATGCTGATGTTCCTTGCTCCCAAGCCGACAAAGTGATACCAAGGAGGAAAATATTATGCCAAAGATCAAGACACACAGTGGTGCAAAGAAGCGTTTCAAGCTTTCTAAGAACGGTAAGGTCATCCGTGCGCACGCAAATAAAAGTCATATCCTCAACAAGAAGACCACAAAGCGTAAAAGAGGACTGAGAAAGACAACGGTTGCAGACAAGACAAACGTTGCACAGGTAAAGAGACTTATTCCTTATAAGTAATTCTTTGCTATAGAAGACTTTTAAAAACAGCAGAAACCATATTATGGAGGTAAGATAAATGGCACGTGTTAAGGGTGCGATGATGACTCGCAAGAGAAGAAAAAAGGTTTTAAAGCTTGCTAAGGGCTACTGGGGTTCCAAGAGCAAGCATTTCAAGATGGCTAAGCAGGCTGTCAATAAGTCGGGCAACTACGCTTATATCGGCCGCAAGCAGAGAAAGAGAGATTTCAGAAGACTTTGGATCGCTCGTATCAATGCGGCTTGCAAGCTCAACGGCACAAACTACTCTACATTCATGAATGGTCTTAAAAAGGCCGGCGTTGATCTTAACCGCAAGATGCTCTCCGAGATCGCTATCTCCGATCCCAAGGGCTTCACAATGCTCGTAGAGCAGGCTAAGAAGGCTCTTCAGTAATCAATACCTGAATGTTTCAGCACCTGAGGCAATGCTCCTTGGGTGCTGTTTTCAGATGAAAGAATAAAAGAAGTATGAAAAGAGAAGAATCTTTAATCGAAACCGAAGAAGCGCAGCTCATAAGCGGCGAACCTGAGCAGGAGGAGTACGCTCCCGTCCTGCGGGTGCTGATAGCAGTGGGCTGCATGGGCGTGCTGGCGGCAGTTGTGGCGGCGATGGCGGCGATACTTTCGCTCGTATCGGGCAGAGAGGCAAAGCAGAGCTTGTGGCTCTCGATCGCGGCTGTTCTCGCGTTCGGGGTGCTGACGTTTGTCTTGTCGCTCGTCGACAGGAAAAAGCGCCGCGAGTTCGCGCTTGAAAGCGAAAGGCTTCTGAAAAGCGCCGAGCGCTTCAAGGGCGCGGTCGTGTCCGCGGAGAAGCACACAAAAAAGGTGAAGTATGCAAACGAGAGCTTTGAAGAGATCTCGTGGAATTTTGTAATAAACTATAAAGACGAAAACGGAGATGCTGCCTCAGTCAAGAGCGGGCGGTATCTTAACGATATATCAAACGTTCTCGGCAAAACGGACGTTACCGTCATTAAAAAGCCCGGCGGCGCTTACGCTTTCGAGGGCTTCGTGCTGAGAGAAAGCGGCGAAGAGGGCGTGAAGCTCGAGGTCGCCGAGATCGAGGATGAATAACTCATGATAACGAGCAAGGACAACGAAACGGTCAAGCAGGCGGCAAAGCTGGTCAAGAGCGCCTCTTTCCGCAGGGAGCGCGGTTTTTTTACAGCCGAGGGCGTTCGCATCTGCCGCGACGGCGTGAGGTCGGGTTTTTCGCCCGAGGTGTTCCTCTATACGCCCTCGTCGGCGGAGAAATACCCCGACGATTTTGGGGAGATTGCGGCGGCGTCGAAAAAGCTTTTCGAGGTGTCAAACGACGTGTTCTCAAAGATAAGCGATACAAAATCGCCGCAGGGCTTTTTCTGCGTCTTCAATATGCTTGACAAACAGAAATTTCCGTATAGAATAAATAGAAGAGGCAATTATCTCGCCTGTGAACGGATACAGGACCCGTCAAACCTCGGGACTATCCTCCGTACTGCCGAAGCGCTCGGCGTCGACGGCGTGATACTCTCGTCGGACTGCTGCGACGTGTGGTCGCCGAAGGTGGTCCGCGGCAGCATGGGAGCCGTTTTCAGAATTCCGTCGGAAGAGACCGACGATCTTCCGGGCTATATCTCCCGACTGTCATCAGACGGCGTGGAGACGTTCGCCTCAACCCCCAGAGATGCCGAGGATATTACAAAGGTTCACTTTGACGGCGGCGTCATGCTCATCGGCAACGAGGGCAGCGGGCTGTCGGACGAGGCTGTCTCGGCTTGTACAAAAAAGGTAATGATCCCGATGAGGGGCAGAGCCGAATCGCTCAACGCGGCGGCAGCGGCTTCTATCCTGCTTTGGGAGATGTTCAGGTAAACAAACGTGTCCTGCGGCGTTGTGAGGTGAAGCGAAGCTGTGAACAATCAGACGATATACTGGCTTTGGATACAACAGGCGATCGGCTACGCCTCGCACAAGCTTGCGAGGATCGCCGAGCGCTACACCTTCGCGGAGGACTTTTACCGCGCGCCGCTTGAAGAGAAGCTTTGCGTCAAGGGCTTTGGCGAAGTCTTCAGGGCGCGTTTGGAAGATAACTTGCTCGATAACGCCGCGGCGATCATCAAAAGGTGCAGAGAAAGCGGCATAGATATCGTCTCTTACGGCGACGAGCAGTACCCTGAGCGCCTGAGAGCCATTTCCGCGCCGCCGGCGGTGCTGTTTGTAAAGGGCAGCCCCGAGGCGCTTTCGGCAGAGTTTTCGATAGCCATCGTGGGGACGAGGTCGGCAAGTACGAAGGGCAGGGAGACTGCCTACAGGATCGCGTCTGAGTTCGCAAAGCAGGACGTCTGCGTCGTGAGCGGAGGCGCCCGCGGAATAGATACACAGGCTCATCTCGGCGCGCTTCACGGCGGCGGAGAGACGGTCTGTGTCCTTGGCTGCGGTCACGAGTGCGGCTACATGAAGGAGTACGATTATTTAAAGGAAACGATCGCGCGCAGGGGCGCGGTGATCTCGGAGTATCCGCCGGACTATCGCCCGTCCAGACTTACGTTCCCGCAGCGCAACAGGATCATCAGTGGCCTTTCAAAAGGCGTTCTCGTTATCGAAGCGGGGCAGCGCAGCGGTTCGCTGATAACGGTCGATGCGGCTCTTGAACAGGGGCGCGATGTCTTCGCGGTTCCGGGCGATGTGTCGAACCCCGGCTCGATCGGGACGAACGCGCTGATAAAAGACGGCGCAAAGCCTGTTACTTCTGCCGGCGACGTTTTGTCGGAATATCTGGGCGTAAGTGAGCAGCCGGAGCCGGCGAAGGCTGGAGCCGATCAGCTTTCGCTCTTCGATTTCTCCGCCTACATCGACAGTATGCTGCCGAAGGAGGACGCGCCCGATGAGGTCGTCGCAAGACCGGCAATAAGCCGCGCTGCGAAGAAGCAGGCAGCCGCCGTGACCGCGAAGGCTGTAG
>ONFG01000008.1:0-24938 GCA_900317025.1 uncultured Eubacteriales bacterium | reverse complement strand
CGGAGAAGACGGCGGAGACAAAACACGTACAGCGGCAGGAGACGAGCACTCCGCCCTCTCTTTTGGACGACATCTCGGACAACGCGGCGAAGTTTCTTTCGGCGCTCGGCGGCGGCGAGCTTCACATCGACGAGATCGCCGACAAAGCGGGTCTTTCGGTCGGCGCGGTACACGCCGCGGCAACGGAGCTTGAAATGAACGACATCATCGAGGCGCTCCCCGGAAGACGGTATAAAATCAAGCAATAAACAGCGGCGGACAGCCGCTCTGAAATATACGGCACGGAAGAAAACCCTGCCGGACAGACCTTAGTGGTGGAGGTTAATGAAATGTCAGATCTTGTAATAGTGGAGTCGCCGTCAAAGGCGCATACGATAAAGAAATATCTCGGAAGCGGCTACGAAGTGCTTGCCTCGAAGGGCCACGTTCGCGACCTGCCTGTTAAAAGGCTCGGCGTTGACATCAAGAAGGATTTCGAACCTAAGTACGAGATCATGAAGGACAAAACGTCTCTTGTCGAAGAGCTGAAGGCAGCGGTCAAAAAGTGTGATAACGTTTATCTGGCGACCGACCCCGACCGTGAGGGCGAGGCGATCTCATGGCACCTTGCATACATTCTCGGTCTGCCGCTCGACAGCAAGAACAGGATAGAATTCAACGAGATCACAAAGACGGGCGTTGCCAACGGTATGGCGAACCCACGCTCGATAGATATTGATCTCGTAAACGCACAGCAGGCGCGACGTGTGCTCGACAGGCTCGTCGGCTACAAGTTAAGCCCGTTTATCTCGCAGAAGATCAGGCGCGGTCTTTCCGCGGGGCGTGTACAGTCGGTAGCGCTCAGGATAATCGTCGACAGGGAGAACGAGATCAGAAAGTTCGTCCCCGAGGAGTACTGGACGGTCGATGCGAAGTTTACCCCGAAGGGCAGCCGTAAGACGTTCCCGGCATCGCTCTACGCATACAACGGCGAGAAGCTTAAAATTACGAGCGGAGAGCAGGCGCAGAAGATACTTTCCGACCTTGAAAACGCGTCGTTTACCGTAACGTCGGTAAAGCATGGCACACGCAGAAAGCAGCCCGCGCCTCCGTTCATCACCTCGACTCTCCAGCAGGACGCGTCGAGAAAGCTCGGCTTCCAGTCGAAGCGCACGATGAAGGTAGCGCAGGAGCTTTACGAGGGCGTTACGATCTCGGGCATCGGCGCTACAGGTCTTATCACCTACATGAGAACCGACTCGCTGCGCATCTCCGACGAAGCAAAGGCGGAAGCCAAAACGTTCATCGAGGAGAAGTGGGGCAGCAAGTATCTGCCGAAAAAGCCGAGAGAGTTCAAGTCAAAGAGCAACGCGCAGGACGGTCACGAGGCTATCCGTCCGTCGATGGTGAGCCTTGCTCCCGACCGCATCAAGGGCGACCTTTCGCCCGACCAGTATAAGCTCTACAAGCTTATCTGGGAGCGCTTCCTCGCTTCTCAGATGGCGGAGTGCATCCAAAAGACGACTCAGGCCGATATCGACGGCAACGGCTACACATTCAAGGCGAGCGGCTACCACGTAGATTTCGACGGCTTCACGGTGCTTTACGTCGAGGGCAAGGATACCGAAGAGGAGAAGGCTTCTCAGCTTCCACCGCTTGAAAAGGGCATGGAGGCAAAGGCGAAGGAGATCGTTCCGAACCAGCACTTCACGCAGCCCCCGGCACGCTACACCGAAGCGTCGCTCATCAAGGCACTCGAAGAAAACGGCATCGGCCGCCCGTCGACCTACTCCGCAACGATCACGACGATCGTCGGCAGAGATTACGTAAAGCGCCAGAACAAGACGCTTTACCCGACGGAGCTGGGTGAGGCGATCACAACGCTGATGAAGGAGCATTTTCCGAAGATCGTCAACGTGAAATTCACCGCTCAGATGGAGACGGAGCTTGACGAGGTCGAGCACGGCAACGAGCAGTGGGTCGAGCTTCTCCACGACTTCTACGGCGAATTCGCCGAGACGCTCAAAAAAGCCAAGGACGACATGAAGGACGAAAAGATCGAGCTTGCGGAGGATAAGACAGATTACATCTGCGAAAACTGCGGCAAGCCGATGGTATATAAATACGGCCGCTACGGCAGATTTATCGCCTGCTCGGGCTGGCCGGAGTGCAAGACGGTAAAGAAGGTCGTCGAGAAGCTCGGCATACCCTGCCCGAAGTGCGGCGGCGACATTATCGTAAGGCACACTAAGCGCGGCAAGGTGTTCTACGGCTGCGGCAATTACCCGAAGTGTACGTTTGCTTCCTGGAGCGAGCCTACGGAAGAGAAATGCCCCAACTGCGGAGCTATGCTCTTCAAAAAGGACGGTAAGAAGCCGAAGCTCGTCTGCACAGCCGAAAGCTGCGGCTACGAGCGGGAAATAAAGGAAGACGAAAAGTAATATAGAAAATCTTTTTAACTGAAAGTTTTCGATCAAACCTTTTTCAAAAGGTTTGCGGGTCAAGTGCAGAGCCCCTTGTGGGATTTTAAGGGCAACGCCCTTAATGATATATTACACTCAGATATTTCATGGTGCAAAGGAGCTGACAAAAATGAAGGTAAGAGTTATCGGTGCGGGGCTTGCCGGCTGCGAGGCGGCTTGGCAGCTCGCAAAAAGGGGCGCCGAGGTCGAGCTTGTCGAGATGAAGCCCGCAAAGAAAACTCCCGCTCACAAAACCGATATGCTCGCAGAGCTTGTTTGCTCCAACTCCTTCAAGGCGGCGCGCATCAACAGTGCGGCAGGACTTTTAAAAGAAGAGATGCGGCGCATGGGTTCGCTTCTGATGGAGTGCGCCGACCGGTGCTCCGTTGCGGCGGGAGGCGCTCTCGCTGTTGACAGAACGCTCTTTTCGTCAATGGTGACGGAGAAGATAAAAAGCTGCGACCGTATCACCCTTTGCGAAGCGGAGATCACCAAGCTGCCCGAAGACGGCATAAACGTGATCGCCACAGGTCCGCTTACAAGCGACGCTTTAGCAGAGGATATACGAAATAAGTTCGGCGGCAGCCTGAGCTTCTTTGATGCGGCAGCGCCGATCGTTTCGGCTGAGTCGATAGACATGGAGCACGCCTTTGCTGCCTCCAGATACGGCAAGGGCGACGGCGATGACTACATCAACTGCCCGATGAACAAGGAGGAGTACGAGCGCTTTCACAGCGAGCTTGTAAACGCCGAGCGCACGCCTCTCCACGGCGTCGACGTGCAGAACCCGAAGGTGTACGAGGGCTGTATGCCTATCGAGGTCATGGCGCAGAGAGGCGCGGACACGATCCGCTTTGGCCCTATGAAGCCGGTCGGCCTTACCGACCCGAGAACGGGTCACAGACCGTGGGCCGTTTTGCAGCTTCGCAAGGAGAATTCCGCCGGCACGATGTACAACCTCGTCGGCTTCCAGACGAATCTTAAATTCGGAGAGCAGAAGCGAGTTTTCGGGCTTATCCCGGCGCTTACAAACGCCGAGTTCGTCCGCTTCGGCGTGATGCACCGCAACACGTTTATTGATTCGCCAAGGCTTTTGAACCCGGACTTTTCACTTCGCAGTGATGCATCGCTTTTCTTCGCAGGTCAGATGACGGGCGTTGAGGGATACATGGAGTCGGGCGTGTCGGGGCTTATCGCAGGTGTAAATGCTGCGGCGAGAGCGGGGCGTTGCGAGCCTCTTGTGCCGCCGGCTTACACGATGACGGGCGCATTATGCGCCTACATAAGCGACGAAACGGTGAAGGACTTCCAGCCGATGGGCGCAAATCTAGGCGTTCTTCCGCCACTCGATATGCATATCCGGGACAAGCAGCAGCGCGCGCAGGCGTATGCCGACCGTGCGCTTGAGTATTACGACAGATCATTCTCATGATACGACGGGAGATGAACTTATGAAGATAATAGTTGACGCATTCGGCGGCGACAACGCGCCGGTCGAGATAATCAAGGGCTGCGCGGACGCACTCGACGAAAACGAGGGGCTGGAGATCATACTCACAGGTCCGAAGGACAAGATCGAAGCGGCAGCCTCGGAAAACGGAATTGATATAAGCCGCCTGACGATCGAAAACTGCGACGACTTCCTCACGATGGAGGACGACCCGATGGCGATACGCCGCAGGAAAACCAGCTCGATGGCGGTAGGTTTGCAGATGCTTGCCGACGGCAAGGGCGACGCGTTCCTTTCGGCGGGCAACAGTGGCGCGCTCATCACGGGCGCAACACTCATAGTCAAGCGCATCAAGGGCGTAATGCGCCCGGCGTTCTCGCCCGTTATGCCGAAGTCTCCGGGAATGTTCATGCTCATCGACGGCGGTGCAAATGTGGAGTGCAAGCCCGAAATGCTCCGCCAGTTCGGCATCATGGGTTCCGTTTATATGGAGCGTGTTATGAAGGTCGAAAACCCGAGGGTCGGTCTTGCAAACGTCGGCACGGAGGATCACAAGGGCGATTCCCTCCGCCACGAAGCATTCAAGCTGCTGAAGGAAGCGCCCGTAGATTTCGTCGGCAACGTTGAGGGAACTCAGATCCCGTTTGACGGGTGCGACGTAGTTGTAGCCGACGGCTTTACGGGGAATCTTATCCTCAAAATGTATGAGGGCGCTGCTGCCGCGATTATGGGGCGCATAAAGTCCATCTACAAAAAGAGCCTTAAAAACAAGCTTGCGGCGGCTATGATCGCAAGCGATTTAAAGGCGCTCAAGGGTGAGGTCAATTCCGATGTTTACGGCGGCGCACCGATACTCGGCGCCGCAAAGCCCGTCTTTAAAGTCCACGGCAACGCCACGGCCGTTACGATGCGCTACGCGATAGCGCTCACAATGAATTACGTCAACACGCACGTGATCGAAGAGATCGAGCGCACGGTCTCACAGATCGAGAGTAAGGAGTGATCTGCGTGCAAAACAACAGGAAGCGTTCACGAGACGTCGACTGCGAAAAATTCGGCAGCGTGATCGGATACAAATTCAAGGACAAGCAGCTCATCACCACAGCGCTTACGCATTCGTCCTTTGCAAATGAGGCTCACGACGGCACGAAGTACAACGAGCGCCTTGAATTCCTCGGCGACAGCGTGCTGAGCATTGTCGTTTCCGATTACATATATCGCCACTGCCCCGAGTTCCCCGAGGGCAAGCTTACGAAGCTGAGAGCATCGCTCGTATGCGAGAAGTCGCTTTACACCTACGCAAGGCAGATAAACCTCGGCGACTTCATCAGGCTTTCAAGGGGCGAGAGGAACTCCGGCGGAGCCGACCGTCCGTCTATTCTTTCGGACGCATTTGAGGCGGTCATTGCCGCTATCTATCTCGACGGCGGCATCGAGCCTGCGAGGGAGTTTATCCTGCGCTTCGTCATTCCCGACATAAAGAGCGCAAAGCCTGTGAAGTTCAAGGACTACAAAACAGTGCTTCAGGAGATAATTCAGAAAAACCCCGAAGAGCGCCTTTCATACGTTCTCGTCAAGGAGACAGGCCCCGACCACGACAAGCATTTCGTCGTCGAGGTGCATCTCAACAGCAACGTGATCGGCAAGGGTGGCGGACACAGCAAGAAGGAAGCTGAGCAGGAGGCGGCGAGAGTTGCGCTCGAGCTGATGGGCTATTGAAGCACGGCAATATCTCGGTCTTCGTTCCGCACAACGGCTGCCCCCATCAGTGTTCGTTCTGCAACCAGCGCAGCATAACGGGCGTATCCTTTCAACCGACGCCTCAGGACGTTCACGACGCCGTAAAAACGGCGCTCTCTTCAAAGAAAGCTTACGACCGTGAGATCGCCTTTTTCGGCGGCAGCTTTACGGCAATCGACCGCGATTACATGGTCTCACTTTTAGAGGCGGCGAGCGGTTACGTTAAAAGCGGTCAGGTCAGCGGGATCAGATTGTCCACAAGACCCGACGCCGTTGACGATGAGGTTCTCGGCATTCTCAAAAAATACGGCGTAACGTCCATTGAGCTGGGCGCTCAGAGCCTTTGCGACGAGGTGCTGAAAGCAAACCTTCGCGGTCACACCGCGCGTGACGTTGAAGAGGCCTCCCGGCTCATCAAAGAGCGGGGCTTTTCGCTCGGTCTGCAAATGATGACGGGGCTTTACAAAAGTACGCCCGAGCGCGACGTTTATACCGCCGAAAGAATCATAGAGCTGCACCCCGACACGGTGCGCATATACCCCACCGTTACGATGAAGGGGACGATGCTTGCTTCTCTTTACGAGAGCGGCGAGTACCGCCCGATGGAGCTGTCGGAATCGGTTGATCTGTGTGCTTTACTGCTAAAAATGTTTTCACGGAATAACATAGAGGTCATTCGATTGGGGCTTCATTACAGCGATGAGCTTGTTCGTGATATGCTGTTTGACAACTACCACCCGGCGTTCCGGGAGCTTTGCGAAAATAAGCTCATGCTGGAGCGTTTTCTTCAGCTGCGCAGCGGTATGGGAAAGCTGTGCGGCGGATACTGCACCGTGTATGTTCACCCGTCGTGCGTATCAAAGTTTACGGGGCAGAGGCGGTCTAACTCAAACCGCCTGATACAGGACTACGGGATATACGTCAAGACCGTCGCCGATGTGACCGTTGCGCCTTTCGATATGAAGATCGAGCTTGCAGGCGGCGCTCCCGCAGACTATCTTGGAAGTAAGGAAGAAAAGAAATAATGCTGCTTAAATCACTTGAAATACAGGGCTTCAAGACGTTTCCCGACAAGACGAAGCTCGAATTCGACAAGGGAATAACCGCCGTAGTAGGGCCGAACGGCTCGGGCAAGAGCAACATAAGCGACGCTATCCGCTGGGTACTCGGCGAGCAGTCTGCGAAGGCGCTGCGCTGCTCGAAGATGGAGGACGTCGTCTTCAACGGCACTGACAACCGCAAAAAGGTCGGCTACGCCGAGGTTACTCTCACCATCGACAATAAGGACAGAACGCTTGCCTTCGACGGCGACAGCGTAGCCGTTACACGCCGCTATTACCGCTCGGGCGACAGCGATTACCTCATCAACAAGGCAAGCGTGCGCTTAAAGGATATCCACGAGCTTTTCATGGATACGGGTCTCGGGCGTGATGGCTACTCGATGATAAGCCAGGGCAAGATCGACAGCATTGTCGCTTCAAAAAGCGAGGATAGGCGTGAGATCTTCGAGGAGGCGTCCGGCATTTCCCGCTATCGCTACCGCAAAACCGAGGCAGAACGCAAGCTCAGCCAGACCGAGGAAAATCTGCTCAGGCTTCGTGATATCCTCTCGGAGCTTGAAGAGCGTGTAGGTCCTCTCGGCAGGCAGGCGGAAAAGGCGAAGGCGTACCTTGAATACGCAAAGGAAAAGGAAGGGCTGGAAATAGCCCTCTGGCTCAATACGATAGAGCGCTCAAGCTCCCAGCTTCGTGAGCAGGAGGACAGGATAACCGTCGCGATAGCTCAGCATGAGGCGGCGGTGCAAGCGCTTGCAGACATAGAGAGTGAAACGGAAGAGATATACGGCTCGACGGGCGACCTCTCCGCAAAAATGGACGAGATACGCCGTATAAACGCCTCTGTAGAGAACGAGATCAGCGAGATACGCTCCAAGATCTCCGTAGAAGAAAACAACATAAAGCACTCGCTTGAGGCGGTCGCAAGGCTAAACGGAGAGCTTGAAACGCTCGACGGCGAGACCGAAACGATCAGGCAGCAGACACAGCAAAAACGCCAAAGGCTCGAAGACCTCAAGTCTCTTTATGAAAAAGAAAAAGAGAGCTTTAACGAAAAAACGCTTGAGCTTTCCGGGCTTATCGAAAACGACGGCAAGAGCAGTGAGCTTCTTAATAAATATACGGTGGGGCTTGCCTCACTTAACGTCGAGCTTGCAAACGCAAGGGCGGCGCTCACCTCCGGCAGATCGACGATAGAGGAGCTTTCCGAAAGGATAGCTTCAACCGACGAGTCGGCGAAATCAAAGCGTTCACAGCTTGAGTCCGGCAGGCGCGATCTTGCGCAGTACCGCTCGGAGCTTGCTGAAAGCGAAAAAAGGCTCACGGAGCTTACGAACGCCGTAAGCGGCTGCGAGCTTATACTCAAAAACAGCGAAAGAAAGCGCGACGCTGTAAAGGCCGACGGCGACAGGCTCACGCTCGACATCAACGAGGTGCGCCGACACAAGTCGTTCCTTGAGAACATGGAGCGCAACCTCGAGGGCTTCTCTCAGAGCGTAAAGGTGCTCGTCAGGGAGTCGAAAAACGGAGCGCTTTCGGGTATCCACGGCCCTGTGTCGAGAGTTATCAGCGTTCCGTCCGAGTACGCCGTGGCGATCGAAACGGCGCTCGGCGCAGCAATGCAGAATATCGTCACCGAAACGGAGGAGGACGCAAAGCGGGCCATCGCATTCTTAAAGCGCAGAGACGCAGGACGCGCGACGTTCCTGCCAATGTCTACGATCAAGGGCAGAGAGCTTGAAGAGCGAGGGCTTGAAGGCTGCGAGGGCTTTGTCGGCGTTGCAAGCAGGCTTTGCAGCTGCGAGGAACGCTACCTTGGTATTTTAAGGTCGCTGCTCGGCAGGATATGCATAGCCGAGGATCTCGATTGCGCCGTCTCCATCGCAAGGCGCTACGGCTACCGCTTCCGCATAGTTACGCTCGACGGTCAGGTCGTCAACGCAGGCGGCTCCTTAACAGGCGGGTCGCTCGGCAGAAAGACCGGACTTCTCAGCCGTGTCGGCGATATCGAGAAGGACGCAAAGAAGCTTTCACAGCTTGAAGAAAAGCTTGGCGAGAACAAAAAGTTGTTCACATCTATACAGGCGGAATGTGGAAAAGCAGAGGCGCAGCTTCTCCAAAACAGAGACGAGCTTGCAAAGGTAAACGAAGACAAGCTTCGCGCGCAATCGGCGTGTCGCTCATGCGAAAGCGAAATAACGCTTCTTGAAAGCACGGTATCCGAGCTTGACGCCGACAAAGCAGAGCTTGAACGCCGCAGCGCCGAGATAAGGCAGAGCTGCCGCGAAGCGGAGGGGCGTGCGTGGGATCTTGAAAGCAGGATCGCCAAGGCTCAGAACGACGCCGACGGCGTATCCGACGAGATAGCAAAGCAGACAAAAAAGCGTGAAGAGCTGACGAAGGCTTTGCAGGAGATCAAGCTCAGAATGCTCGAGCTTACGAAGGACTCCGAGGCGATAGAGGCCGAGCTGGAGCTTGCAAGGCTCACCGACTCCGGCAACGCCGACAAGCGCAGCCGCCTGCTCTCTCAGATAGAAGATGAAAACAAAAAGAAGGCGCAGCTTGAAGGCGTCATCTCAAAATACAACGAAGAAAAATCGAAAAAACGAATGCTCACGGCGGAAAACAATGAGCGAATAGCAGGCCTTAGCGCCGAGAGGGCGCAGCTTGAAAAGCGCAGCTCGGAGCTTCGCCGCATCGAGCGTGAAAAATCAGATGAGAAGGAAAACATCGCAAAGGAGCTTTCACGCCTCGAGGAGCGAAGAGACAACCTCAAAAAGCAGTATGACGACATCATACGCAAGCTTTGGGACGAGTATGAGCTTACCCCGAAAACGGCGCAGCAGGCAGCGGCGGAGATCGAGAGCATAACGGCGGCGCAGAAGCGCTTGTCTGAGCTTAAATCAAAGATCAAGGCGCTCGGCAGCGTAAACGTTGCGGCTATCGACGAATACAAGGAAGTTTCGGAAAGGTACGAATTCCTGAAGGTCCAGGTCGGCGACGTTGAGCGCTCGAAAAAGGAGATAATCTCGCTCATCTCCGACCTTACAAAGCAGATGAAGGAGATATTCATTGAGCGCTTCGCTCAGATCAACAGGAACTTTGGCGAGACGTTCAAGGAGCTGTTCGGCGGCGGCGAGGCTTCGCTGTCTTTGACCAACGAGGAGGATATTCTCGGCAGCGGCATCGACATCAACTGTCACCCGCCGGGAAAGATCGTCTCTCACCTTGAAGCGCTGTCCGGCGGCGAGCGTGCGCTTGTTGCGATCGCTCTCTATTTTGCAATCATGAAGGTCAGCCCGGCGCCGTTCTGCGTTATGGACGAGATCGAGGCGGCGCTCGACGAGGTCAACGTTGACCGCTTTGCACAGTATATGCGCCGCATCAACGACCGCACGCAGTTCATTCTCATCACTCACAGGCGAGGCACGATGGAGGAGGCTGACGTCCTCTACGGCGTAACGATGCAGGACGAGGGCGTATCGAAGCTTCTGGAGCTTCACTCCAGCGAGGTCGCCCAGGGCTTCACCAGGCTGAAATGATAAAATATATATAAACTCATACCGAACGAAAGGGTGGTAAATGTGGGCTTATTTGCAAAGATAAAGGAGGGTCTGAAAAAGACCCGCGACAACGTAGTCGGTCAGATCGATTCAATGCTCAAATCCTTCACAAAGATCGACGAGGAGCTTTTCGAGGAGCTTGAAGAGCTGCTCATCATGGGCGACGTCGGCGTTGTTACCTCGGAGAAGATCTGCGACGAGGTAAGAAAGCGCGTCAAAAAGGAGGGCGTGACCGACCCGAAGGAGGTTCACCGCCTGTTAAGGCAGACCGTTGCCGAAATGCTCGAGGGCGGTCAGGAGCTTAATATCGAAACGCAGCCGTCGATCGTGCTCGTTATCGGCGTAAACGGCGTCGGCAAAACGACGACTATCGGCAAGCTCGCCGATTCTCTTCGCCGCGACGGCAAGAAGGTCCTGCTCTCCGCCGCCGACACATTCCGCGCCGCGGCAGTCGAGCAGCTCGAGATCTGGGCGCAGCGCAGCCGCTGCGATATCGTAAAGCAGAAGGAGGGCGCAGACCCCGCCGCCGTGGTATTCGATTCAATCCAGGCGGGCAAGGCGAGAAAGGCGGACGTTATCCTCGTTGATACCGCCGGCCGTCTCCACAACAAAAAACACCTCATGGACGAGCTTGCAAAGATCAACAGGATTATCGACAGGGAGCTTCCCGACGCATCAAAAGAGGTCCTGCTTGTGCTTGACGCAACGACAGGTCAGAACGCCGTCAATCAGGCGCGTGAGTTCAAGAAGGCTGCCGACATCACCGGTATCGTGCTGACGAAGCTTGACGGCACCGCAAAGGGCGGAATCGTCCTCTCAATCAAAGAGGAGCTTGACGTTCCCGTTAAATACATCGGCGTAGGCGAGCAGATCGATGACCTCCAGCCGTTCGATCCCGACGCCTTCGCAAGAGCGCTGTTTGAGGTGGAAAAGGATGACTGAGTTTATTATCGCATCGAACAATCAGGGCAAGGTGCGGGAGGTTGACCGCATTTTAAACCCGCTCGGCATTGCCGCCGTTACGGCAAAGAGCAAGGGGATCACGCTCGACGACGTTGAGGAGACCGGCACGACGTTTGCCGAGAACGCGCTTTTAAAAGCGAGAGCCGCTTTTGAGAGAACGGGTATGCCGGCGATCGCCGACGACTCGGGGCTTTCGGTCGACGCACTCGGCGGGCAGCCGGGCGTCTATTCGGCGCGCTACGCGGGCGAGAACGCGACCGACGCCGACAGGATTGCAAAGCTGCTCAAAAACATGGAGGGAATGCCAAAGGAGAAGCGCACGGCGCACTTTACGTGCTCGGTCTGCTGCATTCTCGACGAGAACACCGTCATCACCGCCGAGGGTCACGTTTACGGCGTGATCGCATTTGAACCCAAGGGCAGCGGCGGCTTCGGCTACGACCCCGTCTTCATTATTGACGACGGCAGGAGCTTCGGCGAGCTTACGCCGGAGGAAAAGGACAAAGTAAGTCACAGAGGAAATGCGCTTCGCACGCTTTACGAAAAGCTTGAGGCAGCGCTTTCAAAGTCTTGATATAAACAGGAGAAATAATATGCTGACAAGTAAACAGAGAGCGTATCTTCGCTCACTTGCAAACAGTATCGACACGATCGTGATGATCGGAAAGGGCGGCATGAGCGAGCAGATCGAAAAGCAGGCAGCCGACGCCCTCAAAGCCCGTGAGCTTATCAAGGGCAAGGTGCTCGAAACGTGCGAGCTTTCGCCGAGAGAGGCGGCAGAGTCGATCGCCGGTGCGGTCAAGGCCGACGTCGTTCAGGTCATCGGAACGAAGTTCGTGCTCTACAAGCGTAACGAAAAGGAGCCGAAGATCGAGCTGCCGAAATCGAAGAAGAAATAATAAAATACGCAAAGGTGGTTGATCTGTCATGAAAAAGGTGCGAAAGATCGCAATGTACGGCGGGAGCTTCAACCCGATCCACAATGCGCATATAAACATTGCTCAGGCGTTCGTAAAAAAGCTGAAGCTCGACAAGCTTCTCTTTATCCCGACGGCAGTCCCGCCGCACAAAAGCGCCGGCGAGATGGTCTCGGCGCAGCACCGCCTTGAAATGTGCGCCCTTGCTGCGAAATACGTAAAAAAAGCGGAGGTCTCGGATATCGAGATCAGGCGCAGCGGCAAAAGCTACACCGCCGATACGCTCAGAGAGCTGTCTGAGCTTTACCCCGACAGCGAGCTTTACCTCATCATGGGCGCAGATATGTTCATGACGCTGACCGATTGGTATCAGCCCGAGGAGATATTCAAGCTTGCCGTTATCTGCACCGTTCCGAGAAACGACGACGATATGGCGGCGCTTTCGGAGCGTGAAAAGCAGTATAACGAGATGGGCGCTAAAACGGTTGTGCTCGACTTGAAGCGCTCCGATATCTCATCGACGGAGATCAGAAGGGCGGTCTTTGAAGACAGACCGATCTCAAAGTTCGTTTGCCCCGAGGTCGAAAAGTATATCTACGCAAATTACCTCTACGTAAACAGGTCGGAGGTAAATTACGTAAGGCTCCACAAGGTGCTCAAGGCGAGAATGGGCGAGAAGCGCTACACCCACTCGTGCAACGTCTCCGACGAGGCGGTGCGCCTTGCGAAGAAGTACGGCGCGGACGAGGAAAAGGCGAGACTTGCCGGACTTCTTCACGACATCACGAAGGAAACGCCCCACGACGAGCAGCTCGCCATCATGGAGCGCTTCAATGTGGAGCTTGATACGCTCGTCCGGTCTTCACCGAAGCTCTGGCACGCCATCTCGGGCGCTGCGTTCGTCAGGAACGTTATCGGCGTCGACGACGAGGACATCTGCAATTCGATCAGATACCACACGTCGGGCAGGGCGGGCATGAGCGTACTTGAAAAATGTATCTTCATCGCCGATTTCACGAGCGCCGAGCGCAATTACAGCGGCGTCGACGAGCTGCGCACTCTCTGCAACAAAAGCCTGGAGGCTGCGATGCTCTACGGGCTGTCGTTCAGCATCTCCGATCTTGCGCTTAAAAATTCGGCTATTGACCCGAACGCCGTTGCGTGCTACAATGAAGTAGTACTCCGGCTATTACAAAAAACGGAAGTGAGATCGTAAATGGATAAAAGCAGGCTGCTTGCTCACACTAAAGAATATCTGGACAAGCTCTCAAACGGCGTCGACCCGCTGACAAACGGCAGCCTGAGCGCTGACAGCATCTTGAAAAAAGAGCGCGTCTCAAAGTGCCTTTCCTACTGCGCCGGCGTTTTCGGCAGATGCCTTGACGACGGCGGCGTATCGGAAAACCACCTTTACGTCTACAAGCTGCCCGAGTACAAGAACGAAGAGGCGGCTATCACCGTTGCAGGGGGCTTTCTTGAAAAGCTCTCGAAAGGCGAAGACCCGCTCGGCGGCAGCGTCGCTCCGGGCGATCTCGTTAAAAATCAGCGCATATCCCGCTGCTTTGGCTACGCAGCACAGCAGCTTCGGCTCGTCATTGTGAGAAAGCGCCCGTTCGATATTTCGGAGGACGCGCTCGACGGCTTCGATTTTTCCGACGAGCCGCTCAAAATATCCGAGATCAAGCAGCGCGCCGACGCTCTCGTCGACCTTGACTGCATGAACGGTCTTAAAGCCGATTGGATAACGAAGTACCTCGTAAGTATTCAGCTGCTCGAGGAAAAGCAGTCGTCCGACGGCAAAAACCGCCGAATGCCCACTCTCATGGGGCGGCAGCTCGGCATAACGCAGGATATAAAGGAATTCGGGGCGCACAGCTCGTCCGCCGTCTTGTACAGCCGGAAAATGCAGGAGCTCATCGTGCGCAATATCCCGATGATACTTGAAAAATACAGAAACGCCGAAAACGGCGCATATTTACAAAGGGAGTGAATATATGACAAGCTTAGAGACCGCAAAGCTGGCGGCAAAAGCGATCGACAGCAAAAAGGGCGCCGATATTCGGGTCATCAAGGTAGACGGAGTTTCGGTGATCGCCGATTATTTCGTGATCGCGACGGGCTTTAGCTCGACTCAGGTTAAGGCTCTTGCCGACGAGGTGGAGTTTCGCCTTAAAGAGGCGGGCGAGACAGTCAGCCACATCGAGGGGCATAAAAACGACACATGGATACTTCTCGACTATGTTGATGTGATCGTTCACGTTTTCTCTGACGAGGCGAGGGAGTACTACGACCTCGACAAAATGTGGGCGGACGGCGAGAATGTCGATATCTCCGACGTTCTTACGGAAGATTAAAGGAGGAATTGTTTTGAAGTACGAACACAAGGGTATTGAAAAAAAGTGGCAGGACATCTGGGAAGAAAAGGGAGTTTTCCACGCTGAGGACGACACCTCTAAGGAAAAGTTCTTTGCGCTCATCGAGTTCCCTTACCCCTCCGGGCAGGGTCTTCACGTAGGTCACCCCAGACCGTATACGGCTCTCGACACCGTTGCGAGAAAGCGCCGCCTTCAGGGCTACAACGTTCTTTACCCGATCGGCTGGGACGCCTTCGGTCTTCCGACGGAGAACTACGCTATCAAGAACCATATCCACCCCGCAGAGGTGACTAAGAATAATATCGCGCGCTTCAAAAAGCAGATCAAGTCGCTCGGCATCTCGTTCGACTGGAGCCGCGAGGTCAACACTACCGACCCGAAGTATTTCAAGTGGACGCAGTGGATATTCCTGCAGCTTTTCAAGCACGGCCTTGCATACAAGAAGGAAATGTCCGTAAACTGGTGTACCTCGTGCAAGTGCGTGCTTGCTAACGAAGAGGTAGTAAACGGCGTGTGTGAGCGCTGCGGCAGCGAGGTAGTTCGCAGAGTAAAGTCTCAGTGGATGCTCAAGATCACCGAGTACGCGGAGCGCCTTGCAGACGACCTCGACACGGTAGATTACCCGACGAGAGTAAAGCTCCAGCAGAGAAACTGGATCGGCAGAAGCACCGGCGCAGAGGTGGATTTCACAGCAACTACCGGCGACACGCTCACCGTTTACACAACGCGCCCCGATACGCTTTTCGGCGCTACATACATGGTAGTTTCCCCCGAGCACCCCTACATCGACAAGTGGGCTGACAAGATTGAGAACATCGACGAGGTAAGGGCTTATCAGGCGGCTGCCGCTAAGAAGTCCGATTTCGAGCGCACCGAGATGGCTAAGGACAAGACGGGCGTTCTCATCAAGGGCGTAAGAGCAGTAAACCCCGTAAACGACACCGAGATCCCGATCTTCATCTCCGACTACGTTCTCGTTTCCTACGGTACGGGCGCTATCATGGCGGTACCTGCTCACGACACACGTGACTGGGAATTCGCAAAGAAGTTCGATCTGCCGATCATCGAGGTAGTAAAGGGCGGCAACGTTCAGGAGGAAGCCTTCACCGACTGCGCAACGGGCGTAATGGTCAACAGCGGTATGCTCGACGGCCTTTCCGTTGAAGAGGCAAAGGTGAAGATCAAGCAGTGGCTCACGGAGAACGGCAAGGGCAAGGAAAAGGTGAACTTCAAGCTTCGTGACTGGGTATTCTCCCGTCAGCGCTACTGGGGCGAGCCGATCCCGATCATCAACTGCCCGTGCTGCGGCTACGTTCCGCTCGACGAGTCGGAGCTTCCGCTCGAGCTGCCGATGGTAGAATCGTATGAGCCGACCGATACCGGCGAATCTCCGCTTGCAAATATGACGGAGTGGGTAAACGTTAAATGCCCGAAGTGCGGCGGCGACGCTAAGCGCGAGACCGACACGATGCCCCAGTGGGCTGGCTCCTCGTGGTACTACCTGCGCTACATGGATCCGCACAACGACTGCGCTCTCGCTTCCAAGGAAGCGCTCAACTACTGGTCGCCCGTAGACTGGTACAACGGCGGCATGGAGCACACGACGCTCCACCTGCTCTACAGCCGCTTCTGGCACAAGTTCCTCTACGACATCGGCGTCGTTCCGACAGCCGAGCCTTACGCAAAGCGCACGAGCCACGGCATGATCCTCGGCGAGGGCGGCGTAAAGATGAGCAAGTCGAGAGGCAACGTAGTTAACCCCGACGATGTTGTAAACGAGTACGGCGCCGACACGCTCCGCCTTTACGAGATGTTCATCGGTGACTTCGAGAAGGCAGCGCCGTGGGATCCCAAGGGAATCAAGGGCTGCCGCAGGCTCGTCGAGCGTTTCTACAACCTCATGGAGAACGTTATCGACAGTGACGAGATCAGACCCGAGGTCGAGAGCGACGTTCACAAGGCCATCAAGAAGGTCGACGAGGACATCGAAACGCTGAAATTCAACACGGCTATCGCAACGCTTATGTCGCTCATCAACGTGTTCGGTCAGAAGGGCATCACAAGGGGCGAACTGAGAATTTTCGCGATCCTTCTCAACCCGTTTGCTCCGCACGTTACCGAAGAGGTATGGCAGCAGGCAAAGCTCGGCGACGGTATTCTCGCAGAGGCAGAGTGGCCGAAATATGACGAGGCTAAGTGCAAGGACGAGACGGTCGAGATCGCCGTACAGGTAAACGGCAAGATCAAGGCGCGCATCATGGTCGCAGCCGACGCCGACAACGAAGCAGCGATCTCCGCCGCAAAGGCAGACGAAAAGGTCGCGGCAGCCATCGACGGCATGAACATCGTAAAAGAGATCTATGTCAAGGGCAAGCTTGTCAACATCGTTGTGAAGAAATAAAATACATAATACCAAAAGGGCTGTCGTTTTGGCAGCCCTTTAAATATTTTTCGGCAGTAAAAATGAATAATTTGTCCGGCAAAATTGCAAATCGGGGTCTGAAATGTGCTGAGAGAAAATTACGGAATTGTTAAATATAGCAAATTCCGAAAAATTGCTATTGAATAAACTTTAGATTTGTTGTATAATGAATTTGTAATTTTGTGCCGCTTGACGGCCGAAAGGAGTAATTTGCTATGACTACGAATAAATCGGTTCTTGCATGGATCGACGAAATGAAAGAACTCGTAACGCCCGATAAGGTCGTTTGGATCGACGGTTCCGAGGAGCAGCTCGCTGCTATCCGTGCCGAAGGCGTTGCAACAGGCGAGATGATCAAGCTCAACGAGGAGCTTCTTCCCGGCTGCTACCTCCACCGCACAAAGCCGAACGACGTTGCCCGCGTAGAGGCAAGAACGTTTATCTGCTCGAAGAAGGAAGAGGACGCAGGTCCGACTAACCATTGGATGGAGCCTTCCGAGGCTTACAAAATGCTCTTCGATATCGCAAGAGGCTCTTACAAGGGCAGAACGATGTACGTTATCCCTTATTCCATGGGTCCGATCGGCTCACCGCTCGCTCAGATCGGCTATGAGGTCACAGACTCGATCTACGTTGTACTCAATATGTCCATCATGACAAGAGTCGGCGCTGCTGTTGAAGAGGTTCTCGGCGACAGTGAGAATTGGATCAAGGGTCTCCACGCTTCCTGCGACGTTGACCCCGAAAAGAGATATATCACACATTTCCCGGAGGATAATTACATTATCTCCGTTAACTCCGCTTACGGCGGAAACGTTCTCCTCGGCAAGAAGTGCTTCGCTTTGAGAATCGCTTCCTACCTCGGCAAGAACGATCAGTGGATGGCTGAGCATATGCTCATTCTCGGCATTGAGAACCCCGAGGGCGAGATCAAGTACGTAACGGGCGCATTCCCGTCCGCTTGCGGCAAGACGAATCTCGCAATGCTCATCCCTCCGAAGAAGTACCGCGACGCAGGCTGGAAGGCTTGGACGGTAGGCGACGATATCGCTTGGATGCGCAAGGGTCCCGACGGCAGACTCTGGGCTATCAACCCGGAGAACGGCTTCTTCGGCGTAGCACCCGGCACAAACGAGAAGTCCAACCCGAACGCACTCGCTACAACAAAGAAGGGTACGATCTTCACAAACGTTGCTCTTAACCTCGACACCAACACAGTTTGGTGGGAGGGTCTCGACAAGAACCCGCCGGCAAACGCTATCGAGTGGAAGGGCGAGCCTTGGAACGGTCAGGAGAGCACGGAGAAGGGCGCTCACCCGAACTCCAGATTTACCGCTCCCGCTCAGAACTGCCCCTGCATCAGCGACAAGTTCAACGATCCGGCAGGCGTTCCGATCTCCGCTATCATCTTCGGCGGCAGAAGAGCTACGACAACTCCGCTCGTTTACCAGTCGAGAAGCTGGAACCACGGCGTATTCGTAGGCTCGATCATGGCTTCGGAGACTACGGCTGCAGCTACAGGCGCAGTTGGTCAGCTCCGCCATGACCCGATGGCTATGCTTCCGTTCTGTGGCTACCACATGGGCGATTACTTCAAGCATTGGTGCGAGATGGGCGAGATCCTCGGCGACAAGGCTCCGAAGATCTTTAACGTTAACTGGTTCCGTGTAGACGAAGAGGGTCACTTCATGTGGCCGGGCTTCGGCGACAACTTCCGCGTTATTCTCTGGATTCTCGGCAGATGCGCAGGCACCGTTGACGCTGACGATACTCCGATCGGCTTCGTTCCGAAGGCTGAGGACATCGACCTCGAAGGTCTTGATATGTCTGTGGAAGATCTCAAGAAGATCCTCTACATCGACAAGGAGAGATGGTCGGCTGAGGCTGACGAGATCGCCGAATACTACAAGATGTTCGGCGATAAGCTCCCGAAGGAGCTTTCCGATGAGCTTGCAGGTCTTAAAGCAAGACTCGCAGAGTAATCATAAATTTAAAACAGCAGCGTAAAGCTGCCGGTTTTGCCGCTCACGGCTGCCCTTTGGCGGCCGTGAGCGTGGCATATTGGGAGATAATTTACAGTGCATAGTGCATAAGCTGCGCTGCATCGTTTTGTGCGTTACGCACTGTGAATTACATAAATTTAAGAGGTATAACATCTATGCAATGTAAAATCAAAGGCATTTTTGCCGCAGCACTTGCGCTGCTGCTTCTCTGCGGCTGCGACGCCGTCGAGAGTATTCAGGGGCAACTCTTTGAAAAGACAAAATTCGACGACGACTCCGGCTACACCGAGGTCGAGCCTGTAAAAAGCGTAGACTGCGAGTATTACACGCCGAACACTTCGATCTCCTACGGCTACGATTCGCTTTACACCGACAGCCAGCGTACCTGCTACGAGCTGATTGGAAAGTCGGCTTACAGAATAGCTGAAACGGCCGACAGCGAGGGCTGCTATGCCGTGGGAAAGGTGAGCATAACAGACAAGACGTTCACCGAGAAGGACATGGATTTCAGCATCAAGGCTTTCACGATGGACCACCCCGAGGTGTTCTGGCTTACGAACCGCTACACCTACGGCACCGCCGGCAACCAGTCGATTATCCAGCTTTACTCCTACGTAAGCGGCGAGGAGTGCAGGAGCAGGATACAGACGTTCAACGAGGCGGTAAATACGCTTGTGGCGGGTATACCGAGCGGATTGAAGCCGTACCATCTCGAAAAGTATATCCACAACACGCTGCTTGACGGCTGCACCTACGCCGACGGCGTCCACACCGCCGAAGACGGCTGGGAGGAATTCACCTCTTACGGCTCGATCGTCAACGGCAGAGCCGTATGCGAAGGCTACGCCCACGCGATGTGCCTGCTGCTCAACAAGGTCGGGATCGATTGCTACTACGCCAACGGCTACGGCGAGAACGCCCCGCATATGTGGAACACAGTGAAGATCAATGACAACTGGTATCACCTTGACGCCACATGGGACGACAACGAAAACGCCTACTTCAACTATTTCAACCTGAACGACAAGCAGATAAGATCGGATCACACTATCGAGCCGATGATCGACGAGCTTAAAGACCGCGATAAGCTTCCCGAGGTATACAACCTCTTCCTGCCGGAGTGTGCAAGCGACGACGCGAACTACTTCGTGGTCGAATCGACGTACATCACAGACTTTGAAGAGAGCCGCGAGATCATTGAGAACGACCTCATCGAGGCGGCAAACAACGGCGACGATATGTTCACGATCCGCTTCTCGAGCGACTACGCCTTTAACGACGCCATCGCCGCAATGTTCAACGAGGAGCCGTACTATATGTTCGACTACATCGCCGAGGCAAACGAAAGCCTCGACGACGCTCACCAGATCAATAACGAAAACCTCGCTATCATCATGATAGAAAACTTCAACGCTGTAGTCGTGAAGCTTGAGTATTGACAAAAAAGCTCTCCCGAATTATTACGGGAGAGCTTTGGTTATTACAGGAACGTTGCTACGGGCTGGTCGGGAGGCGTCGTTTTTGAGATACTGATGACCTTCAGAACCGGACCTCTGCCCTTGTACATCTTGTTGAACTCGATGGAGATCTTAGCCGTGAGCATGATCCACTCGCCGGCCTTCAGACCGTGGGGCTTGTCGCCCTTGCAGATAACGCCGCTGTACGTGATGTCTTCAACGCAGCATGTCATGATGTGGCGGCCCGCGGCGAACGTCTTGTCGTCGAAGTTTTTGTTCGTAGCGATAAGACCCTTGAACTTGATCGTCTTTCCGTCGTACTTCATCATGTCCTCGGTGCAGTCTCGGTACCAGAGGGCGTAGTCATTGTCTTTGATCTCGATGACGGGCGCGTCAATGTCAAACGGCAGCGGGTCCTGAATGTCGTCGTAAACGACCTTGCCGTTGCTGTACTCGTAGGCGATCTCTGCGCCGCGGCTGAGCGCCCTTACCGCCTGGTGCATAGGCATCTGATCCGTGCCGAGCGGGATACGGTTGAACACGACCATGTCGGCGTCGCTGATCTTGTCTACGACAAGGCTTCTGATGTTGGCGTTGTAGCTCTGGAACGTCGTTGCATCGAAGAACACCATCTGCTGGTAAATAAGCCAGTTTTCGGGCATTGCGTCGTAAAGCTTCTGGAGCTGCCACATACCGTTGTATTCAATGAGAACTCTCGTTGCCTTTGCTTTGTTTGCGGCATCGTTGAGGCGCTCCTCGGTGAGGTCGCTCTCCTCGTCGATCGTCTCAAACGCGATATTTTTAGTCGGGATCTTTCCGGCGTCGTATTCCTCGACGCCCTCCTCGCAGACGAGGACAAGCGTGCGCTCGTTCTTGTGGAAGCGCTTGTCTTCAAGCGTTTCCTGAACAAACTTCGTCTTGCCGCTCTCGAGGAATCCCGTAAAAAGATAAACAGGAATATTGCTCATGCAGTTTTCACCTCATAGCCGTGATCCGAAATAGGGAATACGGCGAAAGTTTTGATCAAACTTTTTCAAAAGTTTGCGGGTCGAGGGCAGCGCCCTCGCGGGTTTTAAGGGCAGCGCCCTTAACGATATATTGCTCCCATCAAACTCCGAAGAGCGCCGCGATCGCCTCTTCACTGATCTTCGAGCCGATAACGCAGAGCTTGCCGATCGTCTCGGCAGCGCCCGTTCTTACGTCAGGCTCGCCGGGGACGTAGTCGAAGTGGATCCATTGACCTTCCTTGCCGGCAACGATGCCCTTTGCACGAAGGATCATTCCGTACTTACCCTCGTCCTCAAGAGCCTTGAGAACGTTTTCGATGTCCTCTGCGGTGTACTTCTTCGTCGTCTCGACGCCCCAGCTCTGGAATACGTCGTCGGCGTGGTGATGGTGATGATCGTGGCAGGAGCAGTTGGGATCGTCGCACTCGTGATCGTGATGATGCTCGTGGTCATGGTCGTGGTCGTGATCGTGGTCATGATGATGCTCATGCTCATGATCGTGCTCATGATGGTGGTCATGCTCATGATCGTGGTCGTGATCGTGATGATGGTGATGATGTTCGTGCTCATGCTCTTCCTCGAGTTTCTTGATAGCCTCCTCGAGGGTGCTCTTGTTCTCGATAGCGAGAACGATCTGCTCGCCGCTGAGGTTGTCCCAGTCGGTCGTGATAAGCTCCGCCTTTGCGTTGTGCTCTTTAAGAAGCTTTACAACGGCGTCGAGCTTGTCGTCGGAGATGTTCTTCGTGTGGCTGAGGACGATAGCGCTTGCGTGCTCGACCTGGTTGTTGAAGAACTCGCCGAAGTTCTTGATGTACATCTTGCACTTGTTGGCGTCAACGACGGTCGTGAAACTGTTGAGCTTGAGCTCGTCGGAATCAACCCTCTCGACCGCTGAGATAACGTCGGAAAGCTTGCCGACGCCTGATGGCTCGATGATGATCCTGTCGGGTGCGTACTCGTCGAGCACTTTTTTGAGAGCCTCACCGAAGTCGCCAACAAGGCTGCAGCAGATGCAGCCGGAGTTCATCTCGGTGATCTCGATGCCTGCCTCTTTGAGGAAGCTGCCGTCGATGCCGATCTCACCGAACTCGTTTTCGATAAGAACGATCTTCTCTCCGCTGTAGCTTTCGGCGATAAGCTTTTTTATAAGCGTAGTCTTTCCGGCTCCGAGAAAACCGGAGAAAATGTCAACCTTTGTCATAGCTATTACTTCTTTCTTTTCAATTTTCCTTCGCTTTGCCTTTTGGCGCGCTAATTGTTAGTGTACCACTAATCGGCGGCGGTTTCAAGTCATTATAATGAAAAAGTTGTTAAATAATTGTTTATTCAAGCCTTCTTTTGAGCAGGTGACAGATGTATCCGGTTTCCCGAATGTATATAGTGAAGACAGAAATTACGTAAGATTTGCTTCATGAGATAGGAGATATTATGACGGGCAGCGAATACGCAAGGCTTCTCGGGGAGTCGCCGCAGGGCGCTCACAGGGCTTTGTTTGACGAATATTATAAATACGTGTATACGGTCGTCTGCGGCAAGCTTTCGGGCGCGCCGAGGGAGGACGTGGAGGAGTGCGTCAGCGACGCCTTCGCTTCGCTTTACATCGAGCTTGAAAGCGGGAAATATACGGGCGAGCTGCGGGGGATAGTCGGCACGGTCGCAAAGCGGCGCGCGATCGACCGCTACCGCTACAACGCCTCGCGCAGGCTTCGCGTGATCTCGCTTGACGACGAACAGTCTGCCGAGCTGCCCGCCGATCTCGACCTGGAGGAAAACGCCGAGAACGAGCAGCTCAGAGTGCAGCTTCTCGACGCTGTTATAAGCCTCGGCGAGCCGGACGCGACGATACTAGTGCGGCGCTACTTCTTCGGCTATTCGTCCGGGGAGATAGCGGAGCAGCTCTCGATGAAAAGCTCGGCGGTGAGAATGAGGTGCAGCCGCGCGCTCAAACGGCTGAAAACGATATTGACAGACAACGGAATTACCTTGTAAGGCGGTGATGATATGAATAAAAACGTACTGAGAAAGCTCGTCGGCGCAGAGGACGAAACGGCGCAGCGCCTGTCAGAGTATGCGCCAGACGACGAAGATCTTAAAGATCGCCTTTTCGCGATGAGCGAGGAAAGGGTGAAGGATATGAAAAGAAATGAAAACGAGAAAGCGGCAGCTGCAGCGGCGGAGCAAGCCGAACGCTTTGAGCGGCTCGATGTAAAGCCCACCCCGGTGTGGTTCTCTCCGCTGCGTACCGCGGCGGCGTGTGCGGCTGTGCTCGTCGTCGGAGGCGCGGTGTTCGGAGTGCTTCTCAAAGGCGCGCCGCAGACGGCCGATTCCGACGAGGAAGAGACAGCTTCCGAAAGCTGCACCGTGAGCGAAACGGAGTTTGACGGCGCGGCGGGCGGCTACTCGTTCGATACGGATACGTTTTTAAAAAATTCGGACAAAGAACAAAGCTCTGAAAGCAAGAGCGAAAGCTTCGCCCAAAGCAAAACCGCGGATAAAGGCGAAAGCTCCGCCCAAAGCAAATCGCAGAACAAGAGCGAAGTCGAAAGCAAAAACGAGAGCAAGTCCGAGAGCGGGCAGACGAGCGGAAGCAGCGATAATTCGCAGAGCGCATCGTCGTTTATCCCGCCCGTTCCTATGCCGGCGACGGAGATAAAGCCCGCGGACGAGTCGAGCGAGGCGGCGTCGGCGGAGCTTGCCCCCGAGGAAAGCGCGCCGTCAGAGCAGACCATACCTGCCGAAGGAAATATCGGCGAGACGACCTCGGAGAAGGTGTCGCAGCTCAAAGACGGCATGACATACGCGCAGGTGTTCGAGATACTCGGAACGCCCGATAGGCTCGGGATACCGGAGGGCTACGCGCAGTATATCGTCGACGGCGATAAGCTGCTCATTCTCCGCTATACCAGCGAGGACGACACGGTCGGCACGAACGGCGATTTTTTACAGGGCGTGGAGCTTTCGTCGATGTACGCAAACGAGAGTGAGCGTACGTTCGACGGCTACGCAGCGTGGAGCCGTGAAGACAAGTACTACGGCGGTGTGATTCGCCTTACCTGCCCTCAGTACGGCCTGCACTGCGCCGACGTCGTTTTTACCGACGAGCAGCAGGAGTACCTTAAAACTATCTGGCTCGGCAAGTATACAAAGCTTCGTATCACGCACACGGACGAGGTACTCGAGAGCTACCCGCCGATCGTCTACGCGGAAAAGGTGGAGGTGATAACCGCAGCTTCGCCAAATGAATAATGAATACTGAAGAAAGAATAATGAATGATTCCGGAGCTGCTGCTCGCCTGATTTATATGGCGTTATTCGTTATTCGGAAGGTTCGTAATTTGCCAAGATCAAATATCACAAACAAACGATAGCGGCAAAATAAAACTTTCCTAAGTGTATAATTATAGTAGGCAGCAAACTCTCGGCGCGGAGACTGGCTAAGCGTTACAAAGGAGCCACTGAATAAATCACGTCCTGCGGACTGAGCACCAAACTTGCTTGCATCTTTCGGTCAAATTGAACTCAAAAGCCTTGAAATACGTCAGTAT
>ONFG01000030.1 GCA_900317025.1 uncultured Eubacteriales bacterium | reverse complement strand
AAGATCTCCGTTATGGAATCCGACACAGCAACAATGAACATGCTCGTTAAGGAGTGCATCAACACTTCCAAGGCTTCCATCACAACAACAACTTACGGTACAGCTAAGCACACAGCAGCATCAGCTACAATTAAGGATATCTGCGAGTCCAACAACCTCGGTCTGAGCGGCACTTACACAGTATCCGGCGCAAATGGCTCCAGCTTCTTCAACAGAAGCATTGGCGGTACAACGTACAAGATGGTTTACTCACAAGGTCACAATGTAGAGGTTTCCGGCGGCGGCAAGACGGTAGCTGGTACAGATATCACAGCTACTCTCGCTATCAGCACACTTGAGCCGAACACCTAATCTATAAACGATTAACAACTCGAAATACCCATCCCCCGAGCATTAAGCTCGGGGGGTTCTTTTGTTATTATTCCCGACGCTCGGGCGGGATATTTAAGCTTTTTTACCGTGCATAGGCGATTTATACTACTGTTTAGTTTTGTAATATCTTATTCATTTTTGTGTGGTAAAATTAAATCGGTTGCAATCGTATGCGGCCGCCATATGCTTATTTTTGGAGGGGATCTCTTGGAAGGATTTCTGGCTTTTGTGTTTGACCTTGCCGTGGTCATTCTCAGAATAGCTATTCCCATACTCGCGCTTATTATTATCGTGCAGATATATTCCTCGCTTCGTCACAACAGGCGAAACGAAAGACCGCTCATAATGCTTTTTGACGAAAGCGACGGCAGGGCTATCCCGGTGCTGTACTGGGAGAACTCTATCGGCAGGAGCAGGTTCTGCGACGTTTACATCAACGACCCGAGCGTTTCGAGGGAGCACGCAGTGCTGCTTCGGCGCGATGACGGCTGGATCATTACCGACGCCGATTCCAAAACGGGAGTCTTTGTAAACGGCGAGCGTATCGACGGCAGAACGCACGTTTACCTGAACGACAAGCTGCGCCTCGGCTCGACAACACTGACGATAAAGCGCGCGGAGGAGTTCGTCGGGCGCACCCGCCGCTCGTGGTTTTTCAGCACAAACGGCAAAAGCGGCGTGTCTCAGCGAATGCTGCTTGTGCTGATAACGGTCTTTCAGCTTCTTGTGACGTGTGAAACGTGCCTGACGAACGAGGCGCTCAAAAGCGGCGTGATCGACCTTACGCCGTTCCTCTATGGCGGACTTATGGCGGCGTTGATGTGGGCGACCTACCTTGTGACGTCGCTTGTGTTCAAACGGGTAAACTTCGAGATCGAAGCGCTGGCGTTTTTCCTGACCACACTCGGTGTTATGCTCTCGGTGCATCAGTCTTTAAGGCAAACGCTCGTCCAGTACGTCTCGGCGGCGGCGGGAGTTGTCCTCTTTGAATGTCTTATAAAGCTGCTCGAAGACCCCGACCGCGTAACGCGCTTCACGAAGTGGATATATATCGCCTCGCTCGGTCTGCTCGCGATAAACCTTATCTTTGGTAAAACTCAGTACGGCGCGGCGAACTGGATCACGATCGGCGGCATTTCGGTGCAGCCCTCTGAGATCGTAAAGGTCGGCTTTATCCTCGTCGGAGCGGCGAGTCTCGATCAGCTCCAGACGAAGAAAAACCTCTTCGGCTTCCTCGTCTTTTCGGCACTGTGCGTCGGCGCGCTGGCGCTTATGGGTGACTTCGGTACGGCGCTGATCTTCTTTGCGACGTTCCTGCTCATCTCGTTTATGCGCTCTGGCGACTTTAAAACGCTTATCCTCGCCGTTTCGTCGGCGGTGTTCGCGTCGATGATCGTCCTGCGATTCAAGCCGTATATCCTCGAGCGCTTCCAGGCTTGGGGTCACGTCTTTGAGGAGCCTTACGTCTGGGATACGGGCTACCAGCAGGCGAGAACGCTCATCTACTGCGCAAGCGGCGGACTTTTCGGAGTTGGCATCGGAAACGGCTTCTGCAAAAAGCTCTTCGCCTCGGAAAGCGACATTGTTGTTGGCATCGTTTGCGAAGAGATGGGGCTTATCATCACGGTTGTACTTGCCGTGTCTATCGTGGCGCTTGTTCTTTATGCGAGGGCGATCACGACGAGAAGCCGCAGCACGTTCTACTCGATCTCGGCTTGCTGCGCTGCAGGTCTGCTTGTAGTGCAGCTCTCACTCAACATCTTCGGCGCGACGGATATCCTTCCGCTTACCGGTGTAACCTTCCCGTTCATCAGCGCCGGCGGCTCGAGTATGATATCCTGCTGGGGGCTTTTCGCATTTATCAAGGCCGCTGACGAAAGAACGTATGCCATCAAAAAAGCCGGTTTGTTTGCCTCCGCAGACAGGTGAGAGAGAAGAATTAATGCTTAAAAATGAATAATATCGGAGTCGCTGTACATCTGCTTTGAAAATGCAAAATTAAAAGCAGAAGGCTTTACGACGTTATTCATTCTTCAGTCCTCAGTGTTCATTAAATGAAACTCTGCGTTTCGTTTTTCACGCATTTTCCTGATCTGACGACACTTCAACAAAAGGGGATATTATATATATGAAAAAGGTTCTCACCCGGTCGCTGCTGACTTGGTTTCTCGCCATCGCGTTTTTCGCAGGGCTGGGATATTTCGTTGTTCGCCTCGTTATGAACGCGAACGAATGGGCGCAGCTTCCGATGAACGCTCACCTTTCAGCCTCAGGGCTTGCCCAAGCGGGCGCGATCTACGACCGCAACGGAGTGGTGCTTGCAGAGAGCGTCGACGGCGAGCGTGTATATAATGAAAATGCAAATGTGCGCGCGGCAGTGCTCCATACCGTCGGCGACGACTCAACGAGTATTTCCACGGCGATACAGTCGGTCTACCGCAACGACCTTGTGGGCTATAACTTCCTGCTTGGTCTGGGTCTGCCGGAGTCGTTCAGAAGCACGAGCGACATCACGCTGACGATAGATTCAAACGCCTGCGCCGCCGCTTACGACGTTATGGCGGCGAACAACTACAAGGGCGCCGTCGTCGTTTACAACTTCAAAACGGGCGAGGTCATATGCTCGGTCAGCACGCCCAGCTACGACCCTTATTCTCCGCCGGAGATAGTCGAGGGCGACGATACATACGAGGGCGCGTATATCGACAAGGTGATAAGCGCGGCGTACCCGCCCGGCTCGACGTTCAAACTAGTTACGGCTGCGGCTGCGATCGAGCAGATCGACAAAGCGCCGGACAGATACCTCTTCTGCGAGGGCAGCACGATAATCGGCGGCGAATACGTAACCTGCGTCGAGCCGCATAACGAGATCGACATGAACCAGGCGATGGCGGTGTCGTGCAACATCTACTTTGCGGAGCTTGCAGCGGAGCTTGGCGGCGACACGATGACGCAGTACGCCAACAGCTTCGGCTTCAACAAGAGCTTTAAGCTTGGCGACAACGACGTCAGGCGCTCCACCTACGACGTAAGCAAGGCCGATACTGCGGCGCTTGCGTGGTCGGGCGTCGGTCAGTATACCGACCTTGCGAACCCGCTGCATATGGCGATGATCTGCTCGGCTATCGCAAACGGCGGTTCGCCGACGAAGCCGTACATGATAAAGGACGTATCGTCGTTCTTCAAGTTCGGCAATATCCTTCCCGGCAAAAACGGCGAGGACGGCGACAAGATGATGAAAAGCTCCACGGCGAACAAGCTTGCCGACATGATGCGCTACACTGTCAGCAACCACTACGGCGACTCGATGTTCGGGGAGCTTCACGTGGCGGCAAAAACAGGTACGGCCGAGGTTGGCGACGGCACGGAGGACGGCTGGATCGTCGGATTCGTTACCGACGAGGACTGTCCGCTGGCGTTCGCAGTATGCATCGAAAACGGCGGCTTCGGCATAAGCTCGGCGGCGCCAGTCGCAAGAGCGGCGCTCGAGGCTTCGGCAAAGTCCGTCAGAGGGTATTAGAATACTGTTTTAGATGATCCGATCAATTATCTGCGTATAGATCATCCGTATTCAAATGACGCACTAATAATATAACCGCAGAGCTTTTAAGTGAACATATCAAAGGGAAACGTATAAAGGGGAAATCATATTGAATTACTCAGAAGCATTGGAAAAAATAGACTCGCTGCTGGTTTTCGGTTCGCAGCCGGGGCTGGAGCGCATAAGCAAGCTGCTTGAGCTGATGGGGAACCCGCAGGACAAGCTATCGTTTGTCCACGTAGCCGGCACGAACGGAAAGGGCTCCGTCTGCAATATGCTTTCCCGGGTGCTGACGGCGGCGGGCTTTGACACCGGGCTTTTTACCTCGCCCCATATAACGGGCTTCGGCGAACGTATGCAGATTAACGGCGAGCCTATTTCGCCCGACGAGGTAACGGCGCTCGTCGAAGAGCTGTTACCGCTGACCGAGAAGCTTCGCGCCGAGGGAGTTATAATAACCGAATTTGAATTCGTAACGGCGATGGCGTTTCGCTGGTTTGCCGACAGGGAGTGCGGTGTTGTCGTCCTCGAGACGGGGCTTGGCGGCCGTTTTGACGCCACCAATGTGATAAAGACGCCGCTTTGCAGCGTTATTACCTCGATTTCCTTCGACCACACGGCGATCCTTGGCGATACGCTGGGGAAGATCGCGTTTGAAAAGTGCGGGATTATAAAAGAGGGCGGGCGCACCGTGTTTGAGCTTGCTCAGAGCGAAGTCAACGAGTGCGTGTTGGCTGCGGCGAAGGAGAGGAACAACGTGCTCCAGATCGCCGAAGAGCCGAAAGCGCTCACGACATCGCTTGCCGGAACAAAGGTCGCGTATGAGGATACGACGATCACGCTGCCACTTCTCGGCAGGCATCAGCTTAAAAACCTCGCGCTCGTTTTCGCCGCCGTAGAAGCGCTCCGCCTTTCGGGCTTAGTCATCACGACCGGCGACGTAAAGCGCGGCGTCGAGGCAGTTCATCTGCCGGCGCGCTTTGAGGTGCTTTCCGAAAAGCCACTCGTTATCGCCGACGGCGCGCACAATCCCGACGGCATGAGGGCGCTTTCCGAGGCTGTGGCGGAGTATCTGAAAGGAAAGCGGATCGTCTGTGTGCTTGGTATGCTGAAGGACAAAGACTGCCGCGAGGCTGTCGCCCACATTGGCGGCAGGGTCGATAGCATGATCGCGACGACTGTTCCCTATAATCCGCGCCGTCAAACGGCACAGCAGCTTTGCGATACGCTTGAAAGCGCCGGAATAACGGCTGAGCCGTGCGAGGATCCGTACCGGGCAGTCGACCGCGCTCTTGAAAGGGCGAAGGAGTACAGCGATCACGCGGTGCTTGTCTGCGGTTCGCTCTACCTTGTTTCCGAGCTTCGCCGATACATCGCCGAAAAGCTCGGCTGATGCCCTGAATTGCTACTCAGATGTAACTCTAATTATTGCGAAAACTACCTTATTTCGACAAATTTTATAGTACAACTAAAAAATTTTTAAATAAAGTTTCCGAAATTCTATTGACTTCTTTTCGTTGTTGATGTATGATACATAATAGGCGGTTTGTTGAATGAGGTAGTCGCTAACTTCTGCAAGAGGTGTGTATATTGCTGAAACTTTCGACCTCAGGCAGCGGCAGCAGTATGTCCGATGCCGAGCTGGTTAAACTTTATTCAAATGGCAGCGATAGCGCCTTTACGGTGTTGACCGACAGGTACATCGGGCTTATCCGATCCATCACCTCACGGTATAGGGTGGCGGGGCTGGAACCCGAGGATCTTACCCAAGAGGGGCTGATGGGGCTGCTTTGTGCGGTCAAGAGTTTTAAGGAAGACGGCGGCGCAAGCTTCCGTACCTACGCTTCGCTGTGCATAAACAGGCGGCTCGTCTCGCTGCTCAAGCGCAGTGAGAGCGGAAGAAGCAAAGCGCTCAACGACTACGTCTCGATCGACGACGAGGGCTGCGAAGCGATGTCCGCAGGGGAAAGCCCGGAGGATATGTATATAGGAAAAGAAAGCCTGAGCACGCTCATAAGTGCCGTTACCAAGCTGCTGTCCCAAAAGGAGCGGCAGGTGTTCGGACTGTATCTCGCGGGCGAGAGCTACGCGGAGATATCGCGCACGCTTGGCATGAACGCCAAGGCTGTTGACAATGCGATGCAGCGTATTCGCAGAAAGCTCAGGGATCATATTTTAAGCATTTCCCTCTGACCGTGAAAGCGGCGCAGTGGGATCATGTGAAGCCGTGAAAACGGCGGTACATTATATTTTTTATAAAAAGAAACGAGGTAATCAAATGTACGAGGACAAGACGCTTACATGCAAAGACTGCGGAAACGAATTTGTATTTACAGCAGGCGAGCAGGAATTTTACGCTTCCAAGGGATTTGTGAACGAGCCGCAGAGATGCAGAGAGTGCCGCGCTGCACGCAAGAACGCAGGCAAGGCACCCCGCGAGTTTTTTGAGGCTACCTGCGCCAGATGCGGTGGCGTTGCCAAGATTCCATTCCAGCCGAGAGAGGATCGCGACGTATTCTGCAGCGAGTGCTACGCAGCAATGAAAGCAGGCAAGTAAAAGAAGCGTAGAGTATCGCAGCAGCTCCCCATACAATACCTCTTGTTGTATATACTAAATATGCTTTGATCGTAAAGACGACCGTCATGCCCTATCGGGCATGGCGGCTTTTTATATAAAAAGCGAATGTTTTCCGCTGTTATCCATTTTTCGGTCTTTAATGTTCAATTAAAACCTTTAAAAAAATTTCGAGGATAATTTTTGCAAGGCAAGTAAGAAGGCGCAGGAATACTGACGTATTTCAAGCCTGATGACGCGGCATTGCGGAAATTATACTAAACTCAATTAAAAAGCTTTAAAAGCTTTTTATAGTGCCGCAGGCGCGTTTGAGTTTGTATAAGAAGGGATGACGCGCTTTGCGCATCATCAGCGTGCGCAGCAGCGCATTTCAAATTAAAGCATTTAATTTGAAACTAGTATTAGTATCAGTTTTGTTAAAAAGCTCCCGCCCGAATAAAACCGGACGGGATGCTTGTTTGACCTGATGATTATCTGATCTTGCTGCCTGCGGGGATATCGTCGGCGAAGATCACCTTAACGTCGCCGTTCGGGCAGTCGGCTGCGAGGATCATTCCCTGGCTCTCGACGCCACAAAGCTTTGCGGGCTTGAGGTTGGAAACGATGATCACTGTGTGGCCGACAAGCTCCTCGGGCTTGTAATACTGCGAGATGCCGGAGGCTACCGTTCTGCCGTTTGCGCCGTCGTCGAGCGTGAGCTTGAGAAGCTTCTTCGACTTCTTGACCGGCTCACAGTTTACGATCCTGGCTGTTTTAAGCTCGACCTTTGCAAAGTCGTCAATGCCGATGAGGGCAACGCCTTCGGGCTTTGATTCTTCGGGCTTTTCAGCAGCCTTAGCCTCTGCCTGAGCCGCCTCGGCGTTCTTCTTGATGATGGCGTTAAGCTCCTCGATCTCCTTGTCAACGTCGATCCTTGGGAAGATAGCTGCGCCCTTCTTAACGGTAACGTCGAGCGGGAGCACGCCGAACCTGCCTGCGTTGTCGTAGGACGTGTCGCTCTCGGAAGCGCCTATCTGCTCGAATACGAGCGGCATCGTAGAGGGCATAAACGCCGAAAGGAGCGTTGCGGCGATCCTGATCGTTTCAAGAAGATTGTAGAGAACAGATGCGAGGCGTGCCTTCTTCGTCTCGTCCTTGCCGAGTATCCACGGGGTCGTCTCGTCGATATACTTGTTCGCGCGGGAAACGAGCTTGAAGATCTCCGCAAGCGCATTGTTGAGCTGCGTGTTGTCTATGTATTCGTCGACCTTGCCGCGAAGCGCCTCGGCCTCGGCGATCAGCTCGTCGTCGAATTCGCCGCTCTCACGCTCTGTGGAGAGCGTGCCGCCGAAGTATTTTTCGACCATTGCGACGGTTCTCGAAACGAGGTTGCCGAGACCGTTTGCAAGGTCGGTGTTGATCCTGTTTATCATGATCTCGTTGGAGAAGGAGCTGTCTGCGCCGAGCGCCATCTCTCTGAGAATGTGGTAGCGGATAGAGTCTGCGCCGTAGCGCTCGCCGAGAACGAACGGGTCGACGACGTTGCCGAGCGACTTGCTCATTTTCTGACCGTTGAAGGTTATCCAGCCGTGAACGGCGAGGTGCTTCGGCAGCGGAAGGTCGAGCGCCATAAGGATAGCCGGCCATGTGATGGCGTGGAAGCGCTGGATATCCTTTGCTACCATGTGAACGTCGGCAGGCCAGAACTTGTCGTAATCATCATATGCGTCGTTGTCGTAGCCGAGGGCGGTGATGTAGTTGGAGAGCGCGTCTACCCATACGTAAACGACGTGATCCTTGTCAAACGGAACGGGAATTCCCCACTTGAAGGAATTACGTGATACGCAGAGGTCTTCAAGACCCGGCTTGATGAAGTTGTTTACAAGCTCCGTCGCTCTCGTCTTCGGGCGGAGGTAGTCCGTCTCGGTGAGGAGCTTTTCGAGCCTCTCTGCAAACGGAGCCATCTTCATGAAGTACGCCTCTTCCTTCGCCTGCTTAACGGGGCGGTGGCACTCGGGGCAGCAGCCGTCTTCGTCGAGCTGGCTGTCGGTCCAGAAGCTCTCGCAGGGCGTGCAGTAGTTGCCGCTGTACTCGCCCTTGTAGATGTAGCCCTTCTCGTAGAGTGCGGTAAATATCTTCTGAACGGCCTCGACGTGGTAGTCGTCGGTTGTTCTGATGTAGCGGTCGTAGTCGACGTTCATATATTTCCAGAGTTTCTTGAAGATCTCGACGATCTCGTCGACGTACTGCTTCGGCGTAATTCCCTTTTCCTTAGCCTTCTGCTCTATTTTCAGACCGTGCTCGTCGGTGCCTGTGAGGAACATGACGTCGTAGCCCTGCATCCTCTTGTAGCGAGCGATCGAGTCGCAGGCAACGGTCGTGTAGCAATGCCCGATATGCGGGCTGCCCGACGGATAATAGATCGGCGTCGTAATGTAAAATTTTCCCTTACTCATCTTTCATAACAGTCCTTTTTGCTAGTATAACGCTCGGTTTGAGCTGTCTACACTCTATTCTACCACTTTTTGGCGGTTATTTCAACATCAATTGTAAAACAAATCCTCGGCTTTTGAACAAGTAAAAAATATTAACGTAAAGTTTTTGCTCTGCTTTTTTCAAAAAGCGGGCAGGGCGCAGGGACGGAGTCCCTCCCGCCGGAGGCATACCAAGGCGATGCGGCAAAAACACGTTCACGAATTGTTTAATCGTTCAAAAGCTGTAAAACCTGAAAAATCAACTATTTACAAATGACACCCAAAATGCTATAATAAGAAACGATAATGCAAAATTGCCGAAAATACCCGGTAAAATTCACGGAGGGAAAAATATGTCAAAACAGCTTGCTAAGGCGTATGATGCGTCGCAGTTTGAAAGCAGGATATACGACTTCTGGATGGAAAACAATTACTTCCACGCCGAGGTCGACGAAAAAAAGAAGCCGTATTCGATCGTCATGCCGCCGCCGAATATCACAGGTCAGCTCCACATGGGCCATGCGCTCGACAATACACTGCAGGATATCCTTATCCGCTTCAAGAGAATGCAGGGCTACAGCGCACTCTGGCTCCCCGGAACGGATCACGCCTCGATCGCTACTGAGGCGAAGATAGTTGAGGCTATGCGCAAGGAAGGCGTTACGAAGGAAGACCTCGGACGTGAGAGATTCCTCGAGCGTGCGTGGGACTGGAAGCGTGAGTACGGCGGAAGGATCGTAAAGCAGCTTCGCAAGATGGGCTCGTCGGCAGATTGGGAGCGTGAGCGCTTCACGATGGACGAGGGCTGCAATAAGGCGGTAAAAGAGGTGTTCGTCCGCCTTTACGAAAAGGGACTCATCTACAGAGGCGAGAGGATCATCAACTGGTGCCCCAAGTGCCTTACTTCTATCTCCGACGCAGAGGTAACGTATGAGGAGCAGGCAGGTCATTTCTGGCATCTGCGCTATGCGTTCTCCGACGGCAGCGGCTATCTCAATCTCGCAACGACACGTCCGGAAACGCTTCTCGGCGATACCGCCGTTGCGGTAAATCCGAACGATGAAAGATATAAAGACGTTGTCGGAAAGATGGTCATCTTGCCGATCGTTCACCGTGAGATCCCGGTGGTCGCCGACGATTATGTTGAAATGGACTTTGGTACGGGCGTCGTTAAGATCACGCCTGCACACGACCCGAACGACTTTGAGGTCGGTCTGCGCCACGAACTGCCCGTTATCAACGTCATGACGGACGACGCTAAGATCACCGACGATTACCCGAAGTACGCCGGAATGAACCGCTACGAGGCTAGAAAGGCCATCGTTGCAGACCTCGAGGAAGAGGGCGCTCTCGTCAAGATCGAGGATTATTCCCACAACGTCGGCACGTGCTACCGTTGCGGAACAACGGTCGAGCCGAGAGTGTCGAAGCAGTGGTTCGTAAAGATGAAGCCGCTCGCACAGCCGGCTATCGACGCCGTAAAGAACGGCGAGACCGATTTCGTGCCGCCTCACTTTGAAAAGACTTATTTCCATTGGCTCGAAAATATCCGTGACTGGTGCATTTCCCGCCAGCTCTGGTGGGGTCATCAGATCCCGGCGTTTTACTGCGATGACTGCGGCGAGCTTGTCGTAACGAAGGAAAACAGCGCAGTCTGCCCGAAGTGCGGCAAGGCTATGCGTCAGGATCCCGACACGCTCGACACATGGTTCTCGTCGGCGCTCTGGCCGTTCTCGACTATGGGCTGGCCGGACGAAACGCCCGAGCTTAAGTATTTCTACCCGACGAATGTTTTAGTCACGGGCTATGATATTATCCCCTTCTGGGTAATGCGCATGATGTTCAGCGGCATCGAGCACACGGGCAGTGTGCCGTTCTCGAAGGTGCTCATTCACGGCCTCGTTCGTGATTCTCAGGGCAGAAAGATGTCGAAGTCGCTCGGCAACGGCATCGACCCGCTTGAGGTTATCGAGAAGTACGGCGCAGACGCACTCAGGCTCACGCTCGTAACCGGCAACGCACCGGGCAGCGATATGCGCTACTCCGAGGAGAAGATCACCGCAAGCCGAAACTTTGCAAACAAGCTCTGGAACGCAAGCCGCTTCGTGCTTATGAATATTGGCGACCGCGAGGTAAAGCCCGGACTTCCCCAAAAGCTCGAAACGGAGGACAAGTGGATCATAAGCGTGCTCAACACGACGGCTAAGGAGGTCGCAGAAAACCTCGACAAGTATGAGCTGGGCATCGCCGTTTCAAAGGTCTACGACTTTATCTGGGACTGCTACTGCGACTGGTACATCGAGCTTGCCAAGGCAAGGCTCCAGTCGGAGGGCGAGTCAGCAGACAATGCACGCCGTGTTCTCGTTTGGGTGCTCGACAAGGCGCTCAAGCTGCTCCACCCGTTCATGCCGTTTATCACCGAGGAGATCTGGCAGACAATCCCCCACGAGGGCGAGACAATCATGCTCCAGAAATTCCCCGAGTACAGCGAGGCGCTTTGCTTTGACGAGGCGGTCGCAGAGATGACGAAGATCATGGACGCTATCAAGGCGATCAGAAACCGCCGTGCAGAGATGAACGTTCCGCCGTCAAGAAAGGCGAAGGTCTACGTTGAGACGCAGTTTGCAGACGCTTTTGAGAACGGCTCGAAGTTCATCGTGAAGCTCGCTTCCGCAAGCGAAGTCGAGGTCGGCAGCTCGTTTGAGATCGATGGCGCAGTAACGGCGGTAACGGCCGACGCCAAGCTCTACATTCCGATGGCGGAGCTTGTTGACAAGGAGGCAGAGCTTAAAAGGCTCAACAAGGAGCTTGAAAGCGTTCGCAAGCTTCTCATGCAGGACGAAGCAAAGCTTTCAAACCCCGGCTTTATGGCGAAGGCGCCCGAGAAGGTCATCGAGAAGATCAGGTCGCAGCGTGACCGCGAGCAGGAGAAGGTAGCCATGATCGAGGCTGCCATCGCAGAGCTGCAGTGAGGTCATACTTGTGGAGATAAAAAAGTACACGACGCTCCCCGAGGAAGCGAAAAGAATACGCACCGAAGTCTTCCTCGACGAGCAGAAATTCACCGTGGAGTTTGACGAGGTTGACGATATTGCCGCTCATTTAGTGATGTACGACGGCGAAAAGGCGGTCGCTGTGTGCAGGTACTTTTTCAGTGAGGAAAAGGACTGCTACATGATCGGCAGGGTCGCCGTTGACAAACAGTGCAGAGGCAAAAACCTCGGCAGCCGCATAATGACGGCGGCGGAGGACTTTATCCGTGAAGACGGCGGCAAGGCGGTCGCCGTATCGGCACAGTGCAGAGTAAGCGGATTTTACGAAAGCCTTGGCTACAAAAAAGCATCCGACGAATACCTCGACGAATACTGCCCGCACATTCTCATGAAAAAATCGCTATGATACAAAGCCCCATCGAAGCAGTTCATGCGCTTCGATGGGGCTTTTCTCTTGTTTATTAATAAAAAATTTCCAAAAACAGTTTAAAATACCCGATAATTTACTTGATTTTTCACAAAACTAACTGTATAATAGAGGGTGCAGGGAGCGCCGGTTTGGGGCGGTCTCCCGATTTGCAAAACCACTGCAAAGGAGAATGATATATGAGTTTGGAAAACGCTGTTGTGTTGGCAAAAAGACCGACCAAAACGATCTACCGTGACGGCGATACTGTAATAAAGGTCTTTGAGGAGGGCTTTTCTAAAGCCGATATCCTCAACGAGGCGCTAAATCACGCCAGAATAGAGGAGACGAATCTCAATATCCCCCGCTTGAAGGGGATCAATATGGTCGACGGAAAGTGGGCCATCTTTACCGATTTCGTTGAGGGCAAAACGCTTGCTTCTCTGATGGATGAGCACCCCGAGAAGTTTGACGAATACCTCGATCTCTTCGTTGAGCTGCATCTCATCGTTCATGATCAGAGGCAGCGTCTGCTCAACAGCCTGAAGATCAAGACGAGCCGCAAGATCGATGAGAGCGACCTCAACGCGACTATCCGCTACGAGCTTCAGACAAGGCTCCAGTCGATGCCGCGGCACCACAAGGTTTGCCACGGCGACTTCAACCCGAGCAACATCATCATCAAGGAGGACGGCACACCGTATATTCTCGACTGGGCGCACGCTTCCCAAGGCAACGCCGCAGCCGATGCAGCGATAACGTACCTTCTCTTTAAGCTTCACGGCGAGGAGGAGACGGCCGAAAAGTACCTCAACCTCTACTCGATCAAGAGCGACACGGCAAAGCAGTACATTCAGAAGTGGGTGCCGATTGTGGCGGCAACGCAGTCGCTACACGGAACTCCGGAGGAGCGCGCGATGCTTCTCGGCTGGGCCGACGTCGTTGAATGGAGCTAGTTTTAATGCAAAACAGCGCTGCCCTCGGGCAGCGTTTTTGCGTTTTTTTGCGTATTGCTTACCGCTGCACAGCACGTGCATTTCAAAATAAAGCATTTAATTTGAAATTAAGGAGACACTGATTAAAGCGAGTGCTCATATTGCGCCGTCAGATTTTTAGGCAAATTGTTTGAAAAAACCGAAGTAATACTGACGTATTTACTGACGTATTTCAAGGTTTTTGAGGGCAATTTGACAAAAAGATGCCGGCAAGATGAGTGCTCAGTCCGAAGGACGTGATTTAATCAGTGGCTCCTTAATATTAAAACCGACGCGTTCACAATTTGTTTACTCGTTCAAAAGCCCTGTTCACGAATATTCAACAAATTCAGAATAAAATCGGTTATAATATATTTTAGCGCGTTTTCGGACAATATATGTATTCCCGAAAATGACTACACAAGCGAAAGGAAATGGGTAATTATGGAGATCACAAAAGAAATGACAATGGGGCAGATCCTTGGAGTAGACCCCGATATCGCATTCGTTCTTATGGATTGCGGAATGCACTGCGTCGGCTGCCCGTCTTCGATCGGCGAGTCGCTCGAGCAGGCCTGCATGGTACACGAGCTTGACGCGGACGACGTTCTCGACAGGATCAAGTCGTTCCTCGCAGAGAAAGCAAAGGCTTGATGACTGAAGGGCGTAAACTATGAAACTGCTGTGTATCGGAGACGTAGTCGGCAGCGTGGGCTGCCGCTATCTTGCAAAGAAGCTGCCGCGCTTTCGACGTGAATACGGGGTAGATATGGTCATCTGCAACGGCGAGAATTCTGCCGACGGCAATGGCATCACGCCCGACTCGGCGAATTCGCTGCTAGACTGCGGCGTTGATATCATCACGACCGGTAATCACTCGTTCCGACGCCGCGAGGTCTACGATTTCTACGAAAGCTGCGACCAGCTCATTCGTCCGGCGAATTACCCGAAGGGAACGACGCCGGGCAGGGGCTTTGCCGTCTTCGATATGCTCCGCTACCGCGTCGGCGTGATAAATATCATGGGTACGATGTACCTCGAGCCGCTCGAAAGCCCTTTTGACTGTCTCGACAGAACGCTCAGGGAGCTTTCCGGCTGCAGCGTTGTCGTCGTCGATTTCCATGCCGAGGCGACCGCCGAAAAACGCGCCTTCGGATTTTACGCCGACGGGCGAGTTTCTGCTGTCGTGGGTACTCATACACATGTGCAGACCGCCGACGAGTGCGTTCTGCCGAACGGCACAGGCTACATCACCGATCTGGGAATGACTGGGCCGATAAATTCGGTGCTCGGGGTAAAAAGTGAGATTGCCATCGCGAAGTTCAGAGAGCGCCTTCCGGTCCGCTTTGAAACGGCGGACGGCGAATGCTCGATGGGCTGCTGCCTTTTCGACATCGACGAAAAGACGGGCAAAGCGCGCTCGGCCGAAAGATTCCTTTTATGAAAAATAAACCGGGACCAAATGTTGTAAGGTCCCGGTTTTTATTATTTATTTGGGGGTATTATCAAAAACCCAAGCTCTTTCTCAGCACAAAAAGCGCGTCGGCAGAGGTTATCGCGCCGTCGCCGTCAACGTCGGCAAGCTTTATGCCTTCGGTGGTAAGTCCGCCCATGCCAAGGCTGTGGCGAAGGATAGCGAGTGCGTCGGCAGAGGTCAGAGCGTCGTCAGCGTCGACGTCACCGGGCATTTTGCTTATCGGCTCATACGGCGGTCCGGGTTCGTCCGGGTCTGTGGGTATGTCGGTATCTCCGGGTCTGTCCGGGTCTGTGGGTGTGTCGGTATCTCCGGGTCTGTCGGGGTCTGTGGGTATGTCGGAGTCTCCGGGCTTGTCGGGGTCAGTCGGCGTGTCGGAGTCTGGCGGTATGATTATCACGACGGTATCGGAGTCGCTGTCGGAGTCGGCGGGCGGCGAGGGAACGTCGCTGTCGTCTTCCTTGGCGCCGCAGTTTACGCATACGCCGTCAACGAATTCGTGAGACTTCATCGGCACGACCTCCTGAACTTGCATTACCGTGCCGCAGTTCTTGCAGTGCCAGCCTTCCGTAAGACCGGTGGAGGTACACGTCGCCTCAACTGCGGGGTCGTTTACTAGTACGTGCTGCGTCATTTCGATCTTGAACTGCTCCTCTATGATATCGTCGCAGACGGAGCAGTACGCTCCCTCGGTAAGACCTGTGCTTGTACAGGTCGGCTCAACGCCGGGGATAGGCACGATCGTGTGAGCTTTCTTCTGAGTTTTCTTTTGCTCGACGAGTGTCTCGCCACAGACCGAGCAGCGCGAGCCTTCCGTAAGGCCCTCCTGGCTGCACGTAGCCTCAACAGCCGGTATGACCTCGGGTACGTGCTCGTGAGGCGGTTCGCTGTCGGTTTCACTGTCGGTTTCACTGTCGGTGTCGGGAGTGGGGGGCGGCGTTTCACCGTCGGTATCGCTGCCGGCGGAGCTGTCGGTGTCGGTATCGGAACCGCTGTCGGTATCTGTGTCGGAATTGTCGGGGTCGATGATTTTGTAGGTTATCTCGTAGTCGGAGTCGGAAAGCTCCTCAAGGTTTTCATCATAGATTTCTTCAAAGAGAAGATTTATCGTTCCCTTTTCGGCGCCGAGAACATTGAAGCCGTAGATCGCAAGCTCCAGTATCTCCGTCTCCTCGGGGAAGGCGATCCCTTCCTGCTGGTTCAGCATCGAGATCGTGGAGGTCGTGATCGTGAAATTGGGCAGCTCGTCTCCCTCCTCCATCTTGTAGATCACTTTCGACTGCGATATGTCGTGAACTACGCCGGAATCGGCGCTGTCGATAGACGCGAGAAAACCCGCAATCTTCTTGCTGCTCTTGATCGAAAGATCGATCATCTTGTAGTGGTCGACGTTGACCTTGATCGGGATCGAAACGACCTTGCCGGTCTGATTCGTGTAGGAGATCACGCCGCTTTCCGGCTCGGGTATCCGCGCCGCCGCAGCCGATACAACCGTTGCCGTCAGCATAAGCGCGCCGAGAAGTCCTGCTATTATTCTTTTCATTAATATTTACCTCCTGCAAAGGGGATATGATAGCGATGCGTTCGCTTCAGTATATCACCTTAATTATAATACGCAATACAAAAAAATGCTAGACTTTTTGAAAAAATTATAAATAATTTTCAAAAAGAGATGAAATTTCTAAAATCCTCGCCCGATGGTTGACAACGGGACACAAATCATGTATAATAAAGCTGTAAACCAAAATGCTTTACACACCCCGAGGTTTATTATGGCTGAAAAGTGTTACGATATATCACGACTTCTTGATTACTACGGCGAGATGCTTTCCGAAAGGCAACGGCTCGCAGCAAGGCTCTATTACGACGACGACCTTTCGTTGAGCGAGGTCGCCGAGGAGCTGGGGATCAGCCGCCAGGGGGTCAGGGCTTCGCTCAAAAAGAGCGAGGAGACGCTTTATGATTTGGAGAACAGGCTCGGTTTGACAGGAAGGTACGACAGGATACTCCGGCAGCTTGATAAGCTTCGCGCCCGCGCAAGGGCGTGGAAAGAGAAGGGCGAGGAGGGCAGCGAGCTGTCAAAGCTTGCACTCGACGTTCTCCGGTTTACCGATAATATAGAGAACGAGCTTGATTAGCCGTAAAAGAGGTGAGGGCAATGGCTTTTGAAGGACTTTCCGAGAAACTCGGAAACGCTTTTAAACGCTTGAAAAATAAAGGTAAGCTTACCGAGGCAGACGTAAAGGAAGCGATGCGCGAGGTAAGAATGGCGCTTCTCGAGGCGGACGTAAACTACAAGGTGGCCAAGGAGTTCACTGCGAAGGTCACCGAGAGAGCCGTAGGCTCCGACGTTATGGAAAGCCTTACTCCGGCGCAGATGGTAATAAAGATCGTTAACGAGGAGCTTACGGATCTTATGGGAGGCGAAGAGGTTCGCCTTAACTTCCCTAGCAAGCCGCCGTGCGTTATCATGATGTGCGGTCTTCAGGGCTCCGGTAAAACGACCCACACGGGAAAGCTTGCAAAAATGCTTAAAAAGCAGGGTCACAGACCGCTTGCGGTCGCCTGCGACATATACCGCCCAGCGGCTATCGACCAGTTGAAGGTCGTGGCTCAACAGGCGGGCGTGCCTGTTTTTGAAAAGGGTACTCAGGACCCTGTCAGGACGGCGCAGGAGGCTATCCGCCACGCGAGAGACTACGGCAACGACGTAGTGATCCTCGATACCGCCGGACGTCTCCATATCGATGAAGAGCTGATGGGCGAGCTGAAAAGAGTCAAGGAAGCAGTCGAGCCGCAGGAGATCCTTCTTGTCGTTGACTCCATGACCGGTCAGGACGCCGTAAATGTCGCGAAGTCGTTTAACGATCTGCTTGACATCACGGGTGTAGTCGTAACGAAGCTCGACGGCGACACGAGAGGCGGCGCGGCGCTCAGCATCAAGGCTGTTACCGGCAAGCCAATCAAATACGCCGGCACGGGCGAGAAACTCGACGACCTCGAGATCTTTCACCCCGACAGAATGGCATCAAGGATCCTCGGTATGGGCGATATGCTAACGCTCATTGAGGAGGCGGAGGAAAAGCTCGACCGCAAAAAGGCGGAGGAGATGGCAGACAAGCTCATTAAGAACAAGATGGACTTTAATGACCTTCTCGACCAGTTCGAGCAGATACGCCGTATGGGGCCTCTCAAAAACGTACTCGCAAAGCTTCCGGGCATGGAGAAGCAGCTCCAAGACGTCGACGTAGACGACAGGCAGCTCGATCGCATTGAGGCGATCATCCTTTCGATGACGCCCGAGGAGAGAGCGAAGCCCTCTGTCATCAACCCGTCGAGAAAGCGCAGGATCGCCGCAGGCTCAGGCATGAAGGTCGAAGACGTCAATCGTCTTATCAAGCAGCTTGAAATGATGCAGAAGATGGTCAAAAAGGTGACTAACAAAAAAGGCAAAAAAAAGTATAAGCGCCTTCCGGGGCTTGGTGGTCCTATGGGCTCCATGAACGGAATGGGCGGCTTAGGATTTTGATATGGTTTCAACACAATATAAAAGATTTATTGTTGAAATATAAGTTTATGATTCCAAGCGGAGGTGAAAAGAAATGGTTAAGATCAGACTCAGAAGAATGGGTGCCAAGAAGGCTCCGTTCTATCGTATTGTAGTTGCTGACAGCAGATATTCCAGAGATGGCAGATTCATCGAGGAGATCGGTTATTACAACCCTGCTGCAGAGCCTGTTGTATTCAAGGTCGATGCCGAGAAGGTTCAGAAGTGGATGGCTACAGGCGCACAGCCGACAGATACAGTAAGAGCTTTGCTTAAGAAGGCAAATGTAATTGGGTAATTTCGGCTGTCTTTGCTGCAGAAGGGATCTGCAAAAAATTCAATCGGAAAGGAATACTTTAGATGGAAGAATTGCTTTTGACTATCGCCAAGGGGCTTGTTGAGCAGCCGGACGCTGTAAGCGTTGAAGCAGACGAGCCGAATGAAGATGGTGCAGTTGTGTACCACATTCATGTTGCCGAGGACGATATGGGTCGTATCATCGGAAAGCAGGGCAGGATCGCCAAGGCTATCCGTACCGTTGCAAGGGCAGCAGCTATCAGAAAGAACACTAAAGTAGTAGTGGAGATCGACTGATAATTTTTGCTGAACCTTCAGCAGAACGACGGCTGTTGCCGCCGTTTGCCGCTGTGCTTTATAGCACAGCCACTTATATACCGGGATCTGCGGCTCCCTCGCAAAGCTCTTGAGCCATGATATGCACCCCGGTATGATTATCCAGCATTTTTCAACGCGCCGGGCAGCAAACGTGTTGCCTGGCATTTTTTTGCCAAAAGGAAGATTTGCGAAAAAGAGTGGCACTTATACTAAACTCAATTAAAAAGCTATAAATCTTTTTATAGCACCGCAGGCGCGGTTGCGTTTGTGTGAGACGGGACGACGCGCATTGCGCGGCATCAGCGTGCGCAGCACGCGCTATATTTACAATCCTATATTATATTAAAAATCCCAATTTGTTCATTTTCCCCCCTTGACACATAGTGACAAGTGTGATAAAATTGAAAGTACCTCGTAAAGGGGTTTTTATTTTTGTGCCCTTTTCGCTACAATGAGAGTGAAGATCACAATGGCCTGCACTGAGTGCAAACAGCGCAACTACAACACCATGAAGAACAAGAAGAACGATCCCGACAGACTTGAAATGAACAAGTACTGCAGATTCTGCAAGAAGCACACTCTGCACAAGGAAACAAAGTAACGGAGGGATGCGAGATGGCGAAAAAGAAAAAAGCCAACAGTAAGAGCAATGCTAAGAAAAGCGTAGCTCTTGAAAAGAAAGCGGACGACGTTAAAGAGACAACTGTCTCCGAAGTGAAGTCCGACTCCGTTAAGGAAAGCAAGGCTTCCGAAAAGAAGGCTTCGGAGAAGAAGGCAGCCGACAAAAGGGCAGCCGACAAGAAGCCGTCGGTTTTCGCAAGGATCGCTAGATACTTCAGAGAGTGCCGCAGCGAGATCAAAAAGATCGTGTGGCCGACTCCAAAGGCTACGTTCAAGAACGTTGGCATCGTGCTCAGCGTGCTTATCGTAGTAGGTCTGTTCGTTTATGGACTTGATACAGGCTTCGTAGCTCTGCTGAAGCTTGTAATGGATATCTGATTATCTGATTAAGCCCGAGAACAGAACCGAAAGGATGGATGCTCTGTGTCTGAAGAGTTTAAGTGGTATGTCGTTCACACTTACTCCGGCTACGAGAACAAGGTAGCAGACAATCTCAAAACGACCATCAAGAACAGAGACCTATACAGCCTCTTCGAGGACGTTCAGATCCCTGTGGAAACGGTCGAAGAGATCAGCGACGGAAAGAAGAAGGTTGTTGAACGCAAGCTTTTCCCCGGATACGTTTTTATCAAAATGGTGTACACGGACGAGTCCTGGCATATCGTGAAGAATATCAGAGGATGCACGGGATTTGTCGGCCCTGAATCGAAGGCAGTTGCCCTTACGGACGACGAAGCAGTGAAGATGGGCGTGGAATCGAGAGTAGTTGAGGTTCCGTACAGCGTCGGCGACATGGTGCGCATCATCGACGGTCCTTTTGAGGACAAGATCGTGCGCGTCGATGAGATCGACGTTGACAACAACACGGTCAGCGTAATAATCCAGATGATGGGTCAGGACACGCCGGCCGAGCTTGACTTGGATCAAGTAGAGCCGCTCTAAACCGGCTCATGCGGCGATATGCCGCAAAATGTAGTATGAATGAATCACAAAAAGGTTCGGAGCAGGCGAAGAAGCTTGTCCCGACAAAAATGTGAGCGTGCGTACTGCGTCCGGGCGCTTGCCCGGAGTGGGAGGGATGAAATTTTTTAACATCCCGTTTATACCACGATTTTTGGAGGTGCAATTAAAATGGCTCAGAAGGTAACAGGATTTATTAAACTCCAGATACCTGCCGGCAAAGCAACACCGGCACCGCCTGTTGGTCCTGCATTAGGTCAGCACGGCGT
>ONFG01000028.1 GCA_900317025.1 uncultured Eubacteriales bacterium | reverse complement strand
CTTTTTCAGAGTTTTGAAGCTCTTATTTAAAACGCATAGCGTCTTTTGACATTTGTTGTGTTGTCTTCACTGAATTTAGCTTTGAGTTTTTCTCAAAGTGATTACGGGTCATTTTGATTGTGTTGTTTAATTTTCAAAGTCCTTGGACGCCGCTGTTCTCTTGCTTTTCTATATGAAAAGCTTTCGTCAAGCGACTTGTTTATTATATCATCTCGGCTTCGCTTTGTCAATACCTTTTTGAGAATTTTTTGAAATTTTATGAAATTTCTTTATTCTCAAAGCAGCGTCTCCCGATGATATCTCCGCATCCTCAAAAGCGCCCGAAAACGGCTTGAAACCTATGTTTTTCGCTTGGTTTTATCGGTGCTCCGTGAGGAGTGCTTATCTATATTATCACAATTTTTGACCGCTGTCAACCGGATTTTTGCAGTTTTTCGAAAAGTAGCACACTGTCTAAAAACAACTCTTTTCGTGAGGTGTTATCATTACATTTTATCAATGTATCCCAAACGACTATCAGCGCTTCTCTTTTGCGGCCAACAAAAGAAACGCGCTGATAGTATACGCAGTCACTCCTCCATCTGTTTACCGAGGAATGCTGCGGCAGTTTGCGCAAGCTTGATCTCGACCTCGGTCGGGTTTGCCTTGCGCTCGTTTTGAAGCATTATCACTGCACCTGTAACGTCTCCGGCTGCTATTATAGGAAAAATAATGCCCGCTCCCCTTTCAAGCCCCTCAACAGGCTGCATATATCCGTCGGCGGCGCTGTTAAAACTCTTTCTCGCTTCGATAAGATCCTCCACGCTTGCGGTGATCCGCCTTTCGAGGTATTCCCGCTTTGGCACACCCGCCGCAGCTACGATGTGATCTCTGTCGGCAATCAGTGTAGGCAGATTTGCCACACGACTGAGCACCTCTGCATACTGTGCTGCAAATGCGCTCAGCTCGCCTACAGGCGAATACTTTTTAAAGATTACCTCGCCGTTGCTGTCTGTGTATATCTCAAGCGGGTCGCCCTCCCTGATACGGAGTGTCCTGCGTATCTCCTTGGGGATGACCACCCTGCCCAGGTCGTCGATCCTCCTAACTATTCCTGTGGCTTTCATTACTATTACTCCCTTTTTTGTGTGTTTGTACAATTATTCTTTGCATATTTTGGGCGATTATACGACTTCTACCGCAAATTGTCCGTGTGGGAATATTTTTCCTTTTCTTTTTCAACGAAGTATGGTATAATCACATTGGCAAATGCAAGGGAGGCACACGTTATGGCAGATATTTTTAAGATCGTAAAAATCGAAGAACCGGACTTCGGCTGTGAGGGCGTTCCCGAGGGAGAGCTGATCAGAGACGAGGTCACAATACTCGGGCAAAACGGCAAAGAATTTATTATGCGTGTTGAAGACAAGCTTCTTTACGAGAAGGATCTCAACGAGGGCGACAGCTTCATGATCGATGAAAGCGGAAATATGGTGAAAATTTAAATTTTTCTCTTGCAACGGGCGTATATTGCTGATATAATAGAAATGTTGGTTTGTCTTTTGAAATTTTTTAACAAAGGATGGTTAATATGGTTAAGGCTATTGTAGGCGCCAACTGGGGCGACGAGGGCAAGGGCAAGATCACAGACTGCCTTGCTCAGGAATCAGACATTGTAATCAGATTTCAGGGCGGCAGCAATGCCGGCCACACTATCATAAACAACTACGGCAAGTTTGCTCTGCATCAGCTTCCGTCGGGAGTATTTTACGACCACACTACGAACATCATCGGCAACGGTGTTGCTTTCAGCGTTGAGAACTTCATCAAGGAGATGGCTCACCTTAAGGAAAACGGCGTTGAGCCAAAGGTCCTCGTTTCCGACAGAGTGCAGATCGTTATGCCGTATCACATCGCGTTCGACTGCTACGAGGAGGAACGTTTAAGCTCTAAGAGCTTCGGTTCGACAAAATCGGGCATTGCTCCCTTCTACAGCGATAAATTCGCAAAGATCGGCTTCCAGATCAATGAGCTTTACGATGATATGGACGCTCTCAGGGAGAAGATTGAACGAGTTCTCGAGATAAAGAACTCCACGCTCGTTAACCTCTATCACAAGGATCCGATCACCGTTGACGAGATATTCAACAAGCTCATGGAATACAAGGAGGCTATGGCTCCGTATGTTGCCAACACCTTCGACCTCGTTCAGGACGCGCTCAAGGAGGGCAAGACGGTTCTTCTCGAGGGTCAGCTCGGCTCTCTTAAGGACACCGACTTCGGCATTTACCCGATGGTAACTTCTTCCAATACGATCGCAGGCTACGGCGCAGTCGGCGCGGGTATCCCGCCGTATGAGATTAAGAGCATCGTTACGGTCGTTAAGGCTTACTCGAGCGCAGTTGGCGCAGGCGAGTTCGTCAGCGAGATCTTCGGCGAGGAAGCAAATCTCATGAGAAACCACGGCGGCGATGGCGGCGAGTACGGCGCAACGACGGGCAGACCGAGAAGAATGGGCTGGCTCGACCTCGTTGCAACACGCTACGGCTGCAAGGTACAGGGCGCAACAGAGGTAGCGTTTACCGTTCTCGACGCTCTCGGATATCTCGACGAGATCCCCGTATGTGTAGCTTACGAGCTTGACGGAAAACAGATCGACTACTTCCCGACAACGACTCAGCTCAAGCGCTGCAAGCCTGTTCTCAAGGTAATGAAGGGTTGGAAGTGCGACATCTCCGGCATCACGGAGTATGACAAGCTCCCGCAGGAGTGCAAGGACTACATTGAATTTGCCGAGCAGCAGATCGGCGTTCCGATCACAATGGTATCGAACGGTCCGAAGAGAGAAAATCTCATTCACAGAAAGTAATAATTGATACATAACAGCATCGCAGCTTTTGCGGTGCTGTTTTTTTGGGAGGCAGGCAAAAAGGAACCAAGAAAACAAAGACAGGAAGCATCGACCAACTCGGTACTCGCGACCGGTAAAAAGTCCCGGCACAGGAAGCATTCAATTAACAAAAGCGATCGCGGCGTGTGTACTGTGAATGGCGACACGCCGCATGTCAGTATTGATTTTTTACCGTCATGTGTGCTATAATTTGAGAAGAGATTTCCATGCGGGAGGTATGCTTATGTGGAAAAAGTTTTTATGTGCGCTGACCGCCGTTCTGACGGCTGCCGTGCTTGCATTTCCCTGTATCAGCGCGAGCGCGGAGCAGACGCTTCGCAAGGGCGATACGGTGAGGTATATTTTTACCGTCGGGCAGAGCGATAATATCGCGGGTATCGCCGTAGATTCGTTCTATAACGCCGCGGTGCTTGAGCTTTCCGGAAAGCCAGAATTTCTGATCGGCGGTCAGGGCATGACTAATACGAACAACCCCGGGCGCATTAAATGGAATACGATGATAAACGGAGGACGTGCCTTTGACAACGAGGATATCCTCGTCGAGACGTTCACCGTAACACAGAAATGCACGCTCGAAGACGCTGCACTTTCTTTCAGCGCGATCGAGGTTTTCACTCACGACCTTGAGACGCTGCCGCTCGATCTTATCTCCGCAAGAGTCGAGATCGACGAGACCGGAACGGACGACGATGAAAGCGACACCGAGCCGAAAGCAGGCGACACTGACATCACATCTGACACTGACTCCGACAGCGAAGAGAGCAAGGCACCGTCAAACAGTGAAGAGACAAGCTCGGTAAAACCTGTAGTTATAATTTCGACCGACTTTGCAAACTCAGACGATGACGAAGAGCCGGAAGAGACTGCTCCTTCGCAGAACACGACACACACCCCGTCGCGCACCGTTTCGAGCAGACCCTCATCGAGCAGCGCACCGTCAAGCGCCACTTCGTCGAAGCCCGATGAGAAGACCTCTGATAAGCCGAAAACCGAAACCGAGACTTCTCCGGACTCTAAGCCGCAAAGCTCCGCTCCATCGTCGAGCGTTTCAAAGGCTTCCTCTTCCGTCGCAAGCAAGACCTCGTCGGCAGCTTCTCAGACTCAGACAAACGCTGCGTCGGCAAGCTCGAGCCGTGCAGCTTCAACAGTCCCCACAGCGGGGCGCATCGTTATTGCGGCGCTCGCCGCCCTCTTTGCCGCAGCCGGAGCCGTGGTGCTACTCACTAAAAAGATCAAAACAACGGATCAATAAACCAATCCAAAACCGCCCGAATTTCGGGCGGTTTTTCTTGTCTTTAGCTAAATAACACCTGCAAAGCTATAGAATTCATATTAAATTTATAAAAATTTTTATTATTTTCATAAATTTGTATTGACAATGCAATAAAGTCAGTATATAATTAATATAATGGTGGAGTTTCGGCAAATGTTATCACATCAAAGCTTATTTGCCATGCTCCTTGAGCCAAATACGGACAGTGGAATCATATTTCAAAAGGCAAGGAGGTTGTATTTTATGAATGAGCTTATACTTTCGGTAAAGACCGAGACACTGCTCGACCAGACATGGCAGCTGCTCACGCACGACGGCGATAATGTTGAAGAGGTAATGCAGATCTACAATAGACTCGGGAAGTGCTGGAATTCCATTAAGGACTGTTCTTCGGATACCGAATACATGAGGATCTGGACCGATGTTGTTGAATGTGAAAAGTCCATTCTCAAATTTGCGTGATCTCCACGCGATCGGCTTTTAAAGATCTAATACTAAATGCTTTAATTTGAAATGCGCGCGCTGCGCACACTGATGCCGCGCAAAGCGTGTCATCACGTCTCATACAAACTCAATTAAAAAGCTTTTAAATCTTTTTAATTGAGTTTAGTATAAGGCTGATCTTTCCTCCTATAAGTGACAGATTATAAAACCATTCCCCCTGCGGCCCATCGCCGCAGGGGGATCTTATTGTTCGCATAAAGGTATGGCACCGATGTAAAACCGATGCCATACCTCAGTGGTTATAACTCCGCAAAATGCGGTATATTATCTTCTCATGAAGCCGCCGAACAGACCGCCGCTCTTCGGCTTCTCCTTCGTAACGTGAATCTCGAACATTGCGATGAGATCGGGGTTACCTGTACTTCTAGCCGCCGTAAAGATCGGCTTCTGCTGATCCTGGTAAAGATGCGGCTGAATGAAGTTGTGGTACGTCTCCTGGCTGTCCGCCGAGAGGAGCGTATTTCTACCCGCGCCGGAGGAATTGAGGATTATCTTTCTCAGGCTGTCGAGGAAGTCGTTGATAACCTGGGATTCCTCATTTTCAAAGACGTAGAGATACTTTAGTCCGTAAAGCACATAGAGAGAGGAGATCCAGTGATCGTCGCCCTCGCAGATGCCCTTGAGGTAGAAGAGCGCGTTCGACTCGTCGTGTTTCTGAGCGTACATTCTCGCCAGAGCAAGTATCGTTACCCTGTCTTTATCTACCGTTGCGTGACCGTCCATGACCTTGCGACGGATATTGTTGAGGTAGCGGTTTATTCTCTTCGCGCAAAGTATAAGGTTCTCTGCCGTCGGGGGGATCATCGCCCTGCCCGAGTTCACGAGCTGACCTATGCGCTCGATAAAGTAATCTACCGTCATTTCCGTTTCGCCGTTGTCGATAAGATAGCACATCTCGACAATGTCGCTCTGCTGCTCGGTAAGGTGAAGCGCCTTGTCCCAGCCATAGTCGATGATACCTCTGTACAGAAGGGCGATATACTCCTCCTTGACCTCGGGTACCTTCGTGATGTCTTCAAACACGATCGTGAAGTACTCGGCAAACTGCGACATGATCTCGTCGCAGTAGGGCTTCTCTATTATCTTGCTCTCGGTGTCGAGAATACCGATCCAGCAATTCTCGATCATCTGACTTGCAAACGCCGAATAAACGTTCGTCCATACGTAGATATATGCTTTGGGGAGCTTTCTGACGAAGCCCTCGCTCTCGGCTGCCATTATGAGCATATCAAAGGCGTTCATATCCTGCATGATGTAGTTGAGCAGGAAATCGGCTCTGTCGCTGTTGGGTTCGTAAAGCGCAAGGAACAAGCCATACATTCTGACCGTTCCGACGATCTCGCCGAGAAGCTCGAGCTTGTGATCCGGGTCGTTACAGTCGAGGATGCTCTCGATGTTAGCGTATGCCTTATCAGGATTCTCGACCAGCTGCTGAGCAACGATAGCTTCGATGACCTCCCAGCTCGACTTGTAACCGACGTTGGCGGTGATCCTTGCGATCTCGATAAAGTAAAGCGAATCGGAGTAGCCCTCAAGCGACGGATCGCCTACATAAGCTTCCGGGAAAAGGTACTCCTCGCCGTTTGTGTTCTGGATAACGAAAACATACTGCTTGAGCCATACTGTCTCGATATATTCCCTGTCGGCAATAAGACCGTGGCGGAGCACCTTCATGAACAGCGGGAAGAAATCGGGGTATGCTGCGATGTCGCACTCCGTTTCAAGCCCGAAGATGGCCTTGCCCATGCTGACGATCGTGTCGTCATACTCCTCGAAGCGATCCATCTGATCGCCGATCGCGGAGACAAGCTCGGCCGCAGTTTCGGGCGTGCAGTAATCTGTAAGCTCGATGACTCTCTTGCAGATATCAGTAACGTTGTCGGGCGGAGAGTCCTTTTTGAGCTGCCTTGCGGTCATTCTTGCGCAAAGCTCGAAGTCCTGCTGTGCAAGCGCGTTCTGGTAGCACTTGTCAATAACTGCGATGATGTCGTCCTTCTGTGTGTGGAGCATCGGGGTATCCTGTGCGTCCATAAGAAGGCTAAGCATCGCATAAGAGGGCTTTGCGCCCGGATCCGCCTTTATTTCCTCAAGGAGCTTTCCGAACTGATCCCTGTACGCATCAACGTCTCTGTTGTCGAGCTGCTCGGTTATCATGGCGATGGTCTTCTCCTTCGCCGTGCCGACGTTTACGCTGTGCATGAGCAGGATTATCATGTTTTCGTAGCAGACCTTGAGCTTCTTGGTGTCGGGGTTTTTGAGCAGCGTCATGATAACGCTCTCAAGCTTATCGGAGCAAGGCTCGCCGCTCTCTCTGATCGAGAAGATAAGCATTGCCACGCCTTTGTAGATCGCCGGGAACATAGGTATAGACGTACCGATTGAAAGGAGGAACGCCGCAAGCGCTGCCTGCTCGTCTATCGTCTCGCCCTCTGTAAACTTGTAAAGCTCCGTAAGCGCGTCCATGATGGCGGGGAGCTTCGCGATCTTGTCTACATTCTTTCCGAAAGCCACCGTCATGAAGTTATGAAACTTCTCGATAGCCTCGGCGTCATCCTTGATATCCCAGAGGTAACGTCCGAAAGAGCCTGCCTGTGCACCCGAATTGATAACGCCGTGCTGGAGATCAAACAGCGAGATCTCGCCGTCGTTGAGCCCATCCGTGTATTTGCCGGAGAGGATACGGAACTTGTAGTCCGAGAGAAGATCGTCCTTCGGGTTGTCGTTCCAGTAGGAAACGGCGCTGAAGAAACGCGTGATACAGTCGGGAAGAAGAGCGATCAGAGCCGTAATGATCTTCTCGCCGTCGGAGCTTCCGCCGTGCTCCTCCCAAGACTGCTCCGTGATATTATAAGTTGTAAGAGCGACCCAGCCCTTCGATGAAACGCGCGTGCAGATCGCCGAAACGATCTGAGCGAACGTCTCACGGTCGATGCCACACTGCTCGAAAACGGAACCGTCGAATTTCGGCAGATCCTTATCGGGCATCTTGAGCGACTCGTCTACCGGGACGGGGCTGCCGCTGTTAAGACCGCCCTCCGTGCGCTCGGCTACCTTCTGGTAGTTGTCGAAGCTCGAAAGGTTGCAGAAGCTTTCCGGATGGGCGAGCAGATAGCGCCTGTCCTGCCCGGAATCGTCGTCTGCGATCATATAGGTATGTGTGAAGGAAACGGTGCCTCGGTTATCACAAAGATCGTTTACACGGAATGTCCTCATAGCCATGAGAACGCCTCTGTAAGCGAACATACGAAGAACGCCCCTGTTTTCGGACGCGCCGCTCTTTACCGCGGCATCCGGGAACGTTGCGTGCTCCGAGATCACCTTATTAAGCTCCTGCTGGCGAGCCGACGAGAGCTTTCCGATAATATCGGAAACAGCCGCCGTCTTCAGACCCGCAACGTTGGCGTGATCGTATACACCGTTTGAGCATCGAAGAATCAAATGCTGTCCTATCATTTCTTAGTTCCACCACCTGTTTTGAACAGTCGTGTAAATACATTGTCCTTCTTGACCTTGAGAACGTATTCGGGAGCCTCCTGACTGATGGCGCCCTCCTTCTCGTTGAAGGTCATGGAGCAGTTCTTGAGCCAGATGTCATAGTTGGCGTCGGGCTGAACGTTGTATGTCTCGTCGTCCATCGGCGGGATCATATCGAACTTCATAAGGAATGTAAGGATCGGAAGCTCGAGGAATCTCGGCTGAACGTCGTCTGCCGGTACGGGAGAATTCACGATCTCCTTTGCGTAATCGAGCTTCTGCTCGTCTGTTGCAAGCTTGTTGTACTCCTCAAACTGCTTGATCGTAACGATCCTCTTGATCTTGCGCGTACCGCCGCCCTCGGAAGGAACGACAAGGTCGAGGATCTTAACGTTGGAGCCTACGGAGGATACCGGGATATGAGCCGCGTTGGTGAAGAACTGATCGATCGTGCTCATCCAGTTACCGCCCTGGTCAAGCTTCTGGAGCACGCTCTTCGTGTTCATCGTAAGCGGGATATATACGTCCTTCGCCCAGTTCCTGCCCTGGATACCGGAGAAGTACTTAACGTTGTAGTTATGAGCGACAACGGGGCTGTTCGGGTTGATGCCCAGCTTGTCGCCGTAGGTGATGAGCTCGTCGCTCTTCGTCATAAGGCAGACTGTCGGCTTCTTAACGGCTGCGTTCTCCGCGATGATGTTGAAGATCTTCTGAACCGTACCGGACATTGCAACCTGTGCGGTCATGTCCTTTGATGTGCCGGTGATCTCGGGGAGCTGCTTCCTTACGTAGGTAAGAGCGAACGGATCGTTGAGCACCATAAGTCCGTCTACTCTCTGGCAGATCTGAACCGTTCTCTGGTAGTTTTCACTGCTGGTCTGCTCACCTGTCTGGGTGAAAAGCTCGCCGATAGCGTCTCTGAAGCAGAGTATGCATGTTGTGGTGTTGACGTCGCCGACTTTGCCGTTTTCGACGGGGCGATAGCTTACCTTCAGGCAGTGCGGCGGCGGGATGACCTGGGTCGTAGACGGGAATTCGCCCGTCTCCGCGAACTTAGCCGCCGTCTGGTAGATAACGTCGGACTCGTTGGAGTCGAGGTGGGAGTCTACCCAGTTTACAAGGATCTTGCCCTTGTGGACATTGGTATCGTAGTTGCCGTGGATATACTCAAAAGCCTGCATAGTGAGGAACACCGTCTTGCCGGCAGTAGAGTTGCCAATCATGGCGATAGTAAATGTCGGAACGGTACCTGCCTCGGCAAGAAGGCGCTTCTTGCAGTAGGGGCAGTATTTTCTTGTGAGCTTGCCGTCGTAGAGCTTGCTGCCTATCTTAAGACCTCTTACCTCGTAGCCCATTACGAGCGCGCCCTTTTCAACGCAGTCCTCGTTGCCTACGTAGCGGGGCAGTTTAAGACCTCTTGCGTTGATGACCTTTACGGCCTCGGCGTGCTTCTGAAGCTCATTGCCTGTAACATACTGGGCATCGGAGTCGGAGGATAAACCGGAGCTGAACATATCGTTGCCGCCGCCCATGCCGGTCATAGCGTTGCCAAAGAAGCTGTCGTCAAGATCGAGATCTTCGCCGACGTTGTAATCGTCCGCGTCGCGCTCCGTATAACCAAACTCCAGGTCGTTTGCGTTCAGTCTGAACACTGCCGCGTAAGACGGCACCGTCTGTAGACAGTAAACGCATTTTATCTTGTAATAGCTCATCTGAAAAAATCATCCTTTCATTAGCTGTGCGTAGGAAGCCTTTAAAAAGTCGGCTTCGGCGGCCTGCATAATTTATAGTTTAAAGCAATGCGGCTTATGCCGCACATCGGGAATTTACAAGAGCCTGCCCATCACGCGGCGCTCTGTTATGCGGCAATCGTGAATGGGAAGGTCATAATGCGATCCGGCAAAACAGCAATTTGCATGAAATTTATCATGTGCTCTGCCGTTTCGGCTGACATTTTACAACCCCCGTTGTCTGCAGTTCGTAAAAAACCCCGAAATTCACTAATTATTGTAACATATTTATATGGAAAATTCAATATATTACCGAGATAAACTTTTCGTCTGATTACCAAATTGTTTCCCTTTTTTTAGTGCAAAATGTTCAGAGAATCGGAACAACTACCATTTTTGACGTTATTTTTTTGTATAAATGCTTCATACCAGCACTAATTTTTCACAACAATAAGACCGACCGCCTTTTTTCGGGCAGCCGGTCTGTAATACCTGTAATATTTATCTTATATCGGCGCTTATCATTCGTCTCCGCAGACGACCGAAAGCGTGCAATTGTTCACGTCGAGTATCTCGGAAAGCCTGGCGTTTATATCGTCAAGCGTTGCGTTAGCCGCGGCGTCGACATATTCAAAAAGCTCCCTGTCTTCAAAGTGCATATCGACGATGACATTCGCGATGTTCTCGTTGGAGTTGAAGTCGGAGATGATGTTGCCGTAAACGGCTCTCTTCGCACGGTCGAACTCCTCCTGCGGGATCCCGTTCAATTTCGCCGCCGCGATATACTCCTTGATAAGCTCCGCCGTGCGCTTCGGATCTCTCGACTCGCCGCCGAAGATAACAGCCGCGTAGTTCGGGCCTTCCATGCGCTCGAAATCAAACGAGTCGTTGATAAGCTCACTGTCGAGAAGCTTGTTATAAAGCGGGCTTGACTGAGAGGCCAGCGCATAGAGAAGGATATCGGTATAAGCTGCTCTCTTGCTGTTGATCGGCTCGCTGCCTATCGCCTCTTTAAAACCCAGATTGAACATCGGGATAGTTACGGGGAATTTCTGCTCTACGTAGCTCTCGCCTACCTCGTAAGGCTCGTCTTCAAAAATGCTCTCCACCTCGTGATTTTCGCAGGGCTTGAGCATTTTGTCAGCGATCTTCATGACCTGCTCGACCGTCGTGTTGCCGGCAACGCAAAGCACCATGTTATGAAGATTATAGAAGCTGTTGTAGCAGTCGTAAAGCTTCTCCGCGGTTATCTCGGCGATTGACTCGACCGTCCCGGCAATGTCTATCCTTACAGGGTGCTTCTGGTACATTCCTACAAGCGTATTGAACATCACGCGCCAACTCGGGGAATCGTCATACATCTTGATCTCCTGCCCGATTATGCCCTGCTCCTTCGCTACCGTCTGCGGTGTAAAGTAAGGCGACTGGACGAAGTCGAGAAGTATCTCGAGCGACTCCTCGAAGTTCTCGGTACACGAAAAGAGGTAGCACGTTTTTTCAAAAGACGTGTAGGCGTTTGCGTTTGCGCCCGTTTTTGCGTACCGTGCGAAGGCGTCGCCGTCTTCGCTTTCAAAGAGCTTGTGCTCGAGGTAGTGGGCGATGCCGTCGGGAACGGTGATCTCTTCGCCGCCGTCGACCTTAAAGCGCGTGTTCACGGAGCCGTACTTCGTTCCGATGATCGCGTAAGTCGATTTGTAGCCCTCCTTGGGGTAAACGTAGATCGTAAGCCCCGAGGGGTGATCCACAACGTAGTATTTATCTTTTACAAGGCTGCTTTCAACCGTTTTCATCTGCATATCACTCACCCTCCTTGCCGCTGCCTGTCAGAACATAGACCGTGTCGAGCGTTAAGCGGTTCGCCGCTACGACCACCTGCTCCTTTGTGACTGCGTTTATGCGCTGCGCCTGCTCCTGCGGGGTAAGCGTCTTGCCCTTGAGCACCTGAGCAAGATACCAGCCCTGCGTGCCTGCCGAAGAATCGACCGAGGTAAGGTAGGAGTTCGCCATGCTGAGCTTTGCGCTTGCAAGCTCCTCGTCGGTGATGTTGCCCTGCTTCATCTGCTCAAGCTCGTTTAAGATTGCCGCCTTTGTCTTCTCGATATTCTCCTGCTCCACGCCGCTCTCTACCGTCAGCACGCCCTTGTTCGGGTCGTAGCCGGAAACGCAGTAGTAGCAAAGGCTGAGCTTTTCGCGAACGTTGTTGAAAAGTTTTGAGTGAGCTGTGCCGCCGAGCACAGCGCTCATCAGCTTCGCTGCGTCGACGTTTTCGTCCGGCTCGGCGCAGTCCGTTCTGAAACCGAGCATAAGCTTCGACTGAACGACGTCCACACGGTCGGTGTGCTCCTTCACCTCGTTTGCTCTCGGGATTATCAGAGTATCGGTATAAGCGGGCGCTCTGTCGACATTTGCAAAGCACTCCCTGAAGATGTTCCTGATATTTTCGGTATCGTTTGCGCAAAGGCATACGATCTCGACCCTAGCTGTTTTGATAAGCTCGAGGTACGCCTTGTAAACGTCGGTCGAAGTCAGCGCCGACACCTGCTCCTTTGTGCCGCAGAGGTTCACGCCGTACTTCTCGTCTTTGCACATGATCTCAAGAAAGCGCTTCTTGGCGTAGGCTCTCTTGTCGTTGAACTGAGCGTCTATCGTGTCGATAAGCTGGCGTTGCTCCTGCCTGAAATCCTCCTCCTTGAATGCGCCGTCCGAAACGTTCGGCTCAAAGAGCGCTCCGCAAAGAAGCTTAGCCATCTCCTCGTAGACCGACTCACCGTCGAGACTGTACGCGTCGCTGATACCGACTGCGGAAACGTTCACAAGCTGAGAATCGCCCCTCTTGCTGCTCGAACCCGAGAGCGTAGTGCCGTAGAGCGAATCGAGCTTGCGGCTAAGGTCGAGAAACGACGGGTACGCTTTGCACGAATGCACTAATAGCCCCGCCACGGCCGAATTTGCTGCACAGCGGTCACGGTCGATGTCTGTAAGCATTGAAACGAGAATGCGGCTCGTTTTGAATCTGTCGTCGTAGATGGTGTTAAAATACACACCGTCTGCGATCTTTTCTCTCTTGAATCTTTCCAGAAAAAACACCCCTTTGGATATTGATTTACAAAAACTATAATTCCACAGAGAAACCTCTGCATATCAAAGCTTCGATTTGTCTAAACAAACCCTCGGCTGCGATCCTGCCGGCTCTTACTGCCGGCAAAGCGCCTGTTATACTAAACCCAATTAAAAAGCTTTTTATAGCGCTGCAGGCGCGTTTGAGTTTGTAAGAGACGAGATGACGCGCTTTGCGCAGCACGCGAATTTCAAATTAAAGAATTCAATTTGAAATTACTGACGTATTTCAAGGTTTTTGAGGGCAATTTGACAAAAAGATGCCGGCAAGATGAGTGCTCAGTCCGAAGGACGTGATTTAATCAGTGGCTCCTTAGTATTAATCGTAGTATTCGTAGCCCGTGCCGTCGCCTTCAAAGGCGTAGGCATAGTCTTCGTTATCGGTATAGTATTCGCCGTAATCACCGGCATATTCATCTATGCCGTCGGAGTAGCCGCCGTATTCCTCGCCGAACTCGCTGTCAGTCTCGGTATCTTCGGCAAATGCAGCGTTTTCTTCGCTGTCGGTCTGCGCCGACGACACCTTGTCGCTGTAGTAGCCCAGCTCGTCATAGTAAAGTGTGCGGTACATCTCCATCGCCCCGGTAACGCGATCGAGGTAATTCGACGTTTCGGTAAACGGCACGTTCTCGCTCGTCACGCCGCTTTTCGGTATCGTGCCGTCTGCAAGCCAGTTGTCGACGTTGCCATAGCCGGCGTTGTAGGCGATTATCGCAAGCGAAACGTCGCCGTCATAGCGGTCGAGCAGGTAGCGCAGAAGGTACGTGCCGTACTCGATATTGACCTGCGGCTTGTAAAGCTCGCTGCTGTCGAGCAGCTTTTCGGGCATGAACTCGGTGCGGTAATTTTGAAGCCATGTGAACGTGTCGGGCATGATCTGCATAAGTCCTATCGCTCCCGCCTGTGAAACGGCGTCGGGGTCAAAGCCGCTCTCCGTTCTGATAACGCCGTAGACGAGGCACACGTCAACGTCGAATTCCTTGGCATACGTCTCGACGTAATACTCATATTTTATCGGATAAAGGCTCCTGCTGAACTCAGTCGTAGATCTCCCGTGAAGCAGCACCGACACGACAAAAAGCACAATTGGCACTATCACCGCGACGCAGAGCAGTCCTGCCGCAAGCGTAAACGAAACATTCTTTTTCTTGTCTGAGCGACCCTCTTTTTTTGCCATGCTCTCACCTGCCTGTTATACTCAAATAAGTTTGCCCTGCTCGATCTCTGTTTGCAGGAGCGCCTCTATTATCTTTTTTGCCTGACTATCGACATCTGCAAGCGCCGCGCCGCCGTCGATCACAAAGTCGGAACGCTTCGTGTAAAACTCGTCGGGGTGCTGCGCCGAAATGCGCTTTTCGATAGACTCCCTCGGAAGACCGTCGCGCTTCATGAGCCTCTCTATCCTAACTTCCTTAGGCGCGACCACCGAGACCACGCAGTCGCACATGATGTCGGAGCTGCTTTCAAAAAGCACCGGCGCGTCGAAAAGAATCCGTCTCTCCCCGGCGTCAATGTATTCGTGGCACACTTTAAGTGTACGCAGGAATATCTGCGGGTGGGTAATGTCGTTTAAAAGCTGCGTAGCGTTCGGAGCTGCGAAGGCCTTTTCAGCAAGGCGCCGCCTGTTTAAGTTCCCGTCGGGGTCAAGTATGGAACGCCCGAACGCAAGCGCAAGCTGCGCAACGCAGACGCTGCCCGGCTCCATCACGCTGCGCGCGATCTCGTCGGCGTTCACTACTTTGAAGCCGAAGCGTTCAAAGCATTTTGAAACGGTGCTCTTGCCTGCTCCCGTAGGGCCTGTCAGCCCGACTATCTGAAACCTACGCAAGCTCGATCACCTCGAATCCCGCCGCTCTTATAAGGCGGTTGTAAACTGCCATCGCAAGTCCGCCCGTTTCGGGGCAGCGCCCGTAGACAGTTTTTACGCCGTCCTCGTCGATCCTCCTTAAAACGTCGAATATCCTGTTTGACTGTGCGGCATAGTCTTCCTTTGCGCCGTAGGGGTACGTTCTGACGCTGAGCCTTTCGCAGTCTTCGTCGTAGCAAAGCGCCGCTGTGCCGCTGCTGGCGCGTTCGTTTACATATTCAATATACTTTTTGTCGTCGGCTTTTATCAGCACAATATGGGCGCTCGGCGCATAATGCTTATACTTCATGCCGGGGCTTGCCGCCGTCTGCCCCTCCTTCAACTGATGGAGTACGGCGTCGGCAACGTCAACGTGACCTATAACGCCTTCAAGCTGCTCGAGCGTTACGCCGCCCGGACGAAGCAGGCATGGCGTTTCTCCTGCCACCGTGATGACGGTAGATTCCACGCCGACCTCGCACGCTCCGCCGTCGACGATATACGGTATCCTGCCGTTCATATCGTGGAGAACGTGCCGAGCTGTGGTGGGGCTTGGCTTGCCCGACGTATTTGCCGACGGCGCGGCAAGAGGGACATCGGCCGCCGTGATTATGCGTGCCGTTACGGGGTGGGACGGGAAGCGCACCGCCACCGTATCAAGCCCCGCCGTTACCTCGTCGGGAACTGCGCCTTTTTTCATGATTATCGTAAGAGGCCCGGGCCAGAACGCTTTCATAAGCATTTTTGCATTTTCGGGTATCTCACTGACGAGATCGAATCGCTCGATCTGCGATATGTCCGAGATATGTACGATCAACGGGTTGTCAGCGGGTCTGCCCTTCGCCTCGAAGATGCTTTTCACCGCTTCGCCGTCGAGAGCGTTTGCGGCAAGACCGTAGACCGTCTCTGTCGGAACGCCGACAAGCTCTCCGTTTCGCAGCGCCGAACCGACGGTATTTATATTTTCAGCCGTGGGCAATAAAACCTTTGTTTCCATGTTTACACTTTCTTTTCTTTCTTTTTGAAAAACTGATACTCTTCTCGGGTGATGCTCTTCATCACCTCGTCGGGGTAGCCCATGCACTCAAAGCCTTCTGCATATGCCTTTGTCAGGTCGTCGGGCGACACTATTCTGAGGTACGGTCCATCGCCGCCGGTAAAATAATGCTCATAAAGCTCGCAGTCCATACCTTTGTATTTAACCACTTCTTTGTTTACCTCGTATTGTAAATTTGTAAAGTAATCTTGAATAAAGCCTATATAAGCCCTTGGTCAGTCCTTCGATTCCATTTTCGCCGCTCTGTCGGCGGTAATGAGTGGGTCGATCACCTCGTCTAGACCGCCGTTTATTATCTGGTCGATCTTGTAGAGCGTAAGCCCTATCCGGTGATCTGTAACACGGCTCTGCGGGAAATTATACGTACGGATACGCTCGTTGCGGTCGCCCGTGCCAACCTGCGCTTTGCGCTCTGCGGCTATTGCCGAAGACTGCGCCTCCCGCTTCTCGTTTAAAAGGCGTGATTTCAGCACCTTCATCGCCTTATCTCTGTTTTTGAACTGGCTTCGCTCGTCCTGGCACTCAACGACCATGCCCGTGGGCAGGTGGGTTATGCGTATTGCGGACGACGTTTTGTTGATGTGCTGACCGCCTGCGCCGCTCGAGCGGAACGTGTCTATTTTAAGGTCGGCAGGGTTTATTTCAAGCTCGACCTCCTCCGCCTCGGGCAGCACGGCGACCGTAACGGTAGACGTGTGAATTCGCCCCTGACTCTCCGTATCCGGCACACGCTGAACACGGTGAACGCCGCTTTCAAATTTGAGCCTTGAATATGCGCCGCTGCCGCTTATCATGAACGATATCTCACGGTAGCCGCCAAGCTCCGTTTCGTTGGCGTTTATAAGCTCCGTTTTGAAGCCACGCTTTTCGGCGTACATCGAGTACATCCTGAAAAGCGTGGAGACAAACAGTGCCGCTTCCTCGCCTCCGGCTCCCGCACGTATCTCGACGATAACATTTCGGTCGTCGTTGGGGTCTTTCGGCAAAAGCAGGACTTTAAGCTCCTCGCCTATCCTCTCCATATCAGCAGCTGCCGTTTTAAGCTCTTCGTTTAAAAGCTCCCGAAGCTCGTCGTCAGGGTTCTCGGAGAGCATCGCTCTGGCGTCGCTCTCGGTCTGCATCGCCGCCTTGTACTCGGTGTATTTATCAACTATCGGCGTTATCTCCGCCAGCTCCTTCATTACTGCGGCATATGTCTGTGCGTCTGCTGCCGCCTCGGGATCGAAAAGCTTTTCGTTTAGCTCCTGCGCCCGCTTTTCAAAGACGTGGAGCTTCTCAAACATATCACTCACAGGTTTTCGTCACCCTCCGTACGGATCACTTTTTTGATGTTTTTTTCGACCTTCGCTCTCGGCGCCATGACCTCGCGCCCGCAGCCCTTGCAGACGATCTTGAAATCCATGCCGACACGTACAACGTCGAATTCTCTGCTGCCGCAGGGGTGCGCCTTTTTCATGGTGATAACGTCGCCCACACGAACGTCCATCTGTATCCCTCCGATTTAAATAACAGCTTACTCCGTAATATACTCCTTTACCCTCGCAAACATTGCGTCGTCGCAGACAGCCTCAACGGCAACGCCATCGGCGGTGTACTCCTCCGAAAGGAGCGTTCCGGTCTTGCGAAGCTCTGAAGACAAGCCCGCCTTTGCAAACGGCAGCAGAAGCTTTACCTTATGCAGGCGGACGGGCAGATTATCCTCGATCGCCGCAAGGAGCGCTTCTATGCCCGTACCCTTCTTTGCACTGATGTGAACTCCGCCGGAGAAGCTCGGAAAATCCGCGCCGTTCTCGGCGATGTCGCTCTTATTGAACACCGTGATGATCGGCGTATCGGCGCAGCCGAGGTCTTCGAGAAGCTTTCTCGTAACATCGAGGTGAAGCAGCGCCTCCTCGCTCGATGCATCGCAGACGTTGATTATGATATCGGCAGCGACCGCCTCCTCGAGCGTCGAGCGGAACGCCTTTACAAGGTGATGCGGCAGCCTGCGCACGAAGCCAACCGTGTCTATAAGCATTACTGTCACGCCGTTAGGCAGCTTAAGCGCGCGCGAGGTCGGGTCGAGCGTTGCGAAAAGCTGATCCTTTTCAAGAACGCCGGCGTCAGTAAGGTAATTCATAAGCGTAGACTTTCCGGCATTGGTGTATCCAACGATAGCCGCCGTTATAACGCCGTCCTTCTTGCGCCTTTTGCGAAGCTGCTCTCTGCGCTTTTCGATCTCGTCGAGCTTTTCTTCGAGAGCCTCGAGCTTTCGCCTGATGTGGCGGCGGTCGGTCTCAAGCTTCGTCTCGCCGGGTCCTCTCGTGCCGATGCCGCCGCCGAGCCTTGACATCTGAACGCCCTTGCCGGTAAGCCTCGGCAGCATATAGCGAAGCTGCGCCGTTTCGACCTGCAGCTTGCCCTCCTTTGAGTGAGCACGAAGTGCAAAAATATCGAGTATGAGCATCGTACGGTCGATAACACGCACGTCAGTTGCGTCTTCTATCGTTCTTATCTGGACGGGAGAAAGCTCGTCGTCCGCTATGATGAGGTCTATCTCGCTGCTTTCGCATATCCCGACAAGCTCCTCGAGCCTTCCCGTGCCGACGTACGTTGCGGCTATCGGCTTATCGAGCTTTTGTATCATCGAGCCTGCGACCTCTGCGCCGGCGCTTTCCGCCAGCGCATAAAGCTCCTCCATAGAAGCCTCCGCGTCGAATGCGCCGTAGTCGACGCCTATAAGAAGCGCTCTCTGCGGCTTTTGTTCGTTGTCGTGAAGTTCCATAAGCTTCCCTCCTATATCTTTACGGCGCCCCTGTAAAAATCCTCGCCGCATCTCATCAGCTTCGGCGTACACAACGCAAAGAGATCTGACGCGCGAAGGTCGATGTCGAGCGTTTTTCTCGCTTCCTTCGTAAGGCTGCCAAAGCTGCGTGCAGCCGTCAGAACTGGCAGCACCGCCGTTTTTTTCATTTCTTTAAGTATTTCCGCACCTCGGTCGTTTAATGCAAGCACACGAATGTACTGCGGCGGCTTGTCGATGTCTGCGGCGGTTATCCCCAGGTAAGCGCAGGCAGCGATTCTCGAAAGCCTTGCGTGGGTGTACCGTTTACATTTTGTCGCCATAATGATACCGGAAAGTGTATCGTTCTCGTGAATTGCACGGTGCAGCCTGTTTTCAAGCCCCTCGCTCACATCGGGCAACCGTTTAAGCTCCTGCGCCGTCATGCGCCGAAGCACCGAGATAACGCCCCGCTCGTTGTTTTCAAAGCGCGCCGGGCAAGCTCCCTCTTTTTTTGCCCTCTCGATCATCTGTGCCGTCGTTTCTGGGACGTACTCACGGTAATCGCCGCCGGAGATTATCATTTTGCGAATAAGCGAAGCCGAGGCATATTTCCCGCTGTCGGGCGTATCGGAATCGTGCGGCGCAGTTCGGCGCACACTCAAAAACGAGAAATCGTCCTTGCCTGCTCTGAAATATTCAAGGGCAAGCAGATCGTTCGGCGAACGCAAAAGCGCCGCTATCTCCTCATCGCCCGACTTTTCCACAGCCGCCTGCACCGCATGAGGATAACTGTACCCCTTCGAGAGGAATTCGCCTACGTCTGCGCCTTCGAGAATGTCGATCGCACGTATTTGTGCCGACACATTCATATACTCTGCACCGCAGCAGATCGTATCGACGCAGCCGCACGCTTCGAGCACGCCCACCGCGCCCCTTGCAAACCTCTCGGCGCTTGCGCACGCGTAGATTTCGGGCAGTTCAAGCACAAGGTCAACGCCGCCCAGAATGGCCGCCTTTGCACGCTCGTATTTGCCGACAACGGCGCAGTTGCCTCTTTGCAGGAAGCTTCCGCCCATCACGGTGACGACATGGGTGGCACCGTTTTCCCTCGCCCTTTCGACAAGGTATTTATGCCCGTTATGAAACGGATTGAACTCCGAAACGATACCGGTTATCTTCATCACGCCACCCCCTTGCTTCGATCCCGCAGCTTACAATCTAAGCCGAGCTCATTTGAGCCCGGCTTTCTGCCGTTTATCTTATCGGCAGAAAGAGCACGATGACCGCAAACGCGAGGAAGCCCCAGCCGATATACTTGAATATCTTTAAAAGCAGCCCGTCGCTTACCGGATCGTAAAATTGGCTCGGATCGTCGGGATTTACTTTGAGTGTGCGCTCATCGCCGATCTCGGGGTGCGGGTCCGTGTAGGTGTTTGAACTCAGCGTCTCGGTTTTACCGTTTACAACTGCTTCATAAACCGGAGCGTAAAGTGTAGTGTCGCCTTCGTCTGCCCTGAGGTCTACGACGATCGCCGTTACCTCTTCGGTGCATTTGTCGTAGTTTCGTGTGATAATGCCCGGAACCAAAAAACTGAAAACACTCCCGACTACCGCAAGCACGCCGCACACTATCAATTTGACTATAACTTTCATTTCCCCATACCTCAAAGTGGATTATAAAATATGTAATATAAAGACTTCCCGCAAAACAGGGGAAGTCTTTTTACAGGTAGGGTTATCAATCGAGAATAAGGTCGATCTTGTCGTAACGAACGCAGCTTACAACTAGGCTGACGACCGTCATGAGAACGCCCGCCGCGATGCCTACGACATAGAGCCTGCTTTCCCCTGTGATGATACCGAAAACGCTCACATAGGAGTAGGGCGAGAGTATCTTCAAAACGCTGAGAGACGCCGACATGGAGCCGATAAGCCCGAGCAGCACCGTAACGGTAACTACGACTGCCGAAATCGACGACGCCTGTGAGCCGCTGTTCATGAACGTTGCGAGCAAAAATGAGATTGAAAGGTAAATGATTTCGATAAGGAAGAACGCCGCCACGGCAAGGAAGACCCTGCCGAGGTACAACATCTTATTGTTGGAGTAAAGCACAGCAATCGAAACGAGAGCCGTAAGGACGTTGTAAAAAAACAGCGTAGCGATCTGAGCCACAAAGCTGGTAAGCACCGCGCAGACTCTCGATACGGGCAGCGAGTAGACGAACGTTACGTCGCTGTCACCCCTGCCGTTTGTGTTGGCTGAGGCTCCGAGATAGCTTGCGTAAACGCAGCCGACGATCAGCATAAGCTGCATACAAAGCCCGAAGTTTACGCCGAAGTCCTTGAAATCAGGAGTTTCAACGGCTCCGCCACTGCCGGAAACAGAGCCGGGAACGGACGACACCATATCGCTGATAAAGTCCGGAAGACCCGCACTGAGCAGATTAGAGAACATTACGATTATGAGAATGAACAGGCATAGCGAGATCGTTGCCCATACAAGAAAATTCTTTGTCCGCCCTCTCAGCTTGTAGCCCATGAGCGGCATGGAAAAGTATTCGTTCATCAGTTTTCACCTCCGTTTTCCTGCTCGAGTTTTTTCTCGTAGTATCTTACGAGAGCGTCGCCGAGCGACGGCAGCGTGATCTGGAGATCATCGAGCCGGTAGTGCGAAAGCGCGCCGATAAGGTCGTTTATGTCCTTCTTGTAAAGGAACGAGATGTAGCCATTGTCCTCCGTTACCTCGGTGATGCGGAAGAGCGTGTAAAGCGCCGAAAGATCCTCACTCGTCTTTACGCTTACTCTTCTGGTGTCACTATTGAGAAGCACCTTCTTCTCGGAGATCTCAAGCAGTGAGCCTTTTCTCATGATCGCGATGCGCGAACAGATTTGCTGCAAAAGGTCGATGTTGCGGTCGCTTATTACGACCGTGACGCCCTCCTTGTTGAGATCAAGAAGGTAATGCGCAAGCTTATTTTTTGTATCCTTATCGAGAGCTACGAAGGCGTTGTCCATAATAACAAGCCTCGGATTACCCATAAGAGCGATAACTATTGCGATCTTCTTTCTGCACGAAAGAGGCAGGCTGCTTATGCGCTTGTTCCTGTCGACGTTGAAGTGCTTGCAAAGCGACATCACAGCTTCGCTGTCGGTCACGCCCTTTATCTTAGCCGCCGTTTTCACCACGTCGATGGCCTTCATCGTATCGCAGTAGGTCGGGTTTGACGGCATGAATCCAATGCTCTGCTTGCGTTCGAGCGAAAGCCTCGTCGACTTCTGCCCCATGACCGTTACGGTGCCGCTTGTGGGGCGGATAAAGTCCATCACAAGGTTGATGATTGTACTCTTGCCGCTCTTTTTAGGGCCTGCGATCCCGAAGAAATCGCCTTCATTCACAACAAAGGTAGTGTCACCTAGCGCCGGCCTTTTGGTGTAGTATTTGGAAACCTTGTCCAGGGTTATCATAGCCAATTCGGGAACTCTCCTTTACCTTTACTTTTCTTTAAAACACATCCGCCGAGGAGCTTTCGCCCCGCGGATCTATACGGATAATTTTTCCACCTTAAATTATACTTAATTTCCGGGAACTTTTCAACACATATTTAAGGATTTTTGTAATTTGGCTTTTATTTGCCTTTCGCAGGTATATTTCACTGTAAAAAACGCCGAAAGTCAAGGCGTCAAAATCTTTTTCCTAAATAATTTACGGTATATGGAGCGCAGGTGAGCTTTAAAAACGGGAAAAATATAATTGCGCCGCCGTTCTGCATTCGACGAAAAATGACAAATCTGTAATTTTAAACTTCTTTACAAAGGCACGGTTATGGAGTATCATTATTATGTATCGGAGGAGCTGTTTGTAGTTATCCGAAGATGATGAAATGTATGGATACAGTTTTCAAAGAAAAAGAAGGAAAATTTATGAAAAATGAATTGAAAGGAAAAGCTTCCGAAGAAAAGCTCGAAGCGCTGAGTGCCCCTTTAGCCGAGCCGGAAACGGAGGCAGCCGACGCAGAATACGGTGAGCCTGCGCCGAAACGCAGAAGCTTCTTCGGCATTGCCGCTCCCATAGCTGCCGCGGCTGTTATCCTCACGGCCGGAATCGTTGCCTCTTCGGTGAGCCTGGGGCTTTTTGACAACCAAACTCACGAAGCGTTCATCGCAACGAAGCAGAGCGCGGCGGAGCTTGCGGCGCCTCAGGGTATCTTCCTTGAGGGCATTTCCGTCCATGGCGTCGACCTTGGCGGTCAGACGATGAAAAGCGCCAAAGAGCTGCTCACCGTGCAGGAGTCGGAGATGATTCCGTCGATGAACTTCACGCTCCACTGCGGCGACAAGCTGGTTTACCTCACCGAGGACGACTTCGAGTTCGACTTTGACACGATCAGAGTGCTTAACGAGGCTTACGAGTACAGCGAGTATATGCGCGGCATACTCAACAGCGAGAAGCGCACAAAGCTCAAGGCTTCCGAGCAGAAAGACTACTCCATCACGATGACCTTCGGCGAGGATTCCGTAAAGACGGCGTGTCAGGGCGTTGCGAAAAAGGTCGACATTCCCATGCAGGACGCTCACGTTGAAAGCATCAACGTCGAGAAGGAGAAAGTCGCCGATATGTTCACCTTTGCCGATGGCATCACGGGCGCGGAGCTGGACGTTGACGATCTCACAACTCAGATCAACACGCTCATCACAAACGAGCAGTACACCGCCGACATCAACGGCGAGATGAAGATGGTCGAGCCGAGCGTTTCGCTCAGCGACCTCAAAAAGAATCTCGTTCTGATCTCGCAGTACACAACGTACTCGGGCAACACATGGGCAGGCAATATGAACATGATGACCGCGATGCAGACGATGAACGGCTCTATAATAAGACCGGGCGAAGTCTTCTCGTTCAACGAGCACACCGGCAACTCGAACCTTGCCGAAAACGGCTACTACGCCGCGGGCGTTATCGTAAACGGGCGTTCTGCAGACGGCATCGGCGGCGGTATCTGCCAGGCAGCAACGACGATCTACAACGCAGCCATAAGAGCTGACATGACGGTCGTCGAGCGTGAGCCTCACACATGGCCGTCGGTATACGTTCCGATCGGCATAGACTCCGCTATCGACTACGGCAACATCGACATGAAGTTCCGCAACGACACCGACCATGAGGTATACCTCATCTGCTATATGGAGGGTGCGGCGCTTTACGCTTATATTTACGGCTACCGCCCGACCGACTTTGACGAGATATGCACTTCGTCGTGGTACACAGGCGGCGGCGACGGCGGCTTTGGCGCTGCGGCGGTAAGAAACTATTATAAGGGCGGCAAGCTCACAAAGACGGTAGATCTCCCCTCGTCGTTCTACTCAAACGGCGGCGGCACCAGCTACAATTACGAAGAGATGCCGAGCGGTTACGTCTTCAAGCGCGTTTACACCGATAAGCAGGCGGAAGACGGCTCCACAGGACTTGCCGAAACGAAGGCGGCAAACGGCTCCGATACCGACGCAGTCGACAGCGAGACCGCCGAAGGACCCACGGAAGAGGCTGCCGAAGAAACCAACGAAGGCGCTGCCGACGAGACGACCGAAGAAACCGTCACCGAAACTGTTGACGACGAACCTTCGGAAGACGGCGGTGAAGAAGATATCATCGAATAACCTCAGCAATATACTCGCAGTAGACTCTCACGGTTTTATCCGATCCATCACTCATTGCCCGCGCCGCAGATCTATCGCGCGAGTTTTTAATAGCAGATCTTTTGATCCACGGAGACTTTTCAACATTATTGCCGCCGTTTGTTGAAAGCCCACGCTGCTGGATAAATAAAAGGAGCAGCCCCAAAGCCGCCGCTAAACGGTCTTGGAGCTGCCCAAACTAAAACAAAACAGCTTACTTATTCCGCGAGCGCTTTAAGCTTTGCGATCGCTTCCTTTGCGTCGGGCGCTTTGAAAACGCCGGTGCCGGATACGCTGATATCTATACCGACCGCGGCACACTGCGCGATGGTCTCTTCGTTGATGCCGCCGTCGGCTTCAATGACAATGTCATGACCGACGCTCTTTGCGTAGCGCTTGATCTCGCCCACCTTCGGGAGCATATCAGCCATGAACGACTGACCGCCGAAGCCCGGCTCGACCGTCATAACAAGCACCATGTAAAGCTTGTCAAGATACGGGAAAACTGCGCTTGCCGGCGTGTTCGGCTTTACTGAGAGCGCCGCCTTAATGCCGAAGCTGTTGATAAGGTCGAGCGTTTCGGCGATGTCGCTGTCACATTCGACATGGATCGTTATGATGTCCGCGCCCGCCTCGGCGAAATCCTTGATGTATCTGTGCGGCTCGCTTATCATAAGATGAACGTCAAAAGGCAGCTTCGTATACGGTCTGCCCCATTTTATGACAGGCGCGCCGAAGGTGATATTAGGCACAAAGTGACCATCCATCACATCAAGGTGAATGAGGTCTGCGCCTGCCTTGTCCATTCTTCCAAGCTCTTCTCCGAGCTTCGAGAAGTCACACGATAAAAAAGACGGTGCTATCTGCATAATGATCCTCCTAAGACCTATATTCGATAATTACCGGGGCAGACAATTGCCGCCCCGGGATTTTGTTTATATATTTCCCTGTATTTTCTGTACAACGATCGGAGCGCAGAGAACTGCCGCTACCCAGAAGAGCGAGAACAGGAAAAGCTGCATCGCTCCGATATGGTGGATACCTGCGAACAGGACGATCGCCGTAACCACAAGCATTTTGAGCAGCGCGCCGACTATCTCGACGGCAAGCGAAAGCGAAACGTTGCGCTTCGTCTGGATACATTCGCTAACGGCAAGGCCGAACGAGGTAACTCCGCCCTTCGTTGCGATAAACGCAGGCGACGCCTTTTCCTTGCCGACCATCTCGTCGCGGATCACATTGGAGTTCTTCTGTTCAAGCACCTTGATGCTCTTGATGCCCACGCCGAAATCGCGCGCGATCCTCTCTGCTGTGATGTTAACGTCGGTCGTTCTGACAAGCATACTCATATCGCTTGCTTCCATGCGCTTGAGCACATCGGAAACGCGGTGGTTCGCCGTGTACCCTACAAGCAGCATTCCGACGAGCTGACCCGACATCGCTATGTAAAGCGGCTCGTCGCCGCCGCTGCGGTGATCTTCTTCCATTTCGGGGGTGATCGTGAGAATTCCGTGGCTCCTCAAAAGACGACCGTTTCCGACGCAGATCCTCTCATTGTTGACCCAGCCGATAAGGCCCTTGCCGTCCTCATACATTACGCCCTCTGCCAAGGGGAGGCTGTTTCTGGCGCTCTTGTCGATCATCGTATCGAACATACTCGCCATCGCGCCGCCTGCCGCTATCGAAACGGCGGCTGCCGCGTAAAGACCGTCCTGCCAGCGATACTCATCAAACGCCTTGAAGTCGTTCATCTGTATCGAGCCTTCGGGGTAAAGATCCTTCGAGTCGATCATGACAGCGGCGCTGTCGGAGAACGTCTCGACCGCCGAATAGCCTACGATCATAGACTTATTCATGAGCGACCTCTTTGCAAGCCTGTTGAGGGGAAATGCCGCAAGCGCTCTGGAACTGATCGGCACACCTGCACAGAGCATCACGCAGAGCACAGACCACGCGTCGAGGAAGCTCTTCGACACGATGCCCGCAACGAGCGCCACGAGCAGCGAAAGTATGATCGCCGGGAGAGCGAAGCTTGAAGCGAGCTTGTCGCCGGGATCGTCTGCCTTTGAAAGTCTCATGAAGTGCTTCAGGAAAGTTGTTTTCTTCTGGAACGACAGCTCCGTTTTGTCGTTCTTCGTGCCGCTGAGCAGCTTCGCTACCATTCGCGGATCGGGGAAGAACTTGCCGGCGTACTTCTGCGCCGTATCGGATACAAATCGGAAGTTTGCAGAGATCCTGTCGGCGTTCATGTATCTGCCAACGCAGCACACCGAAAGGGTGAGCATAACGATCAGTGTGTAGAGGCTTAGCCCCTGACCCATGAACGGCTTCGGGAACATGATCGCCAGCAGCGCCTGAAGAGCCGCCGCCGTGCTCGCCGCCGCAACGCCTGTGTCCGGATTCGCCCTGAACTTTTTAAGCGGCAAAAGACCGCCGATGATTATATCTCTGCAGCAGAACACAACGCCCGCATACATCAGGAAATTGACAGCCGCAAATATTCTCTGGAGAGACGCTGCACCGTCTGCGCCCGCGCCCACCGTGAACCTTCCCGCAAAGCACGAGAAGATGAACGACGCCAGCGTTATTCCGAGAACTGCACCGCACGTCCACGATTCGCGGCGTCGGCTTGCCGTTACGTGCTTGCGAACGTCGTTTGCGTCTTCCTCGGTGCGGAACTCTACCGGCTCCGGATCACGCTCGTCCTGATAATCGAGCTTCTTGCATATGCTGTCAACCTTGTCGTGATTGCGCTCGAAGTCTCTTGCCTCTCTAAGCTCGGGGATGCTACTCTGACCGATAGTCGGCAGCGGAGCCCGCTTTGCTGCGGGACGAGCTTCCTTCGTCTTCTCGGCGGGAGTCTCAATCAGCGCTTCCTTTGTCGAAACGCTGCGCATACGCTTGTAATTTACGATGCAGTCGTACTCGCTCTTCACCGATTCGGAGAACTTGCCGGCGGTGAACTTCATGAATTCGCCGCCCTCGGGTCTGTAATCGGTGACCTCAAGCTCGGTGATAACGGCTGCCGCCTCCGCCTTTGATTCGCGCTCAAGCGCTTCTCTGCGAAGCTCTTCACGCTTTTCGGCGGTCTCCTTTTCAAGAGCCTGAACGCGCTCAAGCACCTTTTTGTTCGTCTCGAGAGCCTTCTTCTGCTCGTCGGTAAGAACGTCGGTGTCGTCGCGCTCGATAACGTTGAGCTTCTCGCGGAGCTTGTCCTCGTCGAAGTCAGTCTTCGTTACGTTTTCGTTTTTGATTATGGAGATCTGCGGGGTCTTTGCGTCCGAAGGGGTTTCTTCCTTCGTCTTCTCCTCGGTCTCGCTGTCGGAGGTCTTCTCCTCCTTATCAGGCTTATCTTCTACGCCCTCGCTCTGCTGCGCGGTCTTTTCGTCCGCTTTATCCTCAGGCTTTTCATCGGGCTTCGCTTTTGCTTCGGTCTGAGGCTTTTTCTGCATATCGGGGTTGACGATCCAGCCGTCGTTTTCGTCTGCTTCGTCCTCGGCTTCTTCTTCAAGCACATCCGGCTGCGGCGTTTTTTCCGTTTTTTTGCTGTCTGTGCCGTCTTCGTCCTTGGCGTTCCAAAGCTCGACGAGCTTATTCTTAGCTTTTACAAGGAAGCCCTTGAAGCGCTCCGCTTTGCCTTCGGCAGGCTTTTCCGCCTCGCCTTCCGTTTTATCCTCGGACTTATCGCCGTTGCTTCCGTCCGGCTTATCGTCCTGCTTTTCTTCCGTTTTTTCCTCGGACTTATCCTCTTCGGAGCTTTTCTCCGTTTTCTCCTCCGGCTTTTCGTCGGCGGGCTCCTCTTTTACGGGAGCCTCGTCTGCCGACTCTTCCTTAGCTTCCTTACCGGGATCGTTTTCGAGTGCTTCCGCGGGCTTTTCTTCGCTTGCCTGCTCTGCTTCGCCGCCAATCTTTTCATCGGTTTCGGAAGGTTTTTCTTCGTCCCCGGTCTTGTCGAAGGCCTCTTCGCCCTCGGGGGCGTCACCGTCTGTTTCGAGCGGCTCGGAGCGGCGCCCATCGGCTGCATACTCCTTGGTATCGGGTACCTTGCCCGACTTCTCTGCGGCTGCTGTCTCGCCCTCGTCCTCTGCGAAGATCATGTCAAGCTCTCCGAAATCCTCCATCGAGTCGAGCTTCGCTATATCGGCAAGCTCGTCGTCGGTCTCGTCGAAAAGCATCTCTTCTTCAAAGACAAACTCCTCGTCCTCCGATTCGTCACTCTTGTCGAGCGGCTCGGTCTTTATTTCTTCGCTGTTCTCAGCGCTTTCAGCCTTTTCTCTGACAGAAGCATCGTCACCAGCAGCTTCGACGTCAGCGGAACTCTGAACGTCTTCAGCATTCTGAGCTTCTTCGGATCCTTCGAGCGCAGTGTCAGCAGCTTTTTCACTCTCCGCGGATCCTTCATCGTCAGCTTCACCGCTGCCGCTGCCGCCGTCATTTTCACTGCCTTCCACGCTGCCGGCAGCTTCACCGTCGCCACTATTAGCCTGCGCCCCGTCAGCGGGAGCCTCAGCGAGATCACCGGCTTTATCGGCAGCGCCTTCTTCTTCGCTGACATTCTCAGCGCCGTCAACACTGCCTTCACTGCTTTGCACATCGCCCTTTTCCTCCTTCTTGTCGTTTTCAGAGGTATCGGCCGTATCGTTATTATCGTTATCCTCGCCGTTTGCTTCGGTGTAAACGTACTCGTTTTCGTCGTCGACTTCAAAAACAGCCTCTTCCTCTTCGAGTGCGTCCTGTGTATCGAAGCCATCGTCCCCCGGAGTATATTCCTCACCCTCGAGGAACGCGCTTATCATGAGGAATTCTTCCTCTTCCGCAGGATCGGGCTGCTTCTCTTCCCTGGCAGGTCTTTCAGGCTCGCCGTCACTCTCAAGAACCTCGGGCTTCTCGCCGGGTTCTGCCGAAGCACCCTCTTTGATGTCTGTCTGTTTTGAAGCCGCCGAGTCTTCGGCGCCGTCCGTAGTCTTTTTAAGCCTGCCGAAAAGGCTGCCGAGAAGGTTCTCTCCCTCGTCAAGGGCGCTATCCTCCTGCACCTGCTCGTCTTCCTCAGTGGAAAACGCTTTTTTCAGCCTGTCTAAAAAGCCGGGCTTTGACGCCTTTGCTTCGTCTGTGGGGGTATTCTGACGAATCGTAATGTTGTCGCGGTCTGCGTCGCTCTCGGCCTTGGCTGCCGGGTTATTCTCCGCTTTGTTAACTACATCAATATCGTCACGTTCAGACACACACTTCACCCCTTTCTTACATTGCGTATATGTATCGTTTCAGATCATTTCTTCTTTGCCTCTCTTTGGCGCAGCACCTCGTAGGCGAGAACGCCTGCGGCTACCGACGCGTTGAGCGAGTTTATCCTGCCGAGCATCGGCAGGGAAACGGCTGCGTCGCACTTCTTGCGAACGAGAGGGCTGACGCCCTTGCCCTCGTTGCCGATAACTATAGCAACCGGACCCGTGAGATCGGTGGCCGTATATAAGCCGCCGTCCATATCTGCGGCGTACACCCATACGCCTTTTTTCTTCAAAAGCTCGATCGTATTAGGGATATTAACGACCCTTGCGACCTTTTCGTATTCGACTGCGCCCGCGGACGCCTTGCCTGCGGCGTAGGTCAGTCCCGCGCTCCTGCGCTGCGAAATGATAACGCCGTGAGCGCCTACGCACTCCGCCGTACGAATAACGGCGCCTAAATTGTGAGGATCCTCCAGCTCGTCGAGAATGATGATGAACGGATCTTCGCCCTTCTCTTCGGCTTCAAGGAGAATGTCCTCCACCGTGGAATACTCCTTGACGGCAGCCACGGCTGCGATGCCTTGATGAGCAGACCCTCCGCACATATAGTCGAGCTTGCGAGGGTTGACCTCTTTGATGACGATCCCCTGCTGCTTCGCCTTGGCGAGTATCACGGAGACCGTGCCGCCCTTAGAGCCCTGTGCCACAAGGATAGAGTCGATCGCCCTACCGCTTTTCACGGCTTCAAAGACAGGATTCCTGCCGAAGATGACGTCGCTTGTCTTCTTATTTTTTTCGTCCATAAACAAAATAACCCCATAGTTTCCGGTGTCGGTGCCTCACCGAAATGTTTACATAATACACCATAGTAATCTACATACGGTTAATTATATCATAAAAGTTCGGATAATAAAAGTATATTGAAAAATATGACAAAAGTTTTATCTCGGGTGATTTTGCTGTTATTTTTAGAGCGTAGATTTTGCAAAAATATAAAAGCAATGTTATTTCTATTATAGAATTTTCATTCATTTTCTACCCATTATATAAAATTTATCCCACATTATTAAACGCCGTTTTTCATTGAGTTACGGCGCAAAAAAAAGAGGAAAGCAGTGCTTCCCTCTTCAATGTACTGTATATCATTTCTTGTTTTTGTCGTATATTATCATGAGCCCCTTGAGCAGAAGCTGCTCGTCGATTATGATATCCCTTTTGCAGTGGGGAATTATCTTATCGGCAAGACCGCCGGTCGATACGACGGTGCAGCGGCTGCCGAGAGTCTCTTCGATGCGGTCGATCACCCCGTCGATACCCGCCGCCGAGTAGTAGATTATACCGCTTTTCATGCACTCCACAGTGTTCGCGCCGATCACCCTTTTGGGCGGCTCAATGCCGATCTTCGGGAGCTGCGACGTGCGCATAGTCAGCGAGTCGAGCGAAACCCTCAGCCCTGGAATTATCATGCCGCCGAGGTAATTTTTCTCCTCGTCGATGACCGAGACCGTCGTCGCCGTCCCCATGTCAATTATGATGAGCGGCGGCTTGTAAAGGTTCACCGCAGCGACCGCGTCGGCTACTCTGTCGCTTCCGAGTTGGACGGGGTTGTCAAGCATTATTTTAAGCCCCGTTTTGATGCCCGGACCCACCGTCATGACTCGCGTGTGGGTAAGGCGCTCAAGCGCAGACTTTACCGTCTCGCTCACGCTCGGCACAACGGACGACATTATGCAGCCCTCGATATCCGAGACGTCTATGCTGTTGAGTTCAAGAATATTTTTTACGGAAATAACATACTCCAGGTCAGTACACTGCTGGTTAGTCGAAAGGCGCTCGATAAAAAGCACTCTGTCGTCTTCAAAGCAGCCGATCACTATGTTTGAGTTTCCGATGTCTACCGCTAATATCATAGGTTATCCAATCCAATTCATGCAGAGATTTCAGCCGGTTCTTCCTTTTTCTGCTTCTTTTCCGGCATAATGCGGGGCATCGCTTTGAGAAGCGCGAGTCCGATAGCGTCAACGAGGATCGCCGCAGCGATCGCCTCCGGGATGCCAGAAGCCGTTACCGTACCCATTACAAGCCCGAAAACAGCCGAAATAGCGACCTCCTTCGCCTCGGCATACTGCTGAGCAAAAAGGAAGTAGATGCTGCCCATTACGCAGATCGTGTTGACCATCGAGCCTAAAAAACCTGTTATCGCAAGTCCTACGGGCGCAGGCACCCTGATCTTCTTGAGCAGGATCCATACCCAGCCGGCAGCAACGCCGATAAGGATACGGCAGCCGACTGAGATCCACACAGCCTTCATCGCTCCGGGAACGCCTGTCGTGCTGAGAAACGGCGAAAACGCAAACGAGAGAAGCGTAGGCGTAACGGTATTGCTCACAAGCGAGCATATGCCGAACGTCGCGCCGAGAATCGCGCCTGCCAAGGGTCCCAGAAGAACTGCGCCGATGATCACGGGAATGTGTACAGTTGTCGCCTTAATAATCGGAAGCTGGATCATGCCGAGCGGCGTATTTGCCAGCAGCACGATGATAGCCGCCATAAGTGCAACACTTACAGTCCAACGAATGTCTTTTTTCTTGCTATTCACTTTTATCCTCCTTGTTATCATTCCGGGATATCCCGGATACAATACAGTACGGATTTATTATACCATAAATTCTCGCAAATGCAAGGAGATTATTTAAGGAGCCACTGAATAAATCACGGCAAAACCTTTACGATATGTAAATTAAAAGACTCTGCGGTGTTGAATTTTAAAAGAATGAGTAGTATAATCAGAGATATGCAATAAACAAAAGAAAAGAGATCTTGTGTAATGGAATTTGAAGTAACGAAAATTATCTATTATCTCGCCGTGATACTTTTTGCGACAAAGCTACTCGGAATGGGAACGCGGAAGCTCGGGCTGCCGCAGGTCGTCGGAATGGTCGTCGCAGGACTGCTGATCGGCCCCGCGATCTTCTCGCAGCTTCCCGGCAGCTTCAACGGCATCATCGCGCCGACCGAGATCGAGATGGATGTGCTGCGCACGTTCTCGCAGATCGGCGTTATACTTATCCTATTCTCGAGCGGTCTTGAAACAGACTTAAAGGACCTCAAAACGAGCGGCTTCGCTTCAACTATGATCGCTCTGCTCGGAGTTATTGTTCCGCTTGTCCTCGGAACGCTCGGCGCGGCGCTCTTCATGGGCGGCATACCCGAAACGTTCTCAAACACCGACAAGCTGATGAACGCGCTTTTCGTTGGCTGCATACTCACCGCAACGAGCGTCGGAATAACCGTCGAAACGCTGAGAGAGCTTGGCAAGCTCAACACAAAGCTCGGAACGACTATCCTCAGCGCCGCTATAATCGACGACGTTATGGGTATTATCGTACTCAGCCTTATCACCTCGCTAAAGGGTGGCGGCAACCCTGCATTCACGCTTTTAAAGGCGGCGCTATTCTTTGCTTTTTCCATCGGACTAGGCGCAGTTATGCGCATCGTATTCAAGTGGATATCCGAAAAGTACCCCCACAAGCGCAGAACCGGCATTTTCGCACTTTCAATGTGCTTCATCTACGCCTTCTGTGCGGAGACGTTTTTCGGTATCGCCGCGATCACCGGCGCTTATATGGCAGGCGTTATGCTCAGCGGTTTAAGCGACACAAAGTTTGTCGACCGCAAGGTGCTCGTAAACGGCTATATGATCTTCTCGCCGATCTTCTTTGCGTTCATCGGCATAAGCGCCGATTTCAGCAACTTCAAGCCGCAGGATATCCTCTTTGCACTCGTCTTCGTTACGATCGGGATCGTTGCCAAGATCATCGGCTGCGGCGGCATTGCCCGCATTATGGGCTTCAAGGGAAGAGACTCGCTCGCCGTTGGCTGCGGCATGATCGCAAGAGGCGAGGTTGCTCTCGCCGTCTACTCCACGGCGGCATGGCTTATATACTTCGATAACGGCACGCTTGTCGGCATCGACCCGCTCTTTGCAACGATCATGCTCATCATCACAACGTCGATACTCTGCCCGATCTTCTTAAAGCTGCTGCTTAAAGATCACAACGACGAAAGCCACGGCAGCACCGTAAACGCCGAGGACTACGTCTCGGTAAGCGCGTCTGATGAAAGCTCACAGATCAAAGAGGCAGCAACGCTCAAAGCTTAATTTCTAACCGAAGTTTTTGACCAACTTTTTTCAAAAAAGTTGGCGGGGTATGGGGCAGCGCTCCAGTATAATAAACCGCAAAAAATCGGCTTTCACAGCACAAAACGCATGCGAAAGCCGATTTTGTTTTTTATTCCTCAAACAGCTCCTTGAGCTTGTTGAAAAAGCCTTTTCTGCTCTGGTAGTTTTTCTCGCTCGACTGCCCGTCAAACTCCTGCAAAAGCTCCTTCTGGCGCTTTGAAAGGTTCTTCGGCACCTCGACCGTTACCTTGACGTATTCGTCGCCTCTACCCTTACCGCTGAGGCTCTGAATGCCTCTGCCCTTCAAGCGGAAGCTGTCGCCGGGCTGAATGCCCTCTTTGACAGTGTACTTCACCTTGCCGTCGAGCGTCGGCACTACGACCTCTGCACCGAGGCACGCCTGAACAAACGTCAGCGGCAGCGTGCAGTAAACATCGTTGCCCTTGCGCTCAAAGATCGGGTGCGGGCGTACCGTGATGTCTATGTAGAGATCGCCCGCCGGACCGTGGTTGATTCCGGCGTTGCCCTTGCCGCCTACCGAAAGACGCTGACCCTCGTCAACGCCTGCAGGAATATTGAATTCGTCTTCGAGAGTATGGCGGATCCTGCCCTTGCCGTCGCACTTCGGGCAGGGGTTCTCGACAACTCTGCCCTTGCCGCCGCAGGCGTCGCAGGCTCTTGTTGTCTGAACTACGCCGAACGGCGTTCTGGAGTTGATCGTAACCCGACCCGAGCCGCCGCACGCCGAACACGTTTTCGGAGATGTACCCTTCCTTGCGCCCGAACCGCCGCACTCGTCGCAGTTATCGATCCTCTGATAAGAGATCTTCTTGCGGCAGCCCTTAGCCGCCTCTTCAAACGAAATGCTGCAAACCGTCTCGACGTCTGTGCCTCGTCTGGGGGCGTTCGGGTTTGTCTGGCGTCTGCCGCCGAAACCGCCGAAGAAGCTTGAGAAGATGTCGTCGACGTCGAAGCCGCCCGGATAGCCGCCGTAGCTTCCGCCGCCTCCGCCATAATTCGGGTCAACGCCAGCATGACCGAACTGGTCGTAGCGAGCCTTTTTGTCCTTGTCGGAAAGCACCTCGTAGGCCTCGTTGACCTCCTTGAATTTCTTTTCTGCTTCCTTGTCGTCGGGGTGAAGGTCGGGGTGGTAAAGCTTCGCCTTCTTTCGGAACGCTTTTTTTATCTCGTCGTC
>ONFG01000023.1 GCA_900317025.1 uncultured Eubacteriales bacterium | reverse complement strand
AAAGCCTTGAAATACGTCAGTATTACTGCGGCTTTTTTGTCCAATTTGCCACGAAATCCGACTGCGCAATTTTGGCACTCGATTTAATCAGTGTCTCCCAAAAAAGTAAAATCGGAACTGTGAGCGGCGCCCAAAACGTCCCAAGAAGTCAAGCCGAAGGCGCAGGCTGATTGGCTGGCGTTTGAAGTGCCCTCCGGGGTGCGACACGCCGCCTGACTGTATTGCATAACGTCCCTCGATGTGGTATAATCTAATCATAGATCATCACATCGGGGGAGTTTTTATGGCAAAGAAAGTTTTGATAACAGGCGCAAGCTCCGGCATCGGCAGAGATATCGCCCGTGTATTCGATTCGCTCGGCTGCGAGCTTATCATCACGGCGCGCAGGGAAGAGCGATTGAAAGCGCTCGCCGACTGCCTGACAGGTACGCCGAGGATAATCGCCGGCGACATCAGCGGCGCGGACGGCGCGAAGGAGCTTTACGAGCTTACGAAGGACGAGAACATCGACATTCTCATCAACAACGCGGGCTTCGGCGTGTGGGGTGACTTCACAAAGACGAGCTGCGACCGCGAGGTCGAGATGATAGACCTCAACGTCGAGACGATGCACGTCCTCTTCAAGCTCTTTTTGAAAGACTTCAAGGAGCGTGACAGCGGTAAGATACTCAACGTCGCTTCGATGGCTGGCTTTGCTCCCGGCCCGTACATGGCGGCTTACTATGCGAGCAAGGCTTACGTGCTGAGGCTCACGCAGTCGGTCGCTCATGAGCTTAAAGAGTCCGGCTCGAATGTTACCGTTTCGGCGCTCTGCCCGGGGCCTGTCGATACGGAATTCAACAAGGTGGCGGGCGTTCACTTTGCTTCGCCGTCGCTTTCGAGTATGTACGTCGCAAAGTACGCCGTTACGAACATGATAAAGGGCAAGACGGTCATAATCCCCGGCACGGCGATGAAGGCGGCGGCCGTCGCTTCAAAGCTCGTACCCGACTCTGTCGCGGCAGCGATCACCGCAAACGTACAGAAGAACAAAGGCAAATAATAAAGCGCGCAAACGCCGCCCTCATCTCTTGGTGAGGACGGCGTTATTTATGCCGCGCAAAGCGCGTCATCCCGTCTCATACAAACTCAAACGCGCCTGCGGCGCTATAAAAAGCTTTTAAAGCTTTTTAATTGAGTTTAGTATCAGTATTCATTACATCGGTTCTCCGTCTTTGTTCGTTCTGTAAAGCTCGAACCAGAAGACGGTGCCTTTGCCGACCTTGCTGAAAACGCCGTACTGCGCCTTGTGGAGCTTGAGAACGGTCTTTACGATCGAAAGCCCCAGCCCCGTGCCGATCTTTGCGCTTTGGTGCGACTTGTCGACCTTGTAGTAGCGATCCCAGATGTTTTTAAGCTTCTCGGGCGGGATACCCGGGCCGTTGTCGATGACCTCGATGCGAACGCGGTTGTCGTAGCACGTCTGCCGCACGGTGATCTCCTTGCTTTCGCCGCAGTAGTTTACGGCGTTGTTTACAAGGTTGTATATTACCTGCGAGATCTTTAGCTGGTCGGCGTAAACGTAAACGTCCTGATCGTGCTCGAGGGTAAACGAGTAGCCGTCCTGCTCCTTGAGCTTGTTGTACCTGCCGAACATCTCCTTTATCGTGTCGGTGATGCAGAAGACCGACGCATCCAGCTTCATCGTGCCGGCCTCGATTTTTGAGATGTCGATAAGATCGTTTACAAGGTTCGTAAGGCGGGTCGCCTCGTCGATGATTATCTGAATGTTCTCGGGAGTGTTCTCTCCCGGAATGTCCTTCATGACCTCGCCGTAGCCCGTTATGAGCGTCAACGGCGTTCGCAGGTCGTGGGAGACGTTCGCGATGAGGTCCTTTCTCATCTGGTCGACCTGCCTAAGCTCGCTCGTGGCGTAGTTGAGCGTGTCGCTGAGCTGCTCTACCTCGCGGTAGCCGCTGCCGGCGAATACGACGTCGTAGTTGCCTTCGGCAAGCTCCTTGGCGGAGTTGTTTATGTTCTCAAGCGGCTTTGCAAGCATCTTCGAGAATATGACCGTCATGACGAGCGCGATGAGGATAAGTATTACCATGATGATGCGAAGCTGATAGAGCAGCGTCTGGGTTGTGCTGCGCGACGGCGTAACTACCGATTCGAGCAGCAGCAGATACTCCGTGCCGCCGTCGTCCGTGAAGCTTGCCGAATAGATCAGCCGCTCCTCGCGGTCGCTTTCAAGCTCCGGCATCTCGCCCTCAAAGCCGCCCTCCTTTGAGAGCGCCTTGCGCTCGTCTCCGTCGTTTTTGATTATCTCAATGAAGGTGCCGCCGTTGTTGCGAGCTCTTACGAAGCGTTCGTTGAGCTGCGCCGTCGTCATTTCGTCGATAAGGCTGCTGTCCGAGACGATCGAGGCGCGGCTGCGCTGGAAGTTTGCGAATTCGTCGTGCGTGCAGAGGATAACGTCAACGTCGTTTTGCGTTGAGATCGTAATTATCAGCCGTTGCAGGTCGCTGTGATCGATGTTGTTCTCTATGCTCGACGCGCAGGTCGTGAGGTTCTTCGTCTTGATCGCCTTGTAGAAGCTTCCGTAAAAGAGCGTTTGTATCGAGAGCAGCGCAATGAGGATTATAAGCGAGAACGCGAAAAAGCATAAGCTCAGCCACGTCATCAGCGAGTGTCTGCGGCCTGCCTGCTGCGAGCTGAGCCTTGTTTTTATCCCGGACGGCAGCGAAGATACGAAGCTCTTTATCGTTTGAACGTTCAGCTTTTTAAAAACGTCAGTGACCTTGCACGTAAGCTTTGAAGGAAGCTCTTTTATATTCATTTTGACTTACGCCTCGAAGCGGTAGCCCACGCCCCTGAGCGTAACGATGCACTTGCTGTACTCGCCGAGGCTCTTTCTGAGCAGCTTGATGTGGGTGTCGAGCGTTCTGTCGTCGCCGAAGAAGTCGTAGCCCCAGACGTGGTTGATGAGCTTTTCACGCGAAAGCGCGATGCCCTTGTTCTTTACCATGAAGAAGAACAGCTCGTATTCCTTCGGGGTCATGTCGACGCGCTTGCCGTCGATCGTGACTATTCTAGCGCTGAAATCGACCTCAAGAGTGTTGTATGTAAAAACGTCGCGCTTCTGACCGTCGTCGAGAGCTGTGCGCTTTAAAACGGCGTTCACCCTCATCATAAGCTCCTTCGGGGAGAAGGGCTTTACGACGTAGTCGTCGATGCCAAGCTCGAAGCCGTGGATCTTGTCATACTCCTCGCCCCTTGCCGAAAGCATGATGATCGGCGTGGAGCTGCGCTTGCGTATCTCGCGGCAAGCCGAGAAGCCGTCAAGCTCCGGCATCATAACGTCCATGATGATAAGGTCGAACTGGTTCCTTGTGCAGATTGAGATTGCCTCAAGACCGTCGGTCGCTTCAATGACCTCGTGTCCCTCAAAAACGGCGTATTTTTTGATAAGCTCCCTTATCCTGTATTCGTCGTCAACTACAAGTATTCTACTCATTTTTTTCAGCCTTTCGTAAACGATAAAATATACCGCCGCCAAAATATGCGTAAGGTACGGTATTTGTGAACAGAGCCAAGCGAATGACCCGTAAAACAACTACATATATTTTAGCATAAAATGTCCGAAATTGGAATAGGTTAATGTGTATTTTATGTGATTTTTTTACTCATGATCGACAGATTAATCTTTTTTAGTGAATAGAACAATCTCCTCAAAAAGCACATTTGAGTGACATATGCCCCGCACTTTTGCATATATGGGCGGTCTGACTGCGGAAGACTGTAAAAACAGCCGGAAATTAGGCGTTCTTTCGGTTGCAAACGCGCCGTTTTTGGTATATAATAATACACGAATACGCCAGAATGCGCCTTTGCCGGCGCACCGAAAGGACAGATAATAAATGAGTATCAGAGAGATCCCTGCCGAGCGTATAACCGAGGCAGTAAAAGATCTGTTTATGGACTGCAACTACTACATCGGCGACGATATCCTCGGCGCCTTGAAGGCGGCGCGTGAAAACGAAGACAGCCAGCTTGCGAAGGACGTTCTGACCCAGATCATCGACAACGACGCCATCGCAGCGAAGGAGCGCATACCGATGTGCCAGGACACGGGCATGGCTGTGCTCTTCGTCGAGTACGGCGACAGGGTGACGGTCGGCGGCGATGGTTTCAGAGCCGCCGTAGAGGAGGGCGTGAGAAGAGCCTACACCGAGGGCTACCTCAGAAAGTCGGTCGTTGACGACCCGGTCTTTGACAGGGTCAACACAAAGGACAACACCCCGCCCGTTATCCACACCGAGATCGTCCCGGGCGACGCGATCCGCATAACCGCCGGCGGCAAGGGCTTCGGCAGCGAGAATATGTCGTCGGTAAAAATGCTCACCCCATCGGCGGGCGTTGAGGGCGTGAAGAAGTTCGTTCTTGACGCGGTAGCCTACGCGGGGCCGAACCCCTGCCCGCCGATCGTTGTCGGAGTAGGCATCGGCGGCACGTTTGAAAAAGCGGCAGAGCTTGCGAAAAAAGCGACCTTCCGCCCGATAGCCTCCCGCCATGCCGACGAGCGCTACGCCGCGCTGGAGGAGGAGCTTCTCTCACAGATCAACAAGATGAACATTGGCCCGGCAGGGCTTGGAGGCAAGACGACGGCGCTCGGCGTGAACATCGAAACGTACCCGACGCACATCGCCGGAATGCCCGTGGCCGTAAATATCTGCTGCCATGCCTGCCGTCACAAATCGGTGACGATCTGAGAATAAAGGGTGACTGAAATGAAGAAAATTAACTTTCCTATAACGGACGAGCAGCTTGCATCGCTCAGATGCGGCGACAGGGTGCTCGCTTCGGGCTATCTTTACACGGCGCGCGACGCCGCCCATAAGAGAATGTACGACCTTTTGCAGCAGGGCAAAGAGCTTCCCATCGACGTAAAGGGGCAGACTATCTACTACGTCGGCGCGGCGCCCGCAAAGCCGGGCTATGTTATCGGCCCGTGCGGCCCTACGTCGTCGTACAGAATGGACAAGTACGCGCCGTCGCTGCTCGACCTCGGCCTGAAGGTCATGGTCGGCAAGGGCGCAAGGAACGACGAGGTCATCGCCTCGATGGTAAGGAACAAGGCGGTATACCTTATCGCGGTCGGCGGCGCGGCGGCTCTTATCGCAAACAGCATAAAGAAGGTCGACCTCGTCTGCTACGAGGACCTCGGCACGGAGGCGATCTACCGCTACGAGGTTGAGGATATGCCGCTGATCGTCGCTATCGACCCGGAGGGCAACAATATTTATGTGCGCTGAGAACGAGCTTTTGAAAGACGGTGAACACCTCGAGCCACTCGGCGGCGGTGTGCGTGTGATCGTCTCCGACGAGAACCATTTTTCAACCGACACAGTGCTGCTCGCCGATTTCGCCTCGCCGAAAAAGCACGAAAACGCGGTCGAGTTCGGCGCGGGCTGCGGCACGATAAGCCTTATCTGGTGCAGAAACACGCCGCCGAAAAGCATCACCTCCGTCGAGCTACAGCCGCAGGCGGCAGATATGCTCAGGCGAAGCACCGCGTTTAACAGGCTTGAGGATAAGATCACGGTCGTAAACGCCGACCTTCGTGCGCTCGACGGTGTTCTCGAAGCGGGCTTCGCCGATATAGTCGCGATGAACCCGCCCTACAAGATCGGCGGCGGCGGTATCGTCAACAGCGACGAGAGCAAGCGCATCGCCCGCCACGAAACGGAGTGTACGATAGACGACGTAACGAAGGCGGCTGCAAGGCTTCTGCGCTTTGGCGGCAGGCTCTGCGTTTGCCAGCGCCCCGAGCGCCTGACCGACGTTTTAATGTCTATGAGAAACGCCGACATCGAGCCGAAGCGGCTTCGGCTCGTGCAGCAGCGAAGGGGGAAAGCGCCGAAGCTTTTTCTCGTCGAGGGCAAGCGTGGCGGACGCCCGGGAGGGCTTGTTACGCTGCCGACGCTGCTCATTGAGGACGACGACTTCAACTTCTCCCGTGAGATGCTCGATATCTACGGCGACTACAAGGAGGGCTACATATGAGCGGAATACTTTACGTTGTCGGCACGCCCATAGGCAACCTCGGCGACCTCTCGCCGCGCGCGGCCGAAACGCTCGAATCGGTCGATTTTATCGCCGCCGAGGACACGAGAGTCACGCTGAAAATACTCAACCACTGCGGCATAAAAAAGCCGATGATAAGCTACTTCGAGCACAACCGCCGCGAAAAGGGCGAGGTCATCTGCCGGCGGCTTGAGGCGGGCGAGAGCTGCGCCATCGTTACCGACGCCGGAATGCCCTGTATCTCCGATCCGGGCGAGCTGCTTGTCGCTCAGTGCGCCGAGAGGGGAATCCCGGTCGCTGTCGTTCCGGGGCCGAGCGCCGTTGTTTCGGCACTCGCGATTTCCGGGCTGCCTACGGGCAGGTTCACGTTCGAGGGCTTTTTAAGCGTAAACAAAAAGAGCCGCACCGATCACCTCGAAAGCCTTAAAGACGAGCGCCGCACGATGATCTTCTATGAAGCGCCCCACAAGCTCCCGAACACGCTGCGCGACCTGTACCAGGCGTTCGGCGACAGGCGCATCTCGATCGTGCGGGAGCTTACGAAGCTCCACGAAGAGGCGATACGCACGACGCTTCGTGAAGCCGTTGAAAAATACGGCGACGGCGGATTAAAGGGCGAGATCGTTCTCGTGCTGGAGGGCAAGGGTGAAGAGGAGCGCGAGGAATACACGCCCGAGCAGGCGGTAAAGCTTGCAAAAAAGCTGATAGAAGACGGCTCGTCCGTCTCGGACGCCGCAAAGCAGGCGGCAAAGGCGACGGGTCTAAAAAAGAACGAGATCTACAGGCTTCTCGTTGAATAGAAAATTTTAAAAAAAGGTGTAACCTTTTTCCGGATATGGGAACTAATATATTGGTGACAGTTTAACAGCGGCATTGCCGCAGCATCATTTGTCAACAATTTACATTACATATATACTATCGAAGATTGAATCACACAAGGAGCGTTACAGATGAATTTTAAGATTTTGGGAACAGGCAGCTACGTTCCCGACAACATTGTCACAAACGACGATATGGCGAAGATCGTGGAGACTTCTGACGAGTGGATCTCCAAAAGAGTCGGCATCAAGGAGCGCCGCGTCAGCATTAACGAGACGACCCTTGACATGGGTCTCAACGCCGCTAACAGAGCGCTTGAAAACGCGGGCGTTGCCGGCAGCGACATCGACCTTATCGTTGCGGCTACCATCTCGGCGGATTCCGTTTGCCCGAACCTCGCCTGCATGATCCAGAACAGGATTGGCGCAGACTGCATGGCGTTCGACGTAAGCGCGGCGTGCGCAGGCTTCCTCTTCGCTTTAGAGACTGCCATGGGCTTCATCGAGAGAGGCAGAGCAAAAAAGGTTCTTATCGTATGCGCGGAGAGAATGAGCAAGCTTCTCGACTGGACAGACCGCAGCACCTGCGTTATCTTCGGCGACGGTGCGGCAGGCGTCGTTCTCGAAGCGACGGAGGAGGGCTTCTACGATTCCGTTATCCACACAAAGGGCGGCGACGACGTTATCGACATCCCCGCAAGAGACGGCATCTCTCCGTTCTACAAGGTAGAGCAGAAGCACCCGTTCCTCTTTATGAACGGACAGGCTACGTTCAAGTTCGCCGTTAATTCGATCTCCCACGACGTAAAGGAGCTGCTTGAAAAAACAGGTCTTACGCCCGACGACATCGACGTTGTTATCCCGCACCAGGCTAACAAGAGGATCATCGACTTCGCGCAGCCGAAGTCAGGCATCGCAAGGGAAAAGTGGTATGTCAACATCGAGCGCTTTGGCAACGTCTCCGGCGCAAGTATCCCGATCGCTCTCGATGAGATGAACAGAGCCGGCAAGCTTGAAAAAGGCAGCAAGATCCTTCTCACGGCGTTCGGCGGCGGCCTTTCGAGCGGCGCCATTATTTTCGAGTGGTAAGCGCTATCATTTTCAAAGAAAATTAACATTATCGGGGTTGAAAAAATTTCCGGTAACTGTTAAGATATATTTGCAGAAATTTGCATAATTTTATTCAAAGGAGTTTTCAGTCATGGTATTTGAGAAAATTGCACAGATGATCGCTGACAAGATCGACTGCGACGTATCCGAGGTTAAAGAGGATACAAAGTTTGAGGATCTCAGCATTGATTCCCTCGATATCACAGAGATCGCAATGGACATCGAAGACGAGTTCGACATCGAGTTCGAGGCTGATCCCTCAATGAAGACCGTTGCAGATCTTGTTGCAGCAGTTGAGAAGAAGGTCGGCTGATCCCGACTTCTGCCACCGCCGGCGCCCCGGCTTTTGCTTGGGGTGTGGGCGGCGCGACTTTTTAAGTTTACATATATTTTGATATATTCGATATAAAAGAGGTAAAATTATGATAAATTCCCCGATCTGTGAAGCGATCGGCATAAAGTACCCCATATTCCAGGGCGGTATGGCGTGGATCGCGGACGGCAAGCTCGCCGCAGCCGTTTCAAACGGAGGCGGCTTAGGCATAATTTCGGCAATGAACGCCGGCAGCGACTATCTGCGTGAGCAGATCAGGATCGCAAAGGCTTCGACAGACAAGCCCTTCGGTGTGAATATCATGCTTCAAAGCCCTCACGCCGACGAGGTCGCGCAGGTCGTAGCCGAGGAAAAGGTCCCCGTAGTTACGACGGGCGCAGGCAGCCCGGCAAAGTTCATGGAGATGTGGATCGGCGCAGGCATCAAGGTGATCCCCGTTATCGCTTCGGTCGCAATGGCCAAGAAGATGGAGCGCTGCGGCGCTTCGGCGGTCGTTGCCGAGGGTCAGGAGTCCGGCGGTCACATAGGCGAGCTTACGACGATGGCGCTCGTGCCTCAGGTAGCTGACGCAGTGAGTATCCCCGTTATCGCGGCGGGCGGCATCGGTGACGGCAGAGGCGTTGCGGCGGCGTTCATGCTCGGCGCGTGCGGCGTTCAGCTCGGTACACGTTTCTTAGTTGCAGAGGAGTGCTCCGTTCATCAGAACTACAAGGATGCAGTGCTCAAGGCTACCGACATTTCCACGACCACAACGGGCAGACGCTTCGGCGGAAACACCTGCCGCAGCATTAAAAATACATTTACAAGAAACTTTCTCAAAGAGGAATACGCTCCCGAGGCTACCCCCGAAAGCGTCGCAAACCTTGGCGTCGGCGCACTGCGCATGGCTGCCGTTGAGGGCGACGCAAAGAACGGCTGCCTGCTCGCAGGTCAGATCTCGGGCATGGTAAATAAGGAGCAGCCCGCAGCGGAGATCATCGAAGAGATCTTCGCTCAGGCAGAGGAGCTTCTCGGAGGTGCTTCAAAATGGGTAAAATAGCATTTGTTTTTTCCGGTCAGGGCGCACAGTACACCGGCATGGGCAAGGAGCTTTATGAGAGCTCCGAGGCGGCAAAAAAGATCTTTGAGATCGCCGACAGCGTTCGCCCGGGAACGCTTGCTCAGTGCTTTGAGGGCGATAAGGAAACGCTTTCAAGAACGTGCAACACTCAGCCCTGCGTTATGGCGGTAGACCTTGCAGCAGCAGAGGCTGTAAAGGAAAAGGGCATAACGCCCGACTACATCGCAGGCTTCTCGCTCGGCGAGATCGCAGCGCTCGGCTTTTCGGGAATGCTCTCATATGAAGACGCTTTCAAGCTCGTTAAGACGAGAGCGGAGCTTATGGACAAAGCTTCCGAAGAAAAGGAAGGCACGATGGTCGCCGTTGTGAAGCTCCCGCCCGAAAAGGTAGAGGAGATCGCTTCACGCTTTGACGACACCTACCCCGTAAACTACAACGGCCCTGCACAGACCGTTATCGCAACTACGCCCGAAAATGCCGACAAGGTAGTCGAAGCTGCCAAGGCCGAAAAGGGCAGAGGTGTAAAGCTCGCGGTAAGCGGCGCATTCCATTCGCCGTTCATGCACTCTGCGGCGCTCGGTCTTGCGGAGTATGTAAAGGATATCGAGTTCAAGGCGCCTGCTATGCCTGTCTACAGCAACTACACGGCTAAGCCCTATGAGGGCGACTACAAGGCGCAGCTGGTAGCGCAGACTGAGAACCCGGTAAGATGGCAGACAATCGTCGAGAACCTCATCGCGGACGGCGTTGATACCTTCATCGAGGTAGGTCCCGGCAAGACGCTTTCAGGGCTAATCAAGAAGATAAACGGCGACGTTGCGGTCTATAACGTAGAAGACAAGGCGACGCTCGAAGCGATCGACCTGTAAACGGAGGCATTCATTATGAGTTTTGAAAATAAAACGTCGCTTATCACGGGCGCTGCAAGAGGCATCGGCTTTGCCGTAGCCGAGAAGCTTGCATCTCAGGGCGCGGCTATCGCTGTTGTTGACTACTGCGGCGAGGAGGACGGCGCTAAGTCGGCTTCCGCACTTGCCGAAAAGTACGGCGTAAAGGCGGCGTTCTACCGCTGCGACGTTTCTGATTTCGAGCAGTCGAAGACGACGACCGAAAAGATCATTGAGGACTTCGGCGGTATTGATATCCTCGTCAACAATGCGGGCATCGTTCGTGACAAGCTCGTGCTCAAGATGGCGGAGGAGGATTTTGACGCCGTTATCAACGTCAACCTCAAGGGCACGTTCAACATGATAAAGAATACATACACCCACTTCATGAAGAAGAGAGCCGGCAGGATCGTCAACGTTTCGTCAATCGTAGGTCTTACGGGCAACGCCGGTCAGGCTAACTATTCCGCATCTAAGGCGGGCGTAGTCGGCATTACGAAGTCGGTCGCAAAGGAGCTTGCGGGAAGAGGCGTTACGGTCAACGCCGTCGCTCCCGGCTATATAGTTACCGATATGACGAACGCACTCAGCGAAAAGGTGAGAGAGCAGTTTGAAAAGTCGATCCCGATGAAAAAGGGCGGCAGACCCGAAGACGTTGCAAACGCGATCTCGTTCCTCTGCTCCGACGATGCGGCATACATCACGGGCGAGGTCATCAGGGTAGACGGCGGACTCGCAATGTAAGATCCGCTTTTTGATCGCGGTAATCATATTTTAGGGGGAGAAAAGATTGAACAGAGTAGTGATAACGGGTATCGGCGCGCTCACCCCCGTGGGCAACAGCGCTAAGGAATACCTTGCAAATATCAGGAAGGGCGTAAACGGTATCGACACGATCACGCACTTCGACGTTTCAGAATCAAAGTACAAGTTTGCCGGCGAGGTAAAGAACGCAGACCTCGCGGGCGTTATCGAAAAGTCAGCGCTGAGAAAGATGGATCTCTTCTCGCAGTACGCGGTTTATGCGGCTACCGAGGCGGTAAACGACAGCGGCATCTCCGGCAAGGTCGACCCGTACCGCTTCGGCGTGATCTTCGGCTCGGGCGTGGGCGGCTTTGAGACGTTCGCAGGCGAGCACGAGACGTTTCTCAACAAGGGAGCAAGGCGCGTGTCTCCGCTCTTCATTCCGAAAATGATCTACAACATCGCGGCGGGCAACCTCGCTATCACATTCAACGCAAAAGGCACGAATATGTCTGTCTCGACGGCGTGCGCAACGGGCGCGACGGCAGTCGGCGAGGCGTACAGAGCAATCAAGCACGGCTACGCAGACGCTATGCTCTGCGGCGGCAGCGAGGCGGCTATTCACCCGCTCGCAGTTGCAGGCTTCGGTCAGTGCAAGGCGCTCTCGACCGCCGAAACGAGAGATACGGCTTCGCTTCCCTTTGACAAGCGCCGTCTCGGCTTTGTAATGGGCGAGGGCGCGGCTGTGCTTATCCTTGAGGAATACGAGCACGCCGTAAACAGAGGCGCAGAGATCTACGCCGAGATCGTCGGCTACGGCTCGACTAACGACGCTTACCACATCACGTCTCCTGACCCGGCAGCCGAAAGTACGGCAGCTGCGGTAAGAGAGGCTATGAAGGGTATCGAGATCCCCGACGCCGACAGGATCTACATCAACGCTCACGGCACCGGCACACACCTCAACGACGTTACCGAGACGATGACCTTCAAGAACGTTTTCGGCGACGACGCATACAAGCTCCATATCAGCTCCACAAAGTCGATGACGGGTCATATGCTCGGCGCAGCGGGCGCTATCGAGGCTATCACGGCTATGGACACGCTCCGCACGGGCATCGTTCCGCCGACGATCAACCTTCTCGAAAAGGACGAGGAGTGCGACCTTAACTACACTCCGAACACGGCCGTTGAAGCGCCGATCGAGCTTGCGCTCTCGACGAACCTCGGCTTTGGCGGGCATAACGCCTGCCTTGCATTCAAGGCGGTGAAGTGATGAATATTGAAGAGATCAAAAACATAATCCCGCATCGCGACAATATGCTTCTTATCGATGAGGCAGAAGTCGTCGATGGCGTGGCATACGGCAAAAAGCACATCACGGGCGACGAGTGGTTTTTAAAGGGTCACTTCCCCGGCAACCCGGTCGTTCCGGGCGTTATCCTCTGCGAGATCATGGCGCAGTCGAGCTGCGTTCTCCTCGCGGAGCAGGCAGACGGTGCAACGCCGTATTTCACCGGGCTTGACAAAGTAAAGTTCAAAAACAAGGTGCTCCCCGGCGACACCATCGAAACTCAGTGCCGCATCACCCGCCAGAAGGGTGCGTTCTACTTTGCCGAGGGCAAGGCAAGCGTAAACGGCAAGCTCTGCGTAAGCGCAAGCTTCTCGTTCGCACTGATAAAGTGATCCGTTCAAAGCAACTTTTACAGAGAGAAGAGATAGTATATAATGGCGAACGTATTTACCAGCTTTATAAAGAATCTCACCGGTCAGCAGCCGACCGACATCGATTCGCTCATCAAGCACACCGAGAACGTGAACCTCGTGTGCAAGAGCTGCAACAGTGAGTTCAGTAAGCACCAGCTTTTAAAGGCAAACATGATCTGTCCCAAGTGCGGCAAATACTTCCGCATGGGAGGCAAGGAAAGGATAAAGTGGCTCAGCGACAAGAAGTCGTGTGAGTTCATGTTCGACGACTTCGAGAGCGTCGATTTCCTCGAGTTCCCGGGCTACTCAGAGAAGCTCGACAAATCCCGCAAGGCAACGGGCGAGAAGGACGCCGTAGTCGTAGGCACGGCAAAGATCGGCGGCAGACCGTTCGCTTTCTTCGTTATGGATTCCCGCTTCATGATGGCGAGCATGGGCTCCGTTCTCGGCGAAAAGATCACCTCGATCTTTGAGTACGCAACGCGCTTCAACCTGCCCGTTATCGGCTTCACTGCTTCCGGCGGCGCCAGAATGCAGGAGGGCATTATCTCGCTGATGCAGATGGCTAAGGTCAGCGGTGCGGTAAAGCGCCACAGCACGGCGGGCAACCTCTACATAACCGTTCTCACCGACCCGACAACGGGCGGCTGCACCGCTTCGTTCGCGATGCAGGGCGATATTATCCTCGCCGAGCCGAAGGCGCTCGTCGGTTTTGCCGGCAGGCGCGTCGTTGAGCAGACGACAAAGTCGAAGCTCCCCGACAACTTCCAGAGCGCCGAGTTCCTGCTTGAGCACGGCTTCGTCGACTCTATCGTTCCGAGAGAGAAGCTCAGAGACTCGCTTCTCAATTTGCTTGAGATCCACGCAGGAAGGAGCGATGAGGTATGACGATGACACCTTACGAAAAGCTTAAAACGGCGAGAGCGAGCACCCGTCCTACGGGCAGCGCCTACGTCGATCAGATATTCAAAAATGTGATGGAGCTTCACGGCGACCGCCGCTATGGCGACGACGCAGCTATTTACAGCGGTGTGGGCTTCCTCGACGAAAACATTCCCGCAACGTTCATTGCTATCGACAAGGGAACCGACCTTCAGTCGAGGCTTGCGAAGAACTTCGGCTGCCCGAAGCCGGAGGGTTACCGCAAGGCGCTTCGCCTTATGAAGCAGGCTGAGAAGTTCCGCCGACCCGTGATCTGTTTCGTCGATACTCTCGGCGCGTTCTGCGGCGCAGAGGCGGAGGAGAGAGGTCAGGGTCAGGCTATCGCCGAGAATATCCTTGAAATGATGGGCTTGAAAACGCCCGTTATCACGATCGTTATAGGTGAAGGCGGCAGCGGCGGCGCGCTCGGCCTTGCGACTGCCGACAGAGTGTATATGCTCGAAAATGCCGTTTACTCCGTGATTTCCCCCGAGGGCTGCGCGTCCATTCTATGGAAGGACAGCAAGAAGGTCGCAGACGCTGCGGCTTGCCTTAAGATCACAGCGCAGGATATGCGTGAATTCAAGGTCGTCGAGGGCATCATCACCGAGGACTTCGACCACTTCGACAAGATGTGCAATTCTATACGCCACCAGATCAAAAAGGACATAAAGGCGCTCTCCCAGCTCTCAGACGAGGAGCTTCTCGAGAACCGCTACAACCGCTTCCGCCAGTTCGGCTACTTCACCAGAACGGTCGACGACGAAGAGGAATGATAAAAAAGAACCGCTCGAGCTTAAAAGCCCGGGCGGTGTTTTTGTTGTATCAGTTTTTGCAGATTATCTTAGTCTTTGACGGGTCGACCCTGCTTTTGTCCACCGTCAGCTCGGCAATGCGGTCGGCTCTTATCGTGCCGCTTTTAGGATTGAAAACGCTGTCGATCGTGCCGGTTATCTCCGCGTCGACGTCGGCGTATTCAAAGGCAAGCGTCGTGTTTATGAGGCGGCAGTTCTTCATCACGAGCGAGTCCATATAGCAAAGCCCCTGCAGGCTCTCGATCGTGCAGTTTACGAACGTAACGTTCTTCGAGTTCCATGCGAGGTATTCGCCCGTTAAAAACGAGTCGTAAACGGTCACGTTCTCGCTGTTCCAGAAGACGTCTCTGCCGACGATTGTCGAGTTCCTTACAACGACGTTCTTCACGCCGTCGAACGAGTAGCCGCCGACGAGCTTCAGCCCGTCGACCTCCATGTCGGAGCAGTTCATTGCAAAGTAGCTGCCTTTGGCGTTGATGTTTTTAAGGCGCGCGCCGCAGCACGCCCAGAGCGTTTCGTCGCCGTTTGTAAAGCTCACGTTTTCAAGGTTTACTCCGCTGCAGCGGCGGACGCATTTCGGCGCGTCTATCACGCTGTTTCTGATCGTCAGATCGTCTATGTACCAGAAGCCCGCGCGGCAGTCCTTTAAGAACGAGCAGCCGTCGATCGTTATATTCTTGCTGTACCACACGGGGTATTTCCATTCAAAAATGCTGCTGTTTATCTCGAGGTCGCTACACTCCTTGACGGCCGATTCGCCGCCGCAGAAGACGCAGTCATAAAGCTTTGCGCCGCTTTCGCCGTAAAATGCGCGCTCACCGCTCAAGACCTCCTGACGTATTTCTCTCATGTGTAGTTCCTTCCTTAATAAAATTCAGCGGTCGAGCGACCGCAGGCAGTACCGCTGCAGCTATGTTTTGTATAACGACTTTACTGCCGCATATTTAATTTTTTCTTCCTGCAGCCAACTGACCGGGCGGTATGGGTCACTGCTTTTTTCTGTCCTTTTCGTTGTACTTCTCGCCGAATGTTTCGCCGATGAAGCGGTCGTAGAAGGTGTAAAGCTTCTGCGTACCGTTTTCAAGGTGGTAGTAATGAATGATGTACGGGAAGAGAAGCCCGATCTCGAGAACAAGCAGGATAAGCAGCGAGATCGTCTTGAAGTAGATCATTGCAACGAGCGTCACGATCGTGATGATCGCGAACATATGCGTCACGATCAGGTGGATAAGCCTCTCGTGCTGGAAAAACTGCGTCTGAACGAGCAGCTGAGATTTAAGCTCCTCTCGCTCCTTCTCCGAGAGCTTTTTAAGGTTATCGGGGCTTGTTTTGCCGTCGATGTATTCGATATAATCGCATAATCTCTTGTACATAGTTTACCCTCCTTTTATCAGCCCTTTGCGTCGAACCACGTTTTGCCGATGTGCGCGTCGGCGGTAAGCGGAACGCTGAGCTTTACGGCGTTCTCCATCTCCTCGCGGAGTATCTCCGCCGCCTTTTCTGCTTCTTCCTCGGGCGCTTCGACGATCAGCTCGTCGTGTACCTGCAAGATGAGCCTTGCCTTCATGCCCTCGGCCTTCAGGCGGGAGTAAACGCGCACCATCGCGATCTTTATGATGTCTGCGGCGGTGCCTTGTATCGGCATATTGCGGGCGACTCTCTCGCCGAACGCGCGCAGGTTCCTGTTGGACGCTTTAAGCTCGGGCAGATAGCGCCGCCTGCCGAACATCGTCGAGACGTAGCCCGTTTCCTTAGCCTTCTCGACCTCGCTGTTCATGTAGGCGTCAACGCCGCTGTAGTGGCGAAGGTACGCCTTGATATAATTGTCGGCCTCCCTTCGCGTAACGCCGATATCCTTTGCAAGCGAGAACGCGCCGATGCCGTAGACGATGCCGAAATTGACCGCCTTCGCTCTGCTTCTCATCGAGGAGTTTATCATGCTCTCGGGCAGCCCGAAGACCTGCGAAGCCGTGACGGTGTGGATATCGACGCCGTCGGTGAACGCGCGTATCATCTCAGGATCGTTTGCGATGTGCGCAAGGACGCGAAGCTCGATCTGCGAGTAGTCAGCGTCGGCGAGCGTGAAGCCGTCTTCGGCGATGAAGAACTTGCGAAGCTCTCTGCCGACCTCGGTGCGCACCGGAATATTCTGCAAATTCGGCTCAAGCGACGAGATTCTGCCCGTCCTCGTTTCCGTCTGATTAAAGACAGAATGAATTCTGCTGTTTTCGTCGCAGACCTTAACAAGTGCGTCACAGTACGTCGATTTGAGCTTAGAGAGCGTTCTGTATTCCAGCACCATTCCGACGATGGGGTGAACGTTTATAATCTCCTCGAGAACGTCGGCGTTTGTGGAGTAGCCTGTTTTAGTCTTTTTAGCGCCCGGCAGACCCATCGTCTCAAACAGCACCGTGCCGAGCTGCTTGGGCGAATTAATGTTGAATTCGCAGTCCGCCTGCTCGTAGATGCCTGCCTTTAAAGCTTCGATCTTTTCTCCGAGCGTCTTGCCGTACTCGGTGATGGCGTTCTTGTCAACCTTGAAGCCGACGTTCTCCATGTCGGCGAGGACGTTTGCAAGCGGTATCTCGATCTCGCGCAGCAGCGAGAGCTGGTCGTTTGCTTCGAGCTTCGTTTCGAGCGTTTTCCAGAGCGCCGGGAGGTAAGCCGCCTCCTGCGCAAGCTGGGCGGAAAAAAGCAAGTTGTCTTCGTAGTACTTCACGGGCGTTTGGTATTCCTCAAACAGGCGAAGCGTGTCGTAAGAGCTTGCCGAGGGGTTGAGGATATAAGCTGCAAGCTGCATATCCGCCTTGATATTGACCGCGTTGATGCCTTGCTTTATCGCAAACGCAAAGAGCACCTTTGAGTTTGCCGTATACTTTTCAATCTCTTCATTTGCCAGGAGCGAAGAGAGGAACTCGTCCGCCCGGTCGAGGACAGCGGCGACCGTGCCACCGAGATTTACGTAAGCGCAGTGGACGCAGCCCTTCAGGTCGGCGTCCGTCACGAAGAACGCTTTGCCCTGCTCTTCGAGCTTTGAGAGCAATTCCTGAGCGTTAATCGACGTCAGGACATCGGGCAGCGGCGTCTCGTCCTCTTCCTGCGCTTCGGCTGCCTTTAGCTTTACGTCGGAGCGGATATCCCACTTCTTTATGAGCGAGAAAAGCTCAAGCGAAGCCAGCTTCGTCATTACCTCGTCGGGGTCGAAGGGCTTCGGCGTGTAGTGGGAAAGCTCCGTGTCGATCGGCGCGTCGCGGCGGATAGTTCCGAGCATCTTGCTCAGAAATGCGCTGTCGCGCCCTTCTTCAAGCTTTTTCCTCATTCCGGGCTTTATGTCGAGCGTTTCTAAGTTTTCGTAGATATACTCGATCGAGCCGAATTTTTGTATCAGGTCGCCGGCGCCCTTTTTGCCGATGCCTGCAACGCCGGGGATATTGTCCGAGGTGTCGCCCTGGAGCGCCTTTATCTCGATCATCTGGAGCGGCGTTACGCCGTACTCCTGTTTGATGCGCGCGGTGTCGTAAAGCTCCGCCTCGGGCTTGCCCATTTTTGTTGCAGCGAGGCGCACGCTTACGTTGTCGGAGACAAGCTGGAGCGAGTCTCTGTCGCCCGTTGCGATAACGCAGGGATCGCCCGTTTCGTCGCACCTTGCGGCGAGCGTACCGAGGATATCGTCCGCCTCGAAGCCCTCACACTCAACGAGCGTATAGCCGAGCGTTTTCAGCAGGTCTTTTAGCACGGGCATCTGAGCGGCAAGCTCCTCGGGCATACCGTGGCGGTTTGCCTTGTAGCCGCTGTAGGCCTTATGGCGAAACGTCGGCGCTTTGAGGTCGAAGGCGATCGCCACCGCGTCGGGGTTCGAGCTTTCCTTGATCTTGTCAAGCATCGTGAGGAAGCCGTAGATCGCGTTTGTATATTGTCCGTCTTTAGTTGTAAGCAGCTTTACTCCGTAAAAAGCACGGTTGACGATACTGTTTCCGTCAACAACCAACAATGTCATAAAAGCCCTCCTGACCGTTGTTTATTATTAATGAGGCAATTATAGTAAACGTCATTAATTTTCATACTTTGCTATATCATATGCCGTATTGCGGGGGCTTTCCGGTCGCAGTCTCGGCTGCCGCCTCGGTCGGTGCTTCTGCTACGTAGAGGTCTCCACCGGAGACCCGCACCCCCGCACCCCTTCGGATACACTTTGAAAAAAATAGAATTATCGTTGATGTATTGTCAGCTTATCAGCCCGTTGACCGACGTTACCTCGCGGTCCTTGATGTAAACTCTGGGAACTCGCTTGCCGACTAAGCACGCGACCTCGTAGTTGATCGTACCAGCCCATGAAGCGGCGTCGTCCATTGAGATCTCGCAGCCGCCGCTTTCGCCGATGACGGTCACGGTATCGCCGATATTCACGTTTTCGATGTCGGTGATGTCGATCATGCACTGATCCATGCATATCCTGCCGACGACCTTCGCCTTTTTGCCGCCGACGATCATATACGCCTGCTTGCCGAAGCTGCGGATATACCCGTCCGCATAGCCGATCGGAACGGTAGCGATGCGCATTTTCTTATCCGCTGTGAACGTTCTGCCGTAGCTGATGCTTGTACCCGGCTCGATCTCCTTGATGTGAGCGACGACCGACTTTATCTGCATAGCGGGGCGCAGGTCGATCTGACCCTTTAATTTATCGGAGGGGGAGAGTCCGTAAAGAATTATGCCGGCTCTTACCATATCCATGTGCGCCTGCTTGTAGTCCATGATAGCGGCGGAATTCGAGCAGTGGCAGATGAAGCCGTCCGACACAGCGCCCTTTTCTTTGAGCGCGCCGCAGAAGCGGCTGAAGCACTCGATCTGATGCTCGGTGTACGCTTTGCCCTCCTCCTTTTCGTCTGAAACGGCGAAATGGGTGAACGCGCCGGTGACAGAAAGCCCCTCTAGGGCGATTATCTCGAGTGCCTCTGAGAGCGCGTCGTCACGCTCAACGTCCTGGCACATTATGCCGATGCGGCTCATGCCGGTATCGAGCTTCAGATGAACGCATACGGTAACGCCCTGACAGACGGCGTTTCGTGAAAGCTCCCTTGCGTAATCCGCCGAGACGATCGCCTGAGTGATGTTATTGTTTGCGAGCGTTTTCGCATACTGCGCCGGCGTATAGCCGAGAATGAGGATAGGCGTGGTTATGCTTATCCTGCGAAGCTCGATCGCCTCTTCAAGGTTTGAAACGGCGAAGAAGTCCGCGCCGAGCTTCTCGTAAAGCGCTGCAAGCTCCTTCGCGCCGTGACCGTAGGCGTCCGCCTTTACTACGCAGCAGAGTTTTACGCCGTCTTTAGCGCAGCTTTTTATGACCTTGAAATTATGCTCGATCTTATTCAAGTTTATTTCTGCCCAAGTTCTTCTGAAATACTCCTCCATGACCATATTCCTCCCGGGATCATTGAATCATTCGCAGAACAAACGGCTTTTCACTGCCGTTTTCTGCCGTAAAATATCATAAAAGTATCTGCTTACCATTATATTACAACTTTGTAAAAAACGCAACACCTTTTTAGCGGGCGGCGTGTCGCCGCTGACAGTTCCGATTTTACTTTGCTGTTGAGGTCAGCCGGTCTCCGCGCCGAGGGCTGCTCGGTAAAATTCTGCGTTTGCTTTGCCAATCAAGCCACCGGAGACCGTACCTTGGGATCGGTTTCGACGCGGACATATAATTATAGCTTTCGTTAAGCTTTATGCGCGTACTGCCCGGCGGCGCCCGGAGACCGTACTTTGGGATCGGTTTCGACGCGGACATATAATTATAGGTTTCGTTAAGCTTTATGCGCGTACTGCCCGGCGGCGCGTGCCGCCCGACCGCTGACAGTTCCGATTTTACTTTGCTGTTAAGGTCAGCCGGTCTTAGCGTCAATTAGCGACGCGATCCCCGCCGCCGCAAAAGCCAGAAGCGTGAAGTTCCTCCCGCTGCGCAGCATGGCGAGAAATGCCGCGGCGCAGACGGGGAACATAAGAAGCAGCGTGAGCGCCGTCAGTATCGCGTTTGCCGTGCGTTCGGAAAAGCGCCTTTGCAGCGCGATCGCCGCGAGCGCACCGCCGTCGGTCGCGATCATCGGCAGCAGGTTGAACCCGCCGATGCATACGCCGATGAGCGCGCAGCTTTGAAGAAGCTGTATCCCGCAGACCTTGTATGCGGCGAAGAAGAGCAGTGACGTCACGCCGTTTGAAAGCGGTCCCGCGAGAGCGACGATCGCCTGCCTGCGGTCGGGACGCGAGGCTGCGCCCTTGTCGATGATGTCGACCGAGAGCACGCGCAGAACGACCTCGATCTCGTGCTCGCCGAACGCCAACAGAGCCGCGATGTGGCCGCCCTCGTGAAGCAGCACGCAAAGCAGCGCCGGCAGAAAGCGCTCTGCGTAGAGGACGGCGCAGGCGCACAGAGCCGCCGCTGCGGGGTAGCCGAAGCGCAGGCGCAGCCTACCCGCCGAGATAGTCATTTGAAGCCGCCCCGATAAAAGAGCTGTTTGCGTCGCTGCTCTCGATCATCAGCGAGCGCACGGCGTACTCCTCGTAAAGCGCGCGCACCGTCTCGCAGGCGCTGCCGCCGAAGAACTTTAAAGCCGCCGCCGCTGCAGCCGCCGCAAGGCACAGGATAAGCCGCAGCTTAAAGACGGGCGAAAGTCCGCGGTGCGGGCGGTCGTCGGGCGCAGCCTTTACCTGCTGCGGCGCTTGCTCGTTCGTTTCGGTGATATTTGAAATCGTCTCGTCTGTTTCATTCATTGTTCGTCGCCTCTTTCGATCGTAGTGTATTCGGGAAACGCCGCGACGGCGCTCCCCCTTTCATTTCAATGTATATTTCAAAAAAGCGGCGGTATGCATATCCACGCCGCCGTCGTCATACAATGGAACATCTCAATGTCAGAAAAACGGAGGTTGTTGTGTTGGAAGAGAGAAATATTTACAGCGATATATCGAGGAGAACGAACGGCAGGATCTACCTCGGCGTAGTTGGCGGCGTAAGAACGGGCAAATCGACTTTTATCAAGAGATTCATGGACACGCTCGTTATCCCGAACATCGGAGACGATTCCCTTCGCCGCCGCACGATCGACGAGCTTCCCCAGTCGGCGGCGGGGCGCACGATCATGACGACCGAGCCGAAGTTTATCCCGGAGGAGGCTGTCACCGTCAGCCTTGACGGCGGCGCGTCGCTTTCCGTCCGCATGATCGACTGCGTGGGCTATATCGTCCCGAGCGCGCTCGGCTACATCGAAGACGAGCAGCCGAGAATGGTGAAAACGCCGTGGTACGACGAGGAGATACCGTTCAATATGGCGGCGGAGATCGGCACGCAGAAGGTCATATCCGACCATTCGAGCGTCGGCATAGTCGTTACGACCGACGGCTCTGTTACCGATATTCCGAGGGAGGAGTACGAGGAGGCGGAGCAGCGCGTCATAGGCGAGCTGAAGGACCTCGGCAAGCCGTTCGTCGTGCTTCTCAACTGCTCCGAGCCGCAGTCAAACGACGCAAAGTCGCTTGCAAAAAGTCTTTCGGAGCGCTACGGCGTGAGCGTTATCCCGGTCAACTGCCTGGAACTTGGCGAGGGGGAGATCAAGCGGATCCTCGCAAGCGTCCTGTTCGAGTTCCCCGTTCGCGAAATCGCCGTCGATATGCCTAAGTGGGTCGGCTCGCTCGAGAAGGAGCACCGTATCAAAAGCGGCGTTTTCGGCACGATACGAAGCGCCGCCGCAAATGCCGTGAAGCTTCGCGACATCGGCGATATCTGCGAGGAGGTCGGCAAATGTGAGTTTGTCGGCAGCGCCGCGCCCGGCTCGATAGACCTCGGCACGGGCAGGGCGAGAATAAACGTCACGCTTGAAAAGGGGCTTTTCTGCGGCGTCGTTTCCGAAAAAACGGGAATGGACGTCGGCGACGAGGCGGACATTCTGAAAATGGCGGTCGAGCTGTCGAAGGTGAAGTCCGAGTTTGACAAGATCAAGGCGGCGTATTCCGAGGCGCTCGACACGGGCTACGGGATCGTTATGCCGTCGATGGAGGATCTCACGCTTGAGGAGCCGCAGATAATCCGCCAGGGCAGCCGCTACGGAATAAAGCTCAGGGCGACGGCGCCGTCTATCCATATGCTCAAAACGAACATCACGACGGAGGTTACGCCGATAGTCGGATCTGAGGAGCAGTCGGAGGAGCTTGTGAGCTACCTTCTAAGCGAGTTCGACGACGACCCGGTGAAGATCTGGCAGTCAAATATTTTCGGCAAGTCCCTCAACGAGCTTGTCAACGAGGGTATGCACAACAAGCTGTACAGGATGCCCGCCGAGGCGAGAGCGAAGCTCAATGAAACGATTGAACGAATAATCAACGACGGCTGCAACGGCCTTATCTGCGTTATACTTTGATGTTGTACATTCGGTAATTACTCTCAACGCCGCCCAAATCGAAGAAGATGGGCGGCGATTTCTTTGTGGAAAATAGCCAAAAATGCGCCCTTCGGTTTATTAAAATACCCCTTTCCAATTTCGGCGATTTATAGTATAATTGTATCAGACGATTTGCGCCGTGATCCAACGGTGCAGGCAAAATGAAAACAACAGCGGAAAGGCAGGTTTTTAATATGGATTTCACAGTATCCCTCGGGAAAATCATTCAAGAGTTTTCCCTCGATATCGTTTATACGCCGAAGGACCCGAACGATCTTCTCGTCAGCGTTGCCGACTACAACCGCCCCGGTCTGGAGCTTACCGGTCACCTCGACTTCTTTGACAAGAACCGTATCCTCATCATCGGCAAGAAGGAGCACCATTTCCTCGAAATGCTCTCTCATGAGGAGCGCATGGATTCTCTGGAGAAGTTCCTGTCGCTCGCGCCGCCGGCTATGATCTTTTGCCGCGACCTTCAGCCATTTCCCGAGGTCAGGGAGGTAGCGTCGAAGTACGGCGTTGCGATCCTCGTTACATCGGACGCGACGAGCGAGTTCACGGCTTCTCTCGTTTCGTTCCTGAACGTCGAGCTTGCGCCGAGAGTTACGCGCCACGGCGTATTGGTCGAGGTATACGGCGAAGGTATGCTTCTGACAGGCGACAGCGGCATCGGTAAATCGGAGACGGCCGTCGAGCTTATCAAGCGCGGTCACCGCCTTATCGCCGACGACGCTGTAGAGATACGCCGCGTGTCGAACAAGACGCTCGTCGGCTCTTCACCGGCAAATATCCGCCACTTCATCGAGCTTCGCGGCATCGGCATCATCAATGCCCGCCGCATCTACGGTATGGGCGCCGTCAAGAACACCGAGAAGATCGACATCGTTATCAACCTGGAGCTTTGGGACAACAGCAAGGTCTACGACCGCATGGGCATGGAAACGGAGTATATGGAGATTCTCGGCAACAAGGTGCCGACCATCACGATCCCCGTAAAGCCCGGACGTAACCTCGCCGTTATCATCGAGGCGGCGGCGATGAACAACCGTCAGAAAAAGATGGGCTACAACGCCGCAAAGGAGCTTCTTTCAAACCTCGGCATGGCTTACGATACCGACGAGTCCGGCAAGACGACGATCGCCTGGGAGTAACGCCTTATGAGGATAATAGCAGATACACACACCCACACCGTGGCGTCAACACACGCCTACGCCACGATAACCGAGATGACCGCCGAGGCGGCAAAGCTCGGGCTTTACGCCATCGCGATAACCGACCACGGCCCCGATATGCCCGGCTCGCCGCAAAGGTGGTATTTTAACAACCTCGGCGCGGTGCCGTCGACGTTCATGGGTGTCCGCGTGCTGAAGGGTATAGAGGCGAATATCACCGATTTTGATGCGTCGCTCGACCTCGACGACGGCACGCTTTCGTCGCTCGAATGGGTCGTTGCGTCGATCCACGACGTAACGCTCGACCAGTCTAAAACACAAGTGAGCTTTGACACCGTGTCGCAGCTTTACTTAAACGCTGCAAAAAATCCTTTCATAAACGTGATCGGTCACTGCGGCACTCCCGCCTATAAATTCGACTACGAGGCGGTATTGCCGAAGCTTGCGGAAGCGGGCAAGCTGATCGAGATAAACGATTCCGCGTTCAAGAACAACAAATCGTCCGTGCCGAACTGTATCGAGATCGCAAAGATCTGCAAGCGCAAAGAGGTGCCGATCGTCGTCAATACAGACGCCCATTTCACAACGCAGATGGGGCGCTTTGACGGTTCGATAAAAATGCTTGAGGAGATCGGCTTCCCGGAGGAGCTTGTCGTGAATTCCTCGGTCGAACGGTTTGAAAGATGCCTTAAAGAGCGCGGCATCAGGCTCAGAAGCGCCGAATGACAGGCGAAGCCGCGTTCGGTAAATTTACTCAGATAAACGGAGTTATTATGTCTATACAGAAAAATGATGATATACAGAAAAACATACGCAGCGTGATCGACGCTGCAAAGAAAAGCTGCCCGGTGCTTGAAAACGAGCCGCTTTCAAAATATACGACGTTCAAGATCGGCGGCAGAGCTTCGGCGATAGTGACCGTCGGGAGCGTTTCGGCGCTTTGCGAGCTTTACTTGCTCTGCACGTCTCTTTCCGTGCCGTGCTTCATACTCGGCAACGGCTCGAATCTGCTCGTCTCGGACGAGGGCTACGAGGGCGTCGTTTTCAGGCTCGACGGCGACTTCAAGAGCGTGACCACGCTCGACGAAACGACCGTAAAGTGCGGCGCTGCGCTTACGCTTGCAAAGCTTTGCAAGTACGCCGTAGACCACAGCCTTTCCGGGCTTGAATTTGCATGGGGGATCCCCGGCTCGGTCGGCGGCGCGGCGTACATGAACGCGGGCGCTTACGGCGGCGAGATGAAGGATGTTATCGAGAGCGTTTCCTACGTCACGCCCGACGGCAAGTGCGGCACGATGGCGGCCGAAGAGCTTGATCTCTCTTACCGCCACAGCGTTTTTGCCGACAAGCCCGGCATCATCACGAGCGTTACGGTAAAGCTTACCCACGACGACCGCCGCCTTATCCAGGACAGGATGAACGACTTCATGGAGCGCCGCCGCACGAAGCAGCCGCTTGAGTTCCCGAGCGCGGGCAGCGTTTTCAAGCGCCCCGAGGGGTTCTTTGCGGGCGGGCTTATCGAGGAGTGCGGGCTTAAAGGCAGGCAGATAGGCGGAGCGCAGGTCAGCGAGAAGCACGCGGGCTTCATCATCAACAAGGGCGGCGCTACGTGCAAAGACGTCTGCGACCTCGTCAAGCTTATTCAGGACACGGTGCGCGGCGAAAAGGGCGTCGAGCTTGAATGTGAGATAAAAAAGGTTTAAATGCGGCAGTACAGGGTGCTTCGCTTTAAAAAGAGGGTAATCCCCGCATAGAAAACGAAAAGGAATGTTTATTATGGAATTTGTTATAGTTACGGGAATCTCGGGCGCGGGCAAGACGTCCGCTCTTCACGCGCTTGAGGATATCGGCTTTTACTGCGTCGACAATATCCCGCCGGCGCTGCTCTCGACGTTTTACGAGCTTTGCGAGAAGTCTTCCGACGAGCGCATGAAGCGTGCGGCGGTCGTTCTCGACGTAAGAATGGGCAACACGTTCGACGAGTTCGAGGCGGCGATCGGCAAGCTGAGACGGGAAAACCGCCTATACAAGATACTCTTTCTTGACGCTTCCAACGACGTTATACTCAGCCGCTTCCGCGCCACGCGCCGTAAGCACCCGCTTTTCCCCGATTCGACGCTCTACACGATAGACGAGGCGGTGAAGATCGAGCGCGAGCTTTTCGCAAAGCTCAAAATGTCGTCCGATTACCTGATCGACACGACGTTCCTCTCGTCGGCGCAGCTCAAAGACAGGGTCGCGACGCTCTTCATCGGCGGCGAGATATCGTCGCTCTCGGTGACGTGTATGTCGTTCGGCTTCAAGTACGGCGTTCCGACCGAGGCAGACCTCATGTTTGACGTGCGCTGCCTGCCCAACCCGTTCTACATAGAAGAACTGAAGTATCAGACGGGGCTTGACGAGCCGGTAAGGGAATACGTGATGAAGTGGAACCAGACGCAGGGCGTGCTCGACCGGATCATCGACTTAGTCGATTACACGCTGCCGCTTTACAAGGACGAGGGCAAGAGCCAGCTTCTCATAGCCATCGGCTGCACCGGCGGCAAACACCGCAGCGTGGCGCTCACTCAGGCGCTTTACAACCACCTTTCCGAAAAGAAAAACAAGGTAAGCGTTCATCACAGGGATATCGTCAAGGCGTAACGGGTTTTGAGGTGAGACAGATGTCGTTCAGTTCAGACGTAAAAAAGGAGCTTTGCAAGGTCAGCGTCAAGCTGCGTGAGATAGAAAGCTCGGAAGCCTACGGACTTCTGCTCTTCTGCCGCAGATTCACCCCCGGGGAGATCTGCCTTCGCACCGAAAGCGGCAGCACCGCCGAGCGCTTCTCTCAGATCGTCGCTCAGATAACGGGCGCTGTGGTCGAGGTGCAGAAATCGCTCACCGCCCGCAAAACGGGCGCCGCGATCTACAAGGTCTCGGTCCCGTCGCCTGACGACTGCTCGCGGATTTTCGCTCGCTTCGGCCATGAAGCCTCGTCTTCGTCGCTTCGTATAAACATGGCGAACCTCGAGTTCGAGCCGTGCGCCGCGGCGTTTCTGCGCGGTGCGTTCCTTACGTGCGGGACGATCTCGTCGCCCGAATCGGAGTATCGCCTTGAATTCAATACCGTTTACAAGAACCTCTCGGAGGATCTCTGCCGCGTTATCAAGGAAACGACGGAGCTTGCCGGGGGGCGCGCCGCTCAGCCAAGGATCATCAGCCGCCGCGGGTCGTTCGCCGTTTACCTCAAAGACAGCGACGACATCTCCGACCTGCTCACTCTTATGGGCGCCGGCAGCGCGAGCATGACGATCATGCAGGTGAAGATCGAAAAAAGCCGCGAGAATTCGATGAACAGGAAGATCAATTCTCAGATCGCCAATACCGACAAAACGGTCTCGGCTGCGGCAAGGCAGATGAGGGCTATCGCAAATTTAGAGGAAAGCGGAGCGCTGCTGTCGCTGAGCGAGGAGCTTCAGGCAGCGGCAAAGCTTCGGCAGGAGCACCCGATCGCCTCGCTTAAAGAGCTTGTAACTCTAAGTGAAGTTCCGATAAGCAAGTCGGGACTTAACCACCGGCTAAACAAGCTCATCGAGCTTGGCGAGGAGTAATAGAAGAGTAATATTTGATAAATACCACGGCAGCAGCGCTGCCGTGGCTTTTGTTTTAGTTCCGTTTTTCGATAAACAAAAATAATTTATCGAAAAACAATAAAAATATATTGACAAATAGTAACCGGTGTGATATCATAG
>ONFG01000047.1 GCA_900317025.1 uncultured Eubacteriales bacterium | reverse complement strand
GCTGATGCCGCGCAAAGCGCGTCATCCCGTCTCATACAAGCTCAAACGCGCCTGCGGCGCTATAAAAAGCTTTTAAAGCTTTTTAATTGAGTTTAGTATAAAAATCAGATTTCCGTCCTGTTGAGCAAATTATATTAAGGAACCACTGAATAAATCACGTCCTGCGGACTGAGCACCCATCTCGCTTGCTCTTTTTTGTCAAACTGCCCTCAAAATCCTTGAAATACGACAGTATAGTCTCGGCTGCCGCCTCGGTCGGTGCTTCTCGCCTGCTGCGAGAGGTCTTCCCCGGAGACCCGCACCCTGCGGATTTTTCAACCAATTTGCCTGAAAAATCCCTGCGCGATATGGGCACTCGATTTAATCAGTGCTTCCTTAATTGACAGTATACCATATATATGGTATACTTATTAAAATATGTGTATTTATTACACATTGAAAAATTATAATATAGCGGAGCCGGGACAGGATCGCCGGAGACGTTCTATAGTCAGTCAAATCATAATTATCATGGAGGTTTTTTATGAAAAAAGCATTGTCTGCCCTGCTGGCGGCCGCCCTGCTGGCGTCGTGCGCCGCTGTCAGCCCGTCCGCTGCTGCCGAAGATGCGGGGGACGCCTACGTTAAAACGGACATCACAACTTACCCCTACGCCGACGATTCCGAGCCGGTCACTCTCACCTGCCTGACAAGGAGCGACTTGCCGGGTATCCCTTTTCTGAGCGTCGGGGATTATCTCGGTCAGCTCTATACAGGCATCGGCTCGTCCGGCGATCTCGGCGGCGGGGTCTACCGCTTTTCAAACGCCGAAAACAATATGACGGTCGACGCGCAGAAGGATACCGTCTCGTTCGATTCCTATGAGGGCTTTCTGTTTTCAAATTCGGTCGATACCGATAAAGATCCCATGCCATACCCGTTTATCGAAGACGGGAGAGGCATGGAGTTCGTGGGCGAGGTCAAGGGCGTTGAATTTGACCTTTCAAAGTATGGCATCGACGTGGTCGAAAGGGACGGCGTCGTATATATGCCGTTCTGCACGCTCAACGAGCTGTTCACCGACGCCGAGCATGTCATGAATTACAGCAAGGAGTCGTTATACGTTGTCAGCATGAACTCGATGATCTCCGCAAAGGGCATTTTCAGCACCCGCACGAAGGAGACGGCAAGATTCATATACGACGAGTTCTGTTTCGCGGTCGACTGCTTCTCCGGCAAGCCCTCAAGCGCGCTGTTCACCGAGGGCATAGTCAGCGACGGTCTTGACAAAACGCTCGATACATACGACAGCGTCACTCCCCGCATAAAGGAACTGCTCCTCTCGGAGAACGCGGAGGACTTCGCGGAGGGCGTCATGCTTCTGCAATACTACATGGACGACGGCGGCCATACTCAGCTCACCGACGGGCTGAAGGAGCGTCTCCTGAAGTACGGCGTAACAAATATGTCCGAGGCGGCTTCAAAGGTCTTCGGCGACGACAGCAGCGAAGAGATCGCCGCCATCATCTCCGACGATCAGCGAAGAGCGGACGCGCGCGAGATCAGCAGTCTTTACGGCGCGAAGAAAGCGGAAGCATACAAGAGCTTTGAAGAGGTCAAGGACTGGGGCGGCTCGTCGCTCTACAGATCGGGCGACACGTTTATTTTCGATCTCTCGGGCTTCGGTACTGCGGCGATCGAGCCGTTCAAGTGGTCGCTCGATTACGCTGCCGAAAACGGCGGAAAGAACTTCATCATTGACGTTACGGGCAACCTCGGCGGCGAGGACGCCATTGCCGCATACATGATCTCCCTCATGTGCGGCGACGCGCGCAACACGGAGCAGCTCTGCGCTTCGGGCAACAAGAGGCAGTTCACGAAGAAGGTCGACAAGAATCTCGACGGCAAGTTCGACGAGGCGGACGATGCCGTGAAATACGACTTCCGCTTCGCCGTTCTGGCTGGCGCCGGCTCATACTCATGCGCCAATATCTTCCCGTGCATGGCTCAGGACAGGGGCATATGCGTGATCGGTGAGCAGACGCCGGGCGGCAACTGCTGCGGCACGACGAGGCTGTTCGCAAACGGAACGAGCTTCAAGATCTCCGGCTACACGAAGTATCTGCGTGAAAACGGCAAAGACAGCGACAAGGGCGTAACTCCCGACGTCGCGATGCCCGGCAAAGACGCCGGCTACAACGGCTTCTACGACATAGGCGCGTTCAACAAAGGCATCGCCGAATTTTACGGCTACCCCGTACCCGAGCCGACGGGCATATGCGGCGACGCAGACGGCGACGGCAGCATCACCTCGACCGACGCGCTCATGATCCTTCGCCAAAGCATCGGTCTTGAAGATTCCGACGACAAGTCAAAAGCCATTACGGACGTTGACGGCGACAGCTTCATCACCGCCGACGACGCGCTTGCCGTTCTGCGCTACAGCGTAGGCTTCACCGACCACGAGAAGATCGGCAAGGCAGTCTGACCCGCACAGCACAGCATTAAGATTAAGACTAAAACACACCAGTGCCGCATCTTATGCCTGCATGAGATGCGGCGATCGTTTTAGCGGGATTTGCAGAGTTTATTGTCTGTATCTATTCAGAGTCTTTAACATTCGGTTTTCTTCCCAACGAGAAAATATTCGTTTCTTTGCCTTTGCCCCTCTGTCGCATTTGCCCCTCTGTCGCCGGCGCGGAGGGCGTTTAAAGCTTGTTTTTTACCGATTTACTTGTCTGTAGCATTCGGTTTGCTTCCCATCGAGAAAATATCCTTTTCTTCGCCTTTGCCCCTCTGTCGCCGGGGCGGGCGACATACTTTTGGTAAACCCCAAAAGTATGCAAAAGCGTTCCAACGAGGGGGCGAAAAAAGTGCATTTTATAGTTGGG
>ONFG01000027.1 GCA_900317025.1 uncultured Eubacteriales bacterium | reverse complement strand
TCCCTTGAAATACGCCAGTATTCCTGCGGTCGTTTCGTGCAATCTGCCTGAAAATCTGACGGCGCAATATGAGCACTCGCTTTAATCAGTGTCTCCTTAGATTTCTTTCTTCAATTGTTGATAGCAGGAATAATTGCGGAAAAGCTTTGCTTTTGTCTTATAAAGCTGCATTAGCAATGGCTTTTGACAAACAACTTTTACTCTGCATTTCTGACAATAATAATCAAAAAAATATTCTTCTGTTGAATCGATAATAACATTTGACACAATAATCCTGTTGTGATAGAATATAAATGTATAAATCTTCTATAAAGAAAAGGATGATAAAAATGGTTAATTTTCTTATGTCAGGCTGCAACGGCAGAATGGGGCAGGTAATCGCGGAGAGCGTAAAGGAGCGCAGCGATATCGCCCTCGTCTGCGGCGTTGACACATATACAGAAAGGAAAAACGATTTTCCCGTTTACCCCGACTTCACGGCGATAAACGAGAAGGTCGACGTTATCATAGATTTCTCAAATCCTTCCGCGCTCGACGGGCTTCTCGCCTACGCGATCGAAAACTCCATTCCCTGCGTGCTCTGCACGACGGGCTACAGCGACGCTCAGCTTGAGGCTATCGGCAAAGCATCAGAAAAGATCGCGGTCTTCCGCTCGGGAAATATGTCGCTCGGCATCAACCTGCTTATAGAGCTTGCAAAAACGGCAGCTAAGGTGTTCGGTCAGGACTTCGACGTCGAGATCGTCGAGAAGCACCACAAGATGAAGATCGACGCGCCCTCCGGTACGGCGCTCATGATCGCCGACGGCATCGCTTCGGTAAGGGACGACGACCCCGAGTATATCTACGACCGCCACAGCGTAAGGAAAAAGAGAGATCAGAACGAGATCGGCATCAGCAGCATAAGAGGCGGCACTATCGTCGGCGAGCACGACGTTATTTTCGCGGGAAACAACGAGGTATTGACTATCACCCATCAGGCGCAGTCGAGAAGCCTCTTTGCCGTGGGCGCAATCAACGCCGCGGCTTTCCTCGCAGGCAAGCCCGCCGGCAGCTACGATATGTCCGATCTGCTTAAAGAAAGATATTAAAGCGACCGGGAGCGCGGCGGAGAAGTCCGCCCGCAGCTTCCGCTCAGCCTACGGAGGTCAAGCGGTACATGGACAACCATACATTCAAGGGAAGGGGCAAAAAGTTCCCTTACAACAACCGCCAGATAAGCTGGATGGACTTCAACTCGCGAGTCATGGAGGAGGCGTTTGAGAAGGAAAACCCCGTTATGGAACGGGTAAACTTCCTCTCGATAACGGCGTCGAACCTCGACGAATTCATCATGGTGCGTGTGGCGGGCGTGCTCGACCAGATCGAGCACGGCACGAAGGAGAGTGATCTTTCGGGACTTACGCCGAAGCAGCAGTATGCGAAACTTTCGGAGAAGATACACGAGTTCTCCGAGAAGCAGTACAACTGCCTGAACCACTCGATACTGCCTGTGCTCAAAAAGCACGGCATACGCTTAAAGAAAATGAAGGAGCTTACGGAAAAGCAGCGGGCGTTCACCGACAAGTATTTCGACAAGGTGATCTTCCCGGTGCTTACGCCGATGGCGGTTGACCCGAGCCGCCCGTTCCCGCTGTTGCTCAACAAGAGCCTCAATCTCGCGATCCGCCTTATGAACGACGAGAAGGAGACGTTCTTTGCCGTTATGCAGGTGCCGAGCGTGCTGCCGAGGTTCATCGAGCTGCCGAGTGAGAGCGAACGCGACTTTATCCTGCTCGAAAACATTATCACATCGCGCCTCGACGAGCTTTTCGAGCTGTTCAGGATCAAGTCGTTCTGCCCGTTCAGGATCACGCGCGACTCCGACCTCGATATCGACGAGGACACCGACGACCTTTTAAGCGAGATCGAGAAGTCGATCAAACAGCGGCGCCGCGGAAAGCCTATAAGGCTTGAGATCTCGTCAAAATGCGACCGGCAGCTCAGAGACTTTCTTATCGAGATGCTCGACGTCGACGAAAGCGAGATCTACGAATGCAGAGGTCCGCTCGACCTTACGTTTTTGTCGAAATTCGCAAAGATACCGGGCTGCGACTCGCTCTGCTTCAAGCCGATAAAGCCCGTGTCGCCCTGCCCCGATTTTTACGGCTGCACCGACATCTTCAAGGCGATACGTGAAAAGGACAGATTCGTCCATCACCCCTACGAGAGCTTCGACAGCGTTCTCGCTTTCGTAACGGAGGCAGCCAGAGACGAAAAGGTTCTTGCGATCAAGCAGACGCTTTACAGAGTAAGCGGCAACTCGCCGATTGTGGCGGCGCTCATCAAGGCCGCCGAAAACGGCAAGCAGGTGACGGTACTCGTTGAGCTTAAAGCGCGATTCGACGAAGAGAACAATATCCACTGGGCGAAGAAGCTCGAGAAGGCGGGGTGCCACGTCGTTTACGGTCTCAGCGGACTTAAAACGCACTGCAAGATCTGCCTCGTCGTTCGCAGCGAGGAGGACGGCATCCGCCGCTACCTCCACATGGGTACGGGCAACTACAACGACAGCACCGCCCGCTTCTACACCGACATGGGTCTTTTCACCTGCAAGGAAGAATTCGGCGAGGATGCCTCGTCGCTGTTCAACGTTCTGACGGGGTACTCCATCCCGCCGCAATACAACAAGTTCATCGTTGCGCCCCACGGTATGCGCACGTTTTTTGAAGACAAGATCAGGCAGGAAATCGAGAACGCCAAGGCCGGGCTGCCGTCGGGCATTACAGTCAAGATAAATTCGCTCGTCGATCCGCCGATCATAAAGCTGCTTTACGACGCGTCGAAGGCAGACGTTCCCGTAAGGCTCATTGTTCGCGGCATATGCTGCCTTGTACCCGGCATCGAGAAGACAAGCGAGAATATCGTCGTACACAGCATCGTCGGGCAGCTCCTCGAGCACAGCCGTATGTTCCGCTTTGAAAACGGCGGTCAGCCGCAGATGTACCTCGGATCAGCAGACTGGATGCAGCGAAACCTCGACAGGCGCGTCGAGCTCGTCTTCCCGGTTGAAGACGAGGATATCCACCGCCGCTGCGACGAGATACTCGAGATCATGTGGAAGGACAATGTAAACACGAGGATCCAGCTTCCCAACACCGACTATGTAATGGTCGGCAGGCGCGGAAAGAAATCGCTCAACTGTCAGGCGGAGTTTGCGTCTCTCGCAAAAAAGGCGCTCAAGCAGAAGATCGCCGAGGCGGCTTCAAACGCCGAACAAAATGTAAAGCAAAGCAAATAATGCACCTTCCGGTGCGGTAAAATAAATCTGACATCAAAATCTATAGCAAAGAAGGGTGAATTATGAAAAGAATTGGTATCCTTACGAGCGGCGGCGACTGCCAAGGTCTGAACGCCAGCATCAGAGGCGTAGCTAAGACGCTGTATCACCACTACGGCGACAACGTGCAGATCGTCGGCATCATCGACGGCTACAGAGGTCTTATCAACGGCGACGCCAAGGAGCTTAGCCGCGACGACCTCTCAGGTCTGCTCACGCGCGGCGGCACGATCCTCGGAACGTCACGTCAGCCGTTCAAGCTTATGCGCGTTATCGACGAGGAAAACTCCGTCGATAAGGTAAAGGCGATGAAGGAGAACTACAAAAAGCTCAAGCTCGACTGCCTCGTTATCCTCGGCGGCAACGGCACGCAGAAGTCGGCAAATATGCTCTCGGAAGAGGGCTTGAACGTTGTCTCCCTTCCCAAGACGATCGACAACGACCTCTGGGGAACAGACATGACCTTCGGCTTCCAGTCTGCCGTTGACATCGCAACGCAGGTTATCGACTGCATCCACACGACGGCTACGTCCCACGGGCGTGTGTTCATCGTTGAGGTAATGGGTCACAAGGTCGGCTGGCTCACGCTTTACGCAGGCATCGCCGGCGGCGCAGACGTTATCCTTATCCCCGAGATACCGTACGATATCAATTCCGTTATCCGCACAGTTCAGCGCAGAAACGAGATGGGCAAGAACTTCTCGATCCTCGCAGTTGCCGAGGGCGCCGTTTCAAAGGACATCGCGGCGCTCCCGAAGAAGAAGAAAAAGCAGGCTATGGCCGAGCTTGTTTACCCGTCAATCTCCTACAAGATTGCGGCGGAGATTGAAGAGGCTACAGGTCAGGAGACGAGAGTTACCGTTCCCGGTCACTTCCAGAGAGGCGGAAGCCCCGACGCTTACGACCGCCTGATCTGCACACGCTTCGGCGTTGCCGCAGCTAACCTCATCATCAACAAGGATTACGGCAAGATGGTCGCTTTGAAGGGCAATGAGGTCATCGCTATCCCTCTTTCCGAGGTAGCGGGCAAACTCAAGGAAGTCCCGCCGGACTGCTCCGTCGTTCAGGCTGCAAAGGATCTCGGCATCAGCTTCGGTGAGTAATCGAACTCTTGTACAAATATGGCAGCAAATTATTGTTAATTTTCTGTTAAGATTTTTTTGCGAAATGATTGACAAGCCTGTCGGTTTATAGTATAATTGGGTACAGTTTGAGGGTAATGTATAATTACTCACAATGGGGCAGCTGCATTGAGCGCTGCCCCGTTGTTTTTTAAGGAGAAAACACTATGTCACTTAAAGATAAGATCATGGCGAAGCTTGAAAACAGCTCCGACTACGTTTCCGGGCAGGAGCTTGCCGGGGAATTCGGCGTTTCTCGCGCAGCCGTGTGGAAGGCGGTAAGGCAACTCAAAGAAGACGGCTGCCGCATCGACTCCGTTAGCAACCGCGGCTACAGGCTGCTCTCCCCCGCCGACTCCATCGACGATAAAGCAATTCGCAAAGCGCTGAACGAAAGCGCACAGCGGCTTGAGCTTTGTGTACTCGAAAGCGTCGACTCGACGAACAACGAAGCAAAGCGAATGCTGGCGAACGGGTTTGACGGCGATGCGCTCATCGTCGCAAACGAGCAGACCGGCGGGCGCGGCAGACTCGGGCGAAGCTTCTATTCGCCGAAGAACACAGGCATTTATATGTCGTTTCTGCTGCACGCCGATCTGAAGCTTTCGGACGCCGTAAGCGTGACGACCGCGGCATCGGTGGCGGTCGTGAAGGCGATCGAGTCGGTAACGGGTATCGCACCCGAAATAAAATGGGTGAACGACGTTTACGTCGGCGGGCGCAAGGTCTGCGGCATACTCACCGAGGCGGTAAGCGACTTTGAAACAGGCATGGCACGCAGCGTTATAATCGGCATCGGCATCAACATCACAACGGAGGATTTCCCCGAGGAGATAAAAGACAAAGCCTCATCTCTCGGCGCACAAGCCCCGATAAGAAACGACCTCATCGCTTCGGTCGCAAACGAGCTGACAGCGATCTGCACCGACCTCTCAGACCGCTCGTTCATAAAATGCTACCGCGAGCATTCGATGATAATTGGCAGGGAGATCGACTTTTACATCAACAACGTAAAGCACACCGGAACTGCCGCCGACATCGACGACAACGGCGGGCTGATCGTAACGCTCCCCGACGGCAGCAAAACGACGCTTTCGAGCGGCGAGGTAACGGTGCGGCTGGCAAAGGCTTCCGAAGAATAAAGTTTCACGTTCCCCCTCAATAAAACAGGATACCTCAAGCAAAAATGACATAATTCAGACCTGCGCAGGCATATAATCATTATAACGGCAAAACGCCGTTTAATACTAAACTCAATTAAAAAGCTTTAAAAGCATTTTATAGCGCCGCAGGCGCGTTTGAGTTTGTATGAGACAGGATGACGCGCTTTGCGCGGCATCAGCGTGCGCAGCACGCGAATTTCAAATTAAAGCATTTTATTTGAAATTGGTATGAGTGATAATGCAGCGGAGGTCTTTTTTATGAGCAGATATATCTCGGTTTTTTACTCTTTTCCCCATCTTGGCGACGCCGCAAACATCGCCATCGGGGTCATGTTTCTTGTCGTCGGACTTTGCAGCTTCGCGGCTTTGAAGCTTTATGAGAAAAGGAAAGACAAGAAATAGATCAAAAACTCCAATTTTTTTGTGAATATTTATACGAAATTATTGAATATCGGTTGATTTTGGTCTTTTGTTTTGTTATAATAGATTAAGACAACAAAAACAATGAACGCCGGTGAACACAAAAACGTGTTCATAACGTTCGTTTTGAGTAAGGAGTTTGCTTGCTTATGACAAGAAAGATCAAGATCACCTCGGACAGCACGTGCGACCTTAGCGAGGAGCTTTGCAGCCGCTACGGGATAGATCTGGTGTCGCTGCACATAGTATACGGGAACGAGAGCTACGACGACTGCAAAAACATCTTCCCCGCCGACATCATCAACCGCTACCGAGAAAAGAAGGAGCTGCCCAAAACGGCAGCCGTGAGCGTGGGCGAATACGCAGAGGTATTCAAAAAATATGTAGACGACGGGTATGAGGTCATCCACATCAACCTCGGCTCTTCGATCTCTTCAACTCACCAGAACGCTGTGGCAGCAGCGGAAGAGGTCGGCAACGTTTACGTTATAGATTCTCAGAGCCTTTCGTGCGGAACGGGTCTTCTTGTTCTGAAGGCGGTAGACATGGTCAACGAGACGGAGCTTTCCGCAAAGGAGATCGCGAATAAGATTCAGGAGCTTGTACCGAAGGTAGTTACGAGCTTCGTTATCGACGATCTTGAATTCCTCAACGCCGGCGGCAGATGCTCGACGCTCGCGATGCTCGGCGCGAACCTGCTCAACATTAAGCCCTGCATCGAAGTCGATAACTCGGGCGGCGCTTCGATGACGGTCGGCAGAAAGTACAGAGGCAAGTTCGACAAGGTTGCCTCTCAGTACGCGAGAGAAAAGCTCTCGCAGTACACGAACTTCGACCCGGAGCGCGCATTCGTCGTCAGCAGCGGCGTATCGGACGAGATCGTCAACAACCTTTGCGAGATCGTCGAGTCGCTCGGCGTTTTCAAGGAGATCTGCACAGGCATCGCGAGCTGCACCATCACCAGCCACTGCGGTCCCGGCACGGTCGGCGTTATTTTCCTCACAAAATAATGTATAATACATCAATAAAGGCTTCCGGAAGATCCCGGAAGCCTTTTGTATTTCAGTATTCTGCGTTTTGATAAAGCATATTGTAATTTATGTCGGAAAGAGATTCCTTTATATACCTCACCGTCTCGTCTACGCGCCGCATATCCTCTACACTGATAACGATGCCGTCAAGATTGTCGAGCTGGAAGATAAAATCGAACGGGGCGCTTTCAACGCGGTACTGCATCATACCGAGGCTCTCGCGCCTGCCGCCTGTAAGCCTTGAAAAGCCGTGGATCAGAGCATTGAAATTATCCTCGGTCGTCGGCAGCTCCTCGTCGCACGTATGCTCGATCAGCACCCTGCCCGAATTGTAGCTGACATGGGCGATCCCGTATTTTTCGTTAAACAGCAAGACGCTCGCCTCCGTTTTCAAATGCTCCGGTCAAGCCGATCTTAATTCCAAAGCTCGTCCACATCCGTTTCGCTTGAGGAAAGGTCGGTATCCGTGCCGTAGCCGGAGTAAGGATCCTTCGAGATCTCTGCGTCGTCCGGAGTAGAACGCGTAAGTGTATGGGGCGCGGTGTAGAACGGGTCGTACAGATCGCCGTGATCCGCCGTTGTGCCGTGTACGATGTTGGTCATGTAAGCAGCCTTATAGATCGCTGCGCCGTTCGCGCCGTCTTTTACCACAGGGCCCTCGCCGTAATCCTGGTCAACATCGTCGCCCGACGTCACTATTATATCTTTAAAAGAGATCTCCATGATCTCGCAGTAAGGCTTTATATAATGCTTTTTCATAAAAAAAGCTCCTTCCCGTGAAGATTTGCCGTAATATCAAAGCAGATGTGTCCGGGGTGCGACGCCCATCAATACCAGAGTAACATTTTTGTATATAAACAATTATACCTCAGCCGCGCTGATTTGTAAAGTTAAAAATCCCTTTTAAAGCATTTTTTGTGTATATTCGGATAAAAAGGTTGCATTTTTTTACTATATTGATATTGTTATTTTACTTTCAGGAGCTTATCTGGCATCTTCGGTTATTTTCTCGATGATATCGACTATCACATATACAGCGCCGAAGAGTATCGCGGCAGAAAGCAGCGTCAGAAGTATGCTTGCGCCGACGCCGGAGATCGACCACGACGAAAAGTCGAACATCGAGCGCAAATAGCCGCCTATCCCGCCGAGGAAAAGCCTTACGATCTCATTGAGGAAAGCTGCCCAAAGCCCCAGCGTGATGATGATAACGCTCGCCTTTGTAAGGGGGTTGACCTCGGTGTTGGAAAATTTCACTACGGCGTAGCACGACCAGACGACCACAAGCAGCAGCGCCGAAAAGATCATTCCTTCACGGAACGCGGCGTTTGCCCGCTCCGGCAAAGTGCCAACGATGATTGTCAGAAAGAGCCAGATGCAGTCCCAGCTTATAACGGTCAGCAGCTTCTTCTGCGACAGAGACTTCGGCAGCTCGACGGCTTTCACCACAAACGGGAAAAACAGCAATGACAGCCCGAAGATCGTCGGCACCGCCGCCATCGCGAACGACTCGTCCGCCTGAAGGCAGCCGAAGAATTCCGTTAAAAGTATAGCCGCCGTCGCCGAGACGATCGCTCTGATAAAGCGGTTTTTCTTTGACATCAGCGGCACCACAGTAAACGAAGCTGCGATCATCGTTGCAGAGACGAGGATCATCAGCGAGGTAAAATCCGACTGCCCCGCCGCCGTTACGATAGTTACGATCAAGATGGGAAAAGCGAGAATCGCGCCCATAATGATCCCGGCCTTCCATGCGGCGCCCCGCTCACGCTTCGCGTGATTGGTAAGGACGCTCTGAGCCTCGTTTCCTACCATTTTTTCGATGTTTGTGTCACGAATTCGCCGTTCCATCTCACGGCAGCCGCCGCATTGAGAAAGATGCTCCCGTACAAGCTCACGGCTTGCCGGCGCGCACACATTGTCGACATAGAGCGGAAGAAGGTCCTGCACTATCTCACAAGTTCTGTTATTTTCCATGATACTCCCCCATTTTTTCCTGTATTTTCAGTTTTGCCCGGTGATAGGTGACTCTCGCCCAGTTTTCGCTCTTTCCGAATATCCTTCCAATGTCACAAAACGAAAGCTCACCGAAAACGCGAAGCTGAAAGACCTCTTTGTAAGGCTCGTCCAGCAAGTGCAGCACCATGTGGATGCGAAGCGTTGCGTCCTTGTCCTCGAGCGCCGACGTTATGTCGGTCTTGTCCGGCAGCGCCTCATCGGGAACGCCGCAGCTTTTCGAGCTTCTTTTCAGCTCGTCAAAGGCGAGGTTCTTAGCTATCGCGCAAAGCCACGTATATTCGCCCGAGCCGCCGCGGAACTTCTCCTTTGCGGTAAGCGCCTTGTAAAACGTCTGCTGCGTTATCTCCTCGGCGGAGGACGCGTTCTTTACGATCGTCATAACGTAGGAATACACCTGCATATAGTACGTTCTGTACAGCTTTTCAAGATCCGTGCGGCTCACCTCCCCGGAAACGCTTCGCGTTCCTTTTGTCTGCATCACTGCGTTTACACCTATTAGACTGTTGAAAACGGGTTTCGTTACAAGCTTTTGAAACTTTTTTATTATTCCTGAGCTTTTAGCGCCGGGCGAAGCGCCCTGAAGCGCTGCTTGTCCTCAGCCGAGACGCGGAAGGAGTCACAGATCTTCTGGATTGCCTTGCCGGTTATGCTGTAGCGCAGCGTCCCCTCATTTGACAGGAACTCATACGCTTCCTCCGAGTGAAAAACGGCAAGCTCTGCGATGAGCCACGCCTGCGCCATCTGAACATAATACTCATCGTCGTTTTTCATGAGCGAAAAAATGCTGCCGACGCGGCCGCGGTCACGGCAAAGCTTCGAGATGAACATAACGTAACCCCAGCGCCTTACAAACGGATCTTCGTCTTCAACGTAACGCTTCGCATAGGAAAGCGCTTCGTTAAAATCTGCCTTTGAAACGAAGTTGATAAGCTGATCTGTATGCCACCAGTCGGAGAAAAGCAGATTCTCGTCAATAAAGCGCAGCCTTTGAGACGGGTCGTGAAGCTGCTTCAGCGACGTATAGTAGTAGATCCGGTGGAGCCGCTGCTCGGAAAGCACGCTGTCCCGAAGGTCTGAGACATCGCAGCCCTCTTTTACGTAGCGCTTTATCAGCGCGTCAACGTGGCGTGTCTTATAGTTTTCGGGAAGCGCCGCGATATCCGCCAGCACCTCTTTCTTTGTAAGCTTTTTCATACTTTCCTCCTGTGTATTTCGTTCTTTTTTTCATTATAACATATGTCAAGCAGCGTCACAACACCATTTTTTCAATCAGACGTGCAGCCAAACGGCCACACACAGTAATCCAACGACGCTCTGTGCGCCGTTGGCTTCCCTTTAAAGCTTATACTTACAATGCAGCGGAAGAGCTCAACAAAACAGCACAAAAGATTTTGACCACAGTTGACACTTTGTGTAAAAAATGATATAATTATCAAAAATTCATCAGATATAATACGACTTTATGTTTATTATTGAATAAACGATCGAACGGAGGCGATTATTTATGTTCTGCGGTTCATGCGGAAAGGAAATTGACAACCACGCCAGATTCTGCCCGTACTGCGGCGCACAGACTGCCGCTCCTCAGCAGGCGCCTGTTCAGCCAGTACGGCAGACGTCACCTGTTCAGACGGCAGCGCCCGTGCAGCAAAACGAGGCTCAGCCCACCGCACCTGCTTCAAAGACCTTCGGAGAGGTGCAGCAGACGACTGACGTATCTGCAAAGAAAAAGGGAAAATTCAAATTCCTCGGAGGCAGGCGAAAGGAAAAGCCCGCCGAAAACTCCGCGAAGGAGAAGAAACGGCCAAAGCTGCCCGAGCCGACGCCGGGCGTTTCGCTTTTGACGGCGTTCGTCCTCATGGAGTGCCTGCCATACCTGCTGCGCTCGCTGATAATGCTGCTTACCGGAACGGTGCTGCCGACGACGCTTTCGTGCCTTTGCGGGATAGTGGGCTTTGCTGCGGCGGGGGCTATATTGATGCTTTTTTCAAGGCTTTGCGCCGGGCGCGCTCCGTTGGCTTCGGCGCTGCTCTTCACGTCATTATTTGCGGCGTACAGAACGACGCTTCCGTTTGTCCTCGCACAGACACATTCGGGAGTAACGCTTCGCGGTGTTATCTTCTACGGTGCCGCTGCCGTACTTACTGCCGCGGCTGCAGCGGCGCTCGTCGCCCCTCTTTCGGCGCTCTTTGTAAGCGACGATAAAAAGCACGGCGGCAGACTCGCCGCGTTCATATGCGTACTTCTCGGCTTTGCGGCTCCCGGGCTGCTACAAACGGGTCTGTTCTTCGTGACGATCGAATCTACGCCGTCTTTCATGGGTACGTTTAGCTTCAAGCTGCTTGCGGCGGCGCTCGAGGCGGGTATGTTCACGCTTGCGGCAAACGCCATGGTAAAAAGCCTCAAATCCAAGCCCGCGAATGAGCCGAAAAGGTTCGGGTCGCTCATAGCGGGAGGCGTTTTCGCCGCGGCATCGGTGATCGCGCTGTTTCTTGGAAGCGGCGCTCAGAGCGTCGTCACGACTGCAAGCAACGACGTATTAGAGCCGCTTGTCAACGGCGAACTACTTCTCTCAAACGGTGACATGACGCTTGCAGCGCAGTCTTTCCGGCTTGCCGGCGAACACGCGAAAGCGTGGACAGAGCTTGCCCAAGGAAACAGCTATTCCGTTCCCGACGAATTCATCAACGATCCGATGCTCAATTATCTGTCGTTTGTAAACGGTGGCAGCAACGCTCTGTCAAAATACCTTATAGATAATTTCAACGCTGACGATATCGGTATCTTCGGGCCGCTCATGCTCCAGTATTACGACGATATCGAGTCACTCTCCGAGACGCAGGAGGCTCACCGCAGGGAGGTCATCGACCTTTGCATAGGCTCGGAAAGCTTCGAGAACGTTTACCCGTCGATGAAGGCGATCGAAAAGAACAGCGGCGAGCTTATGAGGCTCTCCGCCACCGAATCGGTGTTTTCAAAGGAGCTTCGCCTTGCCGAGCTTTACTCCGCAGGCATGAAGGGCGACGACTCCGCTTCTTCGTCGGTAAAAGGCTTTCTTGACCTAGCCGAGGAGTACCCGGACGACATCAAGCTGCAGCTTACCGCAGCCATTATCGGCTCGGAAAACAGGTGGGACAGCGCGGGTCACTATGAGCGCACCGCCGAAGCGATACTCCGCTTTCTCAGGATATGGAACGACACCTACTCCGCCGACGCCGACGAGGAGGAATACCTCACCGTGCAGAACAGCGCGGCTTCGATGCTGATGAATGTCAACGAATTCGGAAAGGCTGCAAGCCTTCTTGAAGAGACAAACAATAAGATTCCCGGAAACAAGAACGTGATGCAGAAGCTTTCGCGCTGCTACAGCGAGACCGGAGAAAACGATAAAAGCTACGACATCGCCCGAACGATGTACAAGGAATTCCCCGACGACGTTACGGTGCTCTGGAGCCTGTGCGTCAGCGCTCTGCAGAAAGGCAGACCGGAAGAAGCGATAGAAGCTGCCGCCGCCCTTGCGGACGTGGTAAAGGCGGACGATTCCGGCAAAGAGCCTGACGGCGATTCGCTGCTCTTCAACTGCGTCACATATCTTGCATATACCAACGCGACCTGCGGATTCGATAACAGAGTCTACGACGGCGAGGACACGGACAAGCTGCTCCTTCCGCTTTTCGAGAAGCATCCGTTCCTGCACGATTACGTCAGGGCGGTCTACTACGAAAAGCAGAAGAGCGAGCCGGAAAAGGCACTGCCTTACGTCGAATCGGCGCTGAAGGAAAACGGCGATCTGCCGAGACTGCTCTATCTCAAGGGCATCATTCTGTACAACACGAAGGACTTTGAAGGCTCGGAGGAAGCGCTCTTAAAGGCCGACAAACTCTCGCCGAACGACCTTTCTATCCTCTACGCACTCGCGAATACGTACGATGCGATGAAGCGCTATGACGAAGCGTATGAGCTGTGCAGCCGCGTTATCGAGATGTACCCGAACGGCGCCGACCACAGCGAGGACGTTTACGGCGTTCAGCCTCACGCCGCGGCACTTAAAGGTTCGCTTGAAGCCTACATAAGCAAGGGGGGAGAATAAATGACAGCTATTCTTTGTGCCGTTATATTTGTAATGTCGATACTCTCGGCGTTTGTGTTCCACTGCTCGCTGCTCTTCTCGCTTTCGGCGGCAGCGGCTTCGGCGGCTTTGTTTGTCTTTGACGTTTTCCTCTTCAAGGGCGCGAAGTTCAAGGGCGTTTTCGTGGCGGTGATCGCTTCCGTAATGCTCGGAGTTTGCATTTTCGCTCCGCCGAGGGCTACCGACTACGGCGCGCTCGACAGGTTTGAGCTATACAGCCGCTACGTGGACTTAGCCAATGCCGACAAAACCGACAAGGCAGAAAAAGCTCTCTCTGAGATGACCGAAAAATACGGCGAAAGCGACGACACGCGCTACATCAAGGCGTGCTCTCTTGTCGCAAGGGGAAACGTTGGCGAGGCGGAAGAGGTCGCGGCCGCGTTTGACAACAAGGCGTCCCCGTTTTACCTCATTGCCGAAGAGGCTATAATATCCAAAAAGTACGCCTCCGACAAGGAGCGAAGCGAGGCACTCCTGCCGCTCTACATAGAGGCCTCGGACAACAACCCCGACTGATTCTACCCAGCGCAGAACGCAGGCGGTATACTCTTTGACAAAGGAGAGTACGGCAGGGCGTGCTACTACCTGACGAGGGCTATCATGTATGACGACGAAGACGATCCGGAGCTTTACTACTACCTCGGAGCTTCTCTCTGCGAGCAGGGGCTTTATGACAAGGGTCTGCCGCTGCTGGATACGGCTTATGAAATGGGCATTGACGATGAGATTGCAGCCTATATCGCCTACTATGTCGAGATATCGGGAAAGGGGGAATCCTCTAATGACGGTTGATATACTGAAAAAGGCGGCTGCCGTTTTTTTGGCGATCTCGCTGCTCATCTGTTCGCTGCCGATGACCGCGTCGGCGGAATTCAACGATAAATTCAACGAAACCGTTGACAAAGGCTCGCTGTACATCACACAGAAAGTATTCGGAGACAAAATAAAGGCCGAAATGCCGGCGGGAAACACCTTTGAAAAGCGGCTTTATGACACGTCAAGAGGCACGCTCAGATCGGGCGTCGTCTCCGGAGGCGCAACGAGAACAGCCGAGTTCACCGCAAAGGCTACAAACTTAGTGACCCAAAAGGGTGCCTCTGCAATAAACGCATTCGGCAGATGGGGCATGGATCAATATAAAAAATATGCGCTCAAAGAGCCGGGGTCATATCGGCGAACCGGTAAAATGGCGTGGAAATGGGCAAGGCACGAGAGTTATAAGAAGTGGTACAACCGCTACAAAAAGCTTGCCGATTACTCTCCGAAAATAAGTAAAAAGCTCGCCAACCGTCTTGGCGCGGCAGCCGACGCCGGAGTAGGTCTTTACGGCTTCTACACGATGTGGGATGAGCCGACTCTCGGCTACAAAAGCCCGTGCCTTGAATTCTGCGGCAACATTCTGAGAGGTACGGCAAGCGCCGCAACGATGCTTGCACGCTACGTTCCGGGGCCTGACGGAAAGAAAGCCAAGATATTATCTGCCGCACTTACCGTAGCCGATGTTGCAATAAACAATCCGGTAGTGATCGAGATGATAAACGAGGAGATCCCCTCCATGGGCTTCCTCGACGACTGGACCAACATAATGGACCAGTGTATGAAGGATATGTATGACAATATCGGTGACTGGCTAAATTATGGCATATGGGGCATCGAGGGCGACGAAAACGAAAAGCTTCTCGCCGAGATGAAGAAAAAGTGCAAGGGGCAGACGTTCCAGGGCAACGGCGTAGGCGTTTACAAGCCGAACATTTACCTCTACCCCACCGAGGAAACGGACGTTTCGGTAACGTTCTCCGAGCCGTGGCTGCTGACCGTTACCGACCCGCCGTATGAAAGCGGCTGGAACGCAGGCGCAAACCCCGACGGCACGCTGCTTGCAAACGGCTGCGAATATGGCTACCTGTTCTATGAATCGCAGACGTTCCCCGACCTTTACCAGACCGAGGAGGGCTTCGTTATCCCGGCAGACGAGCGCAGGGATGCGTTTACAAGGATCCTTTCGGCTTACGGGCTGAACGAAAAGGAGATAAGCGACTTCAACGAGTTCTGGTGCGAAAAGCTCGAAGAAGGCTGCAACTACGCAATGTACCCGCAGCTTAACGACACGGTCGACAAAGCGATGCCCATAACGATAACGCCGAAGCCCGACGCGACGCTCCGCCTTTGGTTTGCCTTCGTAAAGAATGAAACGCCTAAAAGCGAAGCAAAACCGCAGCCCCTCACAAGAGAAGGCTTTACGGCGATCGAATGGGGCGGAATGTTTTTGGATCGATAATACCGGAAACGAAACTCCCGAGTTTTAACGCCGCTCGGTAAACTTGTACAGCAGATTTTCGGATAAAAATTACCGCCTTCTCACGTATCTGTCCATGCAAAGGGGGCTTTGATACTCATTCACTGCTAAAAAGCGCAGCATTTCTGCAATTGTTCTCTTTATACTAAACTCAATTAAAAAGCTTTAAAGCTTTTTATAGCGCCGCAGGCGCGTTTGAGTTTGTATGAGACGGGATGACGCACCTTGCGCGGCATCACGTGCGCAGCACGCGCATTTCAAATTAAAGCATTTAATTTGAAATTAGTATTAGTATAAACTGCCGCCCCTCTTCAAAAGGAAGAGGGGCGGCATTATTATGGTTTTTTATTGTGTAAGCTCCTTATTTATGTTTCCGCTTGCGGGGAAGCCTACGCTGTAGCGCAGGACTGCGAGCGCGTCGGCGGAGGTAACGTCACCGTCTTCGTCAACGTCGGCAAGCAGCTTCTGGGCGCTGTCGAGACTGCCCATGCCGAGACTTGCACGAAGTATGAAGAGCGCGTCGGAGGATGTGATCTCGCCGTCGTCGTCGAGGTCGCCTCCCTTGCCGATCGGCGTGGGCTTCGGCTCACTGTCGGTATCGGGTGCTGGTTCACTGTCGGTATCGGGTGCTGGTTCACTGTCGGTATCGGGTGCTGGTTCGCTGTCCGTGTCGGGTGCGGGTTCAGGCTCTACCGTCTTTGCGTCGGTAACGGTCTTGCCGTCTATGTCGGCGGTCGCCGTGTAAGTCTTGGAGCCTGTCTGCGCGTTTTCCTCTGCGGTAACGACCGCTTCAAAGATCTGTTCATGGGTCGCGTCGTTCTTGCAGACTGCAATTACCTCGGCGCCGGCGTAGTTTTCCTGCCAGTTCCACTCCTTGACCTCCCAATCGTGACCGAGTGCAGGAATGATCTGCTCCTTAGAATCGGTATAGACCTCATTATTAAGCTCTGCCGTGGCGTTGAATTGCTTTTTCCCGTCCTCTGTGCAGGTCGGGTCCGGTCCTCCGTACTTTATGAGTGCTTCAACATCTGTCGTGTGGGTCTCATCGTTTTCGCAGATGAAGTGCGCTGTTGCCTTCATGAAGTCATCGCTCCATGTAAACTTGTCAAGCTTATACGCGTGACCGTTCGCGCAGGGGTCTTCTTCGGGGAATTCGATCGGGTCGCCCTTGTTGAGCGCTACAAATCTGATACCTGCCTCGTCTGCATACGTCTGAGCGGCTGAGCCCTCGTAGCCGTAGATCGTCAGCATCTCGCTCTCGGTAAATGCTCGGTCGATCGTTTTTACCGTATCGGGGATAAAGACATTTTTAAGGCTGTAGCAGCCATAGAACGCGTCGTAATCGATCGTTTCAAGCCCTTCGGGAAGAATGATATCAGTCAAGGTGCGGCAGCCGTAAAAGGCGCTGTTGCTTATTCTTTTGAGCGTGGAGGGGAAGTTGATCTCTTCAAGCGAATAGCATCCGCTGAAGCAGTAATCGGGGATCTCTGTAAGCGTTTCGGGGAGATGCACCGATTTTATTGCCTGACAGTCTTCAAAGGCCTTGCTTTCGATGACGCTTACCGTATCGGGGAGGTTCACCGTCTCGAGAGAAGCGCAGTAGTTGAATGCACCGTCGTCGATCGTAGTCGTATTTTTCGGGATATTTATGGTCTTGAGGTTTTTGCACATCGAGAATGCGTTGCCTGGTATCTGCGTGATCGAATCGCTAAGCTTCACGCTTTCAAGCGATTCGCAGTAATTGAAGGCAGCGTAATCTATCGCCAGAACATTGTCGTTCATCTCGACTGAGGTTATCTCGGCACTTGAGAATGCCGCTCTTCCGATGTACGAAACTGAATCGGGGATCTTAACGTCGGTCGCCTCTCCGTGGTAGCCTAAGACTGTGATGCATCCGCCCGGAGTTATCTCAATATCGAAATCGCCCAGAGTATCGTCGTCGAAATAATACTTTGGCTCTTCGGAGTCGGTATCCGGTTCTGCGTCGGTGTCCGGCTCGGGATCATCCTTGCCTATGTCTTCGATCTCGTTGAAGGGAATGCTGTTAGCGGTCGCGTATTCCTCTGCAAAGGAGCCTTTAACGCCGCTGATCGTTAAGTTTGGGCATTCGTTAAAGCACTTCGAGTAGGGTTCGTTCGCCTCGGTAACGGTCTTCGGGATCGTTACGCTTGCAAGCGCCGTATCTCCGCTGAAGGTCGCGCCTTTGATGACCGTTGTGCCGTAGGGGATCACGAAGCTCTCGAGCAGCGGGCAGCGGGCAAAGGCGTTCCAGTCAAATTCAACCTTTGCCCTCTCGGGCATTGTCACCGTTTTAAGATTATCACAATCGGAGAATGCGTTTTCGCCGATCTTCGTTATCGTACTCGGGATCGTTACAGTCGTAAGCGAGCTGCATTTAGAGAATGTGTATGAGCCTATCGTCTTAACGCCCTCGGGGATCTCCGCCTTTTCGATAGAGGAACATTCATTGAACGCCGAATAGCCGATCTTCATGAGGTTCTTGGGAAGCTCCGTTTTAAGCGCCGTGCAGCCGGAGAACGCAGACACTCCTATAACACGCACGGAATCGGGCATCGTTACCTTTTCAAGCGCTGTGCAGTCCTGTAAAACACTGTCGGAGACCTGGTATGTACCCTCGGGGAAGGTGAATTCCTTGAGCGAGGTGCAGCCCATAAAGGCATTTGCCAGAACGCTGACTCCGGGCTTTATCTCCAGCCCTGAGAGAGAGGTACATCCGGCAAAGGCATACTGACCGATCGACATAACGCCGTCGGGCAGCGTTATGGTCCCGAGCGCTTCGCAGTCCTTGAAGGCGCTGCTTGGTATCTCGGGAAGCTTCGGGGGAAGATCTACCTGCGAAAGCAGCTTGCAGCCTTCAAATACGCCGTCGCCTAACTTCAGAACGGTATCGGGGAGGTTTACCTTCTGTAAGGACTCGCAATGTTTAAATACAGAAGAACTAAGTTCCGTCACGCCCGATGGGATCGTTATACTGTTGAGGGCGCAGCCTTCAAAAGCGCTGTAGCCAATCGTTCTTACGCTTCCGGGGATCGTTATGTTTTTGATTCCGGAGTTTTTAAACGCCGAGCCACCGATCTCCTTTGTGCCATCGGGGATCTTAATGTCCTCGAGCGATGCGCAGTCTTCAAACTGGTTGTATTCGATCATATCGATGCCCTTCGGAAGAGTTACTGATGTAAGAGCGCCGTCATGCGAGAACACACCGCTGCCCATCTCTGTAACGCTGTCGGGGAGCGTGATCTTTTCGAGCGCCGTCATATAGGAGAACGCTCCGCCGCCTATCGTCTCAACGCCGTCGGGAACGGTGATTTCCTTCAGCGCTGTGCGGTTAAAGGCCTGCGAGCCGATCGTTTTGAGTCCTGCCGGGAGGGCGATCGTCTCAATACCCGCACTGTTAAACGCGTCGCTTCCGATCTCGGTAACGCTCGCGGGAATGTCGATAGATTTCAGGTCATAGCAGCAGTAGAAGGTGTTGCTGCCGATCGTCTTTATCGAATCGGGAAGCGTTATCTTCGTAAGCCACTTTTTCCACCAGAACGCAGCGCCAAGCGTCGTTACAGGCTTGCCGTCGATCTCGGCCGGAACGGTGACCTCCGTTACCGACTCGTCGCCGTTCCACTTGGTGAGGGTAACCTCGTTTGTTTCGCTGTTTACATTGTACTCCCAGTCGCCGAAGGTCTCGGAGCTTGGGGCTGCAGCCACCGCGACGCCCGAGCCCCACTGAGCCGAAGCCGCGCCCGCGGTCAGCGACATTGCGGCGGTCGAGGTCAGCATAGCGCCTGCAAGCAGCAGTGCGATCGCTTTTTTGTACATAAGATCACTCCTTTTAAATTGGCAGCACCGCTCTATATTAGTAATGAAAAGCTCGGAGAATCTGCCCGGGATCGTGCCGCGGAGGACAAAAGAAGATTTCGGCGCTTTTTGGGGCATCTGCCATTACTTATCCTAATATTACCACAATAGTACAGCTAAGTCAATATAACTTTATTATTTTTGTCGATAATTTCTAGGAAATCTATTTAAATCAATAATACATCTTCGATCCGATCATGGTTTACCATTATACCGGCAAAATACTTGACCAACAAACTAACACAGATCCTCCCATGAAAATGTATTGTAATATTTTATTGTAACTTTTGACTAAAAAGATTAATTTATTGTAACATATATATGCTTAGCATTGACAATACAACATGACGTTTGCTATAATCTAGAGTATAGAGTTTTCATTGTATTTTTATCTTGTGAAAATATCGCGAAACGCAAACGGAAGGTCCCGCTCACGGTAGGTAAGCACCGACACGCAGGTCGCACACTAAATCTAAAGAAAACTTTAGTTTAATGTCTGCGTCCAAGCGTATCCCTAAGGATGGTCAGAGGTTGTCATCTCACCATGCACATCGGTCGCCGGACAAAGATCAGCGAAAGGAGGTTTTTATTTTCTGCTTCTTTGGAGCGGGTGCGCTGACAGCGTAAACAGATGTTCTATCATGCTTCACAAGGTAGGTAACTGAAAACTCCAGTTTTTTCAAGAAGGAGATCATCTTATGACAAAAGGCAAAATTAAGCTCACTTTGAAAAAAAGTCTTGCGGTCTTAGCGTCGCTGACACTGCTGATGTCATGCTTCTCGGCAGAGCTGATAACTACGGCTTCGGCGGGAGAGAACGACGCTGACAAAATATACATCTACGACGAATACGGCAACGAGCTGAAAGACTACGATCCCGTATACATAGACAATTCTTCCGCAGCAGGGCAAAAAACAGAAACGTTTGTCACGGTCAAGCTTGTTAACAGCAGCGGAGCCCTTAACGATTCACTCATTACTCAGGTTCCGCAGACCTCTACCCCGACTCTTTATACAGAATCCAAAAAGGAATCTGAAGAAGCCGGCTCGGCAACATACAAAATCGTCATTAAAGGTTACACCGAGGAAGACGTTACGTGGACTGATCCTGTAACAGAAGAGCAAAAGACCATAAAGGAGTATACTCCGCTCACTCCCGGCACATCAAAAGTAACCTTTCTATCAAATTCAGGTCTTACGATGAAGAATATCAACGTCATAACTCAAGAGCCGGCTACGGACATGATGATCTATTACGATGACAACAGAACGTTCCCTCTTGCTGTAAATGACAACAACTTCTTCAATAACGATCTCAAAACATCTATAGAGGGAAAGAAGAAGCAGTTTGACTACTCCCTCATCACTCCTCATCCGAATGCTGAAGAAGCATATCTTGACAAGGTCGAGTGGGCAGTTTACGACATCAACGACAACGGCACGATAAACTACGACTCCCCCTCCACACGAGCAGAGATCACCGAAAACGGTGTTTTCACCGGAAATCACTACGGTCCCGTAATGGTAGTAGCAAAGTTCAAAGAGACGGCAGCCGCAGAGATCAATTATCAGGCTCAGCTCAAGGCATACAACGCAGGAAGGCTTACAACGGCTCCTGTAAGGTCTTCCGACCGTCTCGGCGCTGTCGGCTCGAAAACTTATTCCTTCTACAAACCTAAAATCCAAGACGGAAAGGTCGTTGAAGGGGAATTTGAACTGAATAGCGACGGCACACCAAGAGTAACGACAGTAAGCTCGGGAAATCTTGTACCGGAATTCACCAGCTATACCGTTTCCGATGTACCCTCCGGCACGGATAAGGGTAAGAAAGTAATCAACGGTTCTCTTATTCTTAGTAACGGTCTTCCTACATACAAAACGATAGAAAATGTTCCTAAGTATATCAGAGTAGTTATCAGTAAGAACAACCCGGCGAAGGACGTTAAGTTCGACACCGATATCGTTAAGTTCTCAGACCCGGACAACCAGATCCTCGCTCTCAACCCGAACGCAGGAATGAAGCTTGAGATTAAAGCAACTCCTACGTTTACTCAGAACGACGGCTCCGGCTATTTTACAGCGGGCGTTACCGACGACTGGTCGTGGTCTTCAAGCGCGCCGGACATCGTATCCGTAGATCAGAACGGCAACATCAAGGCTCTCAAAAAGGGTCAGGCTACGATCACCGTACAGTCCGAGGATCAGAAAAATATCTCCGCAAGCTGTACCGTAATCGTTCAGACTCTTGCCGACAGCCTGAACATCGTAGACATGACGACAAACTCCGTCACGAATTCCGTCACAACGAGAGTAAGCATCGAAAACGAGGTCAAGGCTGTTCTTGATCCTACAAACGCAAACGAAAAGGTAGAATGGATCTCCGAGAATCCCACTATCGCAACTGTTTCTCCCAAGATCTCAGGCGGCAGCAGCAACGAAGCATACGCAAGCATCAAAGGCGTTAAGCCCGGCTCAACGTATATTGTAGCAACAACCGAATACTCCAAGAGAACAGTTCGTATCCTTGTAACGGTAAACGACAAGTTCATTACAGACAAGATTTCTGTTTCTACACAGCAAGGCTCAGAACGCTTCCAGTTTACGGACGCCAACAATACAAGGATCCTTTATACAAACAAGGACATGACGATCGACGCTGAGCTTACATCTTCGACCGGCTCATCTTCCGACGACCAAGTAGTATGGGCGGTCAAAGATCCCGACGATCATGTTACTTATACTATCGACAACACAACGAAACACCTTAAGCTTCACGGCATGACAGAGGGCAACGTTGAGATCACAGCGTCCTCCAAGGATAAGCCCGCGAAAAAGCAGACCTTTGTTATCAAGGTCCTCAAAAGTGCCGCAACGGCATCCATCGTAAGAGCTGACGACAAGACAACAGCCATTGCAAAGAACGGCTACCTCTGCCTCGGCGGTATGCTCGAGATGGACGCTGTTATGAAGGGCGACGACTACAACTTCCCGGACAACCACTCCGATAAGATCATAAAATGGTATACCTCCGACGCTACCGTTGCGGCATTTGACAACGGCACAGATAAGCTTATAAAGGAATACGTTGCAGAGGTAGACAACACGGGCGCAGTCGTTCCCGCATCCTTCCCCTGCAAGCTCAAAGCCATCAAGGAAGGCACAGCACAGATCACCGTAACAACAGCATCCGGAGTTACAGATAAGCTTACCGTAAACGTATTCTCCGCTCAGAGCGTAACTTTGACCAACGTTAAAACGGAAGGCAATAAGCTCGTTGACACTATCAATATGAACGACAGCCTCGTTGGCTCAAAGACCTTCTCCGCTACGGTAAAGGATCAGAACGGCAGCAATGTTTCCCCGGTCGAGCTTGAATGGAGCTCCTCCAACGAGAGCGTTGCTACGATCTCCCCAAGCGGCGTTGCAACGGCACAGGGCGTCGGCAAAACGACGATCACCGTTAAAGCCGGCAACCGCAGCCAGAACTGCGAGCTTACAGTTTACGCTCCCATGACGGCAGTTATCACGAACGAGCCTGAAAACTTCATTTACACTCCCACAAAGGCTGTATACACTCAGGATATTAAAAAGCTCGATCCCATTATCGGCGGAGTCAAGCTCACAGAGGGCAAGGACTTCACCGTAGATTATAAGTACAATGACGCCATCGGCAAAGCTACCATGACGCTTACGGGTATGGGCTACTACATCTCCAGCCAGAGCTTCAGCTTCAACATCGATCAGAGGCCTATTACCGACAGCGGCATAGATATCTCTTACGTTGAAAGACATGAATGCACAGGCGAATACCTCTATCCCGAACTTACTATTATCTGTGACGGAATTGCACTTGAGAAGGACACCGACTATTACGTAACCTACAGCAACAACTGGTATCCCGGCACGGCAACGATGACGATTAAGGGTAACGGCAAGTACTCGGACAGTGTGGATAAAGAATTCACTATTTTCTGCGATCACAAGGTCCTCACAAATTCCACTATCCTCAAAAAGCCCACATATGAAGAAGAAGGCCTCGAGATAGGTACCTGCGCAGCGTGCGGCGACAAGGATATCCAGAAGATCATCCCGAAGATCCCTCATTCCGACAACCCAGCAACCTCCATCAGCTTCAAGCAGCCCGCAGAGTTCGGCGTTGAGAGAGGCGAGACGCTGGATCTTAACGAGCAGCTCATCGCTATCGCTTCCGACAAGACAAAGGCAGCAACAGATACATTCAGATGGGAGTCTCAGGACACCAACATCGTTACCGTTGACGACGGCGTTATCAAGGGCATCAGCAACGGCAAGACGACCGTAACGGTTTACGGCGAGAACACAGGCGTTGAGGCTACCTGCGAGATAGCAGTTATCTACAAGGTAACAGCCATCGAGACGACGCCCACCACAGCAGAAACAAGAGTCGGCGTAGCAGCTGAGGTCAATGCGGACATTACCCCCTACGGCTACAGCGACGAGATCATCTGGGAAAGCGCAAACACCGCTATCGCGACAGTCACGCCATCCGAGGAAGGCGCCGAAAAGGCTATCATCACCGGCGTTTCGGTCGGTCAGACGACAGTCACGGTAAGAGGCAGATACTCGGGCATTGAAGCAGTTGTAAATGTAAACGTAGGCGCAAGAAGAGAATCTGACGTGATCGGCGTTTCGACGGTCATCAACGATATCCCGACGCTTATCCCGAACAGCACTGCCGACAGTATGTACACATACAGAATGTACTCCAACCAAGACGTAACATTCGACGCAGTTATCAGCAACAGCAGCGGTATCACAGCCGACGACGTCGCAGTTTGGGAGATCACCGGAAACGACGGCGACACGATCACTCTCCCCGACTACGGCCCGAGCGACGACAAGATCACAAACAGCCTCCTCATTCACGGCGCATCTCTCGGTACCGCAACAGTTACGGTATACCCTCAGAGAAGACCCGAGCTGAAGACCTCCTTCAAGATCGAAGTCGCTAAGCGCTGCGATATCATAGATATCAAGGATCCCTATGACTATTCCGTTTCCTCCAGATCGCTCAATGTGGACGACACGCTGATGCTCCACGCAGACCTCACAACGAACGACCCGAACTACCCCTACGATCACGGTGACGAGGTCCTCGGCTGGACTACAAGCGATCCCGAGGTAGCAGTTGTAGACGCAATGGGCGTTGTTACAGCAAAGAAGAACGGCAGCGCCGTTATCACGATGTCGACGCGCTCCGCACAGACAAAAACAGTAACGATCTACGTATTCACTACATCTAACGTATACCTCACGAGCGGCGTTGAAAAGCCCGAAAATCCGGGCGACCTCCCGTCGGCATCGATCAAGGTAAACAGCAGCTTCGAGGGAACAAAGACTCTGGGCGCTACGGTTTACGACGAGAACGAGGCGAGCGTAAGCAGCGTTACATGCAAGTGGACATCCTCCGACGAGAGCATCGCAACGGTAGATCACGACGGCGTCGTTACGGCAGTTAACGTAGGTAAGGTCATCATCACAGTCAAGTCCGGCGCAAAGACGGAGTCCTGCGAGGTAACTATCACGGCTCCCATGACAGCTATGGTCTTCGATCCGATCGACGACTATGTATTTGATCCGAACAAGACAGAGTACTCACCCGATCCTGTTATCACGATGGGTCCGACTACGCTCGTTAAGGACGTTGATTACACCGTTGAATACAGCGATAACACAGCTCCCGGCCGTGCGTCAGTCACCTTCACAGGTCTCGGCTACTACGAAGACACAAATACGATCTACTATTACATCAACAAGAGAGCTCTCACCGACGAAAATGTAAAGATCACCCCGATCGCAGATCAGGACTACACAGGTGAGGCTATCACACCTAAGGTACACGTAAGCTGCCTCGGCGTAGACCTTGTTGAAGATACAGACTACACGGTATCCTACACCGACAACACAGAGCCGGGTACAGCTACCGTTACGATCTACGCAGCTTACAGCAGCGGCTATGAGGGCGAAGCAACTCTTAACTTCAACATCGTTAAGAACTACATCGGTTACATGGGAGACATCGACGGCGACGAAACACCGACATCGACAGACGCTCTTATGATCCTCAGAAGCACGCTCGGCATGGAAGAGTTTACTCCCGACCAGCAGAAGCTTGCAGACGTAAACAAGGACAACGCTGTCGACGCAACAGACAGTCTGCTCGTACTCCGCTACAGCGTAGGCTTCAGCGATCCCGACGTTTACATCGGCGAAAAAAGGCTCAACGGTTGATCCGACCGATCACCCTAAATCCTCATAAAACCAACTTATCAAACATAAGCCGGACGAAGGCAAAAGCCCTCGTCCGGCTTATGTTTTGCTTATATCGAGCCGTTAATTTTTTTAAACCGGTTGTATAAAGCCCGTCATTATGATATAATATCAACAAATCGTGACAGATTTTTTATTTAAAAGGAGGAAGCTTTTATGAACGTTACAAATGATATCCGCTACATCGGCGTAAACGACCACCGGATCGACCTGTTTGAAGGTCAGTACATCGTTCCCAATGGCATGGCGTACAACTCTTACGTTATCGTCGACGAAAAGATCGCCGTTATGGACACGGTCGACCGCAGCTTCACCGACGAGTGGCTTGCAAACCTCGAGTCAGAGCTTTCCGGCAGGCTGCCCGACTACCTCGTAGTCCAGCATATGGAGCCGGATCATTCGGCTAATATCGCCGTTTTTATGGAGAGATACCCGGAGGCTGTGATCGTCTCGTCCGATAAAGCGTTTGTGATGATGAACAATTTCTTCGGCACGTCCTTTGAAGAAAGGCGCGTTATCGTTGCCGAGGGCGACACGCTCAAGCTGGGTACTCACACGCTTCACTTTGTAGAAGCTCCTATGGTACACTGGCCGGAGGTAATCGTGACGTACGACAGCACAGACAAGGTCCTCTTCTCCGCCGACGGCTTCGGCAAGTTCGGCGCGCTTGACGTCGAGGAAGATTGGGCTTGCGAAGCAAGGCGCTATTACATCGGCATTGTCGGAAAGTATGGCGATCAGGTTCAGGCTCTGCTCAAAAAAGCCGCAGCGCTCGATATCTCGATCATCTGCCCTCTCCACGGACCGATACTCACCGAAAACCTCGGCTACTACATCGGTCTTTACGACACATGGTCCGGCTACTCGACGGAAACCGAGGGCATCATGATCGCATACACATCGGTTTACGGTCACACGAAGGCTGCCGTAGAAAAGCTTGCAAAGGCGCTTGAAGAAAAGGGCTGCCCGAAGGTCGTTGTGAACGATCTCGCCCGCTGCGACATGGCAGAGGCTGTTGAAGACGCGTTCCGCTACGGGCGCATTGTGCTTGCGACCACGACGTACAATTCCGAGATATTCCCGTTCATGCGTGAGTTCATCAACCACCTGACAGAGAGGAACTTCCAAAACAAAACGGTCGCTCTGATAGAAAACGGCTCATGGGCGCCGCAGGCTTCCGCCGTGATGAAGGCTATGCTTTCGTGCTGTAAGAACATCACGTTTGCAAAGAATAATGTACGGATACTCTCCGCTCTGAACGACAAGAGCAGCGCAAAGCTTGAGGCGCTCGCCGACGAGCTTTGCATGGATTACAAGGCTCACAACGAAATGACCGCCGACAAAAACGACCTCACGGCGCTTTTCAACATCGGCTACGGTCTTTATGTCGTTACGTCGAACGACGGAGTTCGCGACAACGGACTTATCGTCAACGCCGTGACTCAGATAACAAATACGCCGAACAGAATCGCCGTTACGATAAACAAACAGAATTACTCGCACGAAACGATCATGAAAACGGGCATAATGAACGTCAACTGCCTGTCGGTCGAGGCTCCTTTCAAGGTGTTTGAAGCGTTTGGCTTCCGCTCGGGACGCGACGTTGACAAGTTTGAGGGCTGCAGTCCGCTGCGCTCCGACAACGGGCTTGTATTCCTGCCGAAGTATATCAATTCGTTCATGTCGCTGAAGGTCGAGCAGTACATCGACCTCGGGACGCACGGTATGTTCATTTGCGAGGTTACGGAAGCCAGGGTCGTTTCCAATAAAGAGACGATGACGTACACGTACTACCAGAACAACGTAAAGCCCCAGCCGAAAGCCGACGGCAAGAAGGGATTTGTCTGTAAGGTCTGCGGCTACATCTATGAGGGCGACGAGCTGCCCGAGGACTTTATCTGCCCGCTTTGCAAACACGGCGCTTCGGACTTTGAGCCGCTCGAGTAACGAGAACGCTTTTAAATAGGGAATCTTTCATATGCTAAAGGGATTAAAAACTTTTACAAAAGACGGACTTCAGTATGACCTGCTCAGCGGGCTTATCATCGCGCTTGTATCGATACCAATCTCGATGGGCTACGCTCAGATCGCGGGGCTGCCGCCGCAGTACGGGCTTTACGGCTCGGTGCTGCCGGTCGTGCTGTTTGCGCTTTTTTCGTCGTCGCCGCAGTACATATTCGGGATTGACGCCGCACCCGCCGCACTGGTCGGCGGAACGCTCGCCGGGCTGGGCATAGCCTCCGGCTCGGAGGAAGCGGCAAAGCTCGTCCCCGTTATCACATTTTTCGTCGGCATCTGGCTGCTGCTTTTTTACCTTATAAAATTCGGCAAGCTCACGCGGTTCGTCTCGTCCCCCGTTATGGGCGGCTTTATTACCGGGATATGCTCGACGATCATTCTCATGCAGACGCCGAAGCTTTTCGGAGGGCAGGCCGGCACTGGCGAGCTTCGGGAGCTTCTCCCCCACATCAAGAAGGAATTCGTGACGTCCTTTAACCCGTGGGCGCTCGTACTCGCGGGCGTGTGCATAACCGTCATACAGCTTTTCAGAAAGCTTTCTCCCAAGGTGCCCGCGTCTGCGGCGGTCATGGTGATCGCTGCCATCGCGCAGTACTTCACGGGCTTCTGCGGCAGGCTCGGAGTGAATACATTGCCTCAGGTCAAACGGGGGCTTGGCAGCTTTGTTATCCCCGCTTTCACGCTTGAAAGCTGCTACACCGGGATCGTCTCCGGCTTCACCATCGCGCTCGTTATCGCAGCTGAAACGCTTCTCGCCGAGCACAGCTTCGCCATGAAGAACGACTACAGGCTCGACGACCAAAGCGAGCTTATGGCATTCACCGTCTGCAACCTCTCGGCATCGTTTATTGGCGTCTGCCCGGTAAACGGCAGCGTTTCTAGAACGTCGATGAACGACCAGTTCGGCGGCAAAAGTCAGCTAACCTCGCTCGCTGCCGCTGCGGTGATGGCGCTCATTCTGATGTTCGGAACAGGGTTTATCAGCTATCTGCCCGTTCCGGTGCTGACGTCGATCGTCGTGTGCGCGCTCTGGAGCGGCACGGAGTTCTCGCTTGCTCAGAAGCTTTGGAAAAGCAGCCGCAAGGAGTTCTGGATATTCGTTGCCGCGTTCGCCGGCGTTCTGATCTTCGGCACGATCTACGGCGTTATCATCGGCGTTATCCTGTCGTTCCTCAACGTCATCATCAGAGAGAGCCGCCCGTCGACGTCGTTCCTCGGCGTTATCCCCGGAAGGAACCATTTCTACGACCTGGCTACGTACGCAAAAGCGAGACCTATCAAAAACGTAGTTATCTACCGATTCAACGGCAACCTCTTTTTCGCGAACATAACAGGCTTTACTGAAGAGATACAGGCCGCAGTAAATGACGACACGAAGTATTTCATAGTTGACGCAAGCGGCATCGGAAGCATTGACGCTACCGCTGCGGAGGCGCTTGGCGTGCTGTACAAAAAGCTCACGCAAAAGGGCGTTCGGCTCTTTCTCGTCGAGCAGATACCGAAGGTAAACGAGGAGCTGCGGACATACGGGCTGAGCTATATCATCGAAAGCGGAGGCATTCGCAAGACAATAACCGACGCGCTCGCCGCTGTCGGCTACTACAGACCGTACCTTCTCTGCGAAAACTACGATACAAAGCAGATAAGCGAAGAAGCGGCGATACTCCAGGAGTTTGAATGGGCGTTCGGCAAGGACGCGCAGCATTACCTCGATCTTTACACGAAGAAGATACTGCGAAACGCAAAGGCGATAGACCCGAACGACAGCCACGCCGAGGAGGAATACACCCATCTCTGGGACGGCATCTCGCCGATAAGCGATCACGTCCTGCTCGACTTTATGGAAGATCACATCGCCGAGCTTTCGGAAAAATATGACGTGAGCCGCCAGACTATAAAATCGGTGATTCGAAACCACCGCAAGGCGCTCGTGTCCGACGGCTACGTCTCTCACGAAATGTAACACCGGATAAAACAGGAAGGATCGTCACTCTATGCCAGAATTTGACACATACAACAGGATAGTCGCCTTTGACGTCGAGACGCCGAACTCGCACAACGACCGCATAAGCTCGATCGGCATCGCCGTTATCGAAGGGGGAAAGCTCGTCGACACATACACGTCGCTTGTAGACCCCGAAACGTATTTCAACCGCTTCAACATATGGCTCACCGGCATAACTCCGGAAATGGTCAAGGACGCGCCCGCCTTTCCTAAGCTTTGGGGAGAGATCGGGCCGATACTTCAAAGCGGTCTGCTTATCGCGCACAATGCACCGTTTGATATGCGTGTTCTCGCCGGGTGCCTGCAGCACTATCGGATCGACGCCCCGGCGCAGCTTAACTACGCCTGCACCGTCAGAATGGGAAAAAAATGCTACCCCGAGCTGCCCGACCACAAGCTTGACACGCTCTGCCGCTACAGAGATATAGCGCTCGACCACCACAAAGCAGACAGCGACAGCCTCGCCTGCGCCAAGCTTTGCCTCGACTACATGGAGCACGGGCTTGACATTGCGCCGTTTGTGCGCACATATGACGTTCGCGCAATGAAAACTCTCACCGGGAAGCACGCATAGCGCCCCCTTGGCGAGAAAATAATAACTCCGGGAGGAATCAGAATTGTACTACGACCTTAGCTATCTATTATTCATGCTGCCTGCGATCCTGCTTTCTATGTGGGCGCAGTTCAAGGTAAAATCGTCATACAACAAATATTCGCAGATCGCAAACTCACGCGGGATGACAGGTGAAGACGCCGCGCGGGCTGTGATGTCGGCGAACGACATTATCGGCGTAAAGATCGAGCACATAAACGGCACGATGACCGACCACTTCTCCCCCACGGAGAACGTGATAAGGCTCTCCGACGGAGTTCACAGACAGACGTCTATCGCCGCCGTGTGCATCGCCGCTCACGAGGCCGGACACGCCGTGCAGCACGCACAGGGGTACTTGCCCAACAAGATACGCTCCGGCGTGATTCCTGTGGCAAACATCACCTCCAAGCTTTCCATGCCGCTTATCATCGCGGGCTTTCTGCTTTCCGACACGCTCATCTGGGTCGGGATCATAGCCTACTCGCTCGCTGTTCTCGTTTACCTCGTTACGCTGCCCGTTGAATTTGACGCAAGCAGACGTGCTCTCAACACGATCAAGAGCACCGGCATGCTCAGCGAAAGCGAATACAAGGGCGCAAAAAGCGTTCTTACCGCTGCCGCAATGACCTACGTTGCATCGGCGCTTACGGCGCTCGTCCAGTTTCTCCGCCTGCTGCTTATCGTGAGCGGAAGGAGAAGAAAGAACTAAAAAATCCGCGCCGCCAAAGCCAAACGGCGGCTGCATTTCTGAAAGAAAACAGCCCCTCACGGAGTTTGATCTCCGTAAGGGGCATTGGTTTTTGTTAGGTCTTTCTGCTGTTCAAGACCCTAAGCAGCTTGAGGATTGCAGGCTTTATAGTAACAGTACAGAGCCTTCATCAGGTTCTTCTCACTTACCGTATACTTATTCTCGGTGTTTACGACCGAGCACGCGTTGCATATTGCCGAGTAATTGATTTTATACTCATCTTCGCCGTTTCTGTACGTAAGAACATATCTCTCGCCAAGATTTGCTGCGCGAATGTTGCTGATCTCAACGTAGTAAAGGTTCTTCGTCTGATCCTTTACTTTTACTTCGTACTTAAATTCAACAGACTTACCATTCGGATCCGTCAGGGTAAAGTCGGCTGCTGCAGGAGCGCCGTTCGCTGATTTGAAGTAGTGGCGAACCTTTGTTTCACCTGTCAGCATAAGCGTCGAACCGACGTATTCCATACCGTCCGGAAGCTTACCCGAAATATTCGCGGAATAATTGCCGGCGTTATTTACGATCCCGTTCATATTTGCGACCGCGTTGAGGGCGTTTTTAAGAACTTCGCTCTTATCGGCTCTGTTTTCAAGTTCGGTTTTTGCAGAATCAGTCTTATCAAAGTTTATTTTTGAATAAGCGCCGAGGACCTCTGTGGCAGCCGCGATACCGCCATACTCATTGTTAGACTCAAGATCTCTAAGATAACCACCGGGCGAGAGCTTGAAGGGAGTACCCTGGTGGCCGTTTACATACGGTGTGAATATGATCGTTTCGTCGAGCCGGCTGTGAGGGAACTCAAGGGTGAAAACGTCGCCTGTAAACGTAACCTGCTGGTTGTTATCGTTATAATACGTGACGGTCTTGCGCGTGCCCTTTGAGAAGGGAAGTATGCTCGTTTCATCTTTCCCTTCGATCTTCAGCTCAATGTACGCGTCGTCCCTATTCGGGTATTTCGTAAGGCTTTCTCTGTTGTCGCTGTCAAAGAGATTCATTACGATATTGAAATTGACCATCTCCGAAAGATCGACGCTCGTTGCCACTACATTGCAGTGATACGACCAGGGAAGAACACGTGTGTTTCCAAGCAGGATCGTCTCGTCCGTTAGTCTGGTTGAATTATCACACAAATAACCTTCTTCAGGTGTACCAACGTTGATCATCTTTTCGATATAATAATCGTCGAATATCCATCCTGACTCTGCAGCCGGAGGATCCAAAGGCCCGGGTACGCCGGGATCGCCGGAAGACGTATCGCCCTCTTTGACCTTAGTAATGTAATCGTCAACGGTTCCAAGTGTAACTGTTTTTGTTGTTTTAACGGGCTTGCCGTCAGTCATAGTACAATCAGGAGAATAGCTGAGATAGTATTTCAGCTTGCCGTCTTCTATCTCCAGACCGTAGATACGGTATTGTGAATAATAGTCGGTAGTCTTAAGATCAAAAAGCTCAGCCTGCTTGATGCCATACTGACCGTAGATCTTTTCCCCCGTGTTGAAGAAGAGGACGTTATCCTTGCAAGCCAGCACGGAAAAATTACCC
>ONFG01000025.1 GCA_900317025.1 uncultured Eubacteriales bacterium | reverse complement strand
GTAAGGCTCGTGCATTCGCTGAAAGCGTCGTCGCCGATCTCCGTGATAGAATCCGGGAGAGTAATGCTCTTAAGAGCTTTGCAGCCCTGGAAAGCGTTTGCTCCGACCTTCGTAACGGAATCGGGGATATTTACCTCGGTGAGGTTTTCGCAGTTCTCAAAAATATAAGGCAGAATCGTTGTTGTGCCGTCTTCAAATGTTGCCTTTTGAAGACCTGTGCAGTAGTTGAACGAGCCGGAGAAGTAAGAGCTTGACTTTGTAAGCGTTTTCGGGATAGTGATCTCATGAAGGTTTCCGCAGCCGCTGAAAGAGCTTGACTTTGTAAGCGTTTTCGGGATAGTGATCTCATGAAGGTTTCCGCAGCCGCTGAAAACGCTGCTTCCCATCGTTGTCAGCCCCTTGGACAGCGTTATTTCGGTAAGGCTTGCGCAGTCCACAAAGGCGCTGCCTCCGATCTCTGTTACCGTATCGGGAAGGGCGATCGTGCGAACATTAGTCTTTTTAAATGCGCTTTCGCCTATCTTCGTTACGGGCTTGCCGTCGATCTCGGAGGGAACGGTGAATTCCGTAGAAGACTGAGTGTACTTTGTGATCGTTACCTCGTCGCCGTCGACTTCGTATTCAAAATCGCCGTAAACGAGTACATCGCCGTCGCCGCTTACAGCTGTAACAATTGCAGCAGAATCTGTGGGTGCTGCCGCTGCGCTTGCATTAAGCGCCGTGCTCATAGAAGCAGTCAGCATAGCTGCCGCGATCAGAAGGGCGAGCGTTTTCTTTGCTTTCATTTTCATATCTCCTCAAAAAATTTGTTACGCTTTTTTGCGTCCAAAAGTAATTATATTCAAGACGTTTGCGGTTGTCAAGCTTTGTAATTCCTTTCTAACTTAATTTTAATTTATTTCTAATTTATTTCTAATTCTTTGGTGTATTACGGCGGAATAGTATTATATTATAACGAAAAGGGGGAATAGCATTAATACATTGCATGACGTAGAAAAGCTGACAAAAATTACAAAAACGTAATAAATTAACGATTTCTTAATACTTTTGAGCCTACCGTAACAATTTCGTAACAAATTACAATTTGTAATCTGTTATAATAGCATTGTATATTTTGGGGGAATAGTATTTATCGGTATCCCCGCGAATTTTGATTTGAAAGGAACAGATCGATGGGATTATACGAAGAATTACAGGCAAGAGGCCTTATAGCACAGGTGACAGACGAGGACGAGATCAGGGAGCTTATCAATAACGGAAAGGCTACCTTTTATATCGGCTTCGACCCGACGGCAGACAGTCTGCACATTGGTCATTTCATGGCGCTCTGCCTTATGAAAAGGCTGCAGATGGGCGGCAATAAGCCGATCGCCTTGGTTGGCGGCGGCACGGGCATGATCGGCGATCCGACAGGCAGGACCGATATGCGCCAGATGATGACAAAGGAAACGATAGACCACAACTGCGAGTGCTTCAAAAAGCAGATGAGCAGCTTTATAGATTTCTCCGAGGGCAAGGCACTCATGGTCAACAACGCCGACTGGCTTCTTGACTTAAACTACATCGAGCTTCTCCGCGATGTAGGCTCTCACTTCACCGTGAACAGAATGCTCGCGGCAGAGTGCTACAAGCAGCGCTGGGAGAAGGGCTTAAGCTTCCTTGAGTTCAACTACATGATAATGCAGAGCTACGACTTCTACCGTCTCTACCAGGATTACGGCTGCAATATGCAGTTCGGCGGCGACGATCAGTGGAGCAATATGCTCGGCGGCACGGAGCTTATTCGCCGCAAGCTCGGCAAAGACGCTTACGCCATGACGATCACACTGCTTCTCACCTCCGAGGGCAAGAAGATGGGCAAGACGGCAAAGGGCGCAGTATGGCTCGATCCCAACAAGACGACGCCCTTTGAGTTCTACCAGTACTGGCGCAACACGGGCGACGCCGACGTTATCAAGTGCCTTAAAATGCTCACATTCCTCTCGCTTGAAGAGATCGCAGAGCTTGAAAAGCTCGAGGGTGCAGAGCTTAACCGCGCAAAGGAAGTCCTCGCGTTCGAGACAACAAAGATGGTCCACGGCGAAGAGGAGGCGATCAAGGCTCAGAATGCTGCAAGGTCGCTCTTCGGCGGCGGAGCATCCGACGCTAACGTCCCGACCGTAACTCTATCCGACGCAGATTTTAACAACGGCGAGCTTAACATTCTCGATCTTCTCGTTAAGGCGGGTCTTGCACCGTCCAAGAGCGAGGCGAGAAGAAACGTTCAGCAGGGCGGCGTTTCGGTAGACGGCGAAAAGGTAACTGACGTTTCCGCAGCAGTCAAGGCAGACGACATCAAGGCGAAAGACGGCGTTATGGTAAGGCGAGGCAAAAAGGCTTACAGAAAGGTCGTTATCGACTGATAAATAATCAACAAACGCAAAAGGAGGCACGACTATGAAAAAAGCAGACAAGGTGTCGATACCGAGCGGTTTTCTGGCATTGATCGTTCTGATAATATTCATATCGGGCATTGCGACAATGCTTGTTTCCGGGCATAACATAAACGCGGGCAGCGGCAAAACTCCTGCCAAAACCACCGACACGGAATCATCGGCGGCTTCCGATTCGTCGAGCGGCTCGACCTCGGGGCTAAGCTCCCGGGCTGTTTCCCCGAACGCGTATGAGGAAAAGAGCAATCTCCCGAGCGATTACCGACTGATCTCCGTTCTCAACGAAGACGTTTTCAAGGGTCCGCTGATCCTTGTCAACTATCAGTTCCAGTCGATGATCGACGGCGAGAATCTCGTAAATATCTACGACAACGCAAGCTCCTCTATCGGCGTTAAGGACGACGATATGTTTATAAACGAGTCCATCGTAGAGCCGATCAATTCGTTCTTCGACGCATTCCAGAAATCGGAGGGCAGCACCTCGATACTTATCTCCAGCTCCTACAGAAGCAAGGACGCCCAGACTAAGATCTACAACGAGTCGGTCAAGTCGACGGGCGTGCAGTCGACGGCATATTACGTTGCGGTTCCGGGATTCTCTGAGCACCAGACGGGCTACTGCTTCGATACGGCAGCATACAACTACTCGGGCGAGATGATCGAGCTTGACGGCGAGGGTCAGTTTGCGTGGCTCTCTGACAACTGCCAGGATTACGGCTTTATCCTGCGCTACCCCGACGACAAGACGAATATCACCGGCATTGGCTACGAGGCGTGGCATTTCCGCTATGTCGGCGTTCCTCACGCGACGTTCATAAAGGATCACAAGCTTTGCTTTGAGGAGTACATCGAGGGCATAAAGGACTACACCTTCGACAAGGGTCCGCTGCTTATCGACAAGGGCAGCAAGGGTAAATGGGTGGTCTTCTACATTCCCAGACTCGACGCCTTCAACAACACCGACGTTCCCGTTCCCGCCGATTCAAAGAAATGCCCCTACACCGTTTCGGGAAACAATATTGACGGCTTCATCGTTACGGTAGACGTAACGAACGATTCGTCCAACAGTCTGCTTACAAAGGCGCGCACCGACTGGAGCTTCGATAACTCATCGCTCGTCATTGCAGACTTCAAGGACTACGACCTGACGACAGACCCCGGCAGAGATACCGACACGTCTTCCGACGGCGACAGCAACGGCAACTGGGAGTCCGACCCGTTCTGGGACGAAGACGAAGGCGACTCCGAGAGCGACGAGGAGAACTACGAAAGCCGCTTCGACTATGTAGACTACTACGACGAGTACAACGACGGAACGGCTTCCTCCTATGAGGAATAACACATAAATAAAAGGCAGCACAAAGCGTGCTGCCTTTTATTTTATTAGTCTCTCCAGTCGCCGCCCGAGGGTTCGGGGCGGCTGGTGCTGCCGTTCATGTTGCCGGTTACGTACATTATGATCGAGAGTGCCGCAAGCGGCGCAGTTTCGGCTCGAAGTATCCTGTTGCCGAGCGTTACGGCGGTGCCGCCGCCGGCAAAAATAAGATCGACCTCCGAGCGCTCAAAGCCGCCCTCGCTGCCGATAAAGAGCGAGATATCGCCGCTCGCAAGCTGCGGCGCTTCCCCGATCGGGCAACCGCCCAGCTCGTAGCATATAACGGCGCTGCTGCCCGCGCTCTTTGCCGCCTGTTCAAACGTCAGAAGCGGCACGACCTTCGGGACTATCCCTCTGCGCGACTGCATCGCCGCCTGGAGCGCTATCTTGTTCCAGCGTTCGAGCTTCTTCTTCATCGACTTCTCGTCGGGGCGCGAAACGCATCTTGCGCTTAGCACCGGTACGATCTCCGAAGCTCCCAGCTCAACTGCCTTCTGGATTATGAACTCCATCTTTTCGCCCTTCGTCAGAGCCTGATAGAGCGTTACCTGCCTGTCCGGTTCGTTTTCGCAGGGGCGGGAGCTTTTAACGCTCACCGTTACGCTTTCGGAGTCGATGCTCTCGACGGCGCAGTCGTGGCGAACTCCATCGCCGTCGCAGATGGTCAGCTCCTCTCCGGGCTTCATGCGAAGCGAGCGGGAGATGTGGCGGGCGTTCTCGCCCGTTATCGTGTGCAGCGGTTTATCGACGCTGTCAGTAAAAAACCAAGCCATAAAAAGCCCCTTTATCAGAAAATATCCAGCTCGAAAACGTTAGGCGTCTCGAACGCGAGCTTGCTCTGCTTTTCAAGCTCCTTGCGCTTGCTGACAAGCTCGTTGAGGATCAGGCAGCGGCAGTAGCGGCTGCCCGCAATAAACGGCAGGTTCGCGAGGATCACAAGCATACCGAGTATGAACGCGAGGTACGGCGCGTCGAGTATCGCTGCGCAGACTATATAAAAGCAGTTGATGAGCGCCCACAGCTCGCTGCGGCACGTAACGCCGAGATACTCCTTTATCGTGAGCGAGTCTTCACGCTTTAGCTTGTTCGGCGTTATGCCAATGCGGTTGTATTTTGTCGGGAGTAGGCGATACCATGAATCGATCGCGAAATTGTCGGTGTAAAACCCGCCGCGCTTTTCAAAGCCTTTTATGCGGTAGGGGAATTTGCGGTAGTCGGTGTGCTTCGAGCCGATGTGTCCCGAAATGACATACGACAGGAAGTACCAAAGGCATATTATTATGATGTTGATAAACAAGGATATTCCCAGACCGCTGCTTCTCAGCACTGCGCTCACCCCTTTCATGATCCCGATATTTTTACGAATACTAATATACCAAAAAAACGAGAGATTTTCAACATCAATGTTGTAACCATTTTCAGCAGCCTTCTGTAAGCTTTGCCGCTTTTTCAAGCACATACTCCGCACAGCGCCGGCGGATAAGCTCGCGGTCGTTTATGTCGTCTTCGTTGAAGTTCACCTTCTCGGAAACAATGCCGCCGGCTTGGGCGAGAGCGATGTAAACGGTACCTACGGGGTTATCGGCAGAGCCGCCCGTCGGACCCGCAACGCCCGTTGTGCTTACGGCGATGTCTGCACCCGAGATCGCCCTTACGCCCTTTGCCATTTCCTCGGCTGTTTGAAGGCTCAGCTCGGTGAATTTTTCGATAGTCTCCGGCGCAACGCCCAGCACGCTCATCTTTATCCTGTTTGAATAAGAGCAGACGCCAAGCTCAAAAACGGCGCTTGCTCCCGAAACGTCCGTTATCATCTGAGAGATCATTCCGCCCGTGCAGCTTTCCGCCGCGGCGATCGTCATATTTTTCTCCGCAAGCAGCCTGACAAGCCTTTCCTGAACGGTCATATTCTATTCTTCCTTTCAGTAATAAATTCACGCAAGGCCCAGAAACACTGCCGTGATCGCCACTAGCTCCCTTACATAGAACGTCGGCAGCAGATACCACGAAACGCCCGCCGGCACGCTGCCGCACGAAAGCCCTGCGTTTTCAACGATGCGGGAAGCCCTGTACTCGTGGAAGATGTCCGTCACGATCGCTGTGTTTGTGCTCATGCCCTCGCGCTCGATTATCTCCTTGCTGAATGCGATGTTCTCGACGGTATTCGTCGATCTGTCCTCTATATATACGCGGTCGGCGCTGATGCCCTTCGCGGTGAGGTGGTCAAACATACACTGAGCCTCGCTTATCTGTTCGTCGTTGCCCTTGCCGCCTGAGACGATGCAAACGGCGTCGGGGTGTTCCTCGAGGTAGTCTGCCGCGGTGCAGATTCTCTGCCATAGCATGAGCGACGGGTGGTCGCCTCTTACCTGGCAGCCGAGAACGATAACGGTGGCGTCTTCCTCGGGCGGCTTTCTGTCGGCGGTAACGATGAGCGACGTAAGAAACCCGATATACACTACTCCGAGCAGGAACACGACCGGCACGGCGTAAACGACTATCCTTCCGAAAACGTTCTCCTTCATTGTGCCGACAAGCTTTTCCACATATTTATGTCCGAATGTTAAAAACATCATAATACCGCAGAACGCCATGCCGAGAATGTTGCCAATATTGAGGACATACCCGAGTATCGGCAGCGCAAAAAGTGCAAACAGTACCGCGAACACGCAGCCAAGCACGATATACATGATACGCAGCCCCCTTCCGTTCTTTTCTTTGTGTTTCTTCTCTTTTTCCTTTTTCACAATATTCACTCCGAATCCTTTTTCTATATTATACCAAACTCACCCCAAAAATCAAGCCTGCGGCAGGCAAGCGCCTGAAGGCAGTTCCGATTTTAGTTTATCGTTAAGGTCAGCCGGTCTCTGCGCCGACTGCTGCACACTATCGTTAGACGGGCAGAAGGTGTTGCATGACCAACGTTCATTTATCGCTTTTGCTGAATTTAAGATGATATTTCTGTGAAAAACGGCTAATTTCTTGTAGTTTTTGACACTTGTTAATGATTCGGCAATATGTTAAAATATGATCAGCGAATAGTATATACGTATCGGATCAAGGCGGATCCGCAGAGCCTTACTTTGAGAGCGAGGGTGTGTTTTTTGGAAAAGATAGATTTCGTCATGATCTGGGTCGACGGCAGTGACCCGAAGTGGCTGGAAGAAAAAAGTAAATATGACCCCTCGTCCGGCGATAACAAGGAAGTTCGCTTCCGCGACTGGGACAATCTCCAGTTCTGGTTTCGCGGCGTCGAGAAATTCGCTCCGTGGGTCAACAAGGTGCATTTCGTCACATGGGGTCATATTCCCGAGTGGCTCAATACCGATAACCCGAAGCTCAATATAGTCAACCACCGCGACTATATCCCGGAGAAGTACCTGCCGACCTTCAATTCGCATACGATCGAGCTTAATCTTCACAGGATAAAGGGGCTTTCTGAGCAGTTCGTTTACTTCAACGACGATATGTTCGTAACGGCGCCCGTGAAGCCCGGGGACTTCTTCAAAGACGGCCGCCCCATGGATACATACGCCATGGATTGCATATTCTTCCGCAAAGACAGTGCAGGCGCCTTCAACGGCAACGACATGGAGCTTATCAACAGCAACTTCAACAAGAACGTCTGCATGAAAAAGGACTTCACGAAATGGTTCAGCCCCGCAAACGGCATAAAGCGCGTGACCAAAACGGCGGCGCTCAATATGTGGCCGTGGTTCCCGGGAATGTATTACAACCATCTGTCGAGCAACTTTTTGAAAAGCACATTTGAAACGGTGTGGGAAAAAGAATACGACGTGCTCGACGCAACGTGCTCCTGCCGCTTCAGATCGAAGCTCAACGTCAACCAATGGCTCATGAAATACTGGCAGCTCGCAGACGGCAAAGCCATTCCAAGGAGCGTCTCGATCGGCAACTGCTACCATTTGAAGGAAGAGAATTACCTCGAAGCCTGCAGAGCCGTTGAAACGGGAAGGCACAGGCTGATATGCTTGAACGATATAGAAAAGACTTTTGATTTTGAAAAAATAAGGGACGCGGTTTTGGAAAGCTTTGACCGTCTTCTTCCCGAAAAATCATCTTTTGAAAGATAAATCACGAAGCGCCGTTCGGAAGGATCCGCTCGGTAACAGAAGAAAAGAAAGGATCATACAATGGGTAGATTTATTTGGCTTTTCGGAGAAAATCTCGGAGCAACCTCAAACAATAACAGCTATTATATGTGGCGTCATGTAGTAGAGCGTGACGACGACATAGAGAAGTATTTTATCATGGAGGACAATAAGCCTAACAGGAAGTGCTACAAGTCGCTGCCGAAGGCGTACAGAAAGTTTGTCATATGGAGAAATACGATCAAGCACCTTGAGCTTTTTGTAAAGGCGGATATGTTCTTTGTATCTCAAAGCTACCGCGATATCCGACCGGAGCAGATAGGCTTTAAAAAGCTCGATCTTTCCATGGAGAAGCCGATCATCTATCTTCAGCACGGTACCCTTGCAATGAAGGTGATCGGATATACCGGCGTTTCTTACAACAATAACTTCTTCAATTTCCTTTACTATAACAAGCATATCGCGCCGATTTTCCAGGAAAAGCACGACTTTAAGCCCTATCAGATGTATTACGGAGAATTCCATCCGAGATATATCGAGCTTATCAAACGCTTCAAGGAGTACAAAAAAGAGAATAAGAGGATCCTTTGGTTCATGACGTGGCGCGAATACTTTGGCGAAAACTTCCCCACCGTCATCTTTATGAAGAAGATCAAAAAGGTAATTACCGATCCGAAGCTTCTTAAATACCTAGACAAGACAAATACCGATCTTGTCCTCTGCGTTCACAAATTTTTTGATGATGACAAGATCAAAGAAATGAAGGGCGAGATCGACAATCCGCACATTGTTTTTGAACACGCGTCCGAGATCGACGTTATGGACGAGCTTGCAAGATGCGATGTCCTCATTACCGATTATTCCTCTGTCGGCTTTGACGTCACGCTGATGAACAAGCCGGTGATCCTTTTCCAGCCGGATATGGACGAGTACCTCATCAAGAGAGAGCTTTACTGCACAGTTGAAGAGCTCAACGAGCACAATATCAAGCGCCCGAAGGATCTTCTGGATACGATCATTAACGAGAAATACGGAGTAAACCCGTTTTTTCGCTCCCGTATGCCGAAAACGATCGACTTTGATTATATTCTTTCCGGCAAGCATATTGACAGGATCTACGATCATTATTCCACGGTTCAGCATCATAAGGTAACGTTTGTCGGATACAACTTCTATGGTATCGGCGGAACGGTATTCGCGACGCGTTCGCTGGCCGAGGCACTGCTGGAGAGAGGCTATCTTGTTCAGCTCCTTTCTCTTAAAAAGAGCTACAAGCCCAGAAAGATGCCTTATGCTCTTAACCTCGCCGCGTTCTACGACGCAAACAGAAACAGCCCTCTCAACCTGTTCAAGCGCCATTTCTACCGCCGCAGGAATCTGTTTTCTTACTTGAAATACGATAAGGATATCGTTAATCTCAAGCCTTACGCCGGCTATGCTCTTACAAAGTGGATGAATGAGACCAACAGTGAGACGGTCATTTCGACCAGAGAGTCGCTTCACCTCTTCCTGAACGATGCGGCTTCCGAGAGCATCAAGAACAAGATCTATTTCTTCCACTGCCCGGTCGAGATCTTTGATACCGTATTCCCTGATATCCTGCCGGAGCTGAACAAGTGCGATATAGAAAAAGCCGTATTCGTAACGGAATCCAACAGGCAGCTCTTTATCAAGCATAAGAACTTCACTAACTACAAGTCCCACCTCGTTTTGGGTAACTGCCTGGAGTCTTCGCGCTCCGTTCCTCGCGATGAGATCCTTCCGATAGAGGAAAAGCCTGTCTACAGAGGCATCTATTTGCTCAGAGTCAGCGAAGACAGAAAGCCCGATATCGAGAATCTTCTGTCCTACGGCAGATATCTGCGCGACAACGATATTGAAGGCATCATCATCGATGTCTACGGTGCAGGCGACCTTGTCGACGAGTTCGTTGACACTCTCGTTGAAGAGGAGCTTACCGACTACATCTCCTACAAAGGTCCGACGTCCGACGGCCCGATGGAGATCAGAAATCACGACGCCGTTGTCGATTTCTCGCTTAACCATTCCTTTGGTATGCCGTATATCGAAGGCGTTATGAACGGCAAGCCGGTATTCTGCATGGAAAACGTAGGCTCCCGGGAGGTCATGGCGGATATCCCCGATGCTTACATTTTAAGCCATGAGGACCTTACGAAAAAGCTTCTTTCGCTCCCCGAGATCCCAGTGGAAAGGCTTCAGGAGAATTACGATATCATAACCAAGATCTACTCTCGTCCGGTGCTTGCCGAGAATTTCCTTTCTTACATTGGCGAGGAATCGTCGCTGTTTGACAATGACGGCGCTATGAGCTGAAAGGAGGTCAGTCATGGAAAAAAAGAAGGTCCGTAACGGAAAAGTGGATCTGCTTAAGTTCATCTTTTCGATTGTAGTTATATTGTACCATTTTGGCAATTCCGTAAAGTATGACAGAGAGCTTTTTAACAGAGGCTATATGGCTGTTGAGTTCTTTTTTATTGTGTCCGGATTTTTATTTGCAGCGTCTTTGTCGCGCATCAGCTACAGTGAAGATACCCTTGCCGCTGACAGTACGGCTTTCATGGTTAAAAAGTATAGGTCATTCATGCCTTATCATCTGTTTATGGTGGCAGTGACCTTTGGATGCTTGTTTTTTATCAAAGATTGGAGTGTCAGAGATCTTTTTCTGAACGTTGTCAATTCGATCCCCGAAATTCTGTTGATTCAGATGGGGCTTACAAAGCAGTTCTCTACGCTCGGGCATGAGTGGTATATATCTGCCATGCTTATCGTGATGTTTATTTTAACTCCGATAGTTATAAAGTACAAAGACAAGTTTACCCGCTTGGCAGCTCCCGTGGCGTCTCTGCTTGTATTGGGCTGGCTGTGGAGAAAATATGAGGGGAATCTTGATCTCGTTTTCTCGGATACAGGCTTTGCTTATGCCGGTCTGCTCAGGGCTTTTGCCGAAATATGTCTGGGCTGTTTCTGTTATGTGATATGTAACAGCGGTGTGCTTGAAAAGATAAATAGTTATGCGCTGATTGCTTTTGAGACAGCGGTATATGCTTTCCTTCTATTATATGCCGACAACAGATTCAGTGACATTTCACCGTATGTTGCAGTTATTCTCATTGCTTGTGCGGTCACTGTTTCGTTCAGCGACAAAGCATCACTATCCTTTTTGAATAACGGCTTTGTTTACTTTTTGGGAAAGATAAGCTTTCCGATATATCTTATGCAGATCATCGTTCGCCAGTACATTTCGCAGATCGACTGGAAGTATGGCTATGCTTCGCACGCCATATTTTATGTCGCTGTTGTTATACTCTCCTCTGTTGTCTGCATTTTGGTTATGGATAATGTGATGAAGTTTATTGATAATAAAAAGAGATCACAAAAGAAAAGATAATACGAAAGAGGTTTTTATACTAAACTCAATTAAAAAGCGTTAAAAGCCTTTTATAGCGCCCTAGGCGCGTTTGAGTTCGTATGAGACTGGATTACGCGCTTTGCGCGGCATCAGCGTGCTCAGCACGCGCATTTCAAATTAAAGCATATAATTTGAAATTAGTATTAATAATCACAAAACAGATGTAAACAAGAGTTTACATCTGTTTTTTCTATATAAACGAAAAAAGATTTAAATTACCTCTTTACAAATCAAAAATTTTATTATATAATACTAAAAAGAGTAATAATTATTATTTTGTAATTTGTTTAAGGTTCAATTAACACATTCCCGGAGGGCTCTGCGGGTTTATACGATCAGAATATGTTTTGATTAAAAACGGAGAGGTATTATGAGGACCCAGAATTATTCAAGAAAAAGGCAGGCTATTTATGAGCTGCTCTTGTCGACCGACGCCCACCCCTCGGCAGAGTGGCTTTACAATTCGTTGAAGCCGACTTACCCGGACTTGAGTCTTGGAACGGTCTACAGAAATTTGAAGCTTCTCGAGAGCAACGGCTCGGTCAAGTCGGTAGCTGTTGTCGACGGCTGTGAGCGCTACGACGCGCGCATGACGCCTCATTCGCACTTTGTTTGCAAAAGCTGTGGCAGGGTGCTCGACGTGTTCTTTACCGAGAGCATGAACGACATTACTGAGAAGGCTTACATCGACGGGGCAAAAAAAGTTGATTCATATAACCTGATCTTTTACGGTGTTTGCAACGAATGCTGAAAGGCACTTCGTTTAATAAAAAACCTATCATAACTGATATTCAGGAGGTAATTCACTATGGCAAAATTTGTATGTACTGTCTGCGGTTACATTCACGAGGGCGACGCAGCTCCCGAGGTCTGTCCTATCTGCAAGGCTCCGGCTTCCAAGTTCAACAAAGTAGAGACTGAGATGTCTTATGCGACCGTTCACCTTATCGGCGAGGGCTCCAAGGGTAAGGTAGAGGACGATATCTACACCGATCTTGTAAGCAACTTCAACGGCGAGTGCAGCGAAGTGGGGATGTATCTCGCAATGTCGAGAGCAGCCGACAGAGAGGGCTACCCCGAGATCGCAGAGGCTTTCAAGCGCTACGCGTTTGAAGAGGCTGAGCACGCAGCTAAGTTCGCGGAGCTTCTCGGCGAGGTTGTTTCTTCTTCCACAAAGGAGAATCTCAAGAAACGCGTTGATGCTGAGGCAGGCGCGTGCGCAGGCAAGTTTGATCTTGCAAAGAGAGCAAAGGCTCGCAACTACGACGCTATCCACGACACGGTTCATGAGATGGCAAAGGACGAGGCGCGTCACGGCGCAGGCTTCGCTGGTCTTCTCAAGAGATACTTTGGCGAGTGATAACAACAGCATAGAAACTATCGGCATCGGAGCTTATGTGTCCGGTGCCGTTTTGTTTTTGTGATGATTTGTAAAAAAATATGTAGAATTAATGGAGAAAATAAAGGCTTTTTTGGATTCTTTTTTATGGAATAATCATGATTGATCCAAGCGCCGAAACGAAGCTTTTTCTTCTCTTTGACGGGGACGGTTTTTGTTTGCTTTAAAAGTATGACTATTTTTCTCTGATAATCAATTTTTTTAGCTCTGAATTAGGCGTTTTTGCACAAAGGTTACAGAAAAATTTCATGGGGTATCACTAAAATTCCGCGCAAAACAAGTACCTGTCAAAAAGTTGACAAACAAAAATTCATATGCTAAAATAATACTCGAAAAATTAGATAAATGGAGATGCAGTTTAATGATTCCCTTTAATAAACCACCCTTTGTCGGCAAAGAACTGGAGTATATGCAGCAGGCTATCGCCAACGGCAAGATCTGCGGCGACGGCGCCTTCACAAAGAAGTGTCATGAGATGCTTGAAAAGCAGACGCAGAGCAGCAAGGTGCTCCTTACTACCTCCTGTACTCACGCTCTTGAAATGGCTTCTCTGCTTGCCGATATTAAGCCGGGAGACGAGGTCATCATGCCTTCTTACACGTTCGTTTCGACAGCAAACGCTTTCGTGCTCAGAGGCGCTACGATCGTTTTCGTAGATATCCGCCCCGACACGAACAATATAGATGAAAAGCTCATCGAAGCGGCTATCACTCCGAAGACGAAGGCGATCGTGCCTGTTCATTATGCCGGTGTAGGCTGTGAGATGGATACGATCCTCGAAATCGCAAAGAAGCACGGTCTGCTCGTTGTTGAAGACGCGGCACAGGGCGTTATGGCTTATTACAAGGGCAGAGCGCTCGGTTCGATCGGCGATCTCGGCTGCTACTCCTTCCACGAGACGAAGAACTACAGCATGGGCGAGGGCGGCGCTGTTCTCGTAAACAACCCCAATATGCTCGAGCGTTCCGAGATCGTCCGCGAAAAGGGTACGAACCGCAGCCGTTTCCTCAGAGGGCAGGTCGATAAGTACACATGGGTAGACATGGGTTCTTCCTATCTCCCGAGCGACATCAACGCCGCATTCCTTTCCGCACAGCTCGAGAAGGCTGAGGAGATCAACGAAAACAGACTCGCCTCATGGGGAAGATATTATGAGGGCTTTGCATCGCTTGAGGCGGCTGGTTTCGCCGAGCGCCCGATCATTCCTGCAGAGTGCAGCCATAACGCGCATATGTTCTACCTAAAGGTGCGCGATATCGAGCAGCGTACAGATCTGATCTCTTACCTCAAGGACAACGGCGTAGCAGCAGTATTCCATTACGTTCCGCTCCACTCCTCCGAGGCAGGTCTCAAATTCGGCAGATTCTCCGGCGAGGACAAGTACACTACAAAGGAAAGCGAGCGCCTGCTCCGTCTCCCGATGTACTACGGTCTTACGGAAAATGAGACGGACTACGTTGTTGAGAAGGTCAAGAGCTTCTTTGGAAAGTAATATATGACAAAAGCGTGTCGCCGCTCTTATAGGGGCTGCCCCTTGAGCGGAGGCTCGTTTTCGTATGCCCGGAAAAAACGGCTCTTTCAGGATCGACCCGGAAAAAGGAGATTATTATGAGCAATAACAGCGTAAGCATCAGAAAAATGACGGTCGAAGACACCGACAATATCGTAAAATGGCGCAACAGCCCCGACGTTAACATCAACTTCATTTACCGCCGTCCACTGACAAGAGAGGATCATCTCAACTGGATCAGAACGAAGGTAGAGACGGGCGAGGTAGCGCAGTTCATTATTCATTCCGACGAGCTTGGACGCGATGTCGGCTCTGTATACCTTCGCGATATCGACCATGACTACCGGAAGGCGGAGTTCGGGATCTTCATCGGCGAGGAGTGCGCAAGAGGTCACGGAATAGGCGGCGCAGCGGCAAAGCTTATCCTGAAGTACGGCTTTGAGGAGCTTGACCTGAACAGGATCTTCCTCAGAGTTTTTGCCCGCAACGAGCGCGCAATCAACTCTTACAAGAGCGCAGGCTTCGTTTACGAGGGCCTGTTCCGTCAGGATGTTATCGTTGACGGCGTTAAAGAAGACGTCGTATTCATGTCGATACTAAAAGAAGACTATGAGGACTGATCGGATGAGAGCAGACGTTTTACCAACAAGTCCGGAGGATAGGTGAAATTTTTTCTATGAAGACAAAGCTTTCTTTTGTGATCCCCTGCTACGGCTCCGAGCACACGATCTCAAGCGTTGTTGACGAGATCAAGGCGACCGTTAAGACGAGAGAAGACCGCTACGATTACGAGATAATTCTAGTCAGCGACCATTCTCCGGATAACGTTTTTTCCGTAATAGAGGAGCTAGCAAAAAACGACAAGCACATAACCGGCGTAGAGCTTGCGAGAAACTTCGGTCAGCATTCCGCTATTCTCGCCGGATTCCACAATATAACCGGCGATATCGTCGTATGTCTCGATGACGACGGACAGACCCCGGCGAATCAGATGTTCAAGCTGATCGACTGCCTCGACGACGAGTGCGACGTTGTGTTCGCGCGCTACGAGAGCAAGAAGCATTCGCTTTTCAGAAATTTCGGCAGCTACATCAATGATTTGATGGCGCGTTACCTTATCGACAAGCCGAAGGAGCTTAAGATCATGAGCTACTTTGCCTGTAAGAGATACGTAGCAGACGAGGTCGTGCGCTACAGGAATCCATACCCGTATATGTCGGGTCTGCTCCTCAGAGCAACAAAGAACATTAAGAACGTAACGATAGAGCACAGAGACCGTCTCGAGGGTGAGTCGGGCTACAGCCTGAACAAGCTCTTGTCGCTCTGGGTCAACGGCTTCACTTCGTTCTCGGTCAAGCCGCTGCGCGCAGCGACGTTTATCGGCTGCACCAGCTCGGTAGTCGGCTTTATCTACGGAATTTATATAATCATAAACAAGCTTATCAATCCCGCAACGCCGCTCGGCTACAGTTCGATGATGGCAGCGTTCCTGTTTATCGGCGGCGTTATGATGATAATGCTCGGCATTATCGGCGAGTACGTAGGCAGGATATATATCAGCCTCAACGAAGCGCCGCAGTACGTGGTGCGCAGAAAGGTGTCATATGATGCGTCTTCCGGCAAAAAAGGAGAGAAGGAACAATGAGTGAACCCTCAAAAAAGGCGAATGCCAGAAGCCTCATCTTTCTCCATGTGATACTACTTATCTACGTGGGCAGCAGCGTTATGTCCAAGCTTGCCTCCGGGCAGGAGTTTTTGTCGCCTAAGTTTATAATGCTTTACGGCGGCGTGGTGGTGTTGCTCATGGTCTATGCCGTATTGTGGCAGCAGGTGCTCAAAAGGCTCCCGCTTACAGTCGCGTTTGCGAACAAATCGGCGGTAATGATATGGGGCATGATAATCGGCGCGATAATGTGGCACGAGAGGATCTCGTGGCTTATGATCGTTGGAACGGTGATTATAATCGCCGGAGTATGTTTGGTGGTGATGGACGATTAACCGCTCGGTATTATTCATCTTTATATTCCTCGGCTCCGTTTTGCTTTCCTCGATCTCTCAGGTCGTTCTCAAAACGAGCGCAAACGAGGAACACAAAAGCTTTATCAAGGAATATCTCAACGTCCGTGTGATAACCGCCTACGCGATGTTTTTTGCGTCTACGATCATAACGGTCTTTGCGTATAAGTACGTACCGCTCTCGCTCGGTCCCGTTCTTGAATCGGCGGGCTACGTTTTCGTTGCCGTGCTGAGTTATTTTATCCTCAAGGAAAGGCTGACGAAAAAGCAGATCATCGGCATGGTGCTCATCATTGCCGGTGTGCTGGTAGTTTCGTTCGGTGGAAGAGTGTGATTTGAACAGAAAGGGGTAAAAATGGCTACAACAAGCAGAAAATGGAAAAAATTTTTAAAGGGTTACTATTCGCCGAAAATCTACTGGTGGGAATGGGCGACAGTTGTTGCTATTTGTCTCATTACTATTTTATCGGTAGTATATCAGGATACCATAAGTATTACAGTTTGGAGTACGAATCTATGGGATGTCATCATTGATGGCAAGTTGACGGATTTTTATAAGTTTACTACTCAAAACATCCATCATGTTCCACATGACAAAATGGGATGTGACTTATTTACAATCATTCCTCTATCAATTTGGAATATTCCCATCTGGATCGCGCAGCGTTTTTTTGGAAAAGAGATCCCGGAAAGCGGTATCCTCATTGCATGGTCAAAGCTTGGTCTTGAGGCTTGTAACGGTTTGGTCGCTTATTTGGCTTATAAAATGGCTATGCTTTTAACCAAAGACAAAAATCGTTCGCTCTGGGCTTCCTTTTTGACAATGAGCTTTTGTGGAGGTGCGTTAGGTATCGGCATAGCCGGACAAACTGATGTCTTTGTTATTGTTTATACGGCACTCAGCGTATACAGCATGATGAAAGGACAAAAGAAGAGGTCGGTCCTTTTTGCTGCCATGTCTGTTGCTGCCAAACCATTCTTTGTTTTCGCGTATCTGCCGCTTATTCTTTTAAAGCAGAAGAACATCTTTATTGCGGCTTTGGAGTTTATACTTTCTTTTTCTTTGATGGGATTAAACCGAATGATAGGGCAGATGTTCCCTCTTTACAATGAGTCTATGTCAAGCGGACCGTCTGTAACTGTTTTGGTCAATCTTTTTGGCGTAGGTATCGACTCCTTCTACGGTCAGGCATCGCTGTTTTTGATAGGACTATTAGTGATCTATCTGATAAGCTATATGACGAATCCTAAATCTGACCAAGAGAGGAACGAATACTATCTATACATTGTTGTGGCAGTATATCTGTTAATGTCCGTATTCTCGAAAACAGAATTCTACAGATTCATTCTCACTATGCCGTTCCTTTCTGTACTTGTAGTATTGAGATCTTCTATGCTCAGGTTTAACCTGTTCCTGTCTTTTGTTTTTCAATTCTTTGTTACGATGTGCAATGCTCTCGGCAATTGGAATACAGTGTCGGCGTACTTTATGAGAGGATCGGTCGTATCTTTATTCTTCCAACCTGACGATATGGTGAACGAAAGAAAAGCGGCGAACATAAGAGCAGTCGTAAACGCTATTGATGAAAAGCACAATTTCCTGGGTTTTATTTTGTATCTTACTACGGCAATATCGATAGCAGCCGTTATATTGATCCTTGTTCTCAATTTTCCGAGATATAAGCATAAATTTGATATGGAAAGACTCGGCATATTTGAAAAGTACGACCATGGTCTTCTGCTTCTGAACGGATGCTCATTTTTACCGTTCCTTTTGGCGATGTATATCATGTATTTCCATTTGTCAGCGTTTTTCCCTGCAGCGAGCTAAATAAGCTTTTAAACGCGTTAATAGCTTGTGATATGACGGCGCTGAGATATTTTTTAACAGAGAGGATGTATTGCAGCTATGAAAGGTATTATTCTGGCAGGAGGCAAAGGCACTCGTCTTTATCCTATGACATTCGATGTTTATACACCTTACGGCCGCGGTAGTTACGGTGGCGATATTCAGCCTTTTGGTGATCAATTACCCAAGATTCAAACACGAGTTTGATCTGGAAAAGAAGGGCGTATTTAAGAAGTTTGACCATGGTCTTCTGCTTCTTAATCTGATTGTCTATGTTCCATTCTTGATGATGATGTACGGATTGTATTTTTATTTGCCGAAAATAGCAGAGATGTCTAGTCTGACTTGGTGATGCAGGACGGCGCAATACCTGTTTCGGGCTGTGGCGTCTTTGAAGGCTTTTAGGTTAAAGCAGGGGATCTTTTTATGAAGAAAAATTTGGATAGAAACGATCAGAAAAGTAAGCTGCGTGCTATATTCTACTCTCCGAGAATATATTGGTGGGAATGGGCCGCGGTCGGCGTCGTTGTGTTGATTTCGCTCATATCCTCGCTTTACATGGATACGGTAAGTCTTACGATATGGAGCATAAATCTCTGGGACGTGATCGCTGATGGTCAGTTTCAGAACTTCTATGTATATACGTCGCAGAACTACCACCATCTGGTTCATCAATACATGGGCTGCGACCTGTTTGCGATTATTCCTCTTTCAATATGGAACTTCCCCATATGGATAGTGCAGAGGTTCTTTGATAAGGACATAGCTCAAAGCCCGGGAATGCTCCTTTGGTCAAAGCTGGGTCTGGAATTCTGCAATTGTGCGATAGCATACGTCGGATACAAGATAGCGCTTCTTGTCACCGGCGATAAACAGCGCTCGCTCTGGTCTGCGATCATCACGATCGGTTCGGCAGTTGCCGCGATTGGAGTCGGAGTTGCCGGTCAGAACGATGTTTTCTTTATCCTATACGGAGCTTTGTCCGTTTACTTCATGATGAAGGGCAAAACAAAGCTGTCTATTATTTTTGCGGCGTGTTCCGTTGCCGTTAAGCCCTTCTTTATATTTGCCTTTCTCCCGCTTATTCTGCTGGTCGAGAAAAACATTCTCATAGCAGCGGCCGACTGCATAGGCGCGATGTCGCTGATGGGCTTTAACAGGCTTCTCGGCAACGTCTTTCCTTTGTACAAGGAATCCATGACGGTAGGACCGACAAAAGAAGTCCTTGTAAATATTTTTGACGTTGGAATAGATGCGCCTTACGGTAAAGCCTCCGCTTTTATGATCGGGCTGATGCTGCTTTGCTTTATGAGTTATATGACAAAGCCCTCTTCAAAGGAGGAGAGGTATAAGTACCTTGTTTATATCGCGGCAGGGGTTTTTGTTATGACCAGTCTGTTCTCCAAAACCGAGTTTTACAGAAGCCTAACGATAATGCCGTACTTTTCGGTGCTTGTCATCTCAGATAAAAGCAGGCTGAGACTAAACTTGCTTTTATCCTTCTTGTTCCAGCTTGCCCATGGAGCTTCCAGAGCGATGGGCAGTGCAAAAACGGTTTCCGCTTACTACGTAGGAGGTACGTTTGTCTCAAAGATATTCCCTCAGAGCGAGTATGCCAATCGACCCGAGGCAAGTGTGCGTACAATTCTGGCTAACTCAATGGAGGACGGAAAACTGAGGTTATTCCTTCTCAGCATTGTATGTGCTGTTATGACGATAGCTGCCGTGGCTCTCTTTATTATAAATCATCCAAGGTTATCCCGTAAGCTGATGATCGAAGAAAACGGTTCAGAGAAGAATTATGACCACGGATTGCTGATGCTGAATTCATTAGTTTATCTCCCGTTCCTTATTATAATGTATTCGATTTATTTTTACACACCTCATTGAGTAATAGTCTCTAGAACTAGAAACCATGCATACAAAAGGAAGGGGTAACAGAAAATATGGCTTCAAACAGCAGAAATCAAAAACTCTTTTTAAAAAAGTACTATTCATCAAAGATATATTTATGGGAATGGCTGGCTGTCGCAGCCGTTGTTCTCCTTACGATGCTATCTTTTTCACACATTGACATCAAAACGGTAACGATATGGAGCACGAACCTTTGGGATGTGATCGCCGAAGGCAAGCCATTTTCGTTTTACGAGTACACTGCAAAGAATGAGCATCTCGTTGCTCCGCAGTATATGGGGCTTGACATTTTTGCTATCCTGCCGTTATGGCTTTGGAATCTTCCTATCTGGATCATCCAGCACACGACAGGTAAGGATATAGCTTACAGCGCGGGATTGCTGGCATGGTCAAAGTTGGGGCTGGAGCTGTGCAATCTAGTTCTTGCTTTTCTTGCATACAAGATGAGCTTCCTCATCACAAAGGATAAGGAACGTTCCGCATGGGCTTCTATAATGACAGTCGGGTCAAGTGCCTGCCTGATATGCGTTGGCGTAGTCGGGCAGATCGACGTCTTTGCAGCCGTATATGCAGCATTGTGCGTATACTTTATGATGAAGGGAAAGAGAAAGCTTTCGATACTCTTTGCGGCGCTCTCTATCGCAGTGAAGCCATTATTTGCTTTTGCTTTCCTGCCGATACTTCTGCTTGTTGAAAAGAATCTGCTTATAGCGCTGCTCCAATACATTATATCGTTTTCGCTTTTGGGGCTCGACCACCTCATCGGACGCTTCCTTCCGCTTTACAAGGAGTCTGTTGCGGCGAATCCGCCGTTTAAGCTTTTCTACGATCTGTTTAACGTCGGTATCGAAGCTCCGTACGGAAAGTCGTCGCTTTTCGTTTTTGGAGTTTTGGCATTTTGCTTTATCTTCTGCTTTACAAAGCCGGAGTCGGATGACGAAAGGAACAAGTTCCTGATCTATATCCCCGCAGGCGTATTCATGATGATGTGTTCTCTCGGTAAAGCCGATTACTACAGCGGCATTATGATAATGCCGTATCTTCCGGTGTTGATAGTAATAAATACTCATTTGTTCAGACTGGATCTTGTTTTAATGTTTTGCTACCAGTTCTTCCATTCCATGGAGATATTTGCCGGAGTAAAGGAGTCTTTGTCGGGCAGATATACAGTCGACTCTTTTTTGGAGAAATTCATCAAGCCAAGGGAGTTCTCGCAGCATAAAGACAATACCTTCAGGGATTTCGTTCTCGGAATGGATCCAAACGGTTATATCAGCAAGTTCTTGATAAATGCTTGCTCCGGAGCAGTTATAGTGGCGATCGTATTGATCCTGGTTCTCAACTACCCGAGATTCAAGCATAAATTCGATATGGGGGAGAAGGCAGAGTTTGAGAAGTACGACCACGGTCTGCTGATGATCAATTCGCTCGTATTCCTTCCGTTTCTGCTTGTTTTGTTTAAGCTCTATTTTGACGGCGCTGAGATATTTTTTAACAGAGAGGATGTATTGCAGCTATGAAAGGTATTATTCTGGCAGGAGGCAAAGGCACTCGTCTTTATCCTATGACAAAGGTCGTGTCAAAGCAGCTCCTTCCGATCTATGACAAACCGCTTATCTATTATCCGCTATCGGTGCTGATGCTTGCCGGCATAAGGGAGATACTTATAATCTCGACCCCTGCCGATATCCCGATGTATGAGAGGCTGTTTGAAGACGGCAGTAAGCTCGGCCTTTCTATCAGCTACGCCGTTCAGCAGGAGCCGAAGGGACTTGCCGAAGCGTTCATCATCGGCGAGGATTTCATCGGCGACGACTCCGTTTGTCTTATTCTTGGCGATAACGTGTTCTTCGGTCAGTATTTTACCGATATCCTCGAAAAGACAAAGGCGGAGCTCAACGGCGCCGCTATCTTCGGTTATGCCGTAAAGAACCCCAAGGATTTTGGTATCGTTGAATTCGACAAGGACAACAACGTTATCTCTATCGAAGAGAAGCCGAAGAAGCCGAAGTCAAACTTCGCTGTACCCGGTCTTTACTTCTACGACAACCAGGTAGTCGAGATCGCCAAGACGATCGAGCCTTCCGCAAGAGGTGAGCTTGAGATCACAGCGGTCAATAACGCCTACCTCGAGAAGGGGCAGCTCAAGGTCTCGCTTCTCGGCAGAGGAATGGCTTGGCTCGACACGGGAACGCCCTCGGGCATGATGAAGGCTTCTCAGTTCGTTGAGAACGTTCAGTCGAGACAGGGCTTCTACGTTTGCTGTCCCGAAGAGATCGCGTGGAGACGCGGCTTTATCACCACCGATCAGCTTATCAAGATCGGCAACGAGCTTTCAATGACCGATTACGGTCAGTATCTTCTCTCGCTTCCCGAAGAGATCATCTAAAAGAAATAAGGAGTAAATAAAATGAAGAATGTTTTGGTAACAGGCGGCGCCGGCTTTATCGGCTCGAATTTCGTTCACTATATGCTTGAGAACTCCGACGCGCTGATCGTCAACCTCGACGCTCTCACCTACGCCGGCAACCTTGAAAACCTCGAGGACATCAAGGACAACAAGAATTACCGCTTCGTAAAGGGCGATATCCGCGATAAGAAGCTTGTTGAGCAGATCTTTAACGATTACGACATCGACACGGTAGTCAATTTTGCGGCTGAATCCCACGTTGACAGAAGCATCGTCGAGCCTGAGATTTTTCTCACGACCAACGTTATCGGTACACAGGTGCTTCTCGACGCTGCAAAGCGCCACTGGAACCTCGCTCCCGACGATAAGTATTCGAGAGAGTACAAAGAGGGCGTAAGATACCTCCAGGTTTCAACAGACGAGGTTTACGGCGCTCTCGGCAAGACCGGTATGTTCACAGAGACAACTCCGCTTTCACCTAACTCTCCGTACTCCGTCTCCAAGGCAAGCGCAGATATGCTCGTCCGCGCATACAACAATACGTTCGGGCTCCCCGTCGTTATCACACGCTGCTCGAACAACTACGGTCCGTACCAGTTCCCCGAGAAGCTTATCCCTCTTATGATCAACAACTGCATGAACGACAAGTCGCTCCCTGTTTACGGCGACGGTATGCAGATCCGCGATTGGCTCCACGTAAAGGATCACTGCAGCGCTATCGCGACCGTCCTCGAAAAGGGCAGGATCGGCGAGGTCTACAACGTAGGCGGCAACAACGAGAAGGCTAACGTCGAGATCGTTAAGCTCATCATCTCAACGATGGGCAAATCCGAGGATCTCATTACTTATGTAAAGGATCGTCCCGGTCACGACCGCCGCTACGCTATCGACAACACTAAGATCACAAGCGAACTTGGCTGGGCGCCCTCTTACACCTTTGAGAAGGGCATCGCGGAAACGATCGAGTGGTTCCTCGCTCATCAGGATTGGATGAACAAGATCATCTCCGGCGACTACCTTTCCTACTACAACAGAATGTACGCTCAGTCGTAAGACTTTGCGCCGAAATAATAAAAAGGATCCGAAGCATACAAGCCTTCGGGTCCTTCTTTTTTTATATACGTTTTACCTTGACGCGCTTATTTACCCGCAGTACGCCGCCGAATGCGCCGCAGACCGTAAAAACAGCGCATTTTACAGCCATAGGGGAGAGCGATGCCTCGCCGGCGGCAGAGCCGGAGATCAGCACCGCGCCAAAAAGCAAAAGCCCCGCCAGAGCGCCTATCAGAAGCCCGCGGCTGCCGAAGATCCTGACGGCGATGTAGCCCGCGAGAAATGCGCCCACTGCCCCGATAACGGTCGTGATGAGCGGCGCGGCAGATACGGGCGGGCTGCCGAGCTTTACACAGATCAGTGCCGCGGCGCAAAGCAGCGCCGAGCTTGCCAAAGCCCCTGCCGCAGAGCCGAGCAGCAGAGCAGGCAGGGCGGAGGAGGTTGTTTTTTTCATGCTCGTATAGTTGTTCAAACGATCACCTCAGAAGAGCTTTTTGTTTAGTTTATTCCGCAGCAGCTCGGATTATGCCAATAAAAAAGCCATAGCAGTCTGACACTAGGTCAGAGATACTATGGCATGAGGATCTTATCAGCGTTCCGAAAGTAGCTTGTTCAGCTCTTCCATGAACGTGTTTATGTCTTTGAACTGGCGGTAAACGGACGCGAAGCGAACGTATGCGACCTCGTCGACGGTACGCAACGCCGCCATTGCCATCTCGCCGATACGCGTAGACGTTATCTCGTGATCGACGGAGCTTTGAAGCTGACCTTCGATGCTGTCCGCGATGCCCTCTATCGTTTCAAGCGGAACGGGGCGTTTCTCGCAGGCTTTTAAAAGACCGGAGAGCAGCTTGTTTTTGTCGAAGGTCTCCCTTGAATTGTCGCGCTTGACAACGATCACGGGGATTAGTTCGACAGTCTCATACGTTGTGAAGCGCTTGCCGCAGCGGCAGCACTCACGGCGGCGTCTGATCCTCTCGTTGTCGTCGGACGAGCGGGAATCGACCACCTTGCTTTCTTCATATGAACAGTAAGGACATTTCATTTTGACCGCCTCCGGATCTGTCTTATTTCATGATACGATATCACTCGTCGCTTTCGAGCGATCCTTGGCTCTCTGCCTTAAGGTAAGCGTTGATGAAGCCGTCGATCTCGCCGTCCATAACGGCGGAGACGTTCGCCGTCTCAAACTTTGTGCGGTGATCCTTAACGAGCGTGTAGGGCATGAAGACGTAGGAGCGGATCTGGCTGCCCCAGGAGATCTCCTTCTGAACGCCCTTGATGTCCTCAATCTTCTCGAGGTGTTCTTTTTCCTTTATCTCAACGAGCTTTGAGATAAGCATCTGCATAGCGATTGCTCTGTTCTGGAACTGATTGCGCTCGATCTGTGATGCAACGACGATACCCGTCGGTTTATGCGTAAGTCTTACGGCAGAGGACGTCTTGTTGACCTTCTGACCGCCGGCGCCACTTGAACGGTAAACCTGCATCTCGATGTCTTCGTCGGGGATAACGATACTAGTATCCTTTTCGATCTCGGGCATTACCTCAAGAGAAGCGAATGACGTCTGACGTCTGCCCGAGCTGTCGAAGGGGGAGATCCTGACGAGGCGGTGAACGCCTGCCTCACTCTTCAAGTAGCCGTAAGCGTTCTCACCCTCAACGACGATAACGGCGCTTTTAAGACCTGCCGTGTCGCCGTCGAGATAGTCGACAGTCTTTACCTTGAAGTTGTGGCGTTCAGCCCAGCGGCCGTACATTCTGTAAAGCATCTCTGCCCAGTCCTGAGCCTCGGTGCCGCCGCTTCCCGCGTGGAACGTAAGAATAGCGTTGTTCTTGTCGTACTCGCCGGTGAGAAGCGTTGAAAGGCGCTGCGCTTCGAGGTCTGCCTTGACCTTCTCATACTCCTCTTTAGCTTCGTCGAGAATGGAGATATCCTCCTCCTCATTGCCAAGTTCAATAAGTGCTAGCGTATCTTCATAGGCACTTTTGAGGTTGTTGTAATTCTCTACCTTGTTCTTGAGGAGACCGGTCCTCTGGAGGATCTTCTGCGAGTTCTCGGTGTCGTCCCAGAAGCCCGGCTCGGCAGCCTTATATTCAAGCTGCTCTATTTCGGAAAGGCACGCCTTCAATCCGAGCGCGTCCGCGAGATCGGTGATCTCCGGTTCCAGCTCTTCAAGGGCAAGCTTCAATTCTTCAAACTGTACCATACCATTACCTCGTATCGTAAATTTTATGTCTATCCCTTATTATAATATGAAACCGCCAAAAAGTAAAGCATTTTTTCGGCGCGGCAGGCGTGCGCCTGCGGGCAGTGCGCGTTCTGTCGGCGATACGCCGTACGGTAAGAGTAAAATAAACAGATGGCAACCGACCCTCGGCGCGGAGACCGGCTAAACTTTACAAAAAAGTGAAATCGTAACTATCAGCGGTGACACGCCGCTTGGCCGCTATATGAATGCGTTGAATGATGCGTCGGAGGGCATACGCCAGTCGCCTCGGGGGCTTAACGATACGGAACCGACCTTCGGAGAGTCGGGAATACAGCTCCTCTTGAACTGGCTGATGAAGAAGCGGCGGATAAACACGGTAAGCCACTTGTCGATGACCTCTTCATTGTAAACGCCGTCGAACGCCTTGAGCGCCATGCGCTTCAGCTTTTCCTTCGATGAGCCGAAGCGGACGAAGTGGTAGAGGAAGAAATCGTGCAGCTCGTAGGGGCCGATGTTGTCCTCCGTCTTCTGAGCGATCCTGCCGTTTTCGTCGGGCGGCAGCAGCTCGGGTGAGACGGGCGTGTCGAGAATATCCATAAGCGTTGCACCGACCTTTTCGCTGCCGATAGACGCTTCATACGCGACGATATACTTAACGAGCGTTTTCGGTACGCTTGCGTTTACTCCGTACATACTCATGTGGTCTCCGTTGTATGTACACCAACCCATTGCAAGCTCCGAAAGGTCTCCCGTTCCGACGAGCAGGCAGTTTTCCTTGTTCGCGAGGTCAAATAGCACCTGTGTGCGTTCCCGCGCCTGGGTGTTTTCGTATGTGATGTCCTTTATCGAGGGGTCGTGACCAATGTCGCTCATGTGCAGCAGGCACGCCTCTTTTATGCTGATCTCACGGATCGTCACGCCAAGCTCGCGCATAAGTTCGAGCGCGTTTGTGTACGTCCTGTCAGTAGTACCGAAGCCCGGCATCGTAACGCCGATGATGTCGCTGACAGGCTTGCCCAGCAGCTTCATCGCGCGAACTGCGACAAGCAGCGCAAGCGTCGAGTCGAGACCGCCGCTTATGCCTATAACGCAGCCCTTTACGCCGACGTGCTCGATGCGCTTTGCAAGGCCGCTCGCCTGTATCGAGAGTATCTCGCGGCAGCGCTCCGCGCGGCTGTCTTTGTCCGACGGCACAAACGGGTGCGGGTCGATATATCTGTAAGTAAGATCGTTTTCTTCGTTTTCTGTCAGACTTTTGTGCATTGTGCGCTCATGTCCCGCAGAGCAGTCGCCGAAGGTGATATTCTCGCGGCGAAGCGAATTGAGCTTTTCGATATCGGCGTCAAATATCGTGAGAACGCTTTCACGGCTGAAACGCTCCCCCTTAGCGCAGACGGCTCCGTTTTCGGCGATGATCGTCGCGCCGGAAAAGACGAGATCGGTTGTACTTTCAAAAACGGAAGCTCCGGCGTAGGCGTAGGCGCAGATGCAGCGTGCCGACTGGTTAGCGACCAGCGATTCGCGGTATTCCGCCTTTGAAACGTACTCGTCGCTTGCCGAAAGATTGCAGATCACGTTTGCCCCGCAGAGAGCAAGCTCGCTGCCGGGCGGCACGGGAGCCCACAAGTCTTCGCAGATCTCTATTCCGAGCACAGCGCCGCCGCCGAGATCGAACAGATTGTTCCCCATAACGACCTGCTGATCTGCAAGGGAGGTCACGATCCTGTTATCCTTCGGTGCGGGAGCGAACCACCGCTTTTCGTAGAATTCATGATAATTGGCTATATACGTCTTCGCAGCGGCTCCAACGATCACGCCTTTGTTTATCACCACAGCGCAGTTGTAAAGGCTGCTGCCGAGCGCGACGGGCATTCCGAGAATGATCGTCATATCGATATCCTTTGTTTCAAGGAGTATCCTTTTCAGTGCAGCTTCTGCCGCGTTCAGCAGGGCGGAGTTGAAAAACAGGTGCCTTCGCTTTCTTTACGACCTTCAATATCTCTTCGGCATTGTATGACGGATCTGCAACCTTCAGCTTTAAGCTTGCGGCGGCGATCCTGAAAAATGGTTCGTTCATTATATCAGCTCCATAACAGATGATAATTAAATTATAATACATTTCCGTCATATTTGCAACAGTGCCGGCGCGGCAAAGCGGCCTCAGGCAGTACGCGCATTTCAAATTAAAGCATTTAATTTGAAATTGGTATTAGTTTGTCATATTCTTCGCCTGCTCTCCGCGCGCGGCTCGGCTAAGCTTAAGGAGCCACTGATTAAATCACGTCCTTCGGACCTTGAAATACGTCAGTATTACTTCGGTTTTTTCAAACAATTTGCCTAAAAATCTGACGGCGCAATATGAGCACTCGCTTTAATCAGTGTCTCCTTAACAAAAAGCAAAATCGTAACCGCCTGCCGACCTTAAAAACCGGTAGCTTTTTGACCGGATCTGTGGTACAATGTTCATAGAATTAAACTAATACTCAACGGGGAGTTTGCTATGACGAAAAAGAACGAGGCGTGCGGCGTTGCTAAGAAGTGCGGCGCCTGTCAGCTTACAAATATGGACTACGAGAGGCAGCTTCGCTTTAAGCAGGCGGGCGTTGTTAAGCTGCTGGGGCGGTTTTGCCGCGTCTGCGAGATAATCGGGATGGAGCAGCCGAACTGCTACCGCAACAAGGCGCAGTACGCCGTGAGGCGCGCCGGTAACGGACGAGTAGTTACGGGCATTTATCAGTCCGCGACGGGAAGCGTCGCCGTGACCGACAGTTGCTTTTTAAACGACGAGAGGAGCAACGAGATCGTCCGCTTTATCCGCGGTTTGATGAACGAGTTGCACATTTTGCCCTACTCTGAGAAGGGCGGCAAGGGCGTTTTGCGCCATATTCTCGTGCGGTGCAGCCGCTCGACAGGGGAGTACATGGTCGTTTTTGTCTGCTTTGACGATGATCTCAAGCACGAAGCCGAGCTTACCCGCCGCCTTTGCGAACGCTTCCCCGAGATAAAGACGGTCGTTCTGAACGTCAGCCGCAGCGCGAAGATGACTCTCGGCGCAAGGGAGCGCGTGCTTTTCGGCAGCGGATATATCGAAGATGTGCTGTGCGGTAAGCGCTTTCGCATTTCTCCGCGGTCGTTTTACCAGATCAACCCGACACAGACCGAAAAGCTTTACAAAACGGCGATAGGATACGCCGGTCTTACGGGCAGAGAGCGCATTCTCGACGCTTACTGTGGCGTGGGAACGATAGGTATCTGCGCGTCAGGCGCAGCGGGCAGCGTTGTGGGAGTGGAGATAAATGGCGAGGCTGTGAAGGACGCAAAAGAAAACGCCCGTCTGAATGGCGTGGAAAATGCTGTCTACATAAACGCTGACGCCGCGGACTATATGCGCGAGGCGGCGCAGAACGGCGAACGCTTCGACGTTGTATTTACCGACCCGCCGCGCGCCGGCTGCAGCAGGATCTTTCTCTCGTCGCTCGTACAGCTTTCCCCGAAAAAGATCGTTTACGTTTCGTGCGACCCGGAGACTTTAGCTCGTGATCTTTACTCCCTTACAAAAAACGGATACAAGGTCCGCCGCGTTCAGCCGGTCGATATGTTTCCGAATACGAGGCATGTGGAGACGGTCGCCCTGCTCTCGTATGCCCCAAAAACATAGATGATACAAAAATCGCCCGGCAGAGCTTAATGAAGTTCTGCCGGGCGTGATTTATTCATTGTTATGATTATTTATACTTCCTTGCCGACAACGGAGCCTTCGTCGACGATCCCCACTGAGTGGCGAAGAACGGCAAGCGCGTCAAGGCTGTCGATCGCCCCGTCGCTGTTTACGTCGGCGCGGGGGAGAACGTACTCGGGAAGCTCGGAAAGGTCGAGCGAGCTTCTGAGCAGCTCTAGCGCGTCCTGCGAGTCGACAAAGCCGTCGTCGTTTACGTCGCCAATTAACCCGCCGCTTTTATTGTAGTCTTCGTACATCTGAGCCGAGAGCCACGCCGCGCGGCTGTTCATCCAGTCGACGCTGTAGTCGTACATTCCGTCAAACGTCTGAGCGTAAGAGGTGTTTTTTCCGTCGGTCGAGTATTTGCCGGATGCGTAGTCAAAGCTTGCTTTTTCGAGCTTCGAGTGATCGGCGATCCAGGAGCCGGTGTTGAGCAGCCAGCCGCTCCTGTAGTTCATTTCGGCGCTGCCCTTCACGATCTCGCGGTATTCTTCGGCAGTGTAAAGCTCCTTGTCGATCTCTTCGCTGTATTGCTCTCCGGAGAAGTGGCGAAGCGCCGGAACGAAATCTTCAAACCAGATCTTCGGCGCTGCTTCGAGAACGTAGTCGTTCGTCGCAAGGCAGCTCATGATGTTGTTGCTCATCGAAGCGCCCTTGCGCCTGCCTTTATACATACACCACCAGCCGGTGTATTTTGTGTAGTCGGTAACGCCGAAGTTCCTGAGGTCGCCCTCAACACCGTTAGCGTTGCCGAGTGAGTTGTCGTAGTCCCATACGGGCGAGCCGTAGAAGCGGTAAATGCCATCGGGGCTTTGCTTGTAGGTAAAGTAGAGGCTCGAAACACCTGCATCCCAGTTCTTGCCAAGCTCGTTTATGAGGTATATCTTCGTCAGAGAATCAATGTCGGCGTAGTCCGACAGGACCTTGTTGTTCTGAGGTGTGCAGGCGATGATGAATTCGTTGAACTTATTCTTTACATATTTCTTGACCTCGCTGTAGCCGGGATCGTCGGATGCGAGGTCGGGGCTTTTGATCGTAAGCTGGATATTGTTGGAGCAGTTAACGGTGAAGTCGTCGCTGCCGGCGCTCGGGTCGATCTCGCAAACGAACGGGAAATCCTCTTTGACGGTGAGGTCGTTGTTCAGATAATCAGTCTCTTCAAAATCGTTTACAACGTTCGACGAGCCGACCTCTATCTTTTCTGTTAGCTGATAAGAGCCCCAGTAGTAGCCGTTTACGTAGAAGTCAACATAGCGCGAATCAGAAGCGTAGGGCATACCAACCGCGTCGGAAAGGTCGTAGAGGAAGCGGTTTCTCGAGAGTGAGTCGTCCTGGTAATTGGCGAGCATCGAGTACTTCTTGCTCTTCGTCATGCCCGCGATCGACACCTTGGAATCGTATGTGATGTTGAAGGGCTTTTTGCTCTTGCCCCATGTCGTGTTGCCCCTGCCCTTGATCTTCTTGATCGCCGTGTTGTCGACGCTGCCGTCTTTATCAACGATCGCGCCGGTCGCGGCGGCGGTGTTGCTTTTTGCCGCGAAGAGATACGTCATAAGGTCGGTGCCTCTGCCGTCGGCGTCGGAACTGTTCACGTAAATCGCCGCCTCGGCAGTGGAGCGCAGGAAAGTAAGCTCCAGCTTTTTGCCGCCGAAGTCAACGTCATAGGTTTTGCCCTCTTCGTAAGAGAAGGTCGCGGTCTCTCCCGCAGCGATCTCCTGCCCGCCGATCTCAGCGATGCCGCTGCCGCCGTTGTAAAGCTCAATCTCCTTGTCGGACGCGCCCGATGGTAGGAAAAAGTATTTCTTGTTCGTGTTCACCTCGACGAGATCGTCGTTGTGCTCACACTGCCACATCGTCCACGCCTCATTATCGTCCTTTGACGGAGTGCCGTGGGCGTAGAGCGCATTTTCGGCTTTGAATGATACCGCGCCCGCTCCGGGCGTGGTTTGGTTTTCCGCCGCGCAAGCCGGCAGAAAAAGGCTGAGCGGTATTGCGGCCGCTAAAAAGACCGCCGCTGCTTTTTTCATGAATATGACCCCCTGAAATTATATTTATAAAAACGCTGAGATTATTGTACCATTTCAAAAAGTTCAATTCAATACTGCAAAACGACAAAATTAAATAGGTCGTATTGTGCCTTTTGTCCATCTGCAAGAATTGATATTTAGGAACGAAAAGCCGCCCCCGAAGCTTCGGGAGCGGTGTATAAGATTCTTGCTATTTATCGTACTTGTCGGCGAGCATCTGGTTTATCATGTTTGCGCACATATAAACGTTGCCGCCGCCCATCGTGAGGATAAGGTCGCCGTCCTGAGCGTTTTCGCAGACGTAATTTGCGGCGTCTTCAAATGTGTCGATGCACTTCGAGCCGGCTACCTTTTTGCCGAGGTCGGTGTTGTAGATGTTGTATGTGTTGACCTCGCGGACGGGCAGTATCTCGAGAATGACCGCCTCGTCGACGATCGAGAGTGCCTCGGCAAAGTCGTCGAGAAGCATCGCCGTACGGGAGAAGGTGTGCGGCTGGAAGACGTTCCACACCTTGCGGAAGCCCATATTCATAGCCGCCGTGAGCGTCGCCTTAATCTCGGTGGGGTGGTGGGCGAAGTCGTCGGCTACGGTAACGCCGCCGTGCTTGCCGAGGACCTCGAAGCGGCGGTGAACGCCCTTGAATTCGTGGAGGTTTTTAGCTATGTCCTCAGCCTTTACGCCGAGCCTGTGAGCCGTGGCGGCAGCGGCGAGGGCGTTGTAAACGTTGTGCTTGCCCGGCACGGAAAGCTCGACATAGCAGAGCTTTTCACCCTTGAAGTAAAAGTCAAAGGCGTCGTAAACGGTTGTTTCGGGGCTGGTCATAACGGCACGGTAGTCGTTTTCTTCGTTGAAGCCGAAGGTCACGACCTCAACGGGCGACTCGTTTGTGCAGTCAAGCGTGTTCTTGTCGTCGCCGTTGACAATGGCGCAGCCGCTCGTCTGAGTGAGGAACTTGCGGAACGATTTCTTTATGTTCTCCATGTTTTCAAAGTAGTCGAGATGGTCTGCGTCAACGTTGAGAATTACGGCAACAGCGGGCGTGATCTGCAAAAACGAATCGACGTATTCGCACGCCTCGCACACCATCGTCTCCGAAGAGCCGACATAGCTGTTGCCGCCGATGCTCGGGAGCTTTCCTCCGATAACGGCTGTCGGCTCGAAGCCGCTGCCGATGAGCACCTGCGAGATCATAGCCGTGGTCGTCGTTTTGCCGTGAGTTCCGGCAACGGCAACGGCGTTTTTATAGCGTCTTGAGAGAATGCCGAGCATTACCGAGCGCTCTATCGCCGGGATACCGTTTTCTCTTGCGGCGACAAGCTCGGGGTTATCCTGCTTTACTGCCGCCGTGTAAACGACAAGCTCCGCACCCTCGATGTTTTCGGCGCTGTGACCCATCTTTACAGGCACGCCGTTTGCGATAAGGCGCTGGAGCGTGTCGCCGTCGCTCATGTCCGAACCGCTGACCTCGTAGCCCTTCGAGATGAGTATCTCGGCGAGCGGACACATACCCGAGCCGCCGATGCCTATAAAATGAACTCTCTTGATTCTGTCGAGAATGTCGTCATACGATCTGTCACACTTTTTATCAATATACAAATCAATACACCTCTATGTATCGTAGTTTTATGTTCCGTATTCCAATTATATACCAATTTGACCGAAATGGCAACAGAAATATTATCAGACAATTTGCCTGCCGCCCATAACATTTTAGTTGAATCGGGCAGTTTTTTGTGCTATCATGGTGTTAACACTTATCAACACAGAGCATGGAGAATGATTATGCTTAAAAAAAACGACATCATACCACTTGAAATAACAGATATCACCGGGCAGGGCAGCGGCATCGGGCGAGTTGACGGAATGGCGGTCTTCGTCCCGATGACGGCGGTCGGCGACAAGATTGACGCGCATATCCTCAAGGTAAAGAAAAACTACGCCTTCGCGAAGACGGAGCGCGTGACCTCGCCGTCAGGGCTGCGTATCGAGCCGGATTGCCCGTGCTACTCAAAGTGCGGAGGCTGCGTGTTCCGCCATCTTCCGTATGAAGAGGAGCTTAAGATCAAGCTCCGCCGTGTTTTCGACGCGATAACGCGCATCGGCGGGATAACCGATTTTACCATGAACGAGATCCTCGGCGCGGAAGCCCCCGACCGCTACCGCAACAAGTCGCAGATCCCGGTAGGCGCTGGCAAAAAAGGGGAGGTTGAGATGGGCTTTTTCGGCAGCCACAGCCACCGCATCGTCGGCACGGGCGAATGTATGCTCCAGCCGACCGAGTTTGACGAGATCGCCCGTGCCGTAAAGCGCTGGATAGACGAGACGGGAGCGAGCGTTTACAATGAGCAGACCCACACGGGGCTTATCCGCCACCTCTATATGCGAAAGGGTTTTTCAAGCGGCGAGGTTATGGTCTGCCTCGTTATAAACGGCGAAAAGCTCCCCGATGAGGAGGAACTTGTAAAGCGGCTTCGCGAGTGCTGCAAGGATATCGTCAGCATCGTTGTGAACGTCAACCGTGAGAAGACGAATGTGATCCTCGGCAAAACGTGCCGCACTCTTTACGGAAAGGACAGCATAACCGACGAGCTTTGCGGGCTTGAATTTCGCATTTCTCCGCTTTCGTTCTACCAGATAAACCACGACCAGACGCAGAGCCTTTACGCGCTTGCAGCGAAGTACGCGGCACTCACGGGCGATGAATTTCTTATCGATCTCTACTGCGGCGCCGGCACTATCGGGCTTTCGATGGCAGACAAGGCAAAGCGCCTTATCGGCGTAGAGGTAATCCCTCAGGCGATCGAAAACGCCAAGGAAAACGCCCGCCGCAACGGTATCGGCAACGCTGAATTTCTCTGTATGGACGCAGCGGAGGCGGCGCAGGAGCTTGCAAAGCGGGGAACACGACCCGATGTCGTCGTGATCGACCCGCCGAGAAAGGGCTGCGATGCTTCGGTTATCTCATCAATATGCACGATGAGCCCGCAGCGCGTCGTTTACGTTTCCTGCGACCCCGAAACGCTCGCACGAGATCTTGCGGCGTTTGACAAGCAGGGGTATCGCCTAGTCGAAGCGACCCCGGTCGATATGTTCCCGAGAACCCAGCA
>ONFG01000046.1 GCA_900317025.1 uncultured Eubacteriales bacterium | reverse complement strand
GCGTTTAAGTTTGTATGAGACGGGATGACGCGCTTTGCGCGGCATCAGCGTGCAAAGCACGCGCATTTCAAATTAAAGCATTTAATTTGAAATTAGTATAAGATCGATTTTTTCTCATGTTTCTCCTTTCATAGAATTCCCCCGGTACGCAAAGTGCCGGGGGAACCTTTTTGCCGTCAGTGTTCGACAGCCGACTATCCTCATGGGTACAGTTTCGACGCGGGCATAAAATTTTAACCCTTGTGCGTGTACTGCCCGGCGGCGCGTGCCTCCCCGACTGCGGCTTCGACGGCCTGTCTGATGCTCTTAACGCCGATAATCTCCATGCCGGCGGCGGCCTCGGGCGTAATGCTTTTGAGGTTGTAATACGGTACGACGCAGCGCTTGAAGCCCAGGCGCGACGCCTCGTTCACCCTCTTGCCTATCTGCGAAACGGAGCGTATCTCGCCGGCAAGACCGACCTCTCCGATGATGATAACGTCGTCTCTGATCGTCACGTCTTTAAGGCTGCTGACGAGGGCAAGCGCCACGCAGAGGTCGGCGGCGCGCTCGTCGAGCTTGAAACCACCGACGACGTTGACGTATGTATCGGCGCCGGCGAAGTAGTAGCCGCCCTTTTTCTCAAGAACGGCGATAAGGAGGTTCATGCGGTTGTAGTCAAAGCCGGTCGCCATGCGGCGGGCGGTGCCGTAGCCGGAGTTTGCGGCGAGCGCCTGCACCTCGGCGAGGATCGGGCGGCTGCCCTCCATGATGCACGTAACGCACGTTCCCGAAACGCCCTTCGGCCGCCCCGAAAGGAAGACGAGCGACGGATTCACAACCTCGGAAAGCCCCTTGTCGGTCATTTCAAAGACGCCGATCTCGTTAGTCGAGCCGAAGCGGTTTTTGACGGCGCGCAGGATTCTGTAAGAAAGCTGCCTGTCGCCCTCGAAGTAGAGCACCGCGTCGACGATATGCTCCAGCACCTTAGGGCCGGCGATGGCGCCGTCTTTATTTACGTGACCGACGACGAGGATCGGTATTTCGAGCGACTTTGCGGTCCTCATGAGCAGGTTGGTACACTCCCTCACCTGCGTGACGCTGCCGGGCGAAGAGCTGAGAGCGGAGAGGTTCATCGTCTGTATCGAGTCGATGATGACGAGGTCGGGCTTCTCGTTTTTGATATGCTCCGAAACGACCTCGATATCCGTCTCGGTGAGGATCAAAAACTCGTTATTCACGCCAAGGCGATTTGCTCTGAGCTTGATCTGGCGTCTCGACTCCTCTCCGGAGACGTAGAGGATATTGAGCGAATCGGCAAGGTTCTGGCAGACCTGGAGGAGGATCGTCGACTTACCTATGCCGGGGTCGCCGCCGATGAGCACGAGCGACCCTTTGACGATACCGCCGCCGAGGACGTTGTCAAGCTCGCCGATCTTCGTTTTATAGCGCACCTCGTCGGTGGTATCTATGCTGTTGAGCTTCACGGGCGCGGCATAGACCGACGACGACCGCACGCGCGCCTCAGTCTTACCCGACGACGGCGTGACGAGCTCCTCATTCATCGTATTCCACTCGCCGCACCCCGGGCATTTCCCGTACCATTTCGGAGACTCATACCCACACTCCGAGCAAACATATGCACTTTTTGACTTAGCCATTTTCATCATCCTTAATTATTCATTATTCATTTAGCGAAGCGCTTTGTGATGCCGCCCCTGCCTGATCCCGCGCCTGTCAAGCTCGCTGCCCAGGGCGTTGAGGACGCGCTTTTTGTCGCCGCTCCAGAGCGGGGCGATAAGGTCGCGCTTGGCGCCGTCGCCGGTCAAGCGATGTATCACGACGTCCTCGGGAAGGGCTTCGATGCAGCGGCACACAATGTCGATGTATTCGCTCATTTCGAGCGTTTCAAAGCGCCCGGCGGCGTAGTCGGCGGCAAGGTCGGTGTTTCTGAGTACGTGCAGGAGCTGGAGCTTTATCCCGTCCGCCGTCTGCCCGACGCGGCGCACCGTCGCGAGCATATCGTCCGCCGTCTCGCCCGGCAGACCGAGTATCACATGGGCGATCGTATTTATGCCGTGCGCGCGCAGCCTTGCCGCCGCGGCGTCGTACACAGGCAGCTCGTATCCGCGGCGTATGTACCTCGCGGTACGCTCGTTCGCCGTTTGAAGCCCCAGCTCGACCCAGACGGGCTTGCGCTCGTTCGCGCGCGCAAGCAGGTCGACAACGTCGTCAGGCAGGCAGTCGGGGCGCGTGCCGAGCGACACGGCGGCGACATCGCGGCAGTTCATCGCGTCGTCTATCAGCTTTGAAAGGCGGCAAAGCGGCATATACGTCGTCGTGAACGACTGGAAATACGCGATATACAGCCCGTCCTTTATCTTCGCGCGAACGCGCAGCCTGCCCTGCTCTATCTGCTCGGGGACGGGCAGCCCGGCGCTTGCGGCGAAATCTCCCGAGCCGCCCTCGCTGCAAAAAATGCAGCCGCCCTCTGCGATCGACCCATCGCGGTTGGGGCAGGTATAGCCGCCCGACAGCGCAAGCTTATAGACCTTGCAGCCGAACGTCTCTCTGAGGTACTGATTGAGCGAATAATAATGCCCGTTTGTGTATTCACGCATTGACGTTCCTCCTTTACGGGCGGGCGGACCGTGTCCGCTGACAGTACGCGCACCGAATGGTTCTTTGCTCGGGAGCATTTTCTTCCCGCGTCTCACCAAAAAGCCGCGCAGCCAACAAAGCAGACGTGCCGGGCGCGTCGACCCGCGCGGGACGAAGGTCGTGGCAAAGACAATGTAAAAACGCGAATTGAAAGTAAAAAAATTATATCACACTACTTGACTAATTTCAAGAAATCGGTTATAATATACATTGTTGCCGATGATGGCAAGCAAATTTACAGCATGGAAGCGTATCGAAGTGGTCATAACGGGCCTGACTCGAAATCAGGTAGCCTCCACGGGCTCGTGGGTTCGAATCCCACCGCTTCCGCCAAACCGTTTGAAACAGCAGTTTCAAGCGGTTTTTCTTTTTTTGCGGAGAATTACAGAAAGCCCAGACCGCTGAGATCTTCGACGTTGAAGGAGCTGTGCTGCCCGGGCTGCGG
>ONFG01000007.1 GCA_900317025.1 uncultured Eubacteriales bacterium | reverse complement strand
AGTCTATCGACTTAGCAGCATCGACTCTGTCCGTGCCGCCTGATCTGCTGCTGTTAGAATTTTGGGTGTTTTTTGACTGGACGGATGTTGACAATTCCAGAAGTATATATAATGGTGAGCAGATAGTAACGATCGGGTTTTTTATTTTCTCGTCAGTCCAGTCAATCATTCCGTTTTTTATTTCAGACATTTCCAGAAAAATATCGACGGTACGATTACGGACTCTGGGGAGCATTGCCTTTAGATATACTCAACACCTACGGCTACGATGAGCTTGATGACGCATTGTATCACGCGCCCTTTGCTCGGGCGGGGACGTCTCTCAGCTGCCTGTAGGTCGATACGATGAGAAAGACAGTAACGATAAACGTCATCAGATCAGAGACGGGCATCGAGTAAAGAACGCCGTCAAGCCCGAAGAAAACGGGCAGTATAACGGCGAAGCCAACGCCGAAAACGATCTCCCTTATCATCGAGAGCGCCGTCGATTCTATAGCCTTGCCCATCGCCTGAAGGAAGATGAAGCACGCCTTGTTCACGCAGGCAAATATCATCATGCAAAGGTACACTCGAAATGCCTTTACGGCAAAGTCGGTGTAATACGCGCTCTCGTTCGCCGCGCCGAAAATGCCTATGAGCTGCTTCGGGAAAAGCTCTACGATAAGCAGCGCCGCCGCTCCCACGGCCGCCTCGGCTGTCAGCAGCTTTGTGAAAAGCTCTCTCACTCTGCCTTTTTCTCCGGCGCCCATGTTGAAGCCGACTATTGGGATGCAGCCTGCCGCCATTCCGACAACGGCCGAGATGACGATCTGGAAGAACTTCATAACGATCCCGACTACCGCCATAGGTATCTGCGCATACTGAGCCTGAGAGAAGACGGGGTCGAGCGCACCGTACTTGCGGATCATGTTGTTGATCGCCGCCATAGCCGCAACGAGCGATATCTGAGACAAAAAGCTCGTAAGCCCGAGTATGAGCGTCCGCTTGATAATAGCGCCCGACGGCTTGAAATCGCCCTTTGCGGGCTTTACAAGCTTCATGTGTGCGATGTACCACACCGCGAGCAGCGCCGTTGCTATCTGGCCGATAACTGTCGCGACCGCCGCGCCCATCATGCCCCACTCGAAAACGAAGATAAAGATCGGATCGAGAATAATATTCATCACAGCGCCCGCAAGCGTCGATACCATTGCGAATTTCGGGCTGCCGTCGGCTCTGATGACGGGGTTCATCGCCTGCCCGAACATATAGAACGGAATGCCCAGCGAAATGTAGAAAAAGTACTCCTTGGAGTGTTGAAAAGTCTCGGGGTTTACAGTGCCGCCGAACATCGAGATGATAGCGTCGCTTAAAATAAGGTAAACGGAGCAGAGGATAAGGCTCGAAAGAAGCGTTATCACAACAGAGCTGCCGACGCTCTTTTTTGCGTGCCCGGGCTTGCCTTTTCCGAGGCTGAGGCTCACGAAGGCGCAGCAGCCGTCGCCTATCATAACGGCGAGCGCGAGCGCGATGACAGTCAGCGGGAAAACGACGGTGTTTGCGGCGTTGCCGTAAGAGCCGAGGTACGCTGCGTTTGCAATGAATATCTGGTCGACTATGTTGTACAGCGCGCCGACGAGCAGCGAAATTATGCACGGCACCGAGTACTTTCTCATCAGCCTGCCGACAGGCTCGCAACCTAAAAACTGATCTGCTGTTTTTTCCATTTTAAAATCCTCCAATTAATGATACAAACAAAAACAGAACGTGCAGCATCAACTGGATTTACGCAGTAAATGCTACACGTTCTGTATGATTATATTATATCACGTTATAAAAGCAAAATCAAAGGCAGTTTTGCATAAATCATTTCGGTCATGCCGCCGCAGGTTCTGCCATATCGACCTTTGAGTTTCTGAACAGAGCCTTAAAGCACGTTCTTACGAGCGGCTGAATGAAGAAAAGCTGCGAGATAAGCGCAAACGGGAAGTTGAAGCAGATTAGCTTGAGCCAGTTTGCAAGCAGCGTAAAGACGCTAAGGTCCATATGGCGGTAGGGGTAGTAAAGGATAGCTGCGAGAAAGCTCATCGAGGGACACATGATCCCGACGGTCGCACAGATGATCGCCGTTTCAAAAAGCACCGGGTGCATCTCCTTGGGATCGAACACACGGCACGCAAGCTTGAAGGATAAAGGACTTCCGACAAGCACTTCGAGAGTGTAGGCGAGAGAGAACTCGATGAGTACGACCGCCCAGATCGGGAGCATCTTTCCCAAAACGGAAACACCGCCCATGGCGTTGATTGCCGAAAGCACGTGGGCTTCGCCCGTCATGGCAGTAAAAGCCGAGCCGTTTACAACGTAGAGGCTGTAAAAAACATACGCATGAACAGTGATAACGACTGTCATAAGGGCAAACATCATTCTTTCAAATTGATTCTTTGGCATATATTTCTCCTTTTTTGCACAAAAAAGCTGTACCCGCCGGCTGCGAATCTGCTAGGGTCACTCTGTGATCAGATTTACGCATTCCGAAGAATACAACGTGTGTCAGTGCATATTATGCTTTTGTTCTCTATATATTTATATCAAAAAATGACCGAAATGTCAAAGGCTGTTTGATACAAAGGTTTTTAACAGTAGGGCAGCCGAATTTGTGGAATAAGCAAGTGTATAAAACAATAGTGGGCAGCCCTCGGCGCGGATAATGCACAAAATATATCGGTAATGCAGATCAAAACCAACATTTTGTAAATCTGTCAGACGCGGGCAGTAGAGCATGGATTATACAAAACTATAAGCGCGTACTGCGTGCGGCCGCTTGGCCCCGCGCCTTGACAGGAGCGGGGGAGGGTGGTATAATCAGACAATCATATGATAGACAGAGGTGAACGCGATGATAAAGGGTGCAGTTTTTGATATGGACGGGCTGATGATGGATACCGAGAGGATCGTTTTCGAGAATTGGCGGGAGATAATGGCGGAGTGCGGCTATAGGTACGACCTTGAAACGTTCAAAAAGACGATCGGAGTGCGCCGCGTCGAGACGGAGCGAATGATGAAGGGCATATACGGCGATGATTTTCCGTATCTTGATATCGCCGAGAAATGCCATGTGCTTTTTATCGAGAAAACGGAGCGTGACGGGATCCCTGTGAAGAAAGGTCTTTTCGAGCTTCTCGGGTACTTAAAAGAAAACGGCATAAAAATGGCGGTCGCAACGTCGACAAGAAGAGGTTCGGCAACGCGGGCGCTCTCGATTACAGGTGTGCTCGATTACTTCGATGCGGTTGTTTGCGGTGAAGACGTACAAAACGGCAAGCCCGACCCGGAGGTCTTCCTTACGGCGGCGCAGCGCATCGACACGCCCGCCGGCGAGTGCATTGCGCTCGAAGACAGCATAAACGGTATCATCGCCGCTCACAGAGCGGGTATGCTCACCGTTATGATACCGGATATGATCGAGCCGACAGAGGGGCTCGCGCCGCTGCCCGATCACCTTTTCGGCGACCTTTCCGAGGTCGTCGGCATGATTTCGGCGATCAATAGCTGAATGAAAACGCCCCGCCTTGGCGGAGCGTTTATTCTTCTTCGGCTTTTGCCATATCCGAGTCGTTCGCGTATTTTAAGCGGGCGCGCATAAGCTGAAGCTCGCTTTCGTCGTTCGTGCTGAAATCATATACGGTGCGAATGGAACAGATCTTTGTTCGGGTGACGATGTAGTGGTCGAGCAGTACGATGCCGATTGCCCGAAGCGATTTAAACAGGCTTGACGTTGCCTCGCAGTCGTCTGCCGACGGGTAGCAGGAGCCGCCCGGGTGGTTATGTGCCAGCACTGCGTAGCGCGCCGACCTGTAGAGCGACCGCGAGCATATTTTTGAAATATCAAGAGACACGCTGTTGTTGTTCCCGCCGCCGAGGAAATCCGCGCACAGGATCCGCTTGTTCTTCCCGAAAAGTATCAGAAGCACCTTTTCTTCATACGCGCCCATGAACTTGTTGAGTATAAGCCGCTCGAGCTGCTTCTGCTGATTCGCGGCAAAGCCGCCCTGTACGGTCCGGAAGTTTTTGTTCTTAGGGTCGACACATTCGAGGCATCGGGACGCGACCTCGGGGAACTTCTCTATCAGAAAAGCCGTGGCGTCGCCTGCGCCGCGCCTTTTAAGCTCGTCACCAGAAAGATCAAAAAACGAGAAAACGTCGCCGTCCTGCCTGAGCTTCGTTGCGAGAGGCTCGGGCGAAGACGAAGAAGCAGCAAAGCAGAGGAAAAGCTCGGCCGCCTCTTCGGCGGTGAGAAATGCGAAGCCGCTTTTCGAGACTTTGTCTATAAGCTGCTCTACACGGGTCCGTTCCATACTGCTTTGCTGCATAATGATTCTCCGTATTCTGTTCGTAAACACGCTCAGTGCGTGCTGTTGTAGTTGAAATAATCCGAGCTTGACGGGCTGAAATCCGGGATATATTTCTCGTCCGCGGAGCTTAGCTCCTGCATGAAGCCGTCGAGATTGAGTTTTAACGCGTGATTGACGACCTTGTCATACTCCTTTTCGGTAAGCTTGCGGTTTATTTCCGGATACTTGTAAGCCTCTCCCGTCGGGACATACTGCCCGAGAATGCTTACGAGAACGCTTCTGCCGAAATTCGCTCTGATGCAGTCGAGTATCGCCATGGCGTCCTTTGTGTGGTTCGGCAGAACCAGCACCCTTACGATAGTGCCGCTTTGAACTATGCCGTCGGCGTCGTACTTGATGTCTCCCGTTTGGAGCACCATCTCTTCGATAGCCGCGAGAGCTACCTGCGAGTAGTTGAAGGCGCTCGAATAGCGCTCCGCCATTCTGTTGTCGCTGTATTTGAAGTCGGGGAGGTAGATGTCGATCTTGCCCTCGAGCCTGCGCAGGCTCTCAACCGACTCGTATCCGCTCGAGTTGTAAAGTACCGGTATCTTCGGCGTGTATATCTCAAAGCTTTCGAGTACAGCCTCTACATAGTGCGCCGCACTCACCAGATTGATGTTGTGAACGCCCTGCGCCTCTAGGTTGCGGTAGCAGTTGGCAAGCTGTTCCGGCGTTATGAATACACCGACGTGGTCGGCGCTGATCTCATAGTTCTGGCAGAAAACACATTTGAGTGTGCATCCACTGAAAAATACGGCGCCGCTGCCCTTCTTGCCGCTTATGCACGGCTCCTCCCAGTAATGAGGACCGACTCTTGCGACCTTCGGGCGAACGCCCATCCCACAGAAGCCGTCGCCTTCGAAAATGCCTCTTTTCGCACCGCATTGGTGCGGGCATACGTAGCAGTGCTCAACACATTTCACAGGCAGCGCCTCCCTTCGCAAAAGTTTCAGTATCATATCAAGCAATTTCAAATCGACGCAATGTGTACAAACGCCACTATAAAAATGTTCTCACTATATTTTAACAGCGTTTTCTTGTTTAATCAATACAAACGGAGATAAAAATATAGTAAATAATCATGTGTATTTTTATGCAATTTTAGTACGCACGCACAGCTCGTGCGCAAGCCGTGCTTTTTTGCCTTCGTAATGCCAGTAAAAAGCACGCTGCATTCATTTATATTGTAATCTTCGCCGATCGGTGATACAATAATACTGTACCGGTCAGAGCTGGAAGTCCTCCGGGTCGAATTTCGGGAGAACGGGCGGCTTGAACGGCTTCCTGAGCAGCGGGTTATATTTGAACCTGCGGCATTTGCCGTTTTCGATGTAGCGGTTTTTTATGCAGATCCTGCTGCCGCTTTCGTCGGAGATGCAGTGGTCGCAGTAAGAGCAGTCGGGCGCTATATCGTTTCCGAACAGCTTGTACATTGCAGCGCTCACCTCCGTTTATCCTTAGAAATTCGCCAATATAACATATTATAGTAGATTTTTAACAGTTTAATATTCTTGAAAGGAATTATAGAAATGATTTTTACAAGTAATAACATGAAGCTTAATATCAGCGACGCTTTGGCATACCTCACCTTTGACGTTCTGGACGATATCCCGTTTGTCAGGCACGCCTTTTCATCACGTCTCGGCGGCGTGAGCACAGGGGAGTTCAAGTCGATGAATATGTCGTTCGGCAGGGGCGACAGCGACGAGAACGTGATCGAGAACTACAAGCGCCTTTGCAAGGCGGTGGGCATTAAATATGAAACGCTCACGGCTTCGGCGCAGGACCACCACACCTTTGTGCGCAGAGTCACGCCTGATGAGCGGGGGATAGGCATTTATCGCCCGAAGGATATGCAGAGTGTGGATGGGCTTATCACAAACGATCCGGAGGTTGCGCTCGTTACGTATTACGCTGATTGCACGCCGCTCCTTTTTGTCGACGTGAAGAATAAGGCGATCGGCTCGGCTCACGCGGGCTGGAGAGGCACAGTCGGAAGAATAGGAGAAAAGGTCGTGCAGAAGATGGGAGAGGAGTTCGGCACGGCGCCGGAGGAACTCGTCGTAACGGTCGGCCCCGCGATCGGGAAGTGCTGCTATGAGGTCGACGAGCCGGTAGCGAAGCAGTTTTATGCTCTCGGGCTTGAATGCGAGCGCTTCGTTTTCCCGAAGGAGGGCGGCAAATACATGATAGACCTGCTCGAGACGAACAAGCGCATACTGATGGCTGCGGGAGTGCCCGAAACAAACATAACGAAGAGCGACGTCTGCACGAAATGCAATGCCGATCTGGTCTGGTCACACAGGGCAACAGGCGGGCGCAGAGGCGGAATGTGTGCTATCTTGTCCGTTGTGTGAAGGCTTAATGAAATCTGTTGTTGAATTTGATAAAAATAAAAATCGTTATCTGTGTAAATGAACGAATTTCGTTTTTTGTTTCAAAGACTGTTGATAACGTATAATTTTTATGGTAAAATTAAACAGTAAATATAAGGTGGCGTACGCTGCTTCTGTCATACGAACGGAGTGATTTCGGCTTAGTCTGCGGCTTCTCTGTCTGTGCCGTAAAAGCCCCTGCCACCGTGAAACATCTATAACATCATTGAAAGGAAGAATGAGCAATGAAAAAACCTAAGGCTTTATTGTCTGCGATCCTCGCGGCGGCTCTGCTCGTTTCGGCGGCAGCTCCTGCAGCGGCGGCTCAGGCTCCCGCAGAGTCGGAAGCGGCAGCTCCCGCTCAGACGTCAAAGGCGGGTTCGGCCACCTTCTCTTGGGACAATGCAACAGTCTATTTTCTTCTGACAGACCGTTTTAAGAACGGCGACACATCCAACGACGGTGCATACGGCCGTAAGAAGGACGTCAAGGGCGACCTCGCAACCTTCCACGGCGGCGACTTTGCCGGCATCACACAGGAGATCGAGGCAGGCTACTTCGACGACCTCGGCGTAAATGCGATCTGGCTCACAGCTCCGTACGAGCAGCTCCACGGCTACCTCCTCGGCGGCAATGACGGCTCTCACTTTGCACACTACTCATACCACGGCTACTACGTTCTCGACTATACCGAGCCGGACGCAGCCTACGGTACGAAGGAAGACTTCAGAAAAATGGTCGACACGGCTCACGAGCACGGCATCCGCATCATCATGGATATCGTTATGAACCATGCCGGCTACAATAACATGATCGACATGAGCGAGTTTGGCTACGGTACGCTCAAGAGCGGCTGGGAGGACGTTTACAACTCTGGTAACTTCGATTCGTACCACAGCTATATCGACTATACCTCAAGCGATTGGGGCAAATGGTGGGGCGGCGACTGGGTTCGTTCCGGTCTTCCGGGCTATTCGGAGCAGAACGGCAGCGAGCTGACGCAGTGCCTGACCGGTCTTCCGGATTTCAAAACAGAGCAGACCTCGCAGGTAGGTATCCCGCAGTTCCTCCAGACAAAGTGGTCTAAGGAAGGCACACTCGACGCTAAGAAGGCTAAGTACGGCACATCCAACACGGTCACAGGCTACATCTCCTCGTGGCTTGCAGAGTGGGTAAGAGAGTACGGCGTAGACGGCTTCCGCTGCGATACGGCCAAGCACGTTGAGTTCGGCTCATGGAAGCAGCTCAAGGACGCAGGCACAAAGGCTCTCGCAGAGTGGAAGGCAGCTAACCCCGACAAGAAGATCGATGACCTGCCCTTCTGGATGACCGGCGAGTGCTGGGGTCATAAGGTAAGCTACGACGGTTACTACACCGAGGGCGGCTTCGATTCGATGATCAACTTCGAGACGCAGGGCGGCGGCAATCTCGCTTCCGGCAGCCTTGCAGGCGTATATGACAGCTACGCAAGCCAGATCAACACAAAGGACGATTTTAACGTTCTTTCCTATATCTCCTCTCACGACTCCGTTCTCGCAAGAGACGATATGTATCACCTCGGCTCGGCACTCCTGATGCTCCCGGGCGGCGTACAGATCTACTACGGTGACGAGACAAACAGACCGGTAGTTTCCGGCGTAGCATTTGACGGCAACGGCGGCGCAGGTCATACGCTCAGAAGCGACATGAACTGGAGCAGCATCGATCAGGGCGTTCTCGCTCACTGGCAGAAGGTCGGCTCGTTCAGACGCGACCACGTATCGGTCGGTGCGGGCGCAAACGTTGCCTGCACGGCTTCCTCCGGTACGGGATTCGGCAGAACTTACTCCAAGAACGGCGTAGAAGACAAGGTAGTCGGCGTTGTTGACGCTTCCGCTAATACGGACGTAACGATCGACGTTTCCAAAGTATTTGCAGACGGTACCAACCTCATCAATGCATACGACGAGTCCACGTCTTCCGTTTCCGGCGGCAAGGTAACCTTTAACTCCGGCGCACACGGCACGATCCTCCTCTCCGAGGGCGAGCCCGACAGCGTAACGGCTATGGTAAAGGGCGAAGCTTCCTTCAACGATACCGAGGACGTAACAGTAGTTCTCGAGGGCGTTGATTCAGCAGTTATGACGATCGACGGCGTTAAGAAGCTCTCTGTTAAGAACGGCAGCACAGTAACGATCGGTAAGGAAGCTTATCCGGGCGATACTATCTCCGTAACGCTCACATACACACACCCGACTAAGGGCGAACAGACAAAGAAATTCTCCTTCAAGAAGAACGGCTCGACAGGTCAGTCCTCCACAAGCCGCTCCGACAAGGCGATCGTACACGTTAAGACAGACCTTACAGCTAACCTCTATGCATGGCAGGACAGCGGCGCTACAGTAACAAAGCTTGCAGGCGAATGGCCGGGTACGGCGCTCTCCTCAAAGGACGACGACGGCTGGTATGTAATGGATCTCGGCGGCTCGACAGACGCATTCAACATCATAATCAATGTTGGTGGCGAAGGCAACCAGTCTAAGGATATCACAGGTCTTAAAGGCGAGACATGGGTCATCGCTCCCTCTACACAGGATATCACAACTTACGACGACAAGAAAGCGGCTTACGAAGCAGCAGGTATGACGCTTCCCGCAGACGATTTTGAGAACCTCAAGACGACCTGCAAGGAGATCAAGTATCTCGCAGACGCTTCCACGACAAATGGTCAGGCAGCTCTTGCGGTAGTTGAGAAGGCAGACGCACTCATCTCCCAGGGCGCAGACAAGGCAGACGCAGCAGCCGTAACGGCAGCATACGAGGAAGCAGCTAAGGCACTCGAGGCAGTTAAGACAGATACACCTGTTCCGGAGCCGACACCCGTTCCGGACGACTCCGATACCGACAAGCCTATCCCGACGCCTGTTCCGGACGACTCCGATTCCGACGAGCCTATCCCGACACCTGTTCCGGACGACTCCGATTCAGATGATCCGACACCGACACCTACACCTACACCTACACCGACTCCGGACGATTCCGACAGTGACACTCCGACCCCGATCCCCTCGGGTAAGGGCGACATCAACGGCGACGGCAAGGTTTCCCTGCGCGACGCTTCGATGGCTCAGAAGAGCGCAGCAGGTCTTGTTACTCTTACCGCTTCTCAGATCACCGCAGGCGATCTCAACGATGACGGTGCAGTAACGCTCCTCGACGCTTACGCTATCCAGTCCGCAGTTACAAAGATGTTCAGAAAGTAATATCCGAATAGCTCATAAAACGTCCCCTCGGTGAAAGCCGGGGGGTGTATTTTTCCGTAAGTATCGCAAATGAAGAGAAATAATTAAAAAAGTGTTGACAAAAGCGTGATTTTATGATATAATAATCAAGCACTGTTAAGAAAGGTGTTTGTTGCGCTGGTGTAGCTCAGTTGGTAGAGCAGCTGATTTGTAATCAGCAGGTCGGGGGTTCAAGTCCGTCCACCAGCTCTTTTAATTTAATTTAATACGGGAGAGTTCCAGAGCGGTCAAATGGGGCAGACTGTAAATCTGTTGTTTCGGCTTCGGTGGTTCGAATCCACCCTCTCCCACCAAAAAACCTGTCGATGAAAATCGACAGGTTTTTGTTTTGTATCATCGTTTTTAAGCTTTTGATCTTTAGTGTTTATTCCTGCTCATCTTTTGGCTCATTCTCGATGTGAACTTCGCTGCCCGATGATGCGGTATCTCCGCTTTCGGCTGTGCTGTAGGGGAGGATAAGCGAGATCCTTGTGCCGAGGTTCTCGTAGCTCAAGACCTCGAAGAAGCCGCTGTGCTTGTCGGCGATCCACTTGGCGATCGAAAGCCCAAGCCCGTAGCCGCCGCTGCGCCTGTTTCTGGCGGGGTCGCTGCGGTAAAATCGCTCGAAGATCTTGTCAATCTCGTCGGGCTTTATGCCGATGCCATAGTCCTGAACGTCGATAGAAAAATGCCCGCTGTCACGCTCCTGAAGGCGCAGAATGATATCCGTTCCCTCAGGGGAATACTTCACAGCGTTGTCGATAAGTATACGCAGGCACTGCTTCAGAAGCGACGGGTCGGCGTGCGCCGTGACGTCGCTGCGAAGGTCGAGTCGGAACTCGTGTTTCTTGTCAATCATCACGAACTCGTTGTATATGTCGCAGATGAGCGCGTTTACGTTAAGCTCCTCAAATCGGATAACAGCCCTGCCGCTGTCGCCTCTGGCAAGGAACAGCAGATTTTCAACGAGGCGGTTCATGTTTTCGGCTTCGCTCTTGATCGAGTCGATCGATTCGTCGAGAATGTCCTTGTCCTCACGGCCCCAGCGGTCGAGCATATTTGCGTACCCTTGGATAACGGCGATCGGAGTTCTAAGCTCGTGTGAAGCGTCGGAGACGAATCGTATCTGACTCTGATAGGAGTCTCGCGAACGCCTGAGCAAATCGTTTACGGCGTCTTCAAGCCCCGCAAGCTCCTCCTTGCCGGTGTGTATCTCAAAATCTCCGTCCGTGGATCCGCTGTCGGTGATATCGAAGTTTTTAAGCTCCTGCGCCGCCTCTGTGATATTGGCAAGAGGAGCGAGCCGCTTATATGTCCTGTCCGGTATAAGGAGGCATGACGCGAGGAGGATCAAAAACTGTATCGCGATCGTGACCGCGAGTGACACTGCCAGAAATATCGCGAAGCTCCCTGCGGGAACGTTTTGGACCCCGCCCTCAAGCTTTTCAACAGCGATCACCGCGGAAGAGACGTACTCTCGGAACGTGCTTCCGCCCTCGAAAAGCAGCTTTGTCTTGCCAAACGTCGCAAGGCTCCCGTTGACCTCAATGGTAGCGTTGTATACGACCGCCAACACATACAGTAAAACGTACACGCAGTCGCCGAGAAGCCCCAGCAAAAACAAGCCGGAAATCTGCTCAACGCTTATCTGAAATGCGATTGAGGCACTTCCCAGGCGGCTTCGTTTGGGCTTCGGTCCCAGCATTTTTCCGGGCCTGACTTTTGGCGCTTCATTATTCTTAGTCTTCTTTGATGACATAGCCGACACCTCGTACGGTCGTTATCAGCTTCACTCCGAATTTTTCGTCAAGCTTCTGTCGAATATATCTTACGTAAACGTCTACGATATTCGTTTCGCCGACGTAGTCGTAGCCCCACACGTTTTCAAGAAGTGTATTTCTCGACATGACGATGTTTTTATTCTGCATGAGAGTATGAAGCAGAGCGAATTCCTTCGCGGTCAGTTCGACAGGTACGCCGTTATACGCGACCTTGAAGCGTTCGCTGTCGAGCGTTACGCCCTTGCAGTGGAGTACATCGTGCGGCGTCTCGTGCGAGGAGGAATGTTTTCTGAGCGTCACGCGGATACGCGCGAGCAGTTCCTCTATCGCAAACGGCTTTGTAATGTAATCGTCTGCGCCCATGTCAAGCCCGGAAACCTTGTCCATCACGGCGTCACGCGCGGTGAGCATGATAACGGGAACGTCGGAATCGCGCCGGACGCGGCGAAGTATCTCGATCCCGTTTATGCCGGGGAGCATAATGTCGAGCAAAAGCAGGTCGAAGCCGCCGCTCTCGGCAAGCTCAAGACCACGTCTGCCGTCGGTCGCCTTTGCGACCTCATAGCCTTCGTGAGTAAGCTCCAGCTCGACAAAGCGCGCGATTTTCTCCTCGTCCTCAACGATAAGTATTTTCTGCATATGCACCGCTCCTTCATGTTGTCTTATTTTATTATACACTTATAAACGCACATTTACAAGCCTTTCACGGGCGGCCAAGCGGCCGCAGGCAGTACGCGGATTTAGTTTGTCATATTTTTCACCGGGTCTCCGCGCGGATCGGCGTATCCAATACGCCTTACATTTTTGTCCGCTGATGTTTTATACTTACGTCGGCGGCCAAGCGGCCGCAGGCAGTACGCGGTTTTAGTTTATCATATTTTTCACCGGGTCTCCGCGCGTCGACCGTATAACAGAACGATCCGGTAAAATGGCTTTACCGGATCGGCTTTGTGCTATGGATGTTAGTTAACGTCCGAGAAAGACGCTTTAATAGACCTTACCATGCCTGCTATGGCATCGAGAACGAAGTTGAAGCGTCCCTTGCCAAGTTGCGGACCTTTGAATCTATAGGTAACATCGAAAAACATTGCAATGATCGCTGCGGGGAGAACGAGGTTGAAGCTGAGAATGATCGTCGCAAGAAGCACGATAAGCGGAAGCTCCACAATCTCCTTGCCTTTGCAGAAGACCACGAACGAATTGTCGATCAGCACGTTGCCTGCCTTTTTTGCGGCTGCGCTGAAATCGAACTGAGGCTGCTGAGAAGTGCTGTACGGCGGTGTGTATGCGCCGCTTTGAGCCTGAGCGTGCTGCGGGTTCGGAGCGGCTTGCTCTGCCTGCGCGTTCTGCACGTTCTGCACGTTCTGCGCCTGTGACGCTTTGCCGTATGTTCTCTCAACGTAGATCATTGCATCGAGGAGGTCGCCTGCGTTCTTGTCGAGCGCCTCGGCTGCCTGTTCCTTTGTAACGCCTGTTTTATCCATGATCTTGTGAATCATCTCTTCTGTCGTCATTTTATTCTCTTCCGGCTCGGGGAAACCTGCCGATGTATTCTTCTCAGTGTTGATCATAATATCACCTTCCATAATAATCTATGTTAATACCTTCCAAGTATTAAGCCCTCGGTTCGCTGTCATTCTTTGAGAGGTCAACTGCTACGCTGTCCTTGCCCTTTTTGAAATCCTCCGCAAAATCCTTTTTAGACTGCTCGTAAGCAGCTCTTACGTTCTGCGTTTCGTTCATGATGCTCTCCTTAGCCTTTTCGGCGGTGTTGAGAGCAGAATTTACGGTGCGGTCGATAAAATCGCTGACCGTCTGCGTGTCTTTGTCGCGAACGCCGAGTGAATACTTGCACTCAAACGCAACGCCGAGAACGATAAGCGGAACGATCGCCCACCAGAAGCCGAACATTGCAACGATGAAAATAAGCAGCGGAACTGCAAGTATCACCGCATTGTGGCGCTTTACAACGAAGAGCGTACCGAAAATGTGGTTCACAACATTTTCGAGAAGCCCTGCGAGCTTGCCGACGAACTCGCCTACCGGCTCGTTTTGAATAGGCTTCTGCTGCGGGAAATTTTTGTAGGGCGGAACATAGCCCTGACCCTGAGGCGCGTCCTTTTCGAGAGTTAAGCCTCTGTTTGGAAAATCCTTGTAGGGCGGAACGTAGTTCTGTCCCTGAGGCTGATAAACGCCGCCGTTTGCCTTGTTGAAATCCGTTCTCGGGTCGAACGGACCGCTTCTGTTGAAGCCCGGAGTTGCGAAGGTGCCGCCGTTTCCGGTCTGTCTGCCGCTTACGTAATAAGCGGAATTTGGTGCTGCGCCCTGAGCCTGGCGCGCGTCGTTTTCGGCCTTTTGGCGCTCGATATAGATCGCAGCGTCGAGAATGTCCCAGTTGGATCTTTCGAGCGCCTCTTTTGCCTGCTCAAGCGTTACATGAGCCTTGTTGCTCAATGTTTCTACCATTTCATAGCTTTTCATATCCTTTACCTCCCTTAACCGGGTGCGTTGGCACCGTCCTTTACAGCTTGTCCCCCGGAGATACCTTCCAAGAACTCCGGGCGACTATTTTTAGAAGCTTCCCTTGCTGTGATTATATGATACCCCGCCGAGATTAAATAAAAATTTAAAGAAGATTAAAATTAGATTAAAAATTAAAAAATTTTCATTAATTTTCTCTTTTTCTGATATCAACAATGCGACGGATATATTTAGCATATCCGGGAATACTTTCATTGAAATGCAAACGAAAGGACGGATCATATGCCAAAATACAAATGCAGCGAGTGTAGTCTTATCTTCGATTCGCAGGAGAAGCAGCCGACCTGCCCGAGGTGCGGCGCCGCGAGCGACAAATGCATAAAGGTCGAGGATACGCCTGTCACGAAGTACACCGGAACGCAGACGGAGAAGAATCTCAGAAAGGCATTCACCGACGAAGCCGAGGCTAGAGATAAATACACCTTCTTCGCGTCGAAGGCGAAGGAGGAGGGCTTCGAGCAGATCGCCGCTATCTTCACAGCGACGGCGGACAACGAAAAGGAACACGCCGAGATCTGGTTCAAGGAGCTTGGCGGGATAGGCGACACGGCTCAGAATCTGACTAACGCCGCCAACGGAGAAAATTACGAGTGGACGAATATGTACGCGGGTTTTGCCGAAACAGCCGAGCAGGAGGGGTTTCCAGAGCTTGCTGCAAAGTTTCGGGCTGTAGGGGAGATCGAGAAAAGCCACGAGGAACGCTACCGCACCCTGCTAAAGAGCGTGGAGGCGAAGCAGGTCTTTGAAAAGAGCGAGGTCAAGGTCTGGGAGTGCCGCAACTGCGGTCATATCGTGACCGGTACGAAGGCTCCCGAAACTTGCCCTGTCTGCTCCCATCCGCAGGCATACTTTCAGCTAAAACAAGAGAATTTCTGATACAAACGCAAACAGCTCCGTGCCAAAATAAAACACGGGGCTGTTTATTATAATCAATCGTCTTGAAGAGCCTTGTAGTACAGGCTGCCGTAAAAGTCGTCGACCGAGGTGAAGAACGCGCCCGCGGTCCTGTAGGAGCACCACGAAAACCTTGTAACGTGGTAGCGGTCGAGCAGAACTATGCCGATCTTTGCAAGCGCCGAATAGTAGCGGCTCGTCATGCAGCAGTCAAACTCGGTGGGCGACGAAACACGCACATCGTACGTCTGAGCAAGCACTACATAGTACGCTTTGTTTTTGGCTGCCGCTTCGCACACAAAGCGTACGTTTTCTTTGAAATCGCGCTCCTCATGAATGTGGCAGATGTGAACGATGCTGCCGCGGTAGTTGATCGAGATCACGTATATCAGCCTCGGCTCGGCTTTTTTGCACGTCTCCTTAACGAAGGTCTCAATCCGCTTTTTGATGACCTTCCTGTCAACGTTTTCTCTGACGTAATAGGAGCGGTAAAGCTCTGAGAAGTCTGCCATATGAGCGATCCAGAATGCGGCTCTTTTGTTGAGACCCGCCTCGATCAGCTCGTCGTAAGACGCCTCGAAAACGCCGCCGAGCGAGCCGAAGCGTTCAATAAGGCTGTGCGCGATGGGGTTGGTGTTTTGACGAGGGATCACATTAAAAAGCAGCAGCTCGAGAAACTCGTGATCCTCCAGCGACTCGATGCCGTATTTCGCGGCTCTGCTGCGCATTCGCTGCCTGTGACCCGAATGACCGGAATCTGCCATTGTACGCCACTCCCTTCCGATATCTGTGCTATTCTTCCTCGTAGCGGAAGATCATCTGCGAAACGGTGCCGTTTTCGATCGTGAGCGAGAACGAGCGGTCACCGATGATGTATGAGTAAAGTCCGTCGGGATAGCTTTCCTCCGGCGCGCTTTCCGCGTCGCTGTCTACTGCTGTATCTGTGTCTCCGGGCGTTATGACCGTACCGTCGGAGAGCGTGATTCTGGTCGGATCGCCGTAGACCTCTATAACGCGGCTCACTGTGGAATCGGTGAAAATCCCTTTGTGGGTCTCGTAGTATGAATCGAACGGAACGAGGATATTCACAACAAAGTAAGTCTGTGTTTCATCGTCAAGCTCCATTGTGACGATGCAGTCGTCGTAGATAAGCCCTTTGATCTGTGAAAGCTCCTTCGGCGGCTGAGAGACTTCTTCGGTGTCGGTGTTTTCCGAGTCGGGCTGCTCGGTGTCTTCAAAGCCCTCTTCGTCGTTGTTTGGTGAACCGAGAAGCTTTCTTACGAACTCCTCGCTGTCGCCGAGATCGAGGTAGTCGCGGCGCGTGTCGTAGGACAGGTCGTCCGCGCTGAAGCTGCCCTTTTTAACGGCGGTCTTTACCGATTCGGTGTCGGTGTATGGCTCGTCGGAGGAGATGTCGCTGTCGGAGCCGGACTTTTTGTCGCTGTCCGAAGCTTTTGAGGAAGACGACGCGGCCTTTGAAGAAGCCGACGACGAAGTCTTTGAGGCGGTGGAGGAGCGTCTGCCGGAGACGCTGTAGGTCGAGATCTTTACCTTTCCGCTCGAAGAGGTGTTTGAAGAGTTTTCATCGGAGCTGCTTTTTGAAGAAGCCTTCTGAGTCGAGCTTGGCGCTTCGCTTTTCTGCTCGTTTTTTTGCTCGTGTTTGCTCTCTTCCTTGTGTTCTGTTTTTTCCTCGGGCTGCTGTTCCGGCTCGCCGTCGTATTCGTAAATAAACTCTGCGTCGTCGTAATACTCTTCGTCATATTCCGGAACGTATTCGTCGTCGTACAGGACTCTCGAATACGCCTGATTTTCGCTGTCGATATCGACCGTCTGCATCGAATCACAGCCGACAAAGCACAACAGCATGGCAGCCGCCGCAGCCGCCGCAAGATACCTTTTCATATTCATATTCTCTTCCTTTTAGGGCTTTTTTCGGCAGTATTCCGGAAAAGCCTCATGAAATTATAGCTATATTAATTGTAATACAATGAAAACTATTTGTCAATATGGGAAAAAATCAAAATCCACCCCAGTTTCACTCACTTTGTCCATGATGATTCCATGACCGCTGCACTATTGCCCGCGCCCGCCTGGGCGCTAAGTGTATAGTTTTAGTGGGCAGCAAACTCTCGGTGCGCAGACCTGCTAAGCTTGACAAAAACATAAAATCGGAACTGTGAGCGGCACCCAAAACGCCCCAAGAAGTCAAGCCGAAGGCGTAGACTGATTGGTCGGCGTTTGAAGTGCCCTGCGGGGTGCGCCCAAAACGCCCCAAGAAGTCAAGCCGAAGGCGCAGACTGATTGGTCGGCGTTTGAAGTGCCCTGCGGGGTGCGACACGCTGCGCCTGCCGCCCGGCGGTTGACTTATGGGGGGATTTTTGATAAAATAAAAAAGTGTGGTTAAGACGCACCTATTTTGAGAGAGGTGGTTAAATGTCTGAAAAGAAGGAGAGGAACGACGGCTTTTTTAAGAGAATGTTAGCCGAGTTCGTGGATTATGTCGGCGGGCGGCCAAGGAGAGTCGTTATCACATATCTTGTGCTTCGTGTGCTTGTGCTGCTTACGCTGCTTCATCAGGTGATACTCGGCAACTATTACAACGCGATGCTTTGCGTTCTGACGCTTATCCTGTTTATGATCCCGGCATTTGCGGACCGTCAGCTGAATGTCAAGCTGCCCTCGGTTCTGGAGGTAGTTATTCTGCTGTTTGCGTTTTCCGCCGAGATATTGGGCGAGATACAGAATTTTTACGGTATGTTCCATTCATGGGATACGATGCTTCATACGATCAACGGTTTCATGATGGCTGCGATCGGATTCGCGATGATCGACGTCCTCAATAATAACCCGAAATTCCACTTTACCGCGTCGCCTATCTTCGTGGCATTCGTGGCGTTCTGCTTTTCAATGACGATCGGCGTTTTGTGGGAGTTCTTCGAGTTTTCGATGGAAAACTTCCTGCATATAGATATGCAGCGCGACTTCATATACAATACTATCGCCACGACGAATAAGGTAATAAATCCGTCAGGCGCAAATTCGGCGGTGATCGTCGAAAATGTGAAGTCCACGATCTCCGGCACCGTTGGCGGCGTTCCGAAAACGTTTACATACGACGGCTACCTCGATATCGGAATCAAGGACACGATGAAGGACCTTATGGTCAACTGCCTCGGCGCGTTGGTCTTCTCGATCCTTGGCGTGTTCTACATTAAGGGCAGGAGCCGCTTTGCGGAGAAGTTTATGCCGACGCTCAAAACAGAAGAGGAGCTAGCATCGGGTGATCCGCCGAAGGCGGGCGCTCATAAGCCCGGAAAAAGTTCACACGGCAAGTCTGAAAAAGCTAAGAAAGTAAAAAATGATCTGTAAAGATCCTTCGGGCAGCGCCCGTAACGCTTTGTATTTGAAAGGGATAGATTATTAAATGGCAGAAAAAGAGTATTTGTTAAAACTTAGAAAAAAAGCGCTCGAACGCGAGTTTTCGCGAATGAACGATATGCAGCGAAAAGCCGTCTTTCACGTAAACGGCCCGCTGCTCATACTTGCGGGAGCAGGTTCGGGCAAAACGACGGTGCTGGTAAACCGTATCGCCAACCTCATCGAGTTTGGCAGCGCATATAACTCCGACGAGTTTTTCGGCAGCCTTTCCGACGACGAGCTTGCGCGCCTCGAGGCGTTCGCAAACGGCAGCGGCGAGCTTGACCAGGCGCTTCGCTGCCGTCTCTCGGTCAACCCGGCAAGACCGTGGAATATCCTCGCGATCACGTTTACGAACAAGGCTGCCGGCGAGCTTAAAGACAGGATCGCACAGCGCGTTGGAGAACAGTCCAGCGGCGTTTGGGCTGCGACCTTCCATTCAACATGCGCACGCATTTTAAGACGCTTCGGCGACCGCCTCGGATACTCCGACCGCTTCGCTATCTACGACAGCGACGACCAGAAGAGACTTATTAAGGACTGCCAGAAAACGCTTAACCTCGACGACAAAATCCTCTCCCATAAGTCGATAATCGCCGAGATCTCCGGTGCAAAAGACGCGATGATCTCGCCCGAGGAGTATATGAAAAGCGCCGGCGACGACAACAGGCTCATCTCCATCGCCAAGGCGTATGCGCTTTATCAGAACCGCCTGAAGGAAGCCGACGCGATGGACTTTGACGACCTTCTGAGCAAAACGGTCGAGCTGTTCGAAAAGAACCCCGATGTCCTCGAGTATTATCAGGACAAGTTCCGCTACATCATGGTCGACGAGTACCAGGATACAAACCGCGTTCAGTACCGCTTTGTAAGTATGCTCGCACAGAAGTACAACAACATCTGCGTAGTTGGCGACGACGACCAGAGCATATATAAGTTCAGAGGCGCCACGATCGAGAATATCCTCTCTTTTGAAAACAGCTTCAAAGATGCCTGCGTTATCCGCCTCGAGCAGAACTACCGCAGCACCAAGACGATCCTCAGCGCCGCAAACGCGGTTATCGCCTGCAACCGCGAGCGAAAGGGCAAGACTCTCTGGACCGAGAACTCACAGGGCGGCAAGATCCGCCTTCATACCGTTCGCAGCGAACGCGAGGAAGCCTCTTTTATCGCTGATTCCATCCTCGACGGAGTTGCAAAGGGCAGAGCTTACAGCGATTACGCCGTGCTTTATAGGGTAAACGCGCAGAGTAACGGCGTCGAGCAGATGTTCATCAGAAAAGGGATCCCTCATAGGATAATCGGTGGTCACCGATTCTACGACCGAGAGCATATCCGCGACATGGTCGCTTACCTCCAGGTCGTGAACAATCCCAACGACAACGTAAGGCTAAGACGTATCATCAACAAGCCGAAGCGCTCGATCGGCGAGTCGACCGTCGCAAAGGCAATGGATATCGCTGCGGCGGAGGGGCTGAGCATTTTTGAGATAATCAGCCGCGCCGAGGAGTACGACGCGCTTTCAAAGGCTTCCTCCAAGCTTCACGCCTTCGTCGATATGATAAACGGCTTCTCGGAGATCGCCGAGGATGGCTCAATGAAGCTTGCCGAGCTGTACGCAAAGATCGTTACAGACATCGGCTACCCGGCGTTCCTTAAAAAGGAAAAGGACGACTACGAGCAGCGCCTTCAGGATATAGAGGAGCTTAAATCGAACCTCGTCAAGTATGAGGAGGACAACGAAGACGCTACGCTCTACGGCTTTTTGGAGGAGATTTCGCTTCTCACCGATATCGACAACTATGACGAGGACTCCGACAGCGTGGTCCTCATGACGATGCACAGCGCAAAGGGGCTGGAATTCCCCGTTGTGTTTATCCCCGGAATGGAAGACGGCATCTTCCCCGGTGTGCAGGCTATCTACAACGAGTCGGAGATGGAGGAGGAGCGCCGCCTTGCCTACGTTGCGATAACGAGGGCGAAGGAGGAGCTTTGCATGGTCAAGTCAAAGCAGCGCCTGCTTTACGGCTCGACGAAGTACAACCGCCCTTCGACCTTCTTAAACGAGATCCCGCTCGAGTTTCTCGATATGACCGACTCGACCGTCTCTGTCAAGTCGACAGCCGAGATCGGCGAGACTCCGCGCCCGAAAAAGCGCCTCAACGAGAGCGCCAAAACGTTTTCGCCTACAGCGGCAGCGCCCGTTGGCAGCGTCGATTTTAAGGCAGGCGACTCCGTTTCACACAAGACATTGAAATCGCGTTCGACTCCGTCGGCACGAAGAAGCTCATGGCGAAGTTTGCAAGGCTCACCAAAGAATAACAGTAAAAAACAGGCAGCGTTTGCTGCCTGCTATTTTTTATTCTGCCGCTGCCTGAACGGTTTCCGGCTGTTCGTCTTTTTCGTCTTCAACGACTCGCTTGCCGCGCCATGAGCCTTTTTTCCAGCGAATAGTCACGATGACGCCGCGGACGACCTCGTCTGCCGCCATGGCGATCCATACGCCGCGAAGCCCCAGCCCCAGAACGACGCCGAGCAGGAATGAGAAGAGCACCGAAACGCCCCACATCGAGCATATCCCGAGCATCGTCGGGAATTTGACGTCGCCCGAGGCTCTCATCGAGTTGATGATTATGAGATTGCAGGTGCGCCCAATCTCGAGGAAAACAGCGATGAACATGATCTGCCGGCCCAGCGATATCGCGTCTGTGTTGTCGGTAAAAATTGCGAGTGTGTACGGGCTGAGCAGAAGGTTTATGACCGCGATCATCACCGAAACGATCACCGAAGGGATCACCGACCTTATCACCCTCTTGTACGCGAGGTCGTATTCCTTTGCGCCCACGGCATGACCGACGATGATCTGAGTCGCCATTGCGACTGATATCGAGTAAAGGTACGAGAAGTTCGTAAGCGTGCCGCAGTAGATCTTGGTGTTGATCGCGACGATGCCCATCGTGTTTACCAACGCCGAGATAACGATCTGCGAGATATTGTAGGAGATGTTCTCGCCCGCCGTAGGGATACCAAGGCGAAGCAGGCTTTTGAGAATGTCCTTCGGGAACGGGAAGAGGTATTTCAGCGAGATGTCGCCTTCGATCTTGAGCTTGAAGTAGATGAATACAACGATTATCCCGACCAGCCTGCTGAAAACGCTCGAGACCGCAACGCCCGAGGCGCCCATGCCGAGGTTTTTCAACGGACCGTAAAGAAACATATAGTTCCCGAAGATGTTTATTATGTTTGTCGCGAACGAAAGAGCCATACCGAAAACGACCTTGCCGTTGCTGCGAAGTATCTGGAAGAACGTGCCTGCCAGCGCCTCAAGAAAAATGAAGCCTCCGACGATCTTCATGTAGCTTACGGCGTCGGGCATCATCTCGGCGGGAAGCTGCATAAAGCCCAGCAGCGTCCGGCTGCCCGCAAAGACAATCACACTGATCGTCAGGCTGAGCGTGAAGTTGAACGCGAGAGCCACTGTGTAGATCCGGCTGAGCTTATCGATCGCCTTTGCGCCGAGATACTGCGAAACGACGACGCCTGCCGCGCTCGAGATTATCGTAAATGCCAGCGTCAGAAAGCCGAGAACCTGGTTCGCGTTGCCAACGGCGCCGACTGCCGTGTCCGAATACCTCGTCAGCATCAGCGAATCGGCGTAACCGATCAGCATTGAAAGCAGCGCCTGAACGAAAACCGGCGCCGCCAGCTTCACGAGAGGCGTGTTTATGTCAACGACGTCCTTGCCGCCGTTTTTTTTGATCTCTTTATCCATATGTATACCTCTTTATCAATTTTACCTGCCGAATGAAAAACTTCAGGCGCTCCGATTCCCCAAAAACCGCGCCTTCCCGACAATTATACCACGTATTATTAAAAAAGTGTAGACAAAAGTTGGTTTAACAAGCCGTTTTTTCTTAAAGATCATAATTTTACGATATGTTAATATTAAATTCACAGAAAATCAATAAAAAAAACGAAAAATCAAGGCTCGTGTGCTGTTTGTGTGCGCCTCATGTGGTATAATATGAGTAAACGAAGATTAATGCGTCACATCTGCTGCGATGCCCCTTGCCGCTGCACCAACAGCAGATAATGCCAATGAATACATGGGTCAGGAGGAACATAATGATTACTTTGACGGTCGATGACAACGAAGACGTCACTGTTCTGATGAAACATATGCTGACAAAAATAGATCCGAAGGGCGTTCACATGACGGCGCTCGATCCGCATGATGCCGTAAAGCTGATGTCCGAGGAGGTACATATTATTTTTCTCGATATAGAGCTTCCGGGAATAAACGGGATCGAGATCGCCGAGCGTCTTCAGCATAAGTATGAAAAACTGAATATCATCTTCATCACGGGGAACACCGAGTACTCCTTTCCGGCTTACAGCGTACATCCGAGCGGGTTCCTTAAAAAGCCGATAGACGAGAAGGATCTGCTCCGGGAGCTTCACCATCTGCGCTTTCCGATAGCGGGGGCAGGCGGCGTTATAACGGTGCGCTGCTCTCCGTTTGCCGTTTACGAAGGCGGCAGGCAGATCGTTTTTAAGAGCAGCAAAACGACCGAGCTGTTCGCTTATCTGATATACCGTAACGGGAAGCTCTGCACCAACGGAGAGCTGCTAACGGCTCTTTGGAACGGCAACCTCGATAAAAGCGGGCGGCTGAGGCAGCTCGTTATGGATATGAAAAACAGCTTCGCCGAGTGTGGCGCCGAGAACGTCGTAATCAAAAAATACGGAAACACGGGTCTGGACATGAGCCTTATAAAAGTAGAGGGAGCGCCCTCCGAAATAGCCGAAAGCTACGGTTGGATCGTCTGAAGGCAAGAATTCGCTGCAACTATTTTGCAATTGTTTATTAACAAAAAATTCATATGTGGGAGGGCAAATATTCCCATTAAATGAACGGTTTCTGAACGGTGAGTATGATATAATAATAGAAGCGGATAGTGGGAGCTTATCCCGCCCTCGCGGGCAGCATAAGCTGCGTGCAGCGGCTGTGCTACGATCCGCTTTTGAAGCGGTATCGGACAATAATTCACCAACTTCAGTGTATCGTGAGGTATTCACCCACCTCATGTTACAGTAGCTCTTTGATAATCTGAAAAACATCCTGCGATACCGTTAAAAAAGGACCGGACAGCCACCCCGCTGTTCGGTTTTTTCTTTACCCGTTCCGCCCCGATCTTTGATCGGGAGCATGATGGACCCGCGCGGGACGAGGGGCGGCATGCGCCGCCACGCAATACCGTTGGAGTTTTTTTGAAAACAGAAGTTGATCGCCGCATTTGAACACTGATGTTGCGGGTGGTCACCGGGGGAGGCACGCGCCTGGGGGAGTAGGTGTAAAATCAGCAGGCATAAAAGTAAGTCGTATTGGATACGCCGATCAGCGCGGAGAACAGGCGAAGAATATGACAAACTAAATCGCGTACTGCCTGCGCCCGCTTGGGCGCCTGCCGACCGCTTGTGTTTTTGAGGAGTTTGTGATAGAATGGAAGAGAAAGGAAGTGTGGGATATGAGAATATTGTTTGTGTGTACCGGGAATACCTGCCGCAGCCCGATGGCGGAGGCGCTCTTCCTCGAAGAGGCGAAAAAAAGAGGCCTTTCGTGCGAGTGCCGCAGCGCAGGTATCGCGGCTTTTACGGGCAGCCCCGCGAGCGACAACGCCGTCGAGGTCATGAAGGAGGTTGGCATAGACCTTTCCGGATTCCGCTCGACGAGTATAAAAGAGATCCTCGCTGACGAGTACGACCTGTATGTCCCTATGACCTATACCCACGCGCAGGCGCTAATGCAGCTCGGTATCGGTAAGCAGAAAATATATCTCTTTGAGAACGACGTCTCCGACCCGTACGGCGGCAGCGTCGAGTTTTACCGCAAAACACGCGGCGAGCTTGAAAAGAACATTAAGCTACTTGCCGATTTCGTCGAGAAAAAATATGGCGGTGAGACGTGATGGATAAACCCGTGATAACAGAGATGACGGCGGCGCATATCCCGGCGCTTGTCGAGATCGAGAAAAGCTGCTTTTCAAAGCCGTGGACGTATGAGGGCTTCTCGGCGGAGCTTGATAACGATACGGCTAATTTCTTCACAGCGCAGCTCGGCGGAAAAACGGTCGGATACATCGGCTTTCACGCAGTCCTCGACGAGGGCTACGTCGACAACGTCGCCGTTCTCCCGGAGTACCGCAGGATGGGCGTTGCCCGCGCTCTTATAGAAGCGGCGCTTGAAAGATGCGCGAAGCTAAAACTTTCATTTTTGTCGCTCGAGGTTAGAAAGTCTAACGAAGCGGCAATATTGCTTTACGAGAAATACGGGTTTGCGGTCGTCGGCGAGCGCAAGCGCTTCTATACCGCGCCCACCGAGGACGCAAATATTATGACGGTCTATTTTTGACGGAAAGTGGAATAAAAATGAATAATTCAAATAAAAAAGATACTTTCAGGATACTTGCCATCGAAAGCTCCTGCGACGAGACAGCAGCCGCCGTTGTCGAAAACGGCAGAAATGTGCTCTCAAATGTCGTGGTGTCGCAGATCGACGAGCATAAGCTTTACGGCGGCGTCGTCCCCGAGATCGCAAGCCGCCGCCACGTTGAGGCGATATCATCCGTCGTTGACAAGGCTCTTTCCGACGCAGACCTCGCGCTCGAAGACCTTGACGCGATCGCCGTGACCTATGCGCCGGGGCTTATCGGCGCTCTGCTTGTCGGCGTGAACTTCGCGAAGGGGCTTTCCTACGCCTCCGGCGTGCCGCTCGTCCCCGTTCACCATCTGCGCTCACACATTGCGGCGAATTATATCACGAACAAGGAGTTAGAGCCGCCGTTTCTCTGCCTTGTCGTCTCGGGCGGCCACAGCCATATCGTTTACGTCGAGGACTACACGAAGATGAGGATAATCGGAAAGACGCGCGACGACGCGGCCGGTGAGGTCTTCGACAAGGTAGCCCGCACGATCGGAATGCCGTACCCCGGCGGCGTGAACCTCGACAAGAAGGCAGAGCTTGGCAACGATGCGGCATACCCGATGCCGCACCCGAGGGTAGCCGATTCGCCGTATGATTTCAGCTTCTCGGGTCTTAAAACGGCAGCGCTCAATATTATTCACAACGCCGAGCAGAGAGGAGAGGCTGTCAGCGCTGAAGACCTCAGCGCATCCTACAGAAAGGCGGTCGTCGGCTGCCTTACGGAGAATTTTATCAAGGCGGCGAACGACCTCGGCTGTAAAACGCTCGTCATCGCAGGCGGCGTTTCCGCAAATACGCTGCTTCGCCGGGAGCTTGAACGCGAATGTGCCGAGAGGGGCTTCGAGCTGTATATGCCCGAACTTAAGTATTGCGGCGACAACGGCGCCATGGTAGGCGCACAGGCGTATTACGAGTACCTTTCCGGCAATATCGCTGATCTTTCGCTCAATGCGGCGGCAACCAGATCGATCGAGCTGGGGTAATGTACGGAGATATAAAAATGAAAAGGTTGTTTGAGATCGACCTGCACGACTACGGCGAGGGCTTCGCCGTCTCCCGCAGACCGTCCGCAAGGGGCGTTATCATAAAGGACGGCAGGATCGCCCTCGTGTACAGCGAAAAGGAGAAATACTACAAATTCCCGGGCGGTGGTATCGAGGATGGCGAGGACATGAAGCTTGCGCTTATCAGAGAAGTTAAGGAGGAGGTCGGGCTGACCGTTATCCCCGAAAGCGTCGAGGAATTCGGCAGCGTCATTCGCCGCCAGAAGAGCAATTATTTGCCCGATACCGTCTTCGAGCAGGAAAACTTTTACTTCTTTTGCCGGACGGAAGCTTATGTATCGAAGCAGCAGCTCGACGACTATGAGCAAGAGGCAGGCTTTTCGCTTCGATTTGTCGACATTGATGAGGCGATAAAGGCGAACGATGAGTACCGCAGCGAAGACTTATTCGACGAGATAATGATAAAACGTGAAAAAAGAGTTTTAGAGCTTGTAAAAAAGGCGATGGGTAAATGATAATTTTGACCGGCAAACAGCGCCGGTCATTATTTTTGCCCTTCGTGCATATTATCTTACAAAAAAACGGAGGTCTGTTATGTTGAAGAAGGTTTTATGCTGCCTGTTATCTGCCGCTTTGCTGGCGCTTGCGCCGCTGCCCGCTTTTGCGCAGGAGGAAGCCGCCGTTTCGTCAAACGAAGCGGTAACGGACGAAGTGGGGCTTGCCGCTCCCTCGGCTCTGCTTATGGACTTTTCCACAGGAAAAACGCTCTATGAGAAAAACTCCCACGAGCGCCGCCCCTGCGCCTCGATAACAAAGGTCATGACTCTTTGCCTCGTATTTGAGGCGATCGAATCGGGAAAGCTCTCGTATGATGATGTCATCACGACCTCGCCGATGGCGGCGGCGCAGGACGGCTCGGATATCTGGCTCGTTGAAGGTGAACAGATGACGGTCGACGACCTTGTAAAGGCGGTCGTTGTCGTCTCGGCAAACGACGCTGCCGTTGCGCTTGCGGAGGCAGTGTGCGGCACCGAGGAAGCCTTTGTTGCGAAGATGAACGAGAAGGCAAAGCTTCTCGGCATGAACGATACGGAATTTAAAAACTGCAACGGTCTTGACGAGGAAGGTCACCTGACAAGCGCATATGATGTGGCGCTGATGTCCCGCGAACTAATGAAGCACAATAAGATATTTGAGTACACCTCGATATGGCTCGACTACATCAGAGACGGCGCAACTCAGCTCGTAAACACGAATCGCCTGCTCAAAAGCTACGACGGCATCACCGGGTTAAAAACCGGCACGACGAGTCTTGCCGGGGCGTGCATCTCAGCTACGGCGCAGAGAGGAGAGATGAGCCTTATCGCCGTCGTGCTCGGTGACAAAACGACCGACGAGCGCTTTACGGACGCGTCAAGGCTCCTTGACTACGGCTTCGGCTCGTTCTGCTCCGTCTCTCCCGAGGTGCCGGAGGATCTGCCGGAGACGATCGCGGTCGAGGGCGGCATGGAGAGCGAGGTTGTACTGCGGTGCGCCCCCGACAGCGCTTTCCTTTTGAAAAACGGTGCGCAGGAAAACGTTACGTGCGAGCTTCACCTGACCGAAACGGCGCAGGCGCCCGTGACGGAAGGGCAGCGGCTTGGCAGCGCCGTCTACAAATGCGGCGGTGAAACGCTAGGCGAATTCCCCGTTACCGCCGCCACAACGGTCGAGCGCATAAACTTTGCTGACGTTATGGCACTTTTATTCCGTGCGTTCGTCTCGTGAGCCGGGAAGTCATACGTCAAATTCACCGACTTTTACACTATATTTACGGCTTTTTTTCCGAAAACATGGCTCAGATGAATACAATTTATTAATTTTTCATCAAAAAAGTGAGAAATCACTTGAAAATCCTCCCTAGATATTGTACAATATACTCATATAGTTGCAACATAAGGAGGAGCTATAACTATGTCCACAGTTTTAAACCAGAAATATCTTACAGGCTTTTTGAACGATTCGGAGCTTAACAACCTCGCTTCACAGGTCAAGGCAGCGCATGAAGCGCTTCATACCGGTACAGGCGCGGGCAATGACTTCATCGGCTGGCTCACGCTTCCCACCGATTACGATAAGGAAGAGTTCGCGCGCATTAAGGCGGCTGCCGAGAAGGTCAAGAAGAACTCCGACGTATTTGTGGTTATCGGCATCGGCGGTTCATACCTCGGTGCGAGAGCCGCAATAGAATTCTTGAAGTCGCCCAACTACAACGCGCTCAAGAAGGATACACCCGACATCTACTATACCGGCAACAGCATCAGCTCGACGGCGCTTGCGGAGCTTCTTGAGATCTGCGAGGGCAGAGACGTTTCGATCAACATGATCTCGAAGTCCGGTACGACGACCGAGCCGGCTATCGCTTTCAGAGTGTTCAGAGAGATGCTCGAGAAGAAGTACGGCAAGGACGGCGCAAGAGAAAGGATCTTCTGCACGACCGACAAGGCAAAGGGTACGCTCAAGCAGCTTGCAGACCGTGAAGGCTACGAGACGTTCGTAGTTCCCGACGACGTAGGCGGACGCTACTCCGTTCTTACTGCCGTTGGTCTTCTTCCGATCGCGGTCTCCGGCGCTGACCTCGACGCACTCATGGCAGGCGCTGCAAAGGCACAGGCTGAGTTTGACAACGCAGACCTTGCAACAAACGACTGCTACAAGTATGCGGCCATCAGAAACGCTCTTTATGCAAAGGGCTACACGACCGAGATCCTCGTTTCCTACGAGCCTGCGTTCACGATGATGAGCGAGTGGTATAAGCAGCTTTTCGGCGAGAGTGAAGGCAAAGACAACAAGGGCATCTTCCCGGCTTCCGTTACATTCTCGACCGACCTCCACTCCATGGGTCAGTACATTCAGGAGGGCAGAAGAAACCTCTTCGAGACGGTCGTTTCCTTTGAGAAGCCGAAGAAGGAGATCACTCTCGGTACAGACCCCGAAAACGTTGACGGACTTAACTTCCTCTCTGGAAAGGGTATGTCTTATGTAAACCAGAAGGCATTCCAGGGTACGGTGCTTGCTCACAACGACGGCGGCGTTCCGAACATCGTTCTCAACGTTCCCGAGATGAACGAAGCCGAGCTTGGCTACCTCATCTACTTCTTCGAGAAGGCTTGCGCTGTAAGCGGATACCTCCTCGGCGTCAATCCGTTTAATCAGCCCGGCGTTGAGAGCTACAAGAAGAATATGTTCGCTCTTCTCGGAAAGCCCGGCTACGAGGACGCAAAGGCGGCTCTTGAGGCTCGTCTCGGTTAATTAAAAAATACAGGAATACAATATACAAATCGAAAGGATGGTACACATGGTAACATTACTCATTGGCAAGAAGGGTTCAGGCAAGACAAAGAGACTCATCGAAGAGGCTAACGCAGCGGTAGCGGCTTCCAACGGCAGCGTTGTCGTTATCGAGAAGGGCGCGAAGCTCACTTACGACCTCACACATAAGGCTCGCCTTGTTGACACCGACGCCTACAAGATCAAGGGCTACGACGCTCTCTACGGCTTCCTCAGCGGCATCTGCGCAGGCAACTACGACGTGACCGATATCTTCGTAGATTCAACATTTAAGATCGCAGGCGACGACAAGGCAGCTCTCGCACATTTCGTAACGAAGCTCAACGCTCTCGCAGACGACGCCAACACAACGATCACACTGCTTATCTCTGCGGCAAAGGATGATCTGCCGACAGATATCGACGCAACTCTCGAAGAGATGTGATCCCGTTTTAATTACGGCTTTTACCCGGAGGCATACAAACGCTTCCGGGTGTTTTTTGTTTATACCGGTTTCTGATTGAAAGCTTTAAACTAATTTCAAATTAAATGCTTTAATTTGAAAGCGCGTGCTACGCACGCTGATGCCGCGCAAAGCGGGTCATCCCGTCTCATACAAACTCAAACGCGCCTGCGGCGATATAAAAAGCTTTTTAATTGAGTTTAGTATAAAAAGGCTTGATCGGAAATCGGTACAGTATACAAAAACGGCGCCCTTCATTTATGAAAGGCGCCGTTTTATTCGTTTGATACAGCACATCAGATCTCCGCAAGCGTTCCGATAGTCTCCGAAGAGGGGAGACCTGCGCTGCGGCGAAGAACGTCGAGTGCGTCCGCAGAGGTGACGTAGCCGTCGTCGTCGGTGTCGGAGAGCGTTTCCTTTGTGCTTCCGCAGTCTTCAAGCTCCGCGCTTATTCTGAGGATAGCGAGGGCGTCGGCCGAGGTTATCTCACCGTCGCGGTCTATGTCGCCGATAAGCCCCGCCGCTTTTGTGCGCACGCTCTCGTACTGTACGCCGTCAAGTCCGGCGATCGCTTTGTATGTGACAGTAAGGTCGCTTTCGATGACGGTGCGCGTCACGTTCGCTTCGACCTCTTCCCTGTGGCTTGCGTTGTGGGCGCAGGTGAAAATTGCAACGGCACCGCCGTCCTTCCATCTCCAGCCTGTCAGTCGGAGGTCATGACCCTTAGCCGGGAGTGTTTCCGTCCTGCGGTCGGTGTATTCGGCTCCATCAAAGAAGACGGAGGCTGTGTAAATGACCTCGCCGCTCTCCGTGCAGGAAGGCTCGGAGGTTTGTTCGGTAACGTCCGCGTTTACCGTTACGGACTTTGAAGCTTCGTCTGTCGTCTCGGCTTCATCGGCCGTTTCGGGCGAGTCGGGAGTCTCGGTATTCGGCGTGAATAAAGCCTCTGCGCTGCCGCCGTTCCATTCCCAGCCGGAAAGAGTAAATGAGAGCCCGCTGTCGGTTTCGGTCGATGTGAAGTAAACTCTCTCGGAATACGACGTTCCCATCGGATTTTCTGCTGTAAGGAGTACGGAGTATTCACCTGTGAACCTTAGCGGGAGCCTGTAGACGGACAGCCCCGTAACGTTGATGGAATCGGTCAGATATTCATCTGTATAAACGCTCAGCTCAAGCGACTGTGCATCGTTTGCTTCGATGTCAAGAATGGCACTTGTGCCTGTAATGTACGAGTCCTTATCTGCCGCAAGTGTGGGCGTGTCGGGGCGGCTGCCGTAAACGGTGAATTCGACCGGCAGAGTGGTGGTCTCGCCGAACTCGTTGCTTGCGGCAAGACGGCAGACGTAAACGCCGGGATAGTCAAAGCTTTCCTCAAAATAACCGTACGCGTCGCTGCTTACGTCGAAAGTCCGCTCATAGCCGCCGTCAACGCTATATACAAGCGTCAGCTTGTCGGCGTTCTTGCAGTCGTATTTGAACGAGACGGATTCACCGGTGGTATACGCCGTGTTGTCGGTCGTTAGCGTTAAACCATCAGGCTCACTGTCGTAAACAGTGAGCGTTTTGTAATCGGTGCTCGTCTCGCCAAACTTGTTCTTCGCCGTGACGCGGTATGAGTATACGCCCGGCTCGTCAAATCTGAGCGAGTATGTATCTCTGGCAGCGGCGTCGATGTTGTAGATCTCCTTGCCGTTTTTCTTCACAACGAGGCTTCGCTCAACGGCATATCGGCTCTGAACCGAGAATTCTGCGCAGCCGCCGGCGGGGCAGATGTTGTCGTTTACCGAGACGTAAAGATCATCGGGTTTGTCGTCATAAACGACTATCTCGCCGCAGCTTGTGCTCGTAACGCCTACCGGGTTGCCCGCGGTGAGAAAATATGTGTAATCTCCGGCGGAGTCGAAGCTGATCGAGTAAGTTGTCTGATCCGTTACGTCGTAGTAATCATTCCACCAGCCGTCGTTTATGGCGATAGCCTGCTCGGCGGCGTTCTTTGAATCAAAGGTGAACAGAACGCTTTCTCCCGCTGCGAGGAGCTTTTTGCCGGCATTGATCTTCAGACCGCTGGGCTTTTCATTATAGACGGTTAAGGTCTGATTCTGTGAGACCGATTTGCCGCATACGTTCTTCGCAACGAGGCGATAGGTGTATTCGCCGGGATCGGAAAGCGAGAGACGGTGCTCATACTTGTCGGTGACATTTTCGTTTCGCACCTTTTTGCCGTCTTTCCAAAGCTCCAGATACTGCTCCTGCGCATTGATGCTGAAAACATCGAAGCATATCGTCTCTCCGGCGGCAAAGTGCTCGCCGTAGGCTGTGATCTCAAGGTCGCTCGGCTTTACCTTCGGAATGTCATTGGTGTAGCGCAGAATACCGTCCCATGTGCTGCTGTAGTAGCCGGTCACGCTGATCTCTCCGCCACTTTTGTCGCCTGTTTCCGGGTCGCCGCAGTCGTAGTGAGCGCCCACGTTCTGGTAGCGGCCGATGTAGAACTCAGTGTGATTCTTTTCGTCAAGAAGAATGTCGCCGCGGCGAAGGTTTGAAACGTCGCCGATCGTTTCCCACGGATACCACTTGAAGCCATATCTCGTCAGCGCATTTTTCATGTTCAGCGTATAGCTTGCATCGCCGGTGTTGAAGCCCGCCTGTTTAAGAGCAGTTATGACGAACGACGAGCAGTCGTAGTCGGGACCCCAGCGGTTGGTGTTGCTGTAGCCGTGGGAATCGTCGTTTGCGATCGCAATGGCGTTCTGAACGTACTCCTCGAACGAGAGCGCGCTTGCTTTCAGCGGCACCTCGGCGCACGTAACGAGCAGCGTTCCGGTAACGAACAGCGCCGCAAGCCTTTTGATGTGTTCCATCGAATCAGTTCCTTTCGCTTGTATTAATGTGGTGCAGTTTTATTTTACAGCAAATGTATGATGATTTCAATATATAACAGCGTCATTTCGACAGTTTTTTCGGCTTCGCGCAAAGAAAAGCCCCGCTTCGCACTGAAACGGGACTTTTAATATGCATAGATATTATCGATATATGCGCTTACGGGTCGATGATTATAACGTCCTGTAAAACGTAGTGGTAGCTTGGCGCGGATGACTCCTTGTTTTCGTAAAACTCAAGGTTCAGATCCCAAACATCGTTCGGGTCGTCGGGGGAGACGCCGATGTAGTCGCCGTAAAAGACGCGGCAGTCGCCGTTTTTGAAGCTTTTGATCGTCTCATTTAAAACTTCCTCGCCGCGTTCGGGTGCGATCGTGGGATTCAGCTCAAGCATCTTTACCCAGTCTTGCTTAAAGCCGCTCCACGCGTCGTTGCCTTGGATATGAGCTTTGACCGCTGATTCGATGCGCTTGTTGTTCATCACGGCTTCGACTGACTGGCTTATGTAGACCGACCAGTCGATCCTCGTCGAGATAAGCGAAGTAGTCGGAGCTATGCTCATCATGTCCTTGTTGTAGCCGATATGGAAGACCGTGTGATTGTCCGTGGATCTCTCGCAGGCAACCGCAGGGCCGATCGTGTCGGTGTTCTGCGCGATGATGACGCAGCCCTCGGAGATCAAGTCGAGAGCGGCGTTATATTCAAGGTTGTAGTTTGACCATGTGTTTGTGTATTTAACGTGCATAACAGCGTCCGGGCATTCGCTGCGAACGCCGAGGAAAAACGCCGTGTAGGCGGAGATGACCTCGTCGCAGGGGAACGCGCCCACGCACCCGACGACCGCCTCGTTACGCGAGAGCTTGCCGGAGTCGATCAGCTCCTGAAGCTTTAGTCCGGCGATCTTGCCCGAGGTATACCAGCCCTCATAGATCTCGCCCATAAACGTGTGGTAATTTTTGCAGACAGGTTCGTCATTGGCGTTTGAACACGCCGCCTGGCAGAACTCCACGCCGGGGTTTTCCGCAGCTGCCTTTTTCATCGTTTCGCCGTAGTCGGCGCTGTTGGCGAAGATGATGCTGCACTCGCCGGCGATCAGCTCGTCGATCACGCCGCCGACCTCGTCGCTGGGAACGTTGTCGCGGAGGATGACCTTGACAGCGTCGGGATACTGCATTTGCAGGTAGTCGATAGAACGCAGGAAGTTTTCACTGTAGGGCGTCGCCTCGTCGCCGTTGCAGATAAAGCCAACGGTGATGTGGTCGAGCTTGTGAGAGACGTTGAAGCCGATGGTGTGGAGGCCGTAAAACAGGAGTATCGTCAGGATCGCCGTGAGAAGCGCCACAGGGGTCTTATGTTTTTCAATTATCATTCTTGCCGTCCTCCTTGTCTTTTTTCTCGGAGTCTTTGCCGTCTTCTTTCTTCGGCTGCTCCTTTTCGTCCTCCGTCTTCTTTCCGGCATCTTCCTTGGAGGGTTCGGCGGGCTTGTTCTCCGCCTGCTTTTGTGACTCTTCCGCCGCCGGAGTTTTCGTGCTGTAAAGCGCTTTAATGTCGATCATGCCGTCGTCTATGAGCTTTAAGAAGATGTCGAGAAGCTCCGGGTCGAACTGGGTGCCTCTGCCGCGCTTCAGCTCGCCCATAACGTAGTCAAAATCCTGCTGTTTTCGGTAAACTCTGTTTGCCGTCATGGCGTCGAAGGCGTCGGCAATAGCGATGATCCTTCCGTAAAGAGGTATTTCCTTTCCGGAGAGGTGGTCGGGGTAGCCCCGGCCGTCGTAGCGCTCGTGATGGTACCTAGCGCCATCGACTGCGTGCTCGATGAGCGTGAAGTCTTTAAGGATCTCGGCGCCCCTCGTAACGTGGGTCTTCATTATGCCGTACTCCTCGTCGGTGAGCCTTGCGGGCTTGTTGAGTATCGCGTCGGGAATTCCGATCTTGCCTATGTCGTGCAGCAGCGCAGACTTGCGCAGATTTTCAAGCTCATCCTTCGAGAAGCCGTATTCCCTGGCGATCATTACGGAATAGTCCGAAACGCGCTGAGAGTGCTGGCTCGTTCTGATGTCCTTTGCATCGACCGTCTTTGCAATCGCGAGAATCGTTTCGTTGCCCATCTGGATCTGCTGGAGCGCAAGCGAGAGCTTCGCCTGCTGCAAAGCCATGGTGCGCTGGATCCGGCGGCTGGTTATGAACCACGTCAGCCATGCCGCGAAGATAATGCCTATGACTATTAGGTAAACAAGGAACCCGGTGTTTTCGTAGATCGCGGTCTCCTTCTGGAAGCCGTAAACACATTCTTCGACCGCGCTGCCCGATTCGGGATCAAGCATAGCGATCCGGAAAAGATAGTGACCCGCGGGAAGATGCGTGTATACGATATGCGAAAGCTCGTCCTGGCGGACGGTCTTCCAGGTATTGTCTATGCCCTCAAGGCAATACGAGATATACGGGTTTTCGAGTGTGTAGTTGACGACCTCGGGGACGATCTCAACACTTGTGACGTCCTGATCTATCACGAGATCGAAGCCTTGATTTATGTGGGCAGAGTTGTTGTCGAGAAGCACCTCGGAAACGAGCATACGGTAGAACTTTTTCTTAGGCTGATATTCGTCCATATTTACGACGAAAACGCCTCGGTCGGTCGAGAGGTAGATATTCTTATCCTCGTCGATCGCGTTCCACGCGTTGGAGGTAAGCGAACCTCTGAGGCCGGAGCGCGAATTCAGAAGAAGGTAGTGCGGGTTTCCCTCGGACATAAGCTGATCTCTGTTCAAAACGTAGATACCGGCGCTTCCGGGGACGAAAAGATCGCCGTCGTCGTCGAGAACAAGGTCGTAGTTGTTGGAATACGGGAAGTTCTTTATCGGGACTATCCTGCCGTTTCTCAGGTAGCACAACCCGTTGCCGGCAGCGATGAAGACGTCATTTTTGTCAACGTCGCCTACCATTCGCAGGATAACTCCGGATGACAGCCCTTCTTCACGCGCATAATGACCGATCACCGAGCCGTCTTTTATAATGTCGATCCCGTTGCCGTCGGTGCCTGCGAGCAGGCTGCCGTCGGGCGTTTCGTAAAGGCAGAGTATCTTTGCGGCGCCCAGCTCTTCTCCGTATAGCATTTTTTTGATGACCTTACCGCCTTCGATGAAATAAAGCCCCTTGTCGCCGCCTATCGCCATGGCCCCGTTGGAGAGCTGCATACAAACTCGTACTCTCGAGCCGATGCCGTCCTCTTCGCTGTCGTAAGCGATGATCTTGCCGGACTTTGTGACCTCTATCAGCCCTTCGCCATAGCTGCATATCCAGAGGTTTCCGTCGCTGTCACTCTCGATGCAGCGGATCCTCGCCTCGGAAAGCAGCTTTGTCAGGTCGTTCTCTATCTCCTTTTTGCTTTTTTCATCTATGACGATAAGCCCCTTGTCCGTTCCGATGTAGAGCTTGCTGTCCTTTCTGGCGGTCGTGTTTACGACGCCGGCCTCAAGCCCGTAATCACTGAAGAGATCTGAGAACGCCGATTCCGAAAGCTGCATGAGCCCCATTCTCGACGAGGCAATCCAGAGGTTTCCCTGGTAGTCAATCGTCATGTTCTCAAGCGAGTAGTTGAAGCCCTCTGTTTCCATATGCCGATAGACCTTTCCTTCCGAGACGGTGCCGATGCCGCTGTCTGAGAGGATCCATGCGGTGTTTTCGTCCTGGAGGTAGATCCTGTTAAGTCCCGAAAGATCGTCGCACATGACCGTGGACTTCATCTGAGCCTTTGTTTCGCCCGCCTCCATAAGGAGGACCTGACCGTCGGCGGTGCCGGCGTAAAGCGTGTCGTCGGGGGCGAATGTGCAGCAGGTGTAGCCTGTGCCTTCCGGGGCGGCTATCTCATACGCTACGCTGCCCTTCCTGATGATATACAGCTTGCCCGACGCGGTAACGGCCGCGACACTGCCCTTACTGTCGGACGAAAGCTTTTTAACGTAGAGAAGGTCGTCAATCGTGTCGGTTATAGCGAAACCGGTGCGAAGCCTCGCAACGACAAGCTTGTCGGAGGTACCTATGTAGTAGTCGCCGTCGGCAGACTGAGTGATGCTTTTTACAGAGTCGGAGGGGAGACCGTGGCTTGAGTCGAGCGAATTGGCTTCCTTCTGGTTGATCGCAACGACAACGCCGTTGTCGTTTGTGCCGATCCAAAGGCGCCCCTCGGCGTCAACGTACAAGCAGTTTACGTTTTTTACGGTCGAAAACTCGTTCATAAAGCGGAACGTGGTGCCATTGTAGCGGTAAAGACCGGAGTAGCTGCCTACCCAGATGATGCCGTCGTTCGTCTGGATAACGTCGTTCGCGTGACCGCACTCAAGCCCGTTTTCCGCGTTGTAGATCGTCCTTATGTAGGAGTTGCTCGGGGCGTCGGCCTCTTCCGCGCTTGCGGTGAGCGTAGGACAAGACAGAGAGAGCGCCGCGGCAACCGTCAGGAACAGCGCGATCGCGCCGACCTTTGCACCGGAAGGCGGCTCCGGCTTTTCACCGTCCTTTGAAAGCCAGGAGCGGATCCGTCGGTAGATTCGCAGCATAATATAAAAGCCAAGTATCGTTATGAGCTTGTCGGAGAATTCAAGGTAAAACTGCCCGATAAACGCGGCGATCATTGAGGGAATGCCGCGGGTGATAAAATAATCCCTGACGCCATCGCCCCAGATGTTGCCCGTGCTGCCGTCGTAGATCAAAAGATTGAGCGACGACGAGATGATCACCGATACGATCGTTACAAGCCCGGCAACCGTCATTACGTGAAAGATCGTCTCAAAGTACTTCTTTCTGGCGGCGTAGCCGACGCTTAGGCTTATAAGTATGCTCTTAATGCCGTAGGCGAGCGAGGTGCCGTCCCAGAATGAAAGTACGATGTTTGACGATGCCCCTACGATCGCGCCGCAGACCGGCCCGAGAACGTAGGCGGCGATAACGGTGCCGAATGTGTCGAGCCACACGGGCAGCGAGAGGTTGCCGTTGATAAAATTGCCGACAAAGTTTATTACAATGCAGCAGAAGACAAACACGATTGCTTGGATCCTTTCGCGCCGGAGCGCACCTTTTTCTTCCATATAGATCACTCTTTCTGATTGATTTTCATCTTGGATTAAAAATGAGTCTCATATAAAACATGATAAAAAATCGTGATGAAGCGCAAAATATTTATGCAATATACATTGTATCACAGATTTTTCAAGAACACAATAGGCATAAAGTCTTATAAAAGAAAAATCACACTTTTTCTTGTCGTTGTCCGCAAATGTGTTTCATGGTCGCAGAGCATTTGATGTTTGATTATAAAAAATTTCCAAAATAAAAGTTTATCCGGTGGTTTTACCGTCGCAATATACAATTGCATTTATGAAAAAGAGGTGCTATAATTTATACAGAGAGTTAGTTAAAGTTAACTGATCCTTGTGCAGTATTCGGACCTGATTCGGCTGCATCTGTTCGTATCTATATTACTATAAATAAAGGGGAGATATACGTGAATGAAGGAAAGTTCTTGGAGGTAAAGGGGCTGAAGCGAAGCTTTGGCGAGGGAGAAACCAGGCAGGACGTCCTTAAGGGTGTCGATTTCTCAGTGGAAAAGGGCGAGTTCTGCGTTCTGCTCGGGCCTTCCGGCTCGGGAAAGTCTACGCTGCTCAACATTATTGGCGGTATTGACAGCGCAGACGAGGGTCAGATAATCATCAACGGCGACGCGCTTGCCGACATGAACGACAAAAACCTCACGAACTACAGGCGAAAGCACCTCGGCTACGTCTTCCAGATGTACAATCTTATCCCGAACCTCAACGTCAAGGAGAATATTGAAACGGGAGCCTACCTATCAGACAGCCCACTCAATATCGACGAGCTTCTGAAAATACTCGGCCTGTTCGAGCACCGCTACAAGCTCCCGAACCAGCTTTCGGGCGGTCAGCAGCAGCGTGTTTCGATCGGGCGCGCGATAGTTAAGAACCCGGATATCCTTCTCTGCGACGAGCCTACGGGTGCGCTCGACTACACCACCTCAAAGGAGATATTGAAGCTCATCGAGGAAGTAAACCGCAAGTACGGCAACACCGTTATCATGGTTACCCACAACGAGGCTATAAAAATGATGGCGGATCACGTTATAAAGCTGCGCGACGGCAGGATACGTCACGACGACCTCAACGAAAAGAAGATCTCTGCCGACGAGCTGGAGTGGTAAGGGGGAGCGGCAATGAAGGAGTACACGATACCTTCGGGCAAACGCCCGAAAAACCCGCTCGCAAAGCGCGTCTGGAAGGATATCTGGAGAGACCGCAAGCGCTATCTCATGATATTTACAATGCTCGTCGTTACTATAGGCTTCGTCTCGGGAATGTACGTTGCGAACAACAGCATGATGCAGACTCTCGAAAACAATGTCGAGGCGCTGCGCTGTGAAAACGGTCACTTCGAGCTTTCGGCAGCGGCGGACGAGGAGCTGATAAAGGCGATCGAAACGGGCGAACGCGCCGACATGGTGAAGGTTTTTCGTGAGCACGCCTACGATGAGGCGGAGGAGAAGATCACCGAGACGGTCGACGAAGCTGTAAGGGAGAAGGTCGAGGGGCAGGTTGAAGCGGCTATCAAGTCTCAGACGGAGCAGGCAGTCAGCGCTGAGCTTGCAAAGCTCGGCGCCGCCGCCGAATTGATCCCCGAGGAGCAGAAGGCGCACACTCTCGCCGAAGCCATTGATAAGGCAATGGCGGAGAATTACGACTCCGCCGTCGAAAAGGCTTATGAAGAGGCGAAAAAGTCCGACGAATACAAGACAGCCGTCTCAGACGCCATGGAAAAGGCAAAGAAGGAGATCGACAAGAAGATCGACGAGGAATTTGAAGAGCTTAACGAGCGCTACAAGCTCGACGACGAGGACTTCAAGCCCGTTCCCGTCACGGTTTACGAGCTTTTTTGCAGAGAGAGCGACGAATACCTCGGCAGCACCCACACCGGCAATATAAGAGTATACGGCGAGCGCAAAGACGTCGACCTTTACGATATCCTGGAAGGCAGAGCGCCCGAGAACGACAGCGAGATCATCATCGACAGAATGCACGCCGACAACGCGGGCATAAAGATCGGCGATACGCTGACGGTCGGCAAAGCTGACTTCAAGGTTGTGGGGCTTGCGGCGTTCGTCGACTACAGCACTCTTTACGAGAGCAACTACGACACCATGTTCGACGCGCTCACCTTCGATGTCGCGATGGTCACAAACGAGGGCTTTAAGCGTCTCGGCGGAATAGCGCACTATTTCTATGCGTTCACCTACGGCAGCCGTCCCGCCGACGAATTCGAGGAAAAGGAGCTGTCTGATAATTTCCTCGTCTCGCTCATAACGCAGACGGCGGTCTCGGAAAAGAAGCTCGAGATAAAGGACTATGTCCCCGCTTACCTTAACCATGCGATAACGTTCGCTCCGGACGATATGGGTTCCGATAAGGCGATGGGCGGCGTTCTGCTTTACATTTTGACGGCAGTGCTGGCGTTTATTTTCGCCGTCACGATAAGCGGTACGCTCGAAAAGGAGTCGACAGTAATCGGTACGCTCCGCGCCTCGGGCTACACAAAGGGCGAGCTTCTCCGCTACTACATGAGCGCGCCTGTAGTTGTCGTGCTGCTTGCGGCGATAGTCGGCAATATTCTCGGCTACACGGTGATGAAAAGGGTAGTCGTCGCGATGTACTACAACAGCTACAGTCTGCCGATCTATAAAACGATCTGGACTCCGGAAGCGTTCGTCAGAACGACGATTATACCCGTTATCCTGATGCTCGTGATAAACCTTGTGATAATCAGCAAAACGCTGAGGCTCTCTCCGCTGCGCTTTTTGCGCCGCGACCTCAAGAAGAGACGCAGAAAAAAAGCGATCCGCCTGCCGAGGTGGAAGTTCTTCCGCCGTTTCAGGATGCGCGTGCTTCTGCAAAACGCCACGAATTACCTCATGCTTTTCGTCGGCATTTGCTTCATCATGCTGCTGCTCTCGATGGCGGTCGGTATGCCCGCAACGCTGAAATACTACCAGGACTCCGTCGAGAACATGATGTTCGCGAAGGATCAGATCATCCTCTCCGCAACAGAGGACGAAGACGGCAACGAGATCACCACCTCCACACCCGGAGCGGAGCGCTTCTCCGTGACGTCGCTTGAGCGAAGGTCCGATGCTTACGACGAGGAGGTCACGGTCTACGGCGTCAACGAAAACAGCCGCTACATCGCGCTTTCGGATGACTACTTCTCCGAAAGCGGCAGCGGGGAGCTTTCAGTCTACGTTTCAAAGGCATATTCCGAGAAGTACGGCGTACACGAGGGCGACGTTATAACGCTTTGGGAAAAGTACGAAAACAAAGCCTATAATTGGAGGGTATACGGAATCCATGATTACTCGGCAGGCGTAGCCGTCTTTATGTCGAACGACCGCTTCAACGAGACGTTCGACCGTAACGAAGGTTCGTTCGGGGGCTATATGTCTGACGAAATGATAACCGATATCGACGAGGACTATATCGCCAAGAAGATAACGGCCGACGATATGACGAAGCTTACTCGCCAGCTCGACCACTCTATGGGCAGCTATATGCTCTATTTCCAGTACGTTTGCGTGATCGTTGCGGCTATAATCATTTACCTGCTTACAAAGCTCATAATCGAGAAGAACGAGGTCTCGATCTCCATGGTAAAGATTCTCGGCTACACCGACGGCGAGCTTGCCTCGCTCTATCTTGTAACGACAGGCATAGTCGTGCTTTTGTCTGAACTTGCGGCTATGTACATAGGCTTCAAGGTCATGGGCATATTCTGGAAAGAGATAATGATGACGCTCGGCGGCTGGTTTGATTTCGTGATGACTCCCGACGGCTTCGTCAAGGAGTTCGTGCTCGTTCTCGCGGCATATGTGCTGATAGCGGCAGTCGACTTCATACGTATCAAACGGATACCAAAGATACTTGCACTTAAAAATACAGAGTAAAGTTAAAGGCAGTCGGAGTTTTCCGGCTGCTTTTCTTTATAGATTTGTTGTGATTTGCTACAAAAGAGCCCCTTTCAACTTGTGGAATAGCCACAGAAATTCTTTGAATCAAAAAATATTATTGTAATAATTGTAAAAATGAGTTATAATAAAGGTGCAACGCTTAGGGCGCTTTGCCGAATCTCTTTTTGTAAACCGCCCGGAAAATAAACCCGAAAATAAGGAGGGCCTTTTATGCTGAAAAGGATACTATCAACCCTGTTAGCTGCGGTCCTTGCAGCCGGAACGCTTTTGCCGGCAAGCGCAGCCATCGCTCCCGCCGCGTCGGGAGAAGTGAACAACTACACGAGCACCTGCGAGTGGATCGACAAGAACTTCGGCTACGACGGCAAGCTCGGCGCCGACTACTCCGCTGCCTCTACTACCTTCCGCGTCTGGGCGCCCAAGGCGACCAAGGTAACGCTTAAACGCTACGCGACCGGAAGCGACAGTGAGCAGGGAGCAGCGAGCCTCGGCAATACCGCCATGACGCAGGACACCTCCAGCGGCGTATGGTCGGTAAAGATCGACGGCGATCTTGTAAATACGTACTATACCTACGAGGTAACGACTACCGACGTTATGGGCAAGGATCTTCAGACGTACGAGACGCAGGATCCCTACTCCTATGCAGTAGGCGTAAACGGCGACCGTACAATGGTCGTTGACCTCGATAAGACCGACCCGAGCGGCTGGAGCAGCGACAAACACGTCCTTCTTTCAAGCCCGACCGATTCCTTCGTCTGGGAAGTACATATCAAGGACTTCTCCTACGACGAAAGCTCCGGCGTTTCGGAAAAGAACAGAGGCAAGTACCTCGCCTTCACAGAAACGGGAACAACGCTCAACGGCAAGGGCGGTCTGCCGACCTGCATCGACTACCTCAAGAGCCTCGGCGTTACGACTGTTCAGATCAACCCGTTCAGCGACTTTTCGTCCGTAGACGAGACGGGCAGCGACACGCAGTTCAACTGGGGTTATGACCCGAAGAACTACAGCGTTCCGGAAGGCTCCTATTCGTCAAATCCCTACGACGGCAATGTGCGAATCAACGAGTGCAAGCAGATGATCCAGGCGCTCCACAACGCCGGCATCTCCGTTGTAATGGACGTCGTTTATAACCACACCAACGGCACGGGCATATACTCTTGCTTCGACAGCACACTGCCGAAATACTACTATCGTATGTGGCATGAGCGAAATGACGATTGGAGCGTGTATTACGATTCCTATGTATACTCCAACGGCTCGGGCTGCGGTAACGAGACAGCTTCCGAGCGCCGTATGTACCAGAAGTACATGGTCGACTCGATTACCTACTGGGCAAACGAGTACCACATCGACGGCTTCCGCTTTGACCTTATGGCTCTCCATGATGTCGAAACGCTCAACCGCATCAGAAGCGAGCTTGACAAGATCGACAGCCGCATCACGATGTGGGGCGAGGGCTGGACAGGCGGCGGCGGAGAGTACCCCGGCCTTACATGGGACGAAAAAACGTTTCAGCAGGCTTTCGAGTGGGATCACCCCGGCCTTGACGAGCGCATAGGCTTCTTTAATGACGGTCTCCGCGATTCCCTCAGAGCCGATAACGACTTTAATAAGCCCGGCTGGATCCAGACCCCCAACGACAGCAACAACTTCAATGTCTCCATCGGCATGAAGGCGGAGAATCAGACCTATTTCAACAGCCCGACTCAGGTCGTTTCCTACGCTGCCTGCCACGACAACCGCACGCTGTGGGATCAGCTCTGCGCTTCCCAGGGGCTGACAGGCTCCTACTACAAGCGCGACGATAAGATTGCTGCCGAAACAAGGCTTGCGGGCGCGATACTCAGCCTTTCTCAGGGTGCGACGTTCGTTCTTGCCGGCGAAGAGATGGGCCGATCGAAGGGCGGCGAGCACAACAGCTACAACAAGCCCCCCGAAATAAACAAGATCGACTGGAACCTTGAGGCGACAAACATCGACATCGTTTCCTATTACAGAGGTCTTAGAAAGATCAGAGAGAACTTCGATCTCTTTACAGAGAGCAGACGTACTTCTAGCAACTACAACTTCCTTGACATAGGCACGGACAAGAACCTTCTTGCCTGCGTATGCACAAATACTAATACGAGCCAGTGGAAAAAGCTTTTGTTCGTAGCTAATTCTTCCGACTACGACGTAACGTATCAGATTCCCTCCGGCAACGATCAGAACTGGATCGTGATCTCCGACGGCAGCCGCGCAGGGCTTGACAAGCTCGGCGAGATCTCCGGCGGAAAGGTATCAGTTCCTGCAAATTCCGCCGTTATCGCTGTCGATACATCTTCATTCGGCTCTGTGAGCGTCGAAAACGATATGTGTACGCTCAACGTCTCATTCATCAACGAGGCGACGGGCGAGGTCGTAAAGAACTACGTGACATCCGGCGTAAAGGGTACGAATTACGGTCTCTACGCTCCCGACGTCTACGACTATAACTACATCCTCGATAAGATCGACACCCCCGTTACGGGCGTCTTCTCCGAGAGCAAGGACGTTAAGGCGTACTATGTTCGCGTAAACGCCGGAACGGTCAGCGTAAATTACTATAAGACCGGCACGACGACGAAGGTACGAGAGTCCGACGTTTACTCCGCGGTAGTGGGCGATACGATCACGCTCGACGCTCCGCCGCCGCTTCTCGGTTACGAGCTGAACGCGGAGCAGACGATGCCGAGCAATGTTATACCCGTAGTTTACGGCAACACCGACGTCAATTACTACTACGACGAGACGTCGCGCACGGTCAAGCTTCACCTTAGACACAGCAGCAAGTCTCACACATGGGCACCCACCGTTTACGTCTGGGGCGAAAGCGGCACAGAGTACGGCACAGCCAAGAAGTGGCCGGGCGATACGCTCTCGACGGCAGATTCAAACGGCTGGTTCAATATGTCGTTTGCCACAAGCGCGACCGAGAAAGCTATCAACATCATAGTCCACTCCAACGGCGGCGGTTACCAGACGGTCGACAACAAGAACCTCGCTGACAACGAGCTTTGGATCATCATTGACGACGATAAGCTCTGGTACGGCACCGAGAACCTCACGTTCTACACCGAAGACCCCGATACAGTCAGCAGTCCCGCAGTTGCGGCACGCTACGGCAATATCGGCTATAGCTTCAACGACATCGAACCGACTCTCTACCCAATCACAAAGGACGACTACATCACCGCGACTGTCAGCGGATGCGAAGCCGACAAGACGATCGCGGGCGCGGAGGTCATCCTCACGGTAGACAAGAGCCGTCTGCCTGAAGGCAAGAGCGTTGACGATATCAAGATCAACGGCGGTGCCGTCTCCTACAGGACCGAGAGCAACGGCTCGCTCGTCTTCAAGATGCCCGCCGGCGAAGCTGTAATTACGGCAGAGACGGTCGAGAAGACGACATATGAGATAAATCTTTACGATTTCACAGGCGCGGTCGTTCCCGAAGAGGTAATGAAGGAGATTCTGAAGCTTCTCGGCTACAGCGCCGAAAACAAGACGTTCGACTTCAACTCCGACGGCGAGCCCGACGTGCTCTGCACGCCTGCCGAAAACAAGATCGAGCGCCTCGGCGGTGCGGACAAGCTTTCCGATAACTACAGCATTTCGTTCGGCTCGTCAAACGAGTCGGCTCTGTACAGCGGCGTTCTTTTCAGAATGACCGAGTCGTTCGTTTTGAACTTTACCGCAAACGGCGGCAGCGGAACGATGCCGAGCGTCAGCGTCAAGGCGAAGGAAATCTACACCCTGCCCGAATGCACGTTCACACCGCCCGCGGGCAAGGCTTTCGATTATTGGCTCGCAGGCACCGAAAGACATAACCCGGGCGACGAACTTTACATCGAATCCGATCTTACGATCACGCCTCAGTGGAAAACGGGCTCGATCACCCTCACCTTTGACGCAAACGGTGGCAGCGGCACGATGAAGAGCATTACGACCGATGCAGGCGAATACACGCTTCCGCCCTGCGGCTTCACGTCTCCCGAGAGCAGCATCTTCAAGGGCTGGACAGTCGGCGAACAGACCTACAACCCCAGCGCACTCGTATCGTTCGACGCCGACACGACTATAAAAGCGGCTTGGGTCAAGCTCACTCATTACGAAGCTGTCGAAGCTGAATGCGAAAGGGACGGCAATATCGAATACTACCTCGGAGATGACGGAGTGATCTACTCCGACGCGGTGGGCTCGAAGATGCCGGACATGAACGGAGACGGCAAGGTCGATGAAAACGACTATACTGTAACAGCGACGGGCCACTCTTGGGAAGATCCTGTATGGACGTGGTACGGCACCGACTCCGCAAGAGCGACGTTTACTTGCCACAACGACGCTTCTCATGTAAAGAGTGTGGAAGCAAGCGTTGCCTCGTCGGAAGAGCTTGATATGTACGGTGCCGTTCAAAAGATCGTATACACGGCGACAGTCGAGTTTGAAGACAGCGTATACACCGACGTCAAAGAGACGACTGTTTCCGGTTCTGATATCGACAAGCCTTCCGACAGCGATACGCCTTCTGACTCAGATATCCCCGGTGGCGACAGCGATATCCCGCGCGACTCCGACAGCGATACCCCGGGCGGAGACACTCCGGGAGGCAGCAACGACAGCAGCGACTCCGACATACCCGGCGGCAGCGATACCGACACCCCGGGCGGTGACAAGCCCGGCAACATCTCCGGCCTCTTCCTCGGCGACCTCGACGACGACGGCGAGATAACCTCGTCCGACGCGCTCATCATTCTAAGAGCAAGCCTCGGAATGACGACTCTCGACACCGATCACGCAAGGCGCGCCGACGTTGACGGCGACGGCGACGTGACCTCTGCCGACGCACTCGCGGTCCTCCGCTTCAGCGTAGGATTCCCATCCGATTACAAGATAGGGGAACGTATGCCGCAGAATTAAAAGCGTTCATTAATTGTTTACAATTGAACTACGGATTATTGCTCTTTTAGTCTGCAATGTATGATATAATTGATTTGTATTATACACCATGCAGGAAAGAGACTGCCGCGTTTCGCTCGGCAATTCTGCCGGGCGAACGTTGGCTACAGGAGGTTTTTATGAAGCTTGAAGATGCAAAAAACATACTAAATGATATAGGGCAGGAACACGTACTCGGATTTTTAGATGAGCTTGACGAGAGCGCTAAGGAGTCGCTTCTCGACCAGATCCTCGAGACGGACTTTTCCGTTCTCGGCCGACTTGACGAAGAAAATTCCGGTGAAAGAGGCGCTTTTGCGCCGCTTGCTGCAATGCAGTGCAGTGAGATAGAGAGCAGAAGGGGAGAGCTTTACGAAGCGGGCATAAATGCTATCCGCAGCGGAAAGACGGCGGCGCTTCTTCTTGCAGGCGGCATGGGAACACGACTCGGCTTTGACCACCCGAAGGGGATGTACAATGTCGGCATCACAAGGCCGCTTTACATTTTCGAGTGCCTTATCAACAATCTTCTCGACGTCGTTAAGGAGTCCGAAACGTGGATCCGTCTGTTCATCATGACGAGCGAGAAAAACCACGACGATACGGTATCTTTCTTCAAGGAGAAGGATTATTTCGGATATAAGGCGGACATGGTCTCGTTCTTCAAGCAGAAGATGGCGCCCTGCTGCGACTTTGACGGCAAGCTCTACATGGAGGCGAAGGACCGCATTTCGACCTCGCCCAATGGCAACGCGGGCTGGTATTCCTCGATGATAAGAGCCGGTCTTGACAAGATCCTTGCCGACGAGGGCGTCGAGTGGATCGACGTTTTCGCGGTTGACAACGTTCTCCAGCGGATCTGCGATCCGTGCTTTGTTGGCGCGACGGTGCTTGCCGATGTATCGGTCGGCGCAAAGGTTGTCCGCAAGGCTGCTCCCGACGAGAAGGTCGGCGTTATCTGTACCGAAGACGGCAGACCATCTATCGTTGAGTATTACGAGCTTTCGCAGGAAATGATGGACGCTAAAGACGAAAACGGCGATCCCGCCTACAACTACGGCGTGATCCTGAATTATCTCTTCAAAACGTCGGAGCTGTCAAAGGTGACCGACGACAAGATGCCTCTCCACGTTGTAAGGAAAAAGATCCCCTACATCACCGAGAGCGGCGAACCGGTAAAGCCCACGGAGCCGAATGGCTTCAAGTTTGAACAGCTTGTTCTCGATATGATTCATCAGCTTTCAACCTGTCTGCCCTACGAGGTAGTAAGGGAGAACGAGTTCGCGCCGATAAAGAACCTCACGGGCATTGACTCGGTCGATTCCGCAAGGGAGCTTTTGAAGAAAAACGGCGTTGAGCTGTAATACGATAAGAGAATAATATGAACGACGCACCCTTTTGTTCAAAACGAGAGGGTGCGTTTTTTTATACGCTTCTTTAAACCAAGTTTTATGTGTGTAACTCGGAACGCCTTTGGACAAAGCGTCAATAATGAGAAAAAGACATTTGTAAGTTAAGCTAGTATAACTGAACAAAACAGTAAAGCTTTTTATTGCAAATTACCGAAAATACATATTGGACTTTCAAGAAGTATTGACAAAACAAGTTAGCTGTGATAAACTTAAAGATAGTTAGAATCCTCTAACGCGTCACAATGCGACTACAATTTCCTGTGATATGTAGGCAGGGCTTTTTTTTAGGGCGGAGGTTAGATGTTTATAACCCAGAACCTGCTTGTTCGTATCAAAGATAAGGGGAGGTCATCATAATATGCAGAAAAGAACGATGAGGAGGCTGCTTTCGGCGCTGCTTCTTCTGATTGTTTTTGCGGGTATGTCGGCGCTCACGGCGTATGCAGACGGCGACGCCGCGGCGGACTATTACCTATCGTACAAAAAGTACGTCGCCGCCGAGAACCCCGACGGTACAAAAACGATAACGTACAACGACATCACCGACCAGATCTCAAATTTGCTCGAAGAGGGCTTGAGGCGCTACGAGTCGGGAACTGAGAGAGAGGGCGACGACGGCTATTACAAGCCGTTTACAAATGCTTACGGCTTCTGGTACGAGACCTCGGGCTATGAAAAGACCGTTATGGGTTACATCTCGGGCGCGCGAGTCAACGAGGTAGAGCTTCAGTTCTCAAACATGAAGAAAGCGGTCAACAACGGCGCAAGCCCCGAAGAGGTGAGAAGCGAGGTCGACAAGCTCGTTTCGATGCTCCGCGAAGACGCAGACACGCTCGACGCCCTTTTTGGATATACCAACGAGGACGGCGAGGAAAGCTCCGGTGGCGGTCTTGCCTGGGCGACGTTTGCGGCAGTCTTCGGTATTATCCTGCGTGAAGGCCTCGAGGCGATACTCATCGTTGGCGCGATGGTCGCATACCTCATCAAGACCGAAAACAAAAAGGGTACCGTTTACGTATATGCCGGCGCTGTCGTCGCACTTGCAGCGAGCGTGGCGCTTGCGATAGTACTCTACACGATAACGAGCGGCACGAGCAACTCGATACCGCAGGAGATAACGGAGGGCGTTACGGCACTGCTTGCCGTGGCCGTTTTGATCTACGTTTCCAACTGGATGATCTCAAAGGCGGAGTCCGACGCATGGACAAGCTACATTTCCGGCAAGGTCTCAAGCTCTGCCGACAGCGGCAAGCTCATCGCGCTTGGCGCAACGTCGTTCCTCGCTGTGTTCCGCGAGGGCGCCGAGGTGATCCTTTTCTGCCAGCAGTATTTTTCAAGGGCAGGCTCGATGGAACACGGCTTCCTCGCTGTGTTCGGCGGCATCGTCCTCGGACTTGCGGTGGTAGCGCTTATCTTCGTACTTATCCGCGTGTTCGGTGTGAAGCTTCCGCTGAAGCCGTTCTTTATGGCGACAAGTATATTGATGGCGGTAATGTCGATCGCGTTCCTCGGCTCCGGTATGTGGGAGCTTTTCCTCGACGGCGGTCTTGCCGAGAAGATCGGCGGCTTTGTTCAGAGTCTTGCCGGCACGATACCGGCGCTTTCGTGGATGTCAGGCAACGACGCGCTTGCGTTCTTCGGCATCTACCCGACATGGATAACGCTCGCACCGCAGCTCATACTCACTGTTATCACGATCATCACCTTCGTTCTTACGATCGTGAAGAAGCCCGAAGGCAAGAAAACCCTGAAGGCAGACTGATCCCCGCAATACTCCGATCTGACCCGTATAGATCGGTTTGTTGACAATACACACTATATATCAATTAGTTTTGGAGGAGAATATAATGAAGAAGTACAGCAAGATCATTGCGGCTGCACTTGCAGCTATGATGCTTTCCGTAAGCATGGCAGCCTGCGATACGGCTTCCACAACAACAAGCAGCACGGCAGACGACACATCGTCTGCAGCAGCTGTAGAGTCCGCGGCTGAAGAGAGCGCAGCAGAGAGCGCAGCAGAGAGCGCAGCAGAGAGCGCTGCCGGAGAAGAAGCGGACGACGGCGAGGACCTCGGTTTCACAGAGGTCGAGATCTTCTCGGGCGTTGAGAAGGAATTCCTCAACCTCAACGCAGTATACTTCCAGCCTGTTGACATGACCGGCGGCTACAAGGCAGAGGATTACGACTGCCACCTCGAGCTTGACGTTTCCGCTCTTCAGAACGGTCTCGGCTACGGCACGGGCGACTGGGTTCCGTACCTCACAGTCAACTACGAAGTAACAAAGAACGATGACAACTCCAAGGTCAGCGAAGGCACATTCATGCCGATGGCAGCTTCCGACGGTCCGCACTACGGCGCGAACATCAAGATGGCAGGCGACGGACTTTACACGGTCAAGTTTACCGTTAAGTTCCCCGATTCCTCAACATACCTTATCCACACAGACGAAACAGGCCCGGAAACTCACGAGTTCCCCGATGCTATCGAGTACACTTACGACAAGTGGCAGTTCACAGACGGCGCTTGGGCCGAGTAATCTATAAATAATATTGCCGGGGTTTACGGGGCCTTGGCACGAGAAGCTCCGGTTTGCAGCGGCGTTTTTTTTGCCGCCTGCGCCGGAGCTATCGGCGGCTTTAGCCCCAAAACCTAAAATATGCAACAGGGTGAAATAATGCTTACATATCTTATCAACGTCACGGGCGATATCCTCGCTGTTTCTCTGATCCTTGGCGTAATGCTTGCTTTTATCGACCGCTTTTGCTCCGACAGGGGCAAGGTAATATTCCGCTGCGGGATCACATTGGGGCTTATCGTCGCCGGTGTACGTACATACATCACGAATACTCGCCGCTTGACGGGAGGCTGGAAGGTCGGTGCGTGGGGCTACGGCATTTCGCTTGCACTCTTCGTTTTAACGGCGGTGCTATTTGTAATCTTTGCAAAAGGTTTTTTCCACAGGACAAACTCCAAGCGGTTTGAGTCGGCGGGCGAGATCATAGTTTCGGCTTCGACCGGTCTGCTCATGGCGTCTTATATCTACTGCACCGCGCCGAACGTAATGATCTACCCGTTCAAGTTTGACAGCGGAGCCAGCGGAATCTTGTCAACTGAGTATCTTTTCCGCCTCGGCGGTTATCTGCTTGGTCTGCTTGTATGCCTTGTGTCGGCGATCGCCGTTTGCAAGATCTGCACGGTGGCTGCAAAGAAAGGCTTTACGAAGCTGCTTTGCGCTGTGTTTTACGCAGTGAATGTTCTCTACGCAGTCTACGGCTTTGCAAGGCTAATGCTCGTTCTCACTCCGAGAAAGATCGTTGACAGCGAAGTGCTGTTCAGCTTTGCCGCGGCAAGCAACAACCGCTCGAGTTTCTACACATACGGGCTCTTTGCCGTCATAACGGCGGTCGGCGTGTTCCTGATCGTCAAGAGCCGCACCGCTAAGGAGCCGTACTCCACGAACGCCGAGCACCGAAAGCAAAAGGCTGTGTGGCGCACGGCAAAGCGCAGCTTCGTCTTCCTTCTTATCGGCTTTGTTATGGCGATTCTCTGCTCGACGCTCTTTGTAAAGCTCAACACGGTAGAGATAAAGGAGGCGCCCGTCGAAGACCCGATAACGGAAAGCGACACGCTCTTCGTACCTCTTGAAACGGTAGAAGACGGTCACCTTCACCGCTTCGGCTACACGACCGACGACGGCACGCTTGTGCGTTTCATCGTTGTGCTAAAGCAGGAGAATACAAACAACTACGGCGTAGGGCTTGACGCCTGCGACATCTGCGGCGAGGCGGGCTACTACGAGAACAAGGACAATCAGATCGTCTGCAAAAAGTGCAACGTTGTGATGAACAAGACGACAATTGGCATGAAGGGCGGATGCAACCCGATCATCATTGATTACGATATCGACGAAAACGGGATCACGATCCCGATAGACGAGATGATAAAAAACAAGAATCACTTTAAGAAGTAAGGGGGCGGAAAATGTGTTTTTCAGAATGTTGAGGGGAACGTTTACCCGCCAATGGAAAAAGCTGCTCATGATCGCGGTAACGGTAGCTCTCGGAGCGTCCATCGCGGCGGCGATGCTTAACGTGATGCTCGATGTCGGCGACAAGATAAATGAGGAGCTGAAAACTTACGGCTCTAATATAACGGTCACGGCGAAGTCACAGGCAGTTATCGACAAGCTTTACAACGTCGAAGACGACTCGGGAGAAACGGACTACATCCCGCAGGATAAGCTCGGCGAGCTGCTTACGATCTTCTGGGCGAACAACATCACCGATTTTGCGCCCGTAAACGACAGTACCGTCATGCTTGACGGCAGCGAAGTAACTCTTATCGGCTCATGGTTCGGCCACCGCCTTGAGTTTACAAAAAAAGGTACGACCTATGAGCGCGACACCGGCGTTACAAACCTCAGAAGCTGGTGGGACATCGAAGAGGGGGAGTGGCTCGACGAGCAGAAGCTTGACGGCGACGCATTCGCTATGGTTGGCTCGGCTCTCGCAAAGGATAAGGGTATCCGCGCCGGCGACACGATCACCGTCGAGGGCAAAAAAAGTGAAGAGAAGCTCACCGTTACCGGGATATTCGAGTCGGGCGACGACGACGATTCCCGCGTTTACACAACGCTTTCGGCGCAGCAGCGCCTTTCCGGTGAGAACGAGCTTGTGAAAAAGGTCGAGGTCAGCGCCATAACCTCGCCCGATGATGAGCTTGCCGTAAAGGCGGCGAGAAACCCCTCGCTGCTTTCGGGCGATGAATACGACCTCTGGTACTGCACGGCTTACGTAAGCTCTATCTGCTTCCAGATACAGGAGGCTATCCCGGAGGCTTCGGCGTCTGCCGTTCGCCAGATAGCCGACTCCGAGGGCAAAATACTCGAAAAGACGCAGCTTCTAATGACGCTTATCACATTCATGAGCCTTATCGGCGCAACGCTCGGCATCTCGAACCTTGTCACCTCTGGCGTTATGGAGCGCTCGAGCGAGCTTGCACTTTTAAAGGCCGTTGGCGCGACAAACGGTCAGGTAACGCTGCTTGTGCTGACCGAGATCACGATCACCTCGATGATCGGCGCGGCTGCGGGCTACTTCATGGGTTGTGGCTTTGCGCAGATAATCGGCAGGTCGGTCTTCTCGTCGTCGATCGACATGAACGGCATGGTAGCGTTTATCGTCGTTGTGCTGATAATCGGCGTAACGCTCGTCGGTAGTATCCCGGCGATCAGAATACTGCTCAGACTTCGTCCGTCGGAGGTCCTCCACGGCGGGCATTAAGGGAGATCATAAATGAACACAAAGCATAAAATGTTTGTCTGGATGGTCATGGCGTCGCTTCTGCGAAGACGCTCGAGAATGATAGTCGCGCTGCTCGCCGTCGTTGTCGGCGCAACAATCCTTTCCGGACTTGAAATGATATATTACGACGTTCCACGCCAGATGAGCGCGCAGTTCAGGAGCTACGGCGCAAACGTTATTCTCACCCCTTCCGGTGACGGATACATCAACCGCGGGGAGCTTGAAAAATGCGTTGCAGAGTTTACGGACGAAGAGCTTGAGGGCTATACGCCGTACCGCTACGAAAACACTCAGATTCACAATCAGCCCCAGACGCTTGCGGGCGTGGACTTTGACTCCGTTTTGAAAACAAGCCCCTACTGGCACATTGTTGGCAGCCTTCCGAAAAGCAGCGGGCAGGCGCTCGTGGGCGCAAAGGCGGCGGAAAGCCTCGGCGTTAAAGAGGGCGACTCGTTCTCGGCGGTAAACACCTTTGAGGTCACGAGCGATATCAATACCGCCGATATCCCCTCATATGAGATGTACAGCGACCCCGAAACGGGAGAGATGTACTGCGACCACAGCCTTGATCTCACCGTTGCGGGAATTCTAGAAACGGGCGGCTCGGAGGAGGATTACATATACATCTCCCTTGAAGACGCCGAGAGCCTGACGCTCAGCGACAGGGGGTGCGATATCGTAGAGGTCAGCGCGGCAGCGATGCAGGAGCGTCTGACGGAGGCGGTCGAGAGGATAAACGAAAGCTCGGAAAGCGTTTCGGCGAAGCTTGTAAAGCGCGTTACTGCTTCCGAAAGCACCGTACTTACAAAGCTGCAGTCGCTTGTCTTCATTGTGACAGCCGTTGTGCTCGTGCTCACGATGATCTGCGTTGCAACGACGATGACAGCCGTTATAACGGAGCGCCGCCGTGAGATCGCCCTTCGCAAGGCGCTCGGCGCGCTCAACGGCAGCATCATCGCCGAATTCATGAGCGAGTGTCTTGTGCTCGGCGGCTTCGGCGGCATACTTGGTTCGGTGTTGGGCTACTACTTCGCCCAGATCGTCAGCATGAACGTCTTTGGCAGCTCGATCGCATTCCGCCCGCTTCTTATACCGATAACGATAGCCGCATCCGTTCTTGTGACGGGTCTAGCGTGCCTCGTGCCGATTAAGAGCGCGGTCGACGTCGACCCGGCTATCGTGCTTAAAGGCGAGTAACGACTTTTGAAGGAGAATACAAATGAGCAAGGTACTTGAATTGAAAAATATATCAAAGGTCTACGGCGACCTTCACGCGCTCGACAACGTCAGCCTTAGCGTGGACAAGGGCGAGTGGATCGCCATAATGGGTCCGTCAGGCTCGGGCAAAAGTACGATGATGAACATAATCGGCTGCATGGATAAGCCGTCGTCGGGTCAGGTGATTTTTGACGGCAAGGATATCTCCAAGGAGAGCCGCCGTAAGCTTACGGAATTCCACCGCGACAGGATCGGGCTTGTCTTCCAGCAGTTCCATCTGATAAACTATCTTAACGCAGTGGAAAACGTCATGGTAGCGCAGTATTACCACAGTATGCCCGACGAAAAGGAGGCTCTCGCGGCTCTCGAAAGAGTGGGGCTTAAAGAAAGGGCAAAGCACCTGCCGAGCCAGCTTTCGGGCGGCGAGCAGCAGCGAGTCTGCATCGCGCGCGCTCTTATCAATTCGCCCGAGCTTATACTCGCCGACGAGCCGACCGGCAACCTCGACGAGGCAAACGAAAACATCGTGCTCGACATCTTTAAGCAGCTCCACAAGGAGGGTACGAGTCTTGTAGTCGTAACTCACGACCCCGAGGTCGGCGAACAGGCGCAGCGCATCGTCCGTCTCGACCACGGTAAGATCGTTTCCGACAAGAAAAACGAGTTGTTTTCCGAAAAAATAAAAAGGAGAGATACGCCATGAAAAAGATCATATCCGTTATCGCAGCGTGCGTGCTGCTTTTGTCGTTCGCAGCGTGCGGCGAAGTGTCAGTGCCTTCGCAGCTCAACGACGGCACCTACACCGGACGGAGTGCAGACAGAAACGCCGACGAAGACGGCAACGGCGCAGGCTACGGCGAGGTCGAGCTTGAAGTGAAGGACAACAAGATTATATCCTGCACATTCAAAACGTATGAGCTTGACGGTACACTTAAAGGTGAAAACTACGGCGTCGATCTCACAAAGGAGAACCGCATGAAGGCTCAGAAGGCGGTACAGGCTGCCGACAAGTACGCCGAGATGTACGTGAGCGCCGGCACGCTTGAGGGCGTCGATGCGATAAGCGGCGCAACCGTAAACTACGATGAATTCAAAGAGGCGGTCGGCGATGCCCTAGCCAAGGCCTCGGCAGAATAATTCCGGGAGGGAATGACAATGCATATCCCGCAGAGGCTTTTTCACATAACGCTTTCGATGCTTTCAGCGGTCCTGATCGTCGGAGTGCCGCTTGCCCTGAAGCTTGACTTCTTCGGCGAAAAGGTTGACGCGGTGTCTCAGGCGACAATGGAGCTTCCCGAGCAGCCTTCGGGCGAATACATTGTCCTGATAAACGCTTCGCTCCATGAAGATACGATCGACGACTGGAAATCGTTTCTGGGCGACGAGTATGCCGTTATCTTCGACGATATCCACTGCACCGTCGCAAACGGCGACGAAGCCGGAATGCAGCTTGCAGAGCGCTACAAAGCTCAGCTTCCCGAAAACCAGATGACCGTTCGCAGCGAAGACGCGGCGCTTCTCGCATCGAAGGCTGAGTCGGGCTTGATCGACGCTGCCATATTTTCCAAGGAGATGGAGCAGGCGATAAAACTTTCGCCTGACAAAGCGGAGAACGTTTCGGTAATCGAGATAACCGGAGGTGCAGCCGATGAGAAGGCTTAATATGTTTTTGGCGGCGGGAATGCTTGTGACGTTCGTCCTTCACGCCGTTGCGGGGGCGCTTAAACTGCTGGGTGCAGACAGCGGCGCGATGAAGGCTGCTGCATGGACGTGCTTAGTGCTTGCGATGATCCACGCAGCTGTTTCAGTTGTGCTGACATTTCAGACGGTGCACGTTCAGCGCGTTTCCGGCGCGGCATATTTCAAGGATAATCTTATCTTCTGGGCAAGGCGCATAAGCGGCCTTGCACTCATAATACCGCTTGTGATGCACGTTCTGCTTTTTCAGGCGGATACGTCGGGCGGCGCGGTCCGCTTGCAGGTGTTTACTCAGGGGCGGCTCGTCTCTCAGATCCTGCTCGTTCTGACGATCGCGTTTCACGTGCTGACAAATATCGAGCCGATGCTGATATCCTTCGGAATCAAAAGCACAAAGGCTTTCTCTCACGACGCGATGTTTGTGCTGTCGGTCGTGCTGCTGCTTGCGTGCGTGGGCTTTGGTGCCTATTATGCGCGCTGGGCGGCTGTCTGAGGAGGGTGTTATGAACGAAAAAACGGTCAATATCGTAGGAGCGGGACTTTCGGGGCTTTCGGCCGCGATAACGCTTTCGCGAATGGGGATACATTCGAGGCTCGTCTCGTCTCAGCCGTCTGAGCGGGCGCAGTCGGTCCTTGCAGAGGGCGGAATAAACGCTGCGCTCGACACGATGGGCGAGAGCGATAACCCAGCCGATCACTTTTCCGACACGATGAAGGGCGGCTGCTTCCTTGAATCCGAAGCGGCGGTAAAAGAACTCACGGAGAACGCGCCGCGAGTCGTGACGGAGCTGTTTCGGCTTGGTACACCCTTTCAAAACGAAAACGGGCGGCTCACGCTGCGCAATTTCGGCGGTCAGAAAAAGAAGCGCACCGCTTACGCAAAGAGCAGCACCGGCAAGATGATAATGACGGCGCTGATCGACGAGGTGCGCAAATACGAGGCGCAGGGGCTTGTGGAGCGCTTCCCCCACCACGATCTTGTCTATATAAAAACGGACGAAAAAACGCTTCAAAGCATATTTGTAAAGGATTTATACACCGGAGAGTTCATGTCGCTCGGCGGATGCACGATTCTTTGTACCGGCGGGCTTAACGGCTTCTTCGAGGGAATGACGACCGGCACGACGCAGAACACCGGCAATGCGGCGGCGCTCGCCTTCGGAGCGGGCGCGGAGCTTGCAAACCTGGAATTTATCCAGTACCACCCGACGACTGTCGCCATCAGCGGCAAGCGTATGCTCATAAGCGAGGCGGCGCGCGGCGAAGGCGGCAAGCTGTTTATCATGAAAAACGGCAAGCCGTGGTATTTTATGGAGGAGAAATATGAGCTTGGCAGCCTGATGCCTCGCGACGTCGTGTCGCGTGAGATGTTCTTCGTGAAAAACGCCTCCGAATGTACGGGAGACGTCTTCCTTGACATGACGACGATCGGCGGGGACGTCTGGAGCGGTAAGCTTTCCGACCTGAGAAAGGAGATCATCTCATATTTAAAGCAGGACCCGAAAAAAGAGCCGATTGCCGTAAGCCCCGGTATACACTTCTTCATGGGCGGTATTCGCGTAAACGACCGCTTTGAAACGAACATAAAGGGGCTTTTCGCGGCGGGAGAGGCGGCGTGCAAGTTCCACGGGGCGAACCGCCTCGGAGGGAACTCGATGCTCGGCGCCGTATTTGGCGGCGAGACTGCGGCAAGGGCAGCGTCGAAAAGTGCAGAAGGCTCTCAGGTAAAGCCCGTTCCCGATTATAAAGACAGCGTCTCTTCTCCGCAGATAAGAGCGCGGCTGCGCGACCTGCTGCTTGGAGGTCTCGGCATCGTGCGAAGCGGCGAGACGATGAAGGCGGCGCTTGCAGACCTTGAAGCGCTGTACAGCGCAAAGGGGATAAGCAAGATTGACAGGCTCAGGGTGTCGGTCGGAATTGCGGCAGTCGAGTCGGCGCTTGCTCGAGAGGAAAGCCGCGGCGCTCATTTCAGGAAAGACTTCCCGAAGACGAGCGAAGCCTTCAGAAGGCAGACTGTGGCGCGCCTTGAAAACGGAAGACCTGTTATCACATTTGAAAAGTTCGGAGGCGAGGGGGCGTTAAAAGATGAAGTACATTCTTGACATACTCCGCCGGGAGCACGGCGGAGAAAGCTTCTGCCAGCGCTTCGAGTATGAAACGGAGAACGAGAGCGACACCGTCGCCACGGCGCTCACTAAGCTCAACGAAAAGGATGACCTCGTGAGCGCGGACGGCAGCCCCGCGCGGCGCATCGAATGGGAGTGCAGCTGCCTTCAAAAGAAGTGCGGCGCGTGCGCCATGGTGATCTGCGGAAGACCGCGCCTTGCCTGCGGCGCCGTCTTGTCGGAATTTACGGGCGAGATAACGCTCGAACCGCTTCGTAAATTCCCTGTTGTGTGCGACCTTGTGGTCGACAGGAGCGTTCTGTTTGAAAACTTGAAAACGCTGCGCCTGTGGCTTGGGGGCAACGCCGAGTTTAGCGAAAAATACGGAGAGCTTGCGTTTGAAGCTTCGGAGTGTATTCAGTGCGGCTGCTGTCTGGAGATCTGCCCGAATTTTTGCGCAGGCGGAAAATTCTTCGGCATGGCGACCGTGCCGATCACAACGCGGCTCTTGTCGCAGATGACTCCGAAGGAGTATAAAGAGATCGCGAGGCTTTACGCAAGGCACACGTTTGCGGGCTGCGGAAAATCGCTTGCCTGCCGTGATGTCTGCCCGAAGGGCATTGACACAGAGCGCCTGCTCGTAAACGCAAACGCCATGGCGATCTGGAAAAGAAAATAGCTGCAGGCTTAGCGGCAAAAAGGGAGAGAGAAGAAATGATAGTCAATAAGGATAAGATAAGGTTTGGTATTACCGATATTCTGACAGTTGCAGTTTCGCTTTTATATCTGCTCGGTATACGTTTGTGGTTCCCCGTGTGCGAGCCGATGGAAAGCGGCTTTATGAGCTGCCATTGGGCGGGCGAGGCGCTTAAAGCTGTATCGGTCGTGCTGCTGACATTGTCGGTGGCTCATGCGGCGATAGCCGACGAAAAGATAAAGATCGGCATGGATATTTCGCTGTGCGGCGTTTACGCATTTGTGTTCTGCATTCCCGGGCGCATCATCAGCCTTTGCAAGATGGCGGAGATGAGCTGCCGCAGCCATTCCCAGTTCTGGACGATCATTTTCATGATCGCACTGATGGTGATCGTAATAGCCGACATCGTACTCTATATGACCAGCTCCTCAAACGAAAAGCACAGCCGTGTACCCGCAGACAAGGGGGAGAAGCGATGAAGTCCGCGCTTTCGCTTCCCTTTAAGAACATTGCCCGCAAGCCGTTTCGCGCGGCTGCAACGGCGGCTCTGGCGGCGCTGCTTTCGTTTGCAATTTTTGCGGGAGCGTTCACCGTGATGAGCCTGCAAAGGGGGCTTTCGGCATACAAGGCGAGGCTCGGCGCCGATATCGTAGTCGTTCCGAATAGTGCAAAGGGTCACGGGACGGTCGACGATATCCTTCTTCAAGGCATAACCGGCACATACTATATGTCGGGCAAAGACGTCAAGAAGATAGCTTCGACAAAAGGCGTCGAGAAGGTGACGAAGCAGTTCTTTCTGACCTCGGCGAAGGCGAGCTGCTGCTCGTCGCGCGTGCAGATAATCGGCTTCGATCCGGAAACCGACTTTTCCGTCATGTCGTGGATATCCGAGAGCTTTTCCGGCGAGATCAAGGACGGCGATATAATAATCGGTGCCGACGTTAGCCTTCCGGCGGACGGAATAATCAAATTTTACGGTGAATCCTACCGTGTGGCGGCGCAGTTAGGAAAAACCGGAACGGGGCTTGACAGCGCCGTCTACACCAATATGGCGACCGTCGAAAAAATGGCAGAGAACGCCGCGAATATCCTCGACGGCGAACCGTTCAAGGGAATAGACATCGAAACGGCAGCCTCCGCCGTGCTTATAAAGGTTTCTGATGGCTTTGATATCGAAGCCGTGACGGACGATATAAACATCCACGTTACGAAGGTCCAGGCTACTCCCGCTAAAACGATGATTTCCGGCATATCGGAGGGGCTGTCGGGCGTGTCGAAGATGATCGGTGCGCTGGTGGCTGTAATCTGGGTGCTTGCCGTTGTAATAATGGCGGTGGCCTTCGCGCTCATATCCAACGAAAGAAGAAAGGAATTCGCCGTACTTCGCGTGATGGGCGCTTCTCGCGGGATGCTCTTCTCGATAATGGCGCTTGAATCGGCTCTGGTGAGCCTTGTCGGCGCGTTAGCAGGGCTTCTCTGTGCGCTAGGAGTTTTAGCTCCGCTTACGGATTCACTCAAAGAGTCGCTCTCGCTGCCGTTTTTTACTCCGGACGCCGGAGTCGTCGTGCTGCTGGGCGCGGGCGCGCTGCTGCTGTCGCTGCTTTCGGGCCTTGTGACGTCGTGCGTTTCGGCTTGTAGGATAACGCGCGGCGAAACGGCGCTGCTTTTGAGGGAGGACGCATAAATGAAGCTTACAGCAGAAAGTATTTCGAGAATATTTTTCCGAAATGGCAAAAACACCAACTTCTTTAGCGCCGTCGAAGAGACTGACTTTTCGCTCGAGCCGGGGAAGCTTACGGAGATTGTCGGGCGCTCCGGCAGCGGAAAAACAACGCTCTCAAATATGCTTGCCGGGCTGCTTGCCCCGACAAGCGGGCGGGTGCTGCTCGACGGGCGCGACATCTATGCTTTAAGCGACCCCGAACGCTCGAAGCTCAGAAACGAACACATCGGCGTCGTGCCGCAGGGGCAAACGGGGCTTCAAAGCCTGACCGTCCTCGAAAATGTGCTTATGCCCGCCGCAATGTACGGGTCTGCTGCGTCAAAGGAAAAGCGCGCTCATGAGCTGCTTTCCGAGATGGAAATCGACGATCTGTGCGACGTTTACTCAAACGAGCTTTCCGGCGGCGAGCTTCGCCGAATGGCTATCGCACGCGCGCTGATAAACGATCCCAAGGTCATCATTGCCGACGAGCCGACGAGCGACCTCGACGATGACACGACGCAGAAAGTTCTGAAGCTTTTTCGACGCCTCGCCGATGACGGCGCAGCTGTGCTTATCGTAACTCACGAGCGCGAGGCGCTCAGATACGCCGACCTCGTTTATAAAATGGATAAGGGCGTTCTTTCTCTACAAAAGAATATATGATAAACGGCACCCCGCAGGGCTTTTAAACCTTGCGGGGCGCCGTTTTTTATTCGTCCTGCCCGGCTGAGCCGGGGTCGTCTGTTTGTTCTTCTTCGTTTTCTGTCTCGGTGTCTTCCGGTTCGTTTGAAGACGTTTCCGAGTCGGTCCGTGCGTCGGTCTCCGTTTGATCGTCGGAGTCGGTCTGTAGCTCGGCGTCAGTCTGAGCGTCGGTGTCGGTCGAAGGCTCGGGCTGCTGCGTGTCGGTCGTCTCTTCCTTAGGGATAAGGATCGTCTGCGTCACGGGGTACTGCGAGAAATGCGCCGTGTTCGATATGGGGTAGCCGTAACGAGTCATCAGCTCGTCCACCGTTACGAAAATGTAGCCCTGAGCCTGCAGCGAGTCGATCGCCGAAAGCGCGGCGTTCACGCTCGTTTCGTAGAGGTCGTGAAGCAGGATTATGCTGCCGTCTTTCGTGTTTGCCATTATCTCGTTGTAAACGCTCTGTGTGTTTCTCGTTTTCCAGTCGAGCGTGTCGACCGACCAGATCGTGAATGTCTTGTCGACTGTCCTCGCGCAGTACTGCGTATACGCGCCGTAGGGAGGGCGAAAGGCAGTGGCATACTGCCCGCAGGCGTTGTATATGGCTTCGTCGGTAACAGCAATCTCGTTTCTCCACTGGTACTCCGAGAGAGACGTCATGTACGGGTGGTTGTATGTGTGGTTGCCGATCTGATGACCGCCTTCGACCATCAGCGGTAGAAGGTCGGGGTAGCGCTCGACATTACTGCCGACCATGAAGAACGTAGCCTTCGCTCCTCTGGCGTTCAGTCCGTCGATAAGCTGTCTTGTAAATTGGCTCGGACCGTCGTCAAAGGTGATGGCGACTGCCTTTTGACCGTCGAGCGTGTCGGTGTCGATGATAAGCCTGCCGTCTTCGTCAAAGCGCTCATAGGCGACTGCCTCGGGGATAACGACCGGCTCTGCGACCTCGGGTGACGGCGAGGTCCCGGAGGAAGACGTTCCCTGCTGCGAGTTGCCCTGCTGAGTCGTGCTTCGAGGTGCCGCGGCTTGCGCGGTCGATGAGGCCTTATCTGACGCCGGCTTGCTGCTTGCGGCTTTACTGCTTGCCGCCTTGCTTGAAGCCGACTTAGAGGTTTGCGCTTTCGAGCTTGTATCTTTAGAACTTGCAGCCTTGGAGCTTGCGGATCTGCTTTCGGTCTTTGAGCTTTCAGCGGAGTCGGTTTCGGGCGCGGATCCGGTGTCGGGATCGGTGATTCTGCTCTCGGAGTCACTGTCGGGCGTTATCGGGATGGTTACGTCTCTGTTCTTGGAATATGTATTGTGGGCAGCAATCGCTACGATCATTAAAAGCGTCAGAACTGCGCCGCCCGCGATCCTGAGCGCCTTTGCGCCCCTGCCCGGTGTTTTGACGCTAAGCTCGTCGGGTGCAGTGTTCGGTGTTTTTGACAAGATACTCTCCTCCTCGATCTTTTTGTACTTTTAATATATCATATACCGGGGGCTTCGTGTGTTACCTTTTTATTAAATTTACATTCCGAAGAGATCGGCGCGCGCGTCATATTTGCTGTTTGCTGCGAATATACTTTACTGTGGACGAAATGGTAAAGAGGAAGTGAAAAGATGAGTATGCCTTGCGGCGCAAAAAAGTTTTTTGCAGCGATCTGTTTTGGGTTTCTTATAATTCTATGCCAAACGCTGACCGCCCGTGCTCTCGAAACGGAGACGGATGACGCGGCGCTTATGCAGCAGCTTTACAGCGACTCGGGAGCGGACAGGCTCGAGGGCGCGCTTCCCGACTACGCCGCTGGTCTGCTCGACGATCTCGGGCTTGACGGCTTTTACCCCGGCGGCGTTGATAACGTTACGCTCGGCAGCATTACGGCGGTGCTTCGCGGAGTGATAAGCGAGAACCTGCGCGAGCCGCTTCGCGTTTTGTGCTGCCTTGTGGGGATAGTTATCCTCTCGGCGGCACTCGACGCCGTAAAAAGCGGGGGTGCTGCCGACGGCGCGCTCACGGTCGTTTCTACGCTCTGCGCCGTCTCGATCATAGCGCCCCCGATACTCGAGCTTACAGGCGACCTTGCCGGCACGATCGAGGCTTCTTCCGACTTTATGCTGCTGTACGTGCCGGTGATCTCCGGGCTGATGATCGCCTCGGGCAGCGCGGCCGGCGGGTCGATGTACTGCGGCGTAATGGTCTTTGTTGCAGCCGCCGTGACGCGCATAACGTCGCAGCTCGTTTTGCCGCTTTTGAAGTGCGTGATGTCGCTCTCGGTCGTTGCTTCTTCGTGTGAGAAGGTAAGGTTTGACGGAGTGGTCGAGCTTTTCCGGAAGGCGGCAAGGTTTATCCTGACGTTTTGTATGTCGCTGTTCGTCGCCTTTCTTACGATGCGCTCCATCGTCTCTGCTGCTGCTGACAGCCTCGCGAACAGAGCCGTGAAGTTCGCCGTCAGCAGCTTCGTGCCGCTCGTCGGCGGTGCGCTCAGCGACGCTTACCAGACGGTAATAAGCTGTGTCACTGTGCTGAAGTCGGGTGTAGGCGCCGCGGCGATCGCCGCCGTGTTCGTGATCTTCGTGCCGGTTGCGGTGAGGTGCGCCTTGTGGCAGGCGGTAACGTCTGTCGGCGCGGCGCTCTGCGGGCTGTTCGACCTCGGGCGTGTCTCTTCGCTGCTGTCGTCGCTGTCGTCCGTCGTGTCGGTCGTGCTGGCGGTGCTACTGTGTACTATGGTCATCTACATCATCAGCACGGCGATCGTGATAATTGTAGGTGGCTGAATGGAAGAAATAAATAAATGGGTAATGACGCTGTGCGCCTGCGCCGTGGTGCTGTCGCTCTCGGAGGTGCTTTTGCCGGACGGCGCGGTGAAGAAAACGGCTTATCTTGTGCTGAGCCTCATTGCGGTGAGCTGCCTAGCGTCGCCGCTCGGTTGTCTCGGCGAATTCACGCTCGACCTCGATCTTACCTCTTACGAGCAGCCCTCGCCCTACACCGACTGGCTCCTTCGCCCGACCGAACGGGAATTCGCCGAAAACGTGGCGGCTCTTATAAAAAACGAGCTGTCGGCTATCGGAGTGAACGCCTCGGAGATCTCTGTCAGTACGGTTATTAACGACGACGGAAGCGTAAGCATTGAAAAGGCAAAGATCATGGTAGACGAGCGATACTCCGACCGCTTCGACGAGATCGAATCCGTGCTTTCGGATAAGCTTGGCATACAGACCGACATTATGGTCAAAAGACGTAAAACCGAAGGGTGAGAAGATGAGGGAGACGTTAGGAAAACTTTTTTCAAAGATCTCGCCCGAGCTTCGCCGCAGGGTGATAGTCGGGCTGGGGATCGTCGGGCTTGCGCTGATATTTCTTTCGGGATTCATACATACCGAGCCGGCCGAGCCGACAGCCGAGCCGCCGCCCGAAAGCACGTCCGGCGACGATTACAGGGCGGAACTCGAGCGGGATCTTGAAGCCATGATCTCGGCTATCGACGGCGCGGGGGCGGTCAGGGTAATGATAACAATGGAAAGCACTGCGGAGGACGTCTACGCCGTGGACAAAAGCGAGAGCGAGAGCAAGAGTCTGCCGGAGGGTGCCTCTCAGCCCGACACGCAGCGCAGCGAAGAGAACGAATATGTAATCATAAAGGGCAGAGACGGCGGCGAGCAGACGGTGCTCAAAAAGCAGCGAATGCCCGAGATACGGGGCGTGCTCGTCGTCTGTGACGGCGGAGGCAGCTCCGTCACAAAGGAGAAGATAACTGCGGCCGTTGCCGGCGTGCTGGGAGTACCCGGCAGCAAGGTCGTTGTAACAAATTGACATGATACGGAGGTCGCGTATGAAATTCGGAAAAAGGGAATTTATAATCTCGGTGCTTGTGGCGTCGCTTGGCGCAGCCGTATATCTCAACTGGCAGCTTGAACCACAGGATGGAACTCGGCTGCCGTCGGACGAGGACCTCGGGACGGCGCACTACGTCAACGCTTCGATCTCGACGAAAGACACGGCGAGCCGTGCTGAAAACGTCGTCTCCGCCGTTTCTTCAAAGCCGAGCGAGGAGGAGGAATACTTCTCCCGGGTTCGCCTTGACCGCCAGAAAACGCAGGATGAGCTTGTCGCGGTCGCGCGAAGCGTTGCCGAATCCGACGCGACGAGCGGCGAAGCCAAAACGCAGGCTGTCTCGCAGCTCAACAGTCTGCTTGCCGTGATAAACCAGCAGTCAAGCATAGAAGGGCTTGTTATCGCGAAGGGCTTCGACGACTGCATTGCGTATATTCAGAATGGCGAATGCAGCGTCGTCGTGACGGGTAAGGAGCTGCGCAGCGATTCTCTCACGGCAATCAAGGACATCGTCAAGAGCCAGACCGGTATAACCTTTGACAAGATACGAGTAACGCAGGTGTAAATACGGCGGCGTATCGCCGCTGACAGTACGCGTACCATACAGTTTTACGCTTGGGAGCAACACGGACTCTCACCCAACCGGAATCCCGCGCAGCAAGACGAGCCGCGCGGGATATGAGCAGTGATAAAAATATGGTAAAAACACGAACTGCCTGCGAATTTAAAAATTGACTTTCTGCGATATGTTCGGTATAATGTGTGTAATACCGAATAAGGAGAGGTCAATGTGAATCTATCAGCTGTGCATCATGTCTCGGACGGGAATTTCTGTTACCCGCTAGATGAAGAAAGATTGGTAATAAAACTGCAGACAGGGCGAGAGGTACAAAGCGTCGAGCTTGTGTGGGGCGACCCGTTCGACGCGGGACTTTTCGGCAGCGACTCCGGCTGGGACGGCGAACACCTCGAGATGGAGTGCTCCGCCCGCCTGAGATACCATAAGATATGGCGGTCGGTTGTCGTCCCGAAGTTCAAGCGCTGCCGCTATTACTTCATTCTCCACACGACCGGAGAAACATACTATTATATAGAAAGCGGCTTTGAAACGAGGGAGCAGTTCCGCTCCTACAAGGGCAGACGGCAGGACTTCTTCTTCCCGTGGATGAACGCCGCCGATATTATCAAGCCCGCGCCGTGGGTGAACGAGACCGTGTGGTATCAGATTTTCCCCGACCGCTTCTGCTCCAGTGGAAAAAATATCGGCGTGAAATTCCACAAGTGGGTCGGTCCCGACAAAAAGGTAAGCAACGCCCACCTTTACGGCGGCGATCTCGCCGGCGTTGAGAGCAAGCTCGATTACCTCAAAGACCTCGGCGTAACGGGCATCTACTTTACTCCGATAAACGAAAGCCCCTCAAACCACAAATACAATACCGCCGACTACAACAAAATAGACCCCCAGTTCGGCACGGCAGAGGATATCAAAAACCTGGTCGAGCAGGCTCACAAGCGAGGCATACGCATAATGCTCGACGGTGTTTTCAACCACAGCGGAACCGACTTCGCTCCGTGGCAGGACGTTCTCAAAAACGGCAGAGATTCCAAATACTTCGACTGGTTCATGATAAACAAGTTCCCGCTGTCGAAGATCGGCGGCAAGGCTCACCGCGGCGAGTATTATTCGTTTGCGTTCGTCGACGGTATGCCGAAGCTTAACACGAATAACGACGAGGTCATCGAGTACATTGTCGGAGTGTGCCGCCGCTGGGTCGAAGAGTACGGTATCGACGCGCTTCGCCTCGACGTCGCAAACGAGCTATCTCATAAGTTCAACAAGCGCCTGCGGCAGGAGATGTTCGCGCTCAAATCCGATTTTTACATCTGCGGCGAGATCTGGAACGACTCCCTCCCGTGGCTCAGGGGCGACGAGTACGACTCCGTAATGAATTATTCTTTGCAGGAAAATATCGAAAGCTTCTGGCGTAACGAGTCGTTTACATCGACCGACTTCGAGTACGGCATCAGCGACTGCTTCAACCGCTATTCCGAGCAGACGTGCAGCGTGATGTTCAACCTGCTCGATTCCCACGATACGATGCGCCTTATCACGCGCTGCAACGGCGATGTCAACGCATTCTATCAGGAGCTTTGCGCGCTCTTTACGCTCAACGGCTCGGTGTGCTTCTATTACGGAACAGAAGTGCGCCTTGAAGGAGGTCACGACCCCGACTGCCGCCGCTGTATGCCTTGGAGCAAGATCGATCGCGGCGATTATGACGACCGCATCGGCGAGATGAAGCTCCTTATCTCGTTGAGAAAGCAGATTCCCGAGCTGAGGTGCGGCGGGCTGCGTTTTGTCGAGAGCGGCAGCGACAGGGTGATCGTCTATGAGAAGTACGGCGAGAAGACATACCGCGTGATCCTCAACTGCTCCGGTGAGGACTACAATTTAGGCGAATATAAAAGTGCTGCATATTCTCGAGGCTTAAACGGCAGCACGCTATCTCACGGGGGCGCCGCTGTTCTTGAAATGGAGGCGGCAGAATGAGCGCCGGTGTGATATTTGACGCCGACGGCACGCTTCTCGATTCGATGGGCTTCTGGACAAGCACCGTCTACGACATCGTCGCGATGTCGGGAGTTGACGAGCCGGAGCCGGGTCTTATAGAGAAGCTTACGCCCATGTCGATGTACGAGGGCGCCGTCTACATGAAGGAAAACTACGGCATAAAAATGTCTGTAGAAGAGATGATAGAAGAGGAGAACCGCCGCGTTCTCGAGTTCTATACAACAAAGGTCACGCTGCGCCCCGGAATGGAGGAGCTGACCGCCGGGCTTTTGGAACGCGGTATCCCGATGGTCGTCGCGAGCGCCACCGACCGCAGTATGATAGAAAGCGCGCTCGCTCACACCGGGATAAGGAGCCGTTTCGGCGCGGTGCTGTCGTGCAGTGACGTCGGCGTCGGAAAGGACCGGCCCGAGATCTTCCTTAAAGCGTGTGAGATAATGGGAACGAAGCCTGAAAACACGCTTGTCGTTGAGGATAACCCGACGGCGGTCAACACGGCGAAAAACGCCTCCTTCCGCACCGTTATGGTGAATGACGACTCGCTTACGATCGGCGCCGTTCTGGAAATGCTCAAATAAACCAAAGATATAGCCCCGGGACCGGCACTGACCGATCTCGGGGCGAAGGTTTATGTGAAATAAATACTGAAGGCTTAAAGCCTAAAAAATGAATGATCCCGTAAGCGCTTCACTTTTGGATCGTTTTACATTGTAAGCCTTTTACGACAGCTCGTTTATAACGAACCCGGTAATAAGCTTCGGGTAAAAATACGTCGATTTCTGCGGCATCTTTTCTCCTGCGGACGAGACGTCGCGTATCTCGCTTATCCTCGTCGGATTGAGAATGAACGCGCAGTTTGCGTCGCCGCTGTCAACGGCGGCGTATGCGTCCTCTGCCTGCTTTACATAGGTGAGGTTTATCTGCTTCGCCATGTTCTCGGCGTCTATGCCCATCAGCTTTTCAAGCACTAGCGTGTGCAACACCGAAACGTCGAGCTGCCTTGACGCTTTGCTGAGTTCGGGCAGCAGCGCGTCCATCACCGTGATGTCGCGAAGCGTAAGCAGCGACCACTTTCCTCCGCCGCAGTACATAGCATACGCCTTTTTGCCCTCGTCGTAGAGAGCGCGCAGCGTCTTTTCGATATCGCCGGTGCCTTCATAGTCGCTTACGTCGAAGTATTCTCTGCACGCCTGCTTTACTGCGTTTGCGTCAAACGCCGGGAGGTCTCGCACGATCCTGTGAGTCGGAAAAACGACAAGCCCCGGGTGCTCCATATTAACGAGCGTCATCATCTGGTAGTCGGCGGCGTCGCCCTCGTTTGCAAGCCCCTGTTCACGCAGGTAGTTGCGGTAGTTGAGCGCCGTTTCGTAGCGGTGATGACCGTCGGCGATGTAAAGCTTTCTGTCCGTGAAGTCGCGGCAGATCGAAGCGACTTGCTCCTTCTCAGTCACGATCCAGAGGCGGTGAGTAACTCCGTCGCCGTCCGTCGTTTCAAGATCGGGGGCGCGCTCGGAGAGCTTGTCGAGTTTTTCAACAGTCACGCCCTTCTCGTCGTTGTAAAGCGCGTAGATCTGGCTGAAGTTGCAGTTTGTTGCCTTCATAAGATTAAGGCGGTCCTCCTTCGCCTTTGAGAGCGTGAACTCGTGGGGGAGGATAACTCCCCTCTCGAATTCCTCGATCTTCACCCTCACGATGCAGCCTTTGACTGTCATTCGCTGACCGTAAGCCGTGAATTCCTCCTCGTAAATATAGACGGCGTCTTTGTCTTCTCGAAAGAGGACTCCCTCTTCGAGCCAGCGCTTGTAAAGCCTGCCAGCCTCATTGTAGGGATCTTCTCCCTTCGGAAGCTCCAGACGGATAACGTTGTACTCGTTGCCCTCAATGTACCCGATCCGCTGTTTTTCGCTGATAATGTCGTAGGGAGGGCAGACAACGCCGCCGATGCCGCCCGTTTTTTCGCAGTTGAAGCGAATACCCTTAAAGCCCTTGACCAAGGCCATGAAAACCACCCTTTCTGTTGTGTGAACACACCCTTATATGTCCGGGATCACCCGCTGTTTTTTCATTATAGCACATGTCGGTGAAAATGACAATATTTATTAACGGCGCTTGCTAAAAATTATAATAAATTTCATTTTCGGCAATATCCACATAAAAATATGAAAAAATATGTAGAGAAAATTTTATTAAAATATTGCAAATTGACTTAAAATTCTGTATAATGATAAAAGGTGAAGCTGAGTCTGCGTGAAAAAATACTAATGCAGACAAATGATTATGAAAAATTCAATAAATATTAATCAACAAAGACCGTCCCTGTGATATAATAAACTGTGCAGATCTTTGTTGCGAAGCTTTCAGATTGTAAAATAAACAATGATTATAAAGAAATTCAGGACAGGAGTTGAAGGTAAATGCAAGTGAAGGATCTCTCCGATGTTTTTGTTGCGTCTGGCATTGAGATGGCTGACGACGTCACCTTTACGGCGCTTTTTTACGGCTATGAGGTGAGGGGAAAGGTCAGGCTGCCGAGTGCACCGACCGTTGAATTCTACTTCTATGGAAACGTATATATCGAGACTCGCGAGCAGGCCGAGGATTTTCTTAGAGATTTCGAGGAAAAGTTCGGCTATGCGCGTATAAGGTTCAGCGATAAGTTCATCAGCGTGCTGCTCGATATCGGCGGCATGGAAGCGCCCCAGGTCAAGGAGCGCCTCGGCGCGGTAGGCAGCTTTATGATCGCCAACAGCTTTGGCGCGATCGCGATGCTTCCTGAAGAGCCGGAGCCGGAGCCGGAACCCGAACCGGAACCCGAGCCGCAGCCGCAGCCTCAGCCTCAGCAGCCGAGGACCCAGCGCCAGATGTTCGGCCGCCGCCAGCAGGCCCAGCCGCAGCAGGCTCAGCCGCAGCAACAGCAGCAGGCGCCGCAGCAGCCCGTCTATGAGGAGCCGAAGGTTCCCTTTGAGCAGTATAAGGTACTCGAGAAGCTTACCCAGATCTTTGTCAACGGCGTAAATCAGACGAGCCACAATATGTTTACAACGCTTTATCACGGCTACAACCTCGTCGGCAAGATGCTCTCGCCCGTTAAGGACGATGTAGAGATCATCTTCTACGGTCAGCTTATGAACAATGTGACCGATCAGTTCGAGGAACTTAAGGCAGAGATGAACGAAAAGTACGGCAACGTTCCGATGAGAATGATCGGCGGATCGTGCGACGTTATCCTCTATCTCGAAGGCAAAGACGCCGCTCAGAGCAAGGAGATGCTCGGCTGCGTTTCCGGCTTCATGATGAGGAACAATATCGCCGCTATCAATCTCCCGAACACGGTCGGCAAAACTATCACCACCTTCACCGCGGAGAACTTCCAGCCGGCAAGACCGTCCGGCCCCCGTTCGCTCGGCGGCTACGCCGGTCAGCAGGGCGGAACAGCCCCGACTCAGCCGGGCAGAACGTACCCCTCTGGTTCGTCCGGAGCTTCTCAAGCGCAGGACGGTGGAGATGATAACAGCTTTGCCAGAAACTTTTTGAAGAAATTTTCAAAAAAGCCTTGACAAATCGTTCTCGGTGCGTTATAATTAATGACGTTGCCGAGGGATACGGAGAGGTGTCCGAGCCGCCATAAGCCGATGTGATGGAATTGGCAGACGTAGTGGACTCAAAATCCACCGGTAGTGATACCGTGCCGGTTCGAGTCCGGCCATCGGCACTTGTAAGAGCGCTTGCACAACTGATGCAAGTGCTCTTTTCGTCTTTATACGAGAAGTTTAATCACGAGGAGATAGATAAGATATGAATAAAGTAGAAATCGGAATAATCGTCGCTATGGATCTGGAGCTTGAAAACATTGAAAACGCGATGACCGAAAAGAATGTCGTCGAGATCAGCTCGATGAAGTACGTTGTCGGTACGCTGTCCGGTAAAAAGGTGGCGGCTGCGCGATGCGGTATAGGCAAGGTCTACGCCGCTATCTGCACTCAGACTATGCTCCTTAGCTTCTCGCCCGACGTCGTGATAAATGTAGGCGTAGCGGGCGCGCTCGCCGAAGGGCTTTCGATCGGCGAGATCGTCATTGCAAAAGACGCCGTCCAGCACGATATGGATACAACTGCGCTCGGAGAAGAGCGCGGTCTTATCTCCGGCATAAACATAGTTCATATCCCGACCGACGAAAAGGTGACGATGCTTCTTGAAAACGTCGTTTCTCAGCTCGGCATAAACCACGCGGTCGGTACTATCGCGACAGGCGACTGCTTCGTAAATACGAACGAGATGAAAAAGTTTCTCGTCGATACCTTCTCCGCGGCAGCCTGCGAGATGGAGGGCGCGTCTGTCGTTCAGACGTGCTACATCAATAAGGTCCCCTGCTCGATCCTCAGAGCCATCTCTGACGGCGGCGACGACAACTCCCATATGGATTATCCAACCTTCGCAAGACTCGCCGCAAAGAATTCGGCTCTCGTTATCAACGAGTTTGTTAAGCAGTGGGAAAAGTAACGAAAACCGAAAACAAATTTCTTTTATATTGTTTTTTTCACGGACAAAAAGACAGGCTTGCCGGGAAAGCCGAGCCGCGCGGCTGTAAAGCAGAATGGCCTGACCGCTAACAAAGCGGACCGTCAGCTCCGCCACGGCGTTTATGATTAATGTATGAATAAGATGTAATTTTTTTGTGCAAATGGTGAAAGGTTAAGACTTCCTCTTGATTTAACCGAGTTAATATATTATAATAGAATTGTTTGTTATGATGTGTGCTATCCTGTCATTTTTGACGGAAGAGCGCGATGGCGCGGCGTGGGGTCCGTGCCGAGGATGAATAACTGCTCTGTGCGCCCGATGCCGAAAATGTGCGGTATAGCGCCGGGGCGCCCGAAAGGAAGAATAGTGATGAAATATCTCAAGAGAGCGGTCAGCCTCCTTCTGGCGTTGGGAATGCTCGCCTCTGCGGCAGGCTGTAAGGATAAAAACGAAAACGTCGAAACAACAGATACGCCCGTGAGCGTCGTCGATCATGTCTCGACCTCGGATACGCCCTCCGACGGCGTTCCTACTTACAAGATCGGCAAGGTCACGTTCCGCCAGGATACGACGGAGCTGCAGCTCGGTGACGTCAACTTTACCGAGCAGGATCTCGACTTCATCTCGAAGTGTACGAACCTTCAGTATTTCGGCGTGCTTTCGTCGAATTTGAGCGATCTCGCGTTCCTCGAAAACCTTAACGACCTCAGAACGATCGTTATCGGTACGAGCGATATGTCCGATCTGCGCACGATCTCGGGTCTTAAATCGCTCGAGAGCCTTTCAATTATCAACGCGAACCTCAAAAACCTGAGCGGGATCCAGAAGCTGCCGAACCTCAAGCACATCAACTTCTCCAATAACCTTATCGACAGCATCGACGATATCGAAAACTGCCGCAGCCTCGAGACGGTCAACCTTGAGTCCAACCTCATCGCGGACATCTCGCCGCTTGCGAGCATGAATAACCTTAAAGAGCTGAACATCGGCAGCAACTCCGTCTCCGACGCGACTGTCCTTTCTTCACTCTCATCGCTGACCGACCTCAACATTTCGTGCAATATGATCTCCGATATCCGCTTCATCGCGAATATGCCCGATCTAAAAACACTCGATATGAAGGCGATCACCCCCGACGATATCACCATTTTCATCGACACACAGAACCTTGAAAGGCTCGATATCACCGACTGCGGTCTTCCCAGAGAGGACGTTGTCAAGATCACGATCTGGCTCAAGGACTGCAAGGTGGTCAGCAGCTACATCGTTACCGATGAGGAGCTCAACCGCAACTCCGAAGACGACGTTGTGAGCAGCCGCAGACGCAGGAGCAGCGATTCCGACGCGGAGGACAGCTCCGATTTCGATACCGACTCCGAGGGCGACGAGCTTGGCGTATTTGAGCGCGATAGCACGTCAAGCTTTATCGATAATGACGGTGACGGTATCCCCGACGACATCATTGACAACGACGGTGACGGTATCCCCGACGATTACGGCGAAGACGAGGATTGGTATTGATCCCGAAACAGTACGGGCGGCAGGTAAGAGCCCGACAACAAGAGGTGTATTATGAAAAAATCACTTAAAGTATTGAGCTGCGCTCTCTGCGCCGTGCTTTCGCTTACCGCACTCGCAGCCTGTGAAAAAAGCGGCGGTGAAGCGACTGACAGCTCGACTCCGCAGGAGACCTCCTCGGTCGCCGTTGTAAGCGTTCTTGAATCGACCAATGACGTTCCTGCTCAGGAAAGCCCCCTTGCCAAAGAAGAGTTCATTTTCGGCAACGTATTCTTTAACAGAGCCGTTACGACCGTCGAGCTGAGCGATACGACGATCGATTCGTTCGAGCCGCTCATCGACTGCCCCTACCTCGAAACGGTAACGCTCAGCGACTGCAAGATACTCAGCTTCTCCGGATTGAGCTCTCTTACGCAGATCAGCAACCTGACAATCTCCGGCTGCGGCTTTGAAAACCTCAGCTATGTAAGCGATCTTATCCAGCTTCGTTCGCTCGATGTTTCCAATAACGGCATCAGCGACATCATAAAGCTCAGCTCGCTCAAAAACCTCAATTCTCTTATGGTAACAGGCGGCGACGTCAAGGGCCTTGGAGCAGTAAAGTATATGCCGAAGCTCCAGGTGCTCAAGGTGGACTGCCCGAGCTGCGACGATCTCTCTCCGCTTTCCGACCTCACCGACATGAGAGAGCTTTACATCTGCAGCGACAAGGCTCGCAGTATCGACGCCCTCGCAAACCTTACTAACCTCAGAACGCTCCAGCTCGATATGCCGAAGCTTTCTGACATCGCGCCGCTTGAAAATATGACGTACCTCGGCGACCTCAATGTCAGCGGTACAAAGGTCGATTCTGTAAGACCCATCAGAAACATAACCAACATGGTAAACCTCAACATCTCTTACACGAACGTTACCGAGGTATACTTCCTTAAAAGAATGGAGTTCATGGAGTCGCTCGACGTTTCCGGAAACGAGATCACCGACTTCGAGAACCTTACCTTCTGCACGGGGCTTAAAAACCTCGACGTAAGCGACACGGGCATCACAAGAGACGACTATGAAATGCTTGTAGACGCGCTCCCGGACGCGACGATCATTTACAAGCACGAAGACGGCGAACAGACGTCAAGACGCTCGACAAATGGCGACTCCGACAACGAGGAGGAGACCGACACAGAAAACGAAGACGGCGAAACGTCAAGAGCCGAGTATAACCCCGATTACGACCAGAGACTCAACGGCGACTACACCTCGAGCGAGGAAGAAACAACGAGCCGCCGCTCATCTAACGACGGTACACCGAGTACGAACGGCTACTGGTTTGAAAACGATTACACCGGCGGCTACTCGTTCTACAGCTACGACGACGGTCAGATCTACAACGACGGCGAAGGCGGCTATCGCTACAACGGTGAGCCGGTCTAGTACGAAGCATAATGATTCCGATACTCTTAAAACGGTATCGGAATTTTTGCTGATATAAGGAGAATATATGAACGATTCCGTATGCGCGGCGATTGTCGCCTGCTCCGATGCCCTCGCCGCCGAAAGGAAGGGCGAGATCGAGCGCCTTTGCGCGATATTAAAAAAACATGACATAAATGCCGAACTGAGCCGATATATGTTTTCACGGCTGCCCCCTTTTCTCAAAGACGCCGGCGCCGCCGAGAAGGCGAACGCGCTCAGCTCGTTTTTTGCCGACGAAGCGATATCGGAGATCTTCGACGTCTCCGGCGGCGACCTTTCCGCTGAGGTGATTCCGCACCTTGACTTTGAAGCGATCGCTTCGTCCAAAGCGAGACTCTGGGGCTACAGCGACCTTACCGCCGTTATAAACGCAGTCTTTACCGAAACGGGGAAGAGGTCGGTTTTGTATCAGGTCAGAAATATCCTTCATGGCGGGGAGGAGGTTTTCGCGGACGCGGTCCGCGGCGAAGGCTCAGGGCTTTTCTGCCCGCCCGTGGAGTTCCTGTCGGGCAGCGAGATGAGCGGCGTGCTTGTCGGCGGGAACATTCGCTGCTTTTTAAAGCTTGCCGGAACGCGTTTTTTCCCGAAGCTCGACGGAAAGCTGCTGCTGCTTGAGTCGCTTGGCGGCGGCGTGGGAAGGATCTACGCCTGCCTTGCCCACCTGGAGATGTTGGGTGCTTTTCGCAGCGTTAGCGGCGTGATCTTCGGCACGTTTACGGAGCTTGAACGCGAGCTTGACAGAGACGAGGCCGTTCGCTTCCTCGCTTCACGCGTAAAAGGCTTTGCTCCCGACCTTCCTGTTGCGCGCACCGATCGAATAGGTCACGCGAAGGATTCTCTCGCTGCCGTTATCGGCGCGAACTACACACTGTCTGCTGACAGCAAAAAAATGCTATTAGAGGTTTGAGATGGATACCAAAAGGAAGAAAAAAACAATTCCCTCAAAGGGAGGAGCGAAGGCTGAACTTACGTACAAAAAGCTTGCGATAATAGTCGGCGCGGCGCTCCTGCTGGAGCTTATCGTCGCGAATTTCTCGGCGCTCGGGATCATTTTTAGTTCAGCCGACAGAAAGACGATTGACATGAACGACGCGTTCGGAAAGGATACCGTCGTCGTCTCGAAGGAAGACCCTGCCGTTATAAAGGACGTCGGCGTCGAAATGAAAAATATACGCCTTACGTTTGACAGCAATCATGTTGAGTTTACCAACGTTACCGTCGCTTTTACTGACGACAACTTCCGTCTTGACGGCGGATATGAGTACAACAAGGCAACAAATCTCATGGAGATAGCCGCCGACAGCGTGAACACGCTGAGCCTCAGCTCCTTTGGCAGCGTTGGCTCTATAGAGATCACCGCGGACGACCCTGTAAAGCTTGTTGGCGTAGATATAAACGCCGCGCCGAGGTTTTCGTTCAGTACGCTGCGCTTCGCCTTTTTTGCTGCGGTTATCTCGTGCTTCATGTTCGGGCTGTGGAAAAAGCCATTTGACGAAAAGGATGGCAAAACGCTTAAAATATGCGCCGGGGTGATGTGCCTTATCGTTGTGTTCGTGACGGCGGTCATTCACACCGAGTGCGGCGAACCTCTCCTTGACGACATACCTGCTACGTCCGCAAAGGTTGACCAGTACGATCAGCTTTTTGAGGCGTTCTTAAACGGCAGGCTCGACCTCGATATAGATTACGACACTGCCGCGCTCGACGCGCTCGAAAATCCCTACGACCGCAGCGAACGCAACGAGAACGGTCTTCACGGCGCATTCTGGGACAGAGCGTATTACGACGGCAAGTTTTACTCCTACTTCGGCGCCGCGCCGATCTTCACTGTTTACTATCCGGTAAGGATCGTCACCTCGAAGTCGCCTACGCCGCTTTTGGCGTCGTCCCTGCTGTGCATCTACTGCGTTGTGTTCATCTCACTGCTTTACGAGCTTTTTGTGCGCCGATTCTGCAAGGGCGTGCCGCTCGTCCTTGCGATAATGGGGCTGCCCGCGCTGCTGTTCGGCTCGGTTGTTTTCTCGATCGCGGCGGAGGCCCAGTTTTACTTTATTGCCGTGCTTTCGGGCGTGGCTTCTACTGCGGCATTCCTGTATTTCCTGTTCTCGGCTTACTTTAACGAGAGCTTCAAAAAGCGCCTTGTGCTGCTCGCTCTTGCGGGCGTTTCGGCTGCGCTGATCGCCGCATCGCGCCCCACGCTGCTGCTTTACTGCTTCGTGGGGATTATCCCGGCGATAGATATCCTAACCGGCAAAGGCGAGACGCTCAAAAGAAAGCTTTCCTACGTCTGCGCGGTGGGCGTTCCCATCGTGATCGGCGCGGCGCTCATCATGGCGTATAACTACGCGCGGTTCGTCGACCCGTTTGAATTCGGCTTCAACTATCAGCTAACGGTCAGCCGTGCGCAGGCGAACACGATAAAGCTCTCGTTGCTGCCGGGCGCGCTCTATCACTACTTCTTCCAGCAGCCGGCTGTCAACAGCTCGTTCCCGTACATCAGGATAGAGAGAAGCACCTTCGACTCCTACACGCGCTACAACTACTCCGGCAGAACGATGGGTATCTTCACCTATCCCGCCGCATGGGGCGTTTTCCTGCTGCCGTTCACTCTCGACCGAGTAAACAAGCTCAAGCTGCGCGTCATGACGTCGCTCACGGCGGCTGCGATCCTGATGTCGTTCATCGATATGTGCAAAGCAGGCTCCCACTACCGCTATACGACCGACATCGCGTTCGTCGTTCTGCTCGTCGGGATCGCGGCGCTGTTTGACCTTCTGTCAAAGCTGCGTGATAATAAAAGCGGCGCATACGTGGCGTTTTATGCTGTCACGGCGGCGCTGCTTGCGGCAACGATCGTAATAGGCGGGCTGTTCGTCTTTGCGAACGAAGCCGCGACGATGATCGACAAATATCCCGAAGCGACGATGTTACTTCGCTCACTTTAAAACACGGTTACAATTTTGACTTTTGCATATATTGTCTTGAAAATCAGTTTTAATTATGTTAAAATATACTAAAAGGGTAATCGATGCGGCAAGACCGTCGTCTTGGCTGTTTCGGGTGATCCTCTAAAGAAGGGAGCGTGTTTTTATGAGTAAGAAATTTGTTATCGCCGTCAGCAGACAGTACGGAAGCGGCGGACATGAGATAGGGCGCAAGCTTGCGCAGAAGCTCGGCATAAAGTTCTACGACAAAGAGCTTCTGGCAAAGATCGCGCAGGACAGCGGTATGTCGAAGAACCTCATCGAGTATTACGACGAGATGCCGTCAAAGAGCCTGCTTTTCTCGCTTGCGATGGACGCATACCCGATGTCGTTTACAGAGGTGCCGATAAACCAGAAGGTCTTCCAAGCTCAGGTCGAGACGATCAAAAAGATAGCTGACGAAGGCTCGTGTGTTATAATCGGGCGCTGTGCCGACAGTATCTTAAGCGATATGCCGAACATGGTCTCCGTCTTTATCCACGCCGACATGGACGCGAAGATCGCGCGCGTAAAGGAGCGTGACAGCCTCTCCGAAGACAAAGCGAGAGAGCGCATCATCAAGACCGACAAAAAGCGCGCGTCCTTCTACAACTTCTATTCGCTCGACAAGCGCTGGGGCGAGGTCTCGTCCCACGACCTTACGATCGACAGCGGCAAGCTCGGCATTAATAAAAGCGTCGATCTGCTCTGCGAATACATCAGGCTTCGCGGGTTTACGGATTAATACTAATTTCAAATTAAATGCTTTAATTTGAAATGCGCGTGCTGCGCACGTGATGCCGCGCAAAGTGCGTCATCCCGTCTCATACAAACTCAAACGCGCCTGCGGCGCTATAAAAAGCTTTTAAAGCTTTTTAATTGAGTTTAGTATAATAATTAAACTTGCGCCCGACCGGTCATAAGATCAGGTCGGGCTGAACTTTTTTCAACATATTTCCTCAGCCCTGTTGAAAACCGCGCTAAAAAGTGATATAATTCAATTTAACAATTTCGGAGGATCGCACATGAAAAACGTAGAGATATTTACCGACGGCGCCTGCAAGGGAAATCCCGGTCCGGGCGGCTGGGGCGCGATACTGCGCTACGGCACGGTCGAAAAGGAGATAAGCGGCGGAGAGGCTCACACGACGAACAACCGCATGGAGCTTATCGCCGTTATAGAAGCGCTCAAGTGCTTAAAGGAGCGCTGCAGCGTTACGCTCTGCAGCGACTCGCAGTACGTCTGCAACTCGGTAAATAAAGGCTGGGCTAAGGGCTGGAAAGCAAAGAACTGGGTCAAAAGCGGGAATAAGCCCGTACCGAACACGGACCTGTGGAAGGAGCTGCTGGAGCAGCTCGAGCGCCACATCGTTACGTTCGTATGGGTAAGAGGTCACGACGGCCACCCCGAAAACGAGCGCTGCGACCGCCTTGCAGTAGCTCAGGCCGAGAAGTATAAGGCTCTTTGAAACGGCTGCGTACCCCGCTGATATCTGTTCTGCTCCTGCTTTTGCTGGTTCTCCCGCTTGCTCCGGCGTTTGACGCCGAAACCTCCGGCTTGATAAACGACTGTGGTTTGGTAAGGGGAGTATTTGCCGGGAGTGACGAAAATTTTTACATTTTGAGCGAAAATGAAGGCAATTACAGGATCACCGAGGTAAACAGCGCAGGAGAAGTATCGTATTTTGAGACCGACATCGCCGCTTTTGCGACGCCGTATGCGTATTATGGAGATCAATTTTTCTTTTTTATAAACGGAGGGGAGATCGTAAACTCCGAGCCGTTTCTTTATGTTACGGTGAAGCTGTACGACTGTACGACGGGCGCCGTCAGAACAAGGATCATAAACGACGAGCAGCCGAGGCAGGACTGCACCTTCGCCTTCGACGGCGAGCGCCTGTACCTCATGACACCCTCGAAGATCCGGATCTATAATGACAAATACCATCTTGAAGACGAGTTTTATCTCGAATCAAAGGGCTACTCATTGACGGCAGGCGAAGACGGTACCGTTTACTGCGCCTGCTCGAACGGCGTTATCGTTATCGGCGGCGGCAGGACTCTCCGCCCAATCGAGACGGAGAACGTCTACCCGTTCGGCGATTATTTCTCCGACGATAATTCCGTGATATATGACAAAACGGGCGGCGCGGTCATCTTTGACGGCTTCGATCCCTCGCGCGGAACCGCGGCTCTCGGCAGCTATTTTATCGGCAATCGCGCCGGCAGACTTACGGCGGCAATGGGCGGAGAGCTAACGGATCTCGGTGAAGCGTGTGAAGGCTCGTTTATTTGTGGCAGCGGCGGCGTGTGCGGCTGTTTCGAACAAAGCGGCGTCTCCGTTTCATATCACCTTTATACGCTATCCGATATCGAGAAGCATACAGCGCCCGCCGATGCGGCAGGTACTTCGGTCACGATAAATGACGACTACACGATAACCGGGATTTCCCCGGGGACGACCGCCGCCGCGCTTCGCAAAGAGCAGGGCTTTGACGGCGCCGTCTTTTACAAGACAAACGGCGAGCTGTATGAAAGCGGCAAGCTCGGAACGGGAATGACGGTGCAGCTTCAAAGCGGTACATACACCGTCGTCATATTCGGCGAGCTTACCGGAGAGGGCAATATAAACAGTCGCGACCTTACGGCGATAGAGGATCATCTGATAGGTGTGGCGATCCTTGACGGACCGTACCTGAAGGCGGCGGACCTGAACCACGACGGCACGGCCGATCTCAAAGACGCCGTAGCTCTGAATCGCTATAACAATGGCAAATCCAGCATAGAACAATAAAACGACCGGAAGTGCGCTTGCACCTCCGGTCTTTATTATTCCGCCCCGAAAAGGGGAGGAGTAAGGTCAGTCTTTATTACTTCATCGACTGCTCGTAGCTCTCGATCATCTTCTTGACCATCTGACCGCCTACGGAGCCTGCCTGTCTCGAAGTGATGTCGCCGTTGTAGCCTTCCTTAAGGTTTACGCCGACTTCGTTAGCGCACTCCATCTTGAAACGATCCATAGCCTCTCTTGCCTCAGGGACGTTGAGCTTGTTGTTGTTCTTAGATGACATTTTCCTTTTCTCCTTTCATATACTTTTTTAAAAGGAGAAAACTTCCTTTCGGGCAGTCCCCTTCGGGAGGCTTTCTCCGTTTTGCTCCCGAAGGGATCTTCGGCCGTTCCGCCTTGCACCTCCGAAAGCTTCTTTCGCGGCATTGGCTTCTCTCGCCGCCGCAATAATATTATATGAATATTGCGAAAAAATATAAAATGCAAATTATGTAAAATTCATTCCGAGCTTTTTTCGATCGCTTTCTTTTTCTTTGCATAAGACGAGACCGCCGCCACAGCAGCAAGCACGATAAACCCGAACAAAGCCCCCGAGAAATCGAGCAGAATGTCCTTTACCTCTGCGCTTCTCCCAACGGGGAAGTACTGTATCGTCTCGTCCGTTACGGGAACGCAGAGCAGGAAGAACAGTATTTGAAAGATGTGACCTTTGAGCGTACCCTTGTATTCGCAGACCGTCCACGAAAGGAAAAAGCCGTAGACCGAAAATTCGGTGAAGTGCGCAAGCTTTCTTACAAAAACCTCCGTGAAGAGTCCGGGCTTTCCCCAAAGCGCCCCGAGTCTATCAAAAAGCAGCAGCACAAAGCCGCTTTCATCGGACGATTCCGCCGCGTTCATTGATGAATGTATGAATATCAGCGCCGTCAGTGTCAGCGTTGTAACGAGCAAAATGCGTTTCTTCATTTTCAACAGATTCTCCTTGACTGTCGGGGTGATATGTGAGCTTTCCGACAAATTAATAATAAATGCAAAATTAGGTATTGTCAATACTTTTGACTTCATATATAATTACAATGTATGTGTTAAAATGTATCATAAATAGAGACCCGATCGGAGGTATTATCTTGGAACATCTTGTACAATCTCTCGTAAACTCACTCGGCGGTATCCCGTCCGAGCTGATAATATTCATCATCTCTCTTTTCCCGATATTGGAGCTGCGCGGCGGCTTGATAGCGGCGTCGATACTCCACGTCGATATGTGGAAGGCTATCCCGATCTGTATCGCGGGCAACATTCTGCCGATACCGTTTATTCTGCTTTTCATCGAGAAGATCTTCGAGCTGCTCAAAAACACGAAGCTCGTTAAAATGATAAACAAGCTTGAGGAAAAGGCTGAGAAGAACGCCGAGAAGATAATGAAGCACAAAAACCTCGGTCTGCTTCTCTTTGTAGGCATACCGCTCCCCGGAACGGGCGCATGGACGGGTTCGCTCGTGGCGGCGCTTTTCCACTTTAAGCTCAAGGACGCGAGCCTTTCGATACTCGGCGGCATCGTGATGGCTACCGTTATCATGTGCATCGTGTCTTACGGTATACCTTACCTCGTTTCAATGTTTTTGTAATACGGAAGTGTAACGAATGAGCGAAAGTTTATTAGAATTTGACGTTATGATCCTCGGCGGCGGAGCGGCAGGGCTCGCCGCCGCCGTCGCATTTGGGAGAAGAGCAGGCGGAAAAGCCTCGTTTGCCGTTATCGAAAAGGAACAGCGCCTCGGGCGAAAGCTTCTTGCAACGGGCAGCGGCAGGTGCAACCTTACAAACCTCGACATGACGGAGGAGTACTACAACGCCGCAGCGCGCCCCTTCGTAAAAAACATGATCTCAAGAGTAAGCCCCGAGCGGCTTATAAGCAGCTTTGAAACGCTCGGGCTGCTGTGCCGCCCCGATTCGGCGGGCAGGGTTTACCCTTGCTCGAATCAGGCGGCTTCCGTTCTCGATGTGCTCACTCTCTGGCTTGAAAGTACGGGCGGCAAAGCATTTTGCGGCTGTAAGGTCGAAAACGTGAAAAAAACGGACGAGGGCTACCTGCTTAGAACGTCCGATAAAACGTTCCTCGCAAAAAAGCTTATCCTCGCCTCGGGCGGCGCTGTTTCAAAGGCGCTCGGCTCCGACGGCTCTTCATACAGGTTTGCCCGCGATCTCTCGCTTCTCTGTGAAAAGGTGTACCCGAGTCTTGCTCCGGTCAATGTGGCGGACAAGAAGCTATCTTTTGTAAAGGGAGTTCGTGCGGCGGCAGCCGTTACGCTTGAAGCCGACGGGAAAACTCTCGCCCGCGAAGAGGGGGAGCTTCAGTTCAACGAGAAAAATATCTCCGGCATATGCATCTTTCAGCTTTCGCGATATGTCAACGAGTTTTTTGCACTCGGTACGGCGGAAGGTAAAAAGTGCCGCAATATTTCCGTCTGCGCTGATCTTATGCCCGACGTCTCGGAGGAGCAGCTATTTGATACGCTAAAAAAGCGCTGCGGCCTATTGCCCGAAGCCAAAGCGGACGAGCTGCTTACAGGCGTTTTGAACAAAAAGCTCGGTGGCTACATACTGAAAAGGTGCGGCGTTCCGTGCTCGGGCAGAAGCCTTTCCGGAGTTTCGGAAAGGGAGCTTCGCCTTATTGTGAAAACGATCAAGCGCTGCGGGTTCACGCCCTCAGCGCCGTCAAACCCGGATTCCGCTCAGGTCACGGCAGGAGGCATACCGCTGTCGCAGGTCGACCGCAACATGAAATCCAAGACCCACGATGGGCTTTACATAATAGGAGAGGCGCTCGACGCCGACGGTCTATGCGGCGGCTACAATCTGCATTTCGCGTTTGCGGGCGGCATCATCGCGGGAACTCACGCCGCAAAGGCAGAAGGGAAAAAGCATGATAAGGATAAATGAACTAAAGCTTCCGCTCGATTATGACGATAAGGCGCTCTTGTCGCTCTCGGCGAAGGCTCTTAAAACGGACGCGTCAAAGATAGATTCCGTCTCGCTTTACAGGCGCAGCGTAGACGCACGAAAAAAGGATAACGTGATGTTCTCCGCCTCCGTCGACGTAACCCTCAAAGTCGACGAGGACTCCGTTCTTCGCCGATGCCGCTCTAACAAGATAGCAAAGGCGAAAAAGTATATATACGAGCTGCCAATGTCAAAGCATCTTGAAAAAAGACCGATCGTAATCGGCGCAGGTCCGGCGGGGCTTTTTGCGGCGCTGATACTCGCGCAGGCGGGGCAGCGGCCGATACTCGTCGAGCGCGGTAAAAGCGTCGACGACAGAACGAGCGACGTAAACGAATTCTGGCTCACAGGAAAGCTCGATACGCAGAGCAACGTCCAGTTCGGCGAAGGCGGCGCAGGCGCATTTTCCGACGGAAAGCTCAACACCGGCACGAAGGACCCGCGCTCTCGAAAGATACTCGAGGAATTCGTCGCCCACGGCGCACCCGAGGAGATACTTTTCAGTGCAAAGCCCCACATCGGAACGGACAGGCTCAAACCCACTGTCAAGGCGATCAGAAACGACATCATCAAAAACGGCGGCGAGGTGCGCTTTTCGACAAAGCTTACAAAGATAAGCGCCGCCGGCGGACGAGTAACGGCGGTCGAGGTCGAATCAAACGGAAAAACGCAGACGATAGAGACGGATCACGTTATTCTCGCTCTCGGTCACAGCGCAAGAGATACGTTTGAAATGCTGCTCGGCAGCGGCTTTGCCATGGAAGCGAAGCCTTTCTCGGTCGGCGTTCGTATAGAGCATTTGCAGGAAAAGATAAACAAGTCGCAGTATGGCAGGTTTTACAGCGACCCGCACCTTGGCGCCGCGGATTACAAGCTGAACGTCCATCTCGGAAGCGGCAGAGGCGTTTACACATTCTGTATGTGTCCGGGTGGCTGCGTCGTGGCGGCGGCAAGCGAAAACGACACCGTCGTCACCAACGGCATGAGCGAATTTGCCCGTGACGGCAGAAACGCGAACAGCGCGCTGCTCGTAGGCGTATCTCCGAGTGATTTCGGCAGCGATTCCCCGCTTGCGGGCGTTGCTTTTCAGCGAAAGCTCGAATGCGCTTCGTTTACGGCGGGCGGCGAGAGCTATAAAGCCCCGACGCAGCGTGTCGGCGATCTTCTTGCGGGGAGAAAAACGACCTCTCTCGGCGAGGTAACGCCGACGTACAGGCCGGGCGTTGAATTCGCCCGTGTGGAGGATTATCTCCCGAATTATGTAGCGGAAAGCCTGCGCGAGGCTATCCCGCTGCTTGACGGCAGGCTTCACGGCTTTGCCGACCCCGACGCGGTGATAACCGGCACCGAGACGAGGTCGAGCAGCCCAGTTCGCATTTTAAGGGGCGAGAGCCTCGAGTCATTGAGCGTTGCGGGAGTTTACCCGTGCGGCGAGGGCGCGGGCTACGCCGGAGGTATCATGTCGGCAGCCGCCGACGGCATACGCTGTGCCGAGGCGATCCTGCGCTCGACGATGGCGTAACGCAGTAAACAATAGAAAAGAGCGGTAAGCAATGAACGAAATAACGATCAGAAAAGTCACGCCCGACGACGCCAGGCGACTTCTCGAAATATATTCCTACTATGTGACTGATACGGCGATCTCGTTTGAATATGACGTGCCGTCGCCTGCGGAGTTTCGCAAAAGGATAGAGACGATCTCCGCGTTTTACCCGTATCTCGCAGCAGAGTGCGGCGGGCGCATAGTCGGCTACGCCTACGCTCACCCGTTCGTTGGGAGGAAGGCATACGACTGGTCGGCGGAGCTTACCGTTTATGTAGACAAAGACTATCGCAGATGCGGCGCGGGGAAGAAGCTTTACCTGACGCTCGAGCGCTGCCTTGCGAAGATGGGCGTAACGAATCTCTACGCCTGCATCGGCGTGCCGGAGAAGGACGACGAGTACCTCACGAGAAACAGCCTCGAATTCCACGAGCACATGGGATTTAAAGCCGTCGGCACGTTCAGCGCCTGCGGCAGAAAATTCGGCCGCTGGTACGATATGGTGTGGGCGGAAAAGATCATCGCGGAGCACTGCGGCGAGGTAAAAGATGTGGTTAGTTTTAACAGCGTTAAGGTTGACTTAATATAAATGGTTAAATTGAATAGTAACCGCAAGCGTTACGTTTTACCGCGCATCTTCTTTATCCCAGGTTTTTATGAAGGGCTTTGCGGTCGCCCTGCACTTTCGCATAGATTCTTGTTAATAACGCTCTAGCCGGTAAAGCTTAGATCTTTTATCAGCAAAAACTCACAAAGGAGGTCGCCGCCATGGACTCGAAGAACAGCAGCAAGCTAAAGCTCCTGTGTGTCCTGGAGCTTTTAAAGAAATACAGCGACGAGGAACACCCCGTCACGGCGCAGACGCTCTGCGAGCTTTTAAAAACGCATTACGATATAGCCGCCGAGCGCAAGTCGGTCTACAGCGACATCGAGTGCCTTGCCGCTTCCGGCGTGAACATCGTGAAGGTCAGCCGCAAGGGCTTTTTTCTCGCCGAGCGCACGTTTGAGCTTGCCGAAATACGCCTTTTGCAGGACGCCGTTCTAGCGGCGGGCTTCGTTACCGATCGCCGCAGCCGTGAGATCTGCGAGAAGCTCTGCGGCGAGCTGAGCGTCTATCAGGCGCAGCGCGTCCGCTTACAGACGCATTTCGAGGGACGCCCGAAGTCGGAGAACGAACACTTCATCTACTCCGTCGATACGATCCAGCGCGCGATCGCAGAGGGCAGACGCGTGGAGTTTTCGTATTACAAGCGGCGCATAAACGGCGGCATGGTAACGAGGGAGCTTGTCCGCACCCACGTCGTCAGCCCATATGCGCTCATCTGGGACCGTGACAAATACTACCTCGTCGGCAATTACGACAAGTACGGCGACCTCTCTCATTACAGGATCGACCGGATGGGCAGCGTAAGGATACTCGACGAGCGGTCGCGCCCTTTTGAAGAGGTCTGCGGATACAGCGGTTCGTTCGATCCCGCCGACTACGCCCGCAAGGCGTTCGGTATGTACTCCGGAGAGCAGGCGCAGATCGAGCTTCTTTGCTCACTTGATCTTTTGGAGCGCGTCGCGGACAAGTTCGGCAGCGCCGCGTTTTATGAGAGCGAGGGCGGGTGTTTTCGCGTAAAGGCTGAGGCTCTTCTGAGCGAGGGGCTTGTGGAATGGCTGCTCACGCTGGGCGCAAGCTGCCGTGTAGTGGAGCCTGAAGACCTTCGCAGGCGGCTGAGGGAGCGCGCCCGCGCTGTGCTCATGGCGCAGTCTGACAAAGAGACGCTGACGTAAACGGGGCGAGTTTTTGCTATTATTTTCTATTATGATATTGCCAAAAACGTAAAACGGTGATAAAATGATATCATTGAGTGCGAGGAGATGTTGAGGTGAGACCGAACGTAAAGACGCTGCTGAACGACCTTTTCAGCGTCGAGATGCTTCTTTATATGCTCTTCGGAGCGATGACGGCGGCGATCGACATCTTTACCGCCTACTATCTCTACGACATGCTTAAAAGCGGAGTGCTCGTGCACCCGCCCTACGACGTCGTAACGGCGAACACGATCTCGTTTCTGCTTTCTGTGACGTTCTCGTTCTTCACGAACAAGATCTTTGTCTTCAAAAGCAAGAGCGAAACGCGCCGCCAACTGCGAATAGAAGCTGCTAAATTCTTTATCGCGCGGCTTATGACGTTCGGGCTGAGCCTTGTGGCGCTCGTCGTATGCGTCAACGTTTTCATGATCGAACACGACCTGTCAAAGCTTATGATAACGGTCGTTGTTGTTATATTAAACTACATATTCAGCAAGCTTATATTCTTCAGCCCCGACGAGGGAGACGCGCTTTGCGGCCCGAAGAAATAACGCGTGCGTGATGATAAATGATGATACATAAAAAGTGTTCTGGAGGAGATCAATATGAACAACACGGAAAAGACAATGGAAAAAATTGTTGCGCTGTGCAAGGGACGCGGCTTCGTATACCCGGGCAGCGAGATCTACGGCGGTCTTGCAAACACATGGGATTACGGCCCGCTCGGAATGCAGCTCAAGAATAACATAAAGAGCGCATGGCTCAAGAAGTTCGTTCAGGAAAACAAGCTCAACGTAGGTCTTGATTCCGCGATCCTCATGAACCCGCAGACATGGGTGGCTTCCGGTCACCTCGGCGGCTTCTCCGACCCGCTCATGGACTGCCGTGCCTGCAAAACTCGCCACCGTGCCGACAACCTCATCGAGGATTTCGACGGCACAAACGTTGCCGGTTGGTCTAATGAGCAGATGATGGACTACATCAAGGAAAAGAGCATTCCCTGCCCCGACTGCGGCAAGCATGACTTTACCGATATCCGCCAGTTCAACCTTATGTTCAAAACGTTCCAGGGCGTTACCGAGGGTACAAAGAACGAGCTTTACCTTCGCCCGGAAACGGCTCAGGGCATTTTCGTAAACTTCGCAAATATCCAGAGAACGACAAGAAAGAAGGTTCCCTTTGGCGTGGCTCAGATCGGCAAGTCGTTCAGAAACGAGATCACCCCCGGCAACTTCATCTTCCGTGTTCGTGAATTTGAGCAGATGGAGCTTGAGTTCTTCTGCAAGCCCGACACCGACCTTGAGTGGTTCGACTACTGGCGCAGCTTCTGCCGAGACTGGCTATATTCTCTCAATATCAAGCCCGAGAATCTCCGCCTCCGCGACCACGAAAAGGAAGAGCTTTCGTTCTACTCCAAGGCTACTACCGACTTCGAGTACCTCTTCCCGTTCGGCTGGGGCGAGCTTTGGGGCATCGCCGACAGAACGAACTACGACCTTACGCGCCATATCGAGACGAGCGGTAAGAAGCTTGATTACCTCGATCCCGAGACGAACGAGAGATATGTTCCCTATGTTATCGAGCCGTCGCTCGGCGTTGAGCGTCTGTTCCTCGCTATCATGACGGAGGCTTACGACGAAGAGGTCGTTGACGAGAAGGACACAAGAGTAGTTCTGCACCTCCACCCGGCTCTTGCACCGTTCAAGGCAGCCGTTCTCCCGCTTTCAAAGAAGCTTTCCGAAGAGGCAGGAGAGGTTTACGATCTGCTTTCCAAGAGCTTTATGACAGACTTTGACGACACCGGCTCGATCGGAAAGCGCTATCGCCGTGAAGATGAAATCGGTACGCCGTTCTGCATTACATACGACTTTGATACAAGAGACGACCGCTGCGTAACGATCCGCGACAGAGATACCATGCAGCAGGAGAGGGTGCCGATCGACAAGCTCGTCGAGTATCTTTCCGAGAAGCTAGCATTCTGATAAACACGATAATAATGCGGCTAACACAGTGATAAAAACTGCGTCTTGAGCTTTTTATTTCGTATAATTGCACAAACACAGTGGTTACATTATCGTGATAATCTTCAAAAAAATAAAAATAGCTCTTGATTTTTCTTAAAAAAGTGTTATTATTATATGTGGCGGCAGCGGCTAGATATATTGCTTTTTTTTAAAATGAAGCCTAGATATTGTGGTTTTTACGCGAACGAACGCGAAAAATGACTCATGATCGGGCTTTGTCGCGGTCACCGGGATCTCACTGCCCACGCAGTTTAAGCGGCGGCAGTGGGCTTTTCGATACCAATGCCGTTGTAAAACATATAATATATCACGCTAGGGGGATTTTAATGATCAATTTTTCTCAATGGGACGGCTTTGAAGGCCGCCTTTGGCAGGAAGAGGTCAATACAAGAGACTTCATTCAGAAGAACTATAAGCCCTATGACGGCGACGAGAGCTTTCTTGCGCCGGCAACCGAGGCTACCGATAAACTCTGGGGCGAACTTCAGAGACTCCAGAAGGAGGAGCGCAAAAAGGGCGGCGTCCTCGATATGGACACCGACATAGTTTCCTCTCTTACATCTCACGCTCCGGGCTACATCAACGAGTCGATGAAGGATCTCGAGGCTGTTGTCGGTCTGCAGACGGACAAGCCGCTCAAAAGAGCCTTCATGCCCTACGGCGGTATCAGAATGGCTGAGCAGGCCTGCACGACTCACGGCTATACTCCCAGTCCAGAGCTGCACGAGATCTTCACAAAGTATCACCGCACGCACAACGACGCCGTTTTCATGGCGTATACTCCGGAAATGATGAAGTGCCGTCATTCCCACGTTATTACCGGTCTTCCCGATACCTACGGCAGAGGACGCATCGTCGGCGACTACCGCCGTGTAGCGCTCTACGGCGTTGACTTCCTTATCGAGCAGAAGCTCAAGGATCACGCAAACTGCGGCGACGGCACGATGACAGAGGAGATAATCCGTCTGCGTGAAGAGATCGCTATGCAGGTAGCTGCTCTCAAGGATATGAAGAAGATGGCGGCAAGCTACGGCTACGATATCTCCGAGCCTGCGGCAAATGCCAAGGAAGCCGTTCAGTGGCTCTACTTCGGCTACCTTTCCGCGATCAAAACTCAGAACGGCGCCGCAATGAGCGTCGGAAGGATCTCTACCTTCCTCGATATCTATATCGAGAGAGACCTTGAAAACGGCACGCTCACCGAGCAGGAGGCGCAGGAGCTTATCGACCACCTCGTTATGAAGTTCAGAATGGTCCGCTTCGCGCGTATCCCCTCGTACAATATGCTCTTCTCCGGCGACCCGGTATGGGCGACTCTCGAGGTCGGCGGCATCGGCATGGACGGCCGCTCAATGGTGACGAAGAATGATTATCGTTTCCTTCACACGCTCGAAAACATGGGACCTTCCCCCGAGCCGAACCTCACCGTTCTTTATTCATCGGATCTCCCCGACAGTTTCAAGAAGTATGCGGCTTTCATCTCCATTACGACAAGCTCGATCCAGTATGAGAACGACGACGTGATGAAGCCTGTATGGGGCGACGATTACTCGATCTGCTGCTGCGTTTCCGCAACTCAGACTGGCAAGGAGATGCAGTTCTTCGGCGCGAGGGCAAACCTTGCAAAGTGCCTCACCTACGCCATCAACGGCGGCGTAGACGAGATGACATTCGAGCAGATCGGGCCGAAATACGCTCCGATCACGTCGGAATATCTCGATTACGACGAGGTCATCGATAAGTATCTTCTCATGATGGACTGGCTCGCAGGCGTTTACGTAAACGCTCTTAATCTTATCCATTATATGCATGATAAATATTACTATGAGGCTGCCGAAATGGCACTCATCGACACCGACGTTCGCCGCACCTTCGCAACGGGTATAGCCGGCTTCTCCCATGTAGTCGATTCCATCAGCGCTATCAAGTACGCAAAGGTCAGGACGGTCAGAAACGAAGATGGCTATGTCGTAGATTATGAGGTAGAGGGTGACTTCCCCCGCTACGGAAATGACGACGACCGCGCCGACGATATCGCGCTCTGGCTTCTCAGAACGTTCCTTGACAAGATCAAAAAATACCACACATACAGAAACTCCGAACCCAGCACATCTATCCTCACTATCACCTCTAACGTAGTTTACGGCAAGTACACGGGCGCGCTTCCCGATGGCAGAAAGTCGGGCGAGCCGTTCTCACCCGGTGCGAACCCGAGCTACGGCGCAGAGCAGAGCGGTTTGCTCGCTTCTCTCAACTCCGTCGCGAAGCTCCCCTATGAGTGGGCACTCGACGGCATCTCCAATACTCAGACGATCAGCCCCGCGGCGCTCGGTCACAACGACTCCGAGCGCAAGGAGAACCTCGTTCAGGTAATGGACGGTTACTTCGACCAGGGCGCACATCACCTCAACGTGAACGTCTTCGGTACGGAGAAGCTTATCGACGCAATGGAGCACCCTGAAAAAGAGGAGTATGCAAACTTTACGATCCGAGTTTCCGGCTATGCCGTCAAGTTTATCAACCTGACAAAGCAGCAGCAGCTCGACGTTATCGCTCGTACCTGCCATAAGATCATGTAAGAGGCTGCTTTGGCTTATATCTACGGCAGAGACGAGATCAAGGGCTTTGTCCACTCGCTCGAAAGCTTTGGCCTTGTGGACGGTCCCGGAGTCAGATTTGTGGTATTCATGCAGGGCTGCTTTCTACGCTGCAAATATTGCCATAACCCCGAGACATGGGCGGGCAGCGGTTCAGCGTGGACGGCAAAGCAGCTCTTTGACAAAGCGTGGCGCTTCCGCGCATACTGGAAGTCAAATGGCGGCATAACCGTCAGCGGCGGCGAGCCTCTTCTTCAAATGGGATTCCTGACGGAGTTTTTCCGCCTGGCGAAGAAGAAGGGCGTCCATACCGCCATCGACACGGCAGGGCAGCCGTTTGCGAAAAGCGAACCGTGGCTTTCTGGTTTTGACGATCTTATGAAGCTTACCGACCTTGTGATCCTCGACCTGAAGCAGTGGGATTGTGAAAAGCACAGGGAGCTCACCGGGATGGGGAACGACAATATCAAGGAGATGGCGCGCTATCTTTCCGATATGGGAAAGCCTATGTGGATTCGCCGTGTCCTCGTTCCCGGTCTTACCGACGGCGAAGACGATCTGCGCGCGACCGCCGAGTTTATCTCGTCTCTTAAAACGGTCGAACGTGTCGAGGTGCTCCCGTACCACGCATTCGGTGTTCCGTCGTGGGAGAAGCTTGGCCTTGAATACGCCTTGAAGGACGTTAAAGCCCCCACTGACGAGCAGGTTGCGAGAGCCGAAGAGATGCTTAACGTCTCGGCATATCATAAATAAACAATTGCGGCTGTCGTGCAAAATGCGGCAGCCGATTTTGCATGAGATAAGGAGAATACACAATGAGCTACATATACAAGCGCAAGGCTAATTACTACGAAACGGACATGATGGGCATCGTCCATCACTCGAACCATATCCGCTACTTCGAGGAAGCAAGGATCGACTATATGAACACGATCGGCTGCAACGTCCTTGAAATGGAGCAGGAGGGGATAATAATCCCGAACGTTGACGCATACGCGAAGTACCTTGTGCCTGTACGTTTTGACGAAGAAGTGGAGATCGAGGTTAAATTGACGACCTTTACCGGTACGAGAATGGAGCTTAATTACACCGTCAGAAAAACAAACGGTGACGTCGCCGCGACCGGTCACACGATGCACTGCTTTGTCAATACCGACTTCCGCCCGATCTCATTAAAAAAGGCATATCCGGAGTATTACTCGACGCTCTTGTCGAAGGTTGAAAAAGTTTAAAAAAAATGAAAAAACTTTTAAAAAATGCTTGACAAAAGATGTCGAACGTGATAATATATATAAGTCGCCTGAAGACAACAGCTCAAAAGAGAAGAAGTTAGAAGCGGCATCCAAGGACTTTGAAAATTAAACAACACAATCAAAATGACCCGTAATTACTTTGAGAAAAACTCAAAGCTAAATTCAGTGAAGACAACACAA